>CACITU010000001.1 GCA_902589725.1 uncultured Pelagibacteraceae bacterium
TCAAGATGAAATTAAAAATCTTATTCAAGAAGATTTGCCTTTCATCAAAGCAGAAAATAAAAACAGTAATAATATAAGATTTAAACTTCCTAACGTAGATTTATTAAAAACTCCAACCAAAAAAGAAAGAGATAATTCTGGAAATAACGAAACTCATAATCAAGAATTTTTAGAAAAAATATTATTAGATTTCGGTGTTAACGGTAATATAAAAAAAGTTAATCGTGGGCCAGTTGTAACTCTTCATGAATTTGAACCTGCTGCAGGTGTTAAGGTTTCAAAAATAATTAATTTATCTGATGATATTGCGAGAAATACAAGTTCTGAGTCTGCAAGGATTTCAACAATACCTGGAAGTAATACAGTTGGTATAGAGCTTCCAAATAACTCAAGAGAAAATGTTTATTTAAGCGAAATTTTAACTAATAGTGATTTTAAAAAAAGAGAAATCAAATTACCTATTGCATTAGGAAAGGGTATTTCTGGAAACCCAATTGTTGGAGATTTATCTTCTATGCCTCATTTGCTAATAGCTGGAACAACAGGATCTGGTAAGTCTGTTTGTATTAATACAATTATTCTATCTCTGCTATATCGACATACACCTGAAAAATGTAAATTTATTTTAATTGACCCTAAAATGCTTGAACTTTCGACATACGAGGGTATTCCTCATTTGTTATGTCCCGTGATCACAGAAGCAAAAAAAGCTGCTTCGGTTCTTGGATGGGTAGTTAAAGAAATGGAAAGTAGATACAGATTAATGACAAAAGAAGGAGTTAGAAATATTGATGGTTATAATTCAAAGCATAAACTTCCAATGCCTTATATAGTTGTTGTTGTCGATGAAATGTCTGATTTAATGTTGGTGGCTGGTAAAGAAATTGAAAATTACATTCAAAAACTCTCTCAAATGGCCAGGGCTGCTGGAATTCATATTATTATGGCAACGCAAAGGCCAAGTGTGGATGTAATTACCGGTACGATTAAAGCAAATTTTCCAACTCGTATATCTTTCCAGGTAACCTCGAAAATAGACAGCCGAACAATCCTTGGAGAACAAGGGGCCGAACAATTGTTAGGAAAAGGAGACATGTTGTACATGTCTTCTGCTAATCGAATTGTAAGAATTCATGCCCCCTTTGTCTCTGATATTGAAATAGAAAAGGTAAATAACTCTTTGAGATCACAAGCTGAGCCAGATTACGTGGACGAAATATTAAATTTTGCAGACGAAAAAGAGATTGGTGACAATCAAAATCAAGGAGAAAAAGATGAGCTTTATAGTCAAGCATTAGATCTAATCCGATCTGAGGGTAAAGCATCAACATCATTCCTTCAAAGAAAACTTCAGATAGGATACAACAGGGCTGCAAGAATAATTGATATGATGGAATCAGAAGGAATTGTAAGCAAAGCAAATCATGTTGGAAAAAGAGATGTGCTATAATGTTAAGATATTTTCCAATATTTTTTTTATTTTTTTTTATATCGTTTTCTAACGCTGAGGTTAAAAATAAAATAATTCAAAACTTAGAAGATACTGATAATGTTGATTTTGCATTTGAACAAAATATAAATGGTAAAATAGAAAAAGGAAGTTGTACTCTTGAATATCCAAAAAAAATTTTTTGTAAATATATTGCGAGCAATAATAAAATTTTAGTTTCAAATGGAAAATCTTTGGTAATTAAAACAAATACAAGTTTTTATAGATATCCACTTGAAAAGACTGCTTTAAATTTAATTTTAGATAAAAATTTTCTTATAGATAAAATTTATAATATAACTGAAACAGTTGTTGATAAACATCTTATTAATTTTAAAATTTCAGAAAAAGATAATGAAATAAGCGTATTTTTTGATAATAAAACCTTTGAATTAATTGGTTGGCAAAATATTGATCTGTATCAAAATTTTAATATTACTTTTCTATCACCAATAAGTAAAAATAGAATACTTCCTAAAAATTTATTTAAACTTCCAGTTCAAAATTAAATATTTAAAGTTTCAGTTTTATAAATTTTCATACCTCTTGAAATATAATTTTTTAATGCATTTTTATGATCCAATGAACAAGTATGTACCCAAACTCTTTTAGTATGATTCTGAAAAGATAGTTTAATAGCTTCTGACAGTAAATAAGAACCTAGTTTCTTGTTTTGATACTCCTCTAATATTCCAAAGTAAGCGATTTCAGTTTCATTTTTTTCAAAATGGAAAATTAATTCAAAAAATCCTACAAGATCTTCTTTTAATTTAAAAACATATGTTCGGACATTTTGAGAGGAAACATAATTGATCCAATTTTCCTCTGACCATGATAATCTATCCATCCAATTATGGTTTTTCCCAATTGTTTTATAAAAAAATTTATTTAATTGAAAATTTATTGGATCAATCAAATTTAAAGAGTAGTCATTTGAAGGTTTTTTTCCTTCTTTTAAATCTTGAAGTGAGTTTATTTCTAGATAATTTCTTTTAACTTCCGAGGTCACTCAACCATTTTCCCCACTTTTTCGCCCCCAAATAAATGAAAATGTAAGTGAGGAACCTCCTGTCCACCGTGATCACTAATATTAGCCAAAGCTCTATAGCCCTTACCTACTTCTGTTGAAATACCAAGTTTTTTTGCAACTATATGGATACCTTTTAATAATCCAACCATTTCCTCTGGAGAGGCATTCAGACTAAAATCATCTAAATCAATATATTTACCTTTTGGAATAACTAAAGCATGAATTTTTTTTTGTGGATTGATGTCATGAAACGACAAAACAAAATCATCCTCATAAATCTTGTTACACGGTATTTCTCCACGTAAAATTTTTGCAAAAATATTATTGTCGTCGTAACTCATTTTCTCCTTTTTTCTAATTCTGACATTACATCTTCAATTTTAATGTCATTTGCCTCAAGATACATTAACAAATGGTAAAATACATCTGCTGCTTCATGGACCTTATTAGAATTTTCCTCCACAGCCTCTATCAGTTCGTTAACTTCCTCTAAAACTTTTGCCTTGCTTAATGATATGTCAGTAAGCAGTTTATTTGTGTAAGAACCTTCAACAGGTGAAGATTTTCTTTCTCGTGCAAGTTTGATTAAGTTTTCTAATGTACTGAGCATATTAAATTCTAACAGGAATTCCTTTTGAATCCAAATACTCCTTAGCTTCTTTTACAGAATGTTTACCATAGTGAAATATTGATGCTGCTAGAACTGCACTAGCATTTCCTAATTTAATTCCATCTACTAAATGATCTAGATTTCCTACTCCACCTGAAGCAATAACTGGAACATTCACCATAGATGAAATCTTAGACATAAGCTCTATATCATAACCAACTTGGGTGCCATCCCTATCCATAGAAGTAACTAGAAGCTCTCCTGCCCCGCTATCTTCCATTTTTTTAGCATATTCAATCGCATCAATGCCGGTATTATTTCTACCTCCATGAGTGAAAATTTCCCATTTATCTCCACTTTTTTTAGCATCAATCGCTACCACGATGCATTGAGACCCAAATTTTTTAGAACTTTCTACTACTACTTCTGGATTTTGAACTGCAGCAGTATTAATTGATACTTTGTCTGCACCGCAGTTAAGTAGTTTATTGATATCCTCAACATTTCTTACACCACCACCAACAGTCAATGGTACAAAACATTTCCTAGAAGTCTTCTCTACAACATCATAAATAGTATCTCTATTTTCATTTGAAGCAGTAATATCTAAAAAACAAATTTCATCTGCTCCACCGTCTGAATAAATTTTAGCTTGTTCGACAGGATCACCTGCATCCTGTAGATCAACAAAGTTGATGCCTTTGACTACACGGCCGTTTTTAACATCTAAACAGGGAATTATTCTATTTTTAAGCATCCAATTCCTTAACCAATTCATCCAATTTAATATCACCATCATAAATGGCTTTTCCAACAATTATCCCCTCGATATTACTATTATTTAATTCCTTAGCTTTTTTGATGTCGTCAATTGAGGAAACCCCACCAGATATAATTACAGGACAATTTGAACTATCTGCAACCTTTGTTGTTTCTTCAAAGTTGGGACTTTGCTTCATTCCATCTCTATTTATATCAGTATAAATCAATCTACTTGCACCATAATCATTTACTTCTTTTAAATAATCTAGAGTTAATTGATTTGAATTTTCTTTCCATCCAGAGACAGATAAATAACCATCTTTTGCATCTAAACCTAAAGCAATTTTATTTGGAAATTTTTCACAAGCTTCTTTTAAAAAATTTTTATCTTTTATAGCAGCGCTTCCTAAAATAACTTTTTCAACACCGACATCAATATATTTCTGAATACTTTCAAGGTTTCTGATACCTCCACCTATTTCAATTTTAAGATCACATTTCGTGACTATTTCTTGAATAATATCCAAATTAACTGTTTCACCAGTTAAAGCTCCATCTAAATCAACTATATGTAAGTTTTTAAACCCATAATTTTTATAGTTTCTGGCTTGTTTAATTGGAGACATTTCATATTCAGTTTTATTATCAAAATCTCCCTTAACCAATCTAACACACTTTTTGTCCTTGATATCTATTGCTGGAAATATTTTCATTCTTTAATTTTTAATTTTTGGCTTAGTATTAACATCCATCAATATTTTTTTTTGTTTTTTTTCTTTTTCATTAAGTTTCATTTTTTTAGTAGTCTCACAAGAGTTTAGAGTAAATAAAATAACTAAAAATAAAAAAGATCTCATTATAATTTTATAAAATTATCGATTATCTTAAGCCCAGTTTTATCACTCTTTTCAGGATGAAATTGAGTTCCAAAAATATTATCCTTTTCAACAGAACAAGCAATTTTTGATGAATAATCTGTTGTTGCAGAAATTACACTTTTATCTTCTGGAATAAATTCATAACTGTGTACAAAATACATATGTGAATTATTTTGAATATCATTGTAAATTTTACTATCCTTGACAATATTAATTTGGTTCCAACCAATGTGAGGAAGTTTGTATTTTCCATTTTGGTTGTCTATTTTTGATACTTTGCCTGATATCCAACCAAGACCTTTAGTTTCGGTTTCCTCGTAGCCAATATCTGCAAACATTTGAAGACCAACGCAAATTCCAAGAAGTGGTTTTTTATTATTTATCGCAAATTCACTTAATGCATCAACTAAACCACTGATATTGTTAAGAGCATCAACACAACTCTTAAACGAACCCTGTCCTGGTAATACTACTTTATCTGAAGATTTAATCTTATTTAAATCTGAAGTTACCTCTATATTTACCTTGTCTTTCGCAACTTCCTCAAAGGAGTTTATTACCGAGCTTATATTGCCCGAATTATAATCAACAATTGTGACGTTCATTAAACTTATAATGAGCCTTTAGTGGATGGAATACTTTTCTTATTTCTTGGATCCATCTCTAATGCAACTCTTAATGATCTTGCTAATGCCTTATAACAAGATTCAATTATATGGTGGCTATTATCACCATAAATATTTTCAACGTGCATAGTAATACCTGCAGATTGAGAGAAGGCTTGGAACCATTCTTTAAATAGTTCTGTATCCATCTCTCCAAGTTTCTCTACTTTCAATTTTACTTTCCAAATCAGATAAGGTCTGTTTGAAACATCAATAGCAACCCTTGTTAATGTTTCATCCATCGGAATTACTGTATGAGCATATCTTTTAATTCCTACGAATTTTTTAGCAGCTTTCTTTAAAGCTTCACCTATTGCAATACCTGTGTCTTCAGTAGTGTGGTGAAGATCAATATGAGTATCCCCTTTTGCTTTAACTTTTAAATCAATTAATGAGTGCTTTGATAATTGCTCTAGCATGTGATTTAAAAAACCTATACCAGTGTCAATTTGGTACTTACCTTTACCATCAATATTTACTTCAACATTGATGCTAGTTTCTTTTGTTTTTCGAGATACTTTTCCTTTTCTAGCCATATATTTTTAATGGTATACATACATAATCTATCTATATCAATATCAGTCTCAACACTTGAAGTATCAAAAATAGTTACCATTTATTAGATATGACAACAATTGTACTAGTAAGAAAGAACGATGAAGTAGTAGTTGCTGGTGATGGCCAAGTAAGTATGGGAAATACTGTTGTTAAAAGCACTGCTTCAAAAGTCAGAAAAATTGAAAAAAGAGATGTGGTAGCAGGATTTGCAGGATCAACTGCGGATGCATTAACTTTATTTGAAAGATTAGAAGGAAAATTAGAAAAACATGCTGGCAACTTATCTAGAGCCGCTGTTGAGTTAGCAAAAGATTGGAGAACAGATAAGTATTTAAGAAGATTAGAAGCATTGATGGCAGTAGGAGATAAAAATAATAGTTATATAATTTCTGGAACTGGCGATGTTCTAGAGCCTGAAGGAGATGTAATTGGGATAGGTTCGGGTGGTAATTACGCTCTTGCTGCTGGAAAAGTTTTAATGGAAGGCGGCATGTCTGCTGAGGAAGTTGCAAAAAAAGCAATTAAAGTTGCAGCAGATATATGTGTATTCACTAATGATAATGTTAAAATTGAAAAAATATAATGGATAATTCAAACGTAACTCAACTACACCCTAAAGATAAAAATCAAAAAGAAGAAGTTTCTTTAGTAAGTTCTTTATCTCCAAGAGAAATAGTTTCAGAACTAGATAGATTTGTAGTTGGACAAAATAAAGCAAAAAGAGCTGTCGCGGTTGCTTTGAGAAATAGATGGAGAAGACAAGCCCTTAAAGGTGAGATGAAAAACGAGGTTTTGCCAAAAAATATTTTAATGATTGGACCAACAGGTGTAGGAAAAACCGAAATCTCAAGAAGATTATCAAAATTAGCAGAAGCACCTTTTGTTAAAGTTGAAGCTACAAGATTTACAGAAGTTGGATATGTTGGAAGGGATGTAGAGCAAATTGTTAGGGATTTGATTGAGATTGCTATTTCAATGGAAAAAGTAAAAAAAAGAAAAGAAGTTTATGCCCAAGCTCAAAAAGCAGCAGAGGAGAAAGTTTTAGATGCCTTAGTTGGGAAAAAAGCAAGTTTAGCAACAAGAGAAAGTTTCAGAAAAAGATTAAGAAATGGTGATTTAGACGATAATGAAATTGAAATAGCTGTTAGTGATACTGGTTCTGGTGGTGCCTCTTTTGAGATCCCTGGAATGCCTGGAGCAAATGTTGGAATGATCAACATTGGAGAAATGATTGGTAAATCTATGGGAAATAAAGAGAAAAAGAAAAAAATGTCAGTTAAAGAGTCTCATGAAATCTTAATTAACGATGAATCAGATAAATTAATTGAACAAGACAAAATCATTAAAGCTGCAAAGCTTTCAACAGAAAACAATGGAATAGTTTTTCTTGACGAAATTGATAAAATTTCAGCACGAACAGATAGGGTTGGTGGAGATGTTTCGAGAGAAGGTGTTCAAAGAGATCTATTACCCCTAATCGAAGGCACAACAGTTAATACTAAACATGGTCCAATCAAAACGGATCATATTTTATTTATTGCATCTGGAGCCTTCCAGCTTGCAAAGCCCTCTGATCTGTTACCTGAGTTACAAGGAAGATTACCAATTAGAGTTGAGCTTGAAGCTTTAACTAGTGAAGACTTTAAAAGAATTTTAAGAGAACCTGATTTTAGTTTAATAAAACAATATGTGGCACTTTTAAAAACAGAAAATGTTGACCTTGAATTTTCTGACGATGGTATTGATGCAATAGCCAATATAGCTTCAGAGGTAAATGCCACTGTTGAAAATATTGGAGCAAGAAGATTACATACTATCATTGAGAAAATATTAGATGAAATAAGCTTTTCAGCCACTGATAGAGCTGGAGAAAAAATTATCATTAATAAAGAATATATTAATAAAAACTTAGACACTTTAGTGAAAGATACAGATCTTTCTAAATTTATTCTTTAGATAATCAAATATAACCTAACTCCAACATTTCTTTTCGAAATTTATGCTCTAATTTATTTTGTATTTCAATTTTAAGTTGGTTTTTCCAATTATTTTTTGGACCCAAATTAAAAAAGTTAATTTTCTTTCCAGTGATTTCATCAATCTTGGCTTCATTAAAACCTTTCTCAATTTCCATTTTTTTCATACGTGAAAAATTTGTACTTTCAATAACTCTATCAATTTTTTCTTCATTAATTGCAGTTTTTTTAAAGGAAAGATGATTAATAAACTTTAGCGTTTCGATGAATACTTTTCTAGTATCTTTGATTAAATCTTCATATTTCACTAAAAAATATTTATCAGATGATTTGAATACTTTCCATGAATTAAAATTAAAATTCCAAGATCCCATGTACACCTCAACCTCATTATTTTCATTTCCAACTGCTAAATCATCAATTAGCAGGTTAGCTGTATTTTCAATTGATTTACTATTATGAGTGGCAAACGAAGTCACAACATTTCTTGGATCTCTTACAATATATATAACTCCTAATGAATTTTTAAGATCAGAAAAATTATACTTATTATACAATTTACAAAAGCTACTATGAGTTTTAAGAAAAATAACATTTTTACTTTTATTAATTTCCTCTTGAGCTTTAATGTAGTTTTTTGATACTGAGTATTTGTCTTTAATATCAACACCAATTTTTTGAAATATTTCGGTTAGAGGGAATTGTTGAATTTCTCTAAGTAAATCAAATTCAAAATTTCCATCTTTTGAAAAATAGTATGATGACAATAATGATCTCATAAAAGTATTTCCACTTTTAGGATACGAGGCTAACCAAATAATCATGTTTTTAATTAGTTGTGCATTACTTAACTTTTTTTAAATATATATAAAATGCTCCTTCCCCTCCATCTTCTATTTTTGCATCCTTAATTTCATTAATTTTATTCATTAAAGCTAGATTATTTGTAATAAATTCTGGCACTGAATATTTTAAGATACCAAGATCTTTTGAAACATAAGGATCTTTTTCATTATTAGAGTGAAGGCCTTTTCCGGTTACAACGATTAATTTGTTAACATTTTCTGAGAAGGATTTATTAATAAAATTTTCAACAGTTCTATTAGCCTCATCTAAAGTATAACCATGTAAATCTATAGATCTTGTTTTAAAAGTTTTTTTATCACGAAATTTAATATCTTTGTTTTGTATTTTTTCTTTACTATTAATAAAATTTTCCCAATCTTTCTTATCTTTATCTGAAATATTATCAGTCAATTATGTTAATATATTAACAAGCTGCCAATTAGGATTTGTAGAAGTCATATCTCTAGAGAAAACCCAAGTATCATAAATTTTTTTAATCTTCTCTGGATCGCCTGATACTATTTTTTTATCTTTATCTCTTATGCATGTAATTACCTCTGCTATAAAATCCACAGTAACATTTAATATTTTACCAATTTTCTTGTGGTCTTTAATTTTTGCCGAGTTCACTCCGATAAAAGTAATTTCTGCGTAATGTCCTCTAGAACTTCGTTCCTTTAAAGCCTGATTAAATTGATCAAAAACCTCGTTGTTTAAAAGAGATCTACTAGTTGTAATTTTATTATCATTATCACTAAAATCTGTAATTACTGTTTCGTATGCAATTTTTGCTCCTTTAAGAAATTCATTTTGTGCATCTTCATCAAAATTTTCATTAGTTTTTTTTGTCTGATCTTGTTTAACAGTTTTTAAAATTTCCTTAAATTGTGCTGGAGCTTTACCATCAAATCCTGTTCTTTTACCAAGTATTCCTCTTAATCTGAGGAAGATGAAACCTGCAATCATTGCTAGTAAAATAATATCTATGTATTCAAAGCTATAATTCATAATCTTAATAGTAATTACTCTGTTGATTAATTTCAACTAGCAATTTAGATTGAGGACAAATGAACACAATTTTATTAGCAATAATTTTAATTCCAATAATTGAAATCTATCTATTAATTAAAATTGGCTCACAAATAGGGGCAATTACAACAATTTTACTAATTTTTACAACTGCAATAGTAGGTGTTTACTACGCAAAATATGAAGGACTTAACACTCTTAAGTCAGGTTTTTTGCAATTAAGCAAAAATGAAACACCTGCTTATGAAGTAATTTCTGGAGCTGCAATAGCTTTTGCAGCATTACTTTTGATTATCCCAGGATTTGCAACTGATGTTTTGGGTTTTTTATTAATCTTTCCATTAACTAGAAAACTAATATTTAGTAATTTATCAAAAAAATTTAATCATAAAAAAAAGAGCAATAATGATTTTATTGATGGAGAGTATGAAGATATAGAAGATGACCATGACAGAAAAATTTAAAATTTTAGGTCAATATATTAAAGATATGTCAAGTGAGACACCTGACGTTGAAACATTTCTATTTGTTAAAGATAATATTTCAAAATATCAGCTTGGTATAGACATTACATCCAAAGCAATAAAAAATAAAATGATTGAAATTCATACAACTTTTAAATTTCAGGATAAAGAAAATAATAAAAAAACATCACATTTTGAAATTATTTACGCAACAATAATAAAAGTTGACGACGATGTTAAGGAAAAAAAAGAGCTTGAAAAAATAATTCTATGTGATGTTCAAAATAAAATTTATCCTCATTTAGAAAAATGTTTTTTAAATCTCCTCCATAATTCTGGATATGATGGTATCAATTTTGACAAGAAGGTTGATTTTGAAAATTTGTATAATCAAAAATTTAATTAAAAAAAATTTTTTTTTAGATTTTGATTTAAATATTCTTTATGTTTTTTTAATTCCTCAACAGATGGTTTTATTACTTTTTTAAAATATGAGTTATCTGTATCATTTAATTCTAAATTATCTTTATTTATACTTGATAAATCAAATGTAGGTTCTTTTTGGTCAATTAGGTTAATGTATACTTTTGTAAGTAGATCACAATCTATCAAAGCAGTGTGATGAACCCTTCTAGAATTATCAATCCTATACCTCTTACAAAGCGCATCAAGGCTTACTTGGGACCCGGGATATTTGTTTCTTGCAAGTGTCAAGGTGTCTACAATTTCATTTTCAATTGCTTTTTTTTCCAATAATTTAAGTTCATTGTTTAAATGAGAAAGATCAAATTCTGCATTATGAATAATTAATTTTTTATTTTGAATAAAATTTAAAAATTGCTCGCTAATTTCGCTAAATTTTTTTTGCTTTGATAAAAATTCGTCTGAATATCCATGCACTTTAAATGCTTTTTCAGAAACTTTTCTCTCTGGATTTAAATAACAATGAAATTTATTTTTAGTTGGAATTAAATTATCTAATTCTATACACCCAATTTCAACTATTCTATGCCCTTCTTTAACAGATATTCCAGTAGTTTCTGTATCTAAAACAATTTCTAGCATTTATGATATTTTACTTAAAATATTTTGTATGTCCCTCTTAATATTTTTTTTTGTATAATTGTTTTTAATTATAAAATTTGATTTTTTTTTCTTGTAATCAAGTGGCAGTTGAATTTCTTTAAGTTTACTAAAAAGTTTCTTATTGAAGTTTTTTCGTTTTTTAATTCTTTTTGAAATATCTGATTTCTTTGCTTGAATAAAAACTAAAAAAAAATTTTTTTTGTAAATTTTATTTTCTAATAATAAAGGAATATCCAAAATAACAAATTTTTTCTTTTTGTTTTTGAAAAGAAACAAATTCATTTGCTTTCTAACCAATGGATGAACTATTCGGTTTACTTTATAAATATTTTTTTTGTTTGCTAATATCGCATTCATTAATTCAGTTTTATTTACTGGGAATGATTTTATGTATTTGGGTAGCTTGTACTTTAATTTTCTAAAACAGTATTTACTATTTTTATAAATTTTAGTTACCTCATTATCTGCATTAAAGACTGGATATCCGAACAGTTTTGCAACATAACTTTTGCCAGATCCGATATCACCCACAATTCCAATTATAATCATTAATCTAATAATTTAATTACTTCCTGATCAATTTTTGGACTAACCCCCGTCCACTTTTTAAAAGCTAGATGAGCTTGCCACAAAAACATCATTTTACCATTCATTGTCTTGTTTTCCCTTATTCTAGCTTCTTTAAGAAAATTTGTTTCTTTAGGGTTATAAATCAAATCATAAAACAAAGCTTCTTTATTGTTGTTATAATCGCTAAAATCAAAATCTAATTTCTCATCTCTTGTTAAACCCACGCTTGTTGTATTTATTATTAAATCACATAACTCGCTCTTTTCTCCCCAATCTATAATTTCTATTGTGTCTTTATTCATTTGATAAAAATCAATAGCCTTATCCCAAAATTTTTTTAATTCTTCTGCCTTACTTCTTGTTCTGTTAGACAAATAAATCTTTTCTGCTCCATCTGCTCTTATGAAACTTGATAAAATTGAAGGTGTAACACCTCCTGCCCCGATTATAAAAACTTTTTTATTTTTAAAATCCCATTCATTTTCCTCCAAACTAATTTCGAAACCCTCTTGGTCTGTATTGTATCCTACAACTTTGTCATTTTCTTTTACCAAAGTGTTTACAGATTTAGTAAATTGAACTTCATGTGGAGCTGTGTCTATTAAGTCAAAGATTTCTCTTTTAAATGGAACCGTTACGTTAACACCTTTGATTTCATCATTTTTAATTTGTTCAACAATTTTTTTTAAATCTTTTTTCTCAACCTTTTTTTTCTCATAAATTGAGTCAAGAAATTTATACTTTTTAAACCAATAATTATGCAATAACGGGGACAGGGAGTGTGCTATGGGGTTCCCAATTACTAAATATTTATTCATAATTTTTCAAATATTCCTTAATTTTGTCAACAGGAAGGCCCATAATTGTATTTTCGTCCCCTTCTATTTTAGAAAATAAATTTTTTCCCTCACCCTCAACTTGATAAACATTATAAGCATATAAGGTTTCGTCGGATATTTTTGCCAAATAATTCTTTAACTCATTTTCAGAAAAATTTTTCATAGTAAGTTTAGCTTTATCAGTATGATTCCAGATCATATTGCCATTTTTAGAAATACAAACAGAACTTATTAAGTGATGAACTTTTCCATTTAACTTTCTCAAAATAGTCATTGCCTCATCTCTATTTTCTGGTTTCGATATTAATTTTCCCTCTAAATCTATAACACTATCAGCGCCTAAGACTATTTGATCAATTCTCCTTGAGCTAACTTTATTTGCTTTAAGTTCAGCTAAATTTTTCGAGATAATTTCGGGTGTTGCTTTTTCTTTGATTAAGCTTTCTTTTACTATATCTTCATCAACATTAGAATGTTCTACTATACTATCAACATTGTTTTTATCTAATATATCTTTTCTAACTTTACTTTTAGAGGCAAGGATTATTTTATTTAGCATTATTTGAGTAAATTTCGTGGATTTTAATTATGGAAGCTGCGGTTTCTTCAACTGATTTCCTGGTAACATCTATAAGAGGCCATTTATATTTTTGAAATGTTTTTTTAGCATCTAACACTTCTTTTTGAATATTTTCTAAATTAGTATATTTAAAGTTTTCATTTTCTCTTAAAGAGCTCATCCTATTTTTCCTTAAATCGGCCAATCTTTCAGGCTCTGTACTTAACCCAACAACACATGTGAGTTGAGGATTCTTTTTTAATTGCTCAGGTAGAGAATTTTCATTTACTAAAGGAATATTTGATGTTTTAAAACCCTTGTTTGCAAGATAAATAGATGTCGGGGTCTTGCTTGTTCTGCTCACTCCCACAAGAATAATGTCCGATTGATCAACTTCGTTTATTAAATTTCCATCATCATGATTCATGGTAAATTGAATCGCTTCAATTCTATCATAATATTCATCATTAAGAATATGCTGTCCACTAGGTTCATGTGTTGCTTTTTGATTAAGGATTTTAGAAAAATTTAAAATCAGGTTTCCTAAAACACCAAAACACGGAATTTTTTTATTTGCACTCACATTAGCCAAGTATTTAGCTAAATTATTATCTACTATAGTGTACAAAATTATAGAATTTTTATTTTTTTCTGCTTCTTCTAAAATTTTTAATATTTGGTTTTCCGTTCTAGTAAAGGAGTATGAATGAACTTTATATTCAATGTTTAAAAATTGTGCCTTTAAAGCTAAAAATATTCTATCTAGGGTTTCACCGGTGGAATCAGATATTAAATATATTTTATATGTATTAGTCATGAATAAATTGTTATTAAATTTGTATTATTTTAATAAATTTTAACAATTTTATATTTTTCAAATTAAGCTTGTAAAACCTACTATTTATCCACAATAATAATAAATAGTCTGAAACAATCCACAAAAATTAACATTATTTAAAAAGCTTCATTTTAAACAATTTTACTTACTTAAGATGTTATTAAACTGTTAATATTATGTTTATAAAAATTAATCACCTTTAATCACAGGATATATTACAACTACAATAATTAAAAAAGATTATTTATGAAACCATTACATAAAGTGATAATTGAAAAAAATTGCTCATTTAATCCTATATGGATTATGAGACAAGCAGGAAGATACTTGCCTGAATTTAGAGAAATTAGAAAAAAAAATCCTAATTTTATAAATTTATGTCTAAATTATGATTTGTCATCAGAAATAACTTTACAACCTTTAAAAAGATTTAATTTAGATGCCGCAATTATATTTTCGGATATTTTGATGTTGCCCTATGGACTGGGACAAAAAGTAGAATTCGAAAAAAATTTTGGTCCGAAGTTAGGAGAATTAGATTTAAATAAAATTTCTAAAATTGATGAAGTCGATTTTGTTGAAAAAATCCATCCAATTTATAAGGCAATTAAAAAAGTTAGCTTAGATCCAAGCCTAGATAATAAAAATATAATTGGTTTTGTTGGTGCCCCATGGACATTACTGGTATATATGATTAATCAACAATCACCTAAAAAGAAATTAAAAGAAAATTTTTTTAAAGATGAATATTTAATAAATAGGATTTTACTGATTATTGAAAAATTTCTAAAGTTTCATATCAAGAATCAAATTGATAATGGTGCGAATGTTATCCAAATTTTTGATAGTTGGGCAGGTTTATTAGAAGAGAAAGATTTACCAAATTATGTTTACACACCTACTTTAAATTTAGTTAATTATATTAAGTCTTTAAAAATACCTGTTATATGTTTCCCAAGGGAAATAAAAAACTATAAAGAGTTCTGTGATATTGTTAAACCTGATGCTATTAGTATTGATTATAATGTTGATCCTAAAAAGATACTCAAGGATGTTCAAATACCCATACAAGGTGGATTAGATCCTAAAATTCTTCTAAGTGATTATAAAAATTTAAAAAAAGAAGCATCTAAATATTTAGATATTTTCAAAGATCATCCATATATATTTAATCTTGGGCATGGTATCTTGCCCGAAACCAATCCAGAAATGGTTGAAAATTTAATAAAGATAGTAAAAAACTACTAATGATTGAAAAAAACCATCCTTCTATAAAATATGGTAAAACAGGAGTTCTTATAATCAATCTAGGCACACCTGACTCAACCAAATGGACCGACATAAGAAAATATTTAAAAGAATTTCTTTCTGATAGAAGAGTTATTGAGGTTAATCCAATAATATGGCAAATAATTTTAAATCTGTTCATTCTAAATTTTAGACCTTCGAAGACAGCAAAAGCTTACAAAGAAATTTGGATGAAAGAAGAAAACGTGTCTCCACTTCTTTATTACACAAAAAAACAGACTGAAAAAATTTCAAACTTATTATCAAAAGATGACTTAATTATAGATTTTGCAATGAGGTATGGAAATCCTTCTATTAAAAGCAAGATCCATAAATTACATAAGATGGGTTGTGAAAATTTAGTTATTTTGCCTTTATATCCCCAGTATGCAGCGGCCACAACGGCGACGGTATGTGATGAAGTTTACAGAACTTTAATGAAAATGAGATGGCAACCTTCTTTAAAGATAATACCTCATTACGACTCTGAACCGCTTTATATAGAAGCTCTTGTGAATTCAATTAGAAGCAAAATAAATGAGATAGATTGGAAACCTGATTTAATTCTTGCCTCCTATCACGGAATACCAAAAAAATATTTTGATAAAGGTGACCCTTATCATTGTTATTGTCATAAAACCACAAGGCTTCTTTCAGAAAAGTTCAATTCAATTAAAATGAAAACTACGTTTCAGTCAAGATTTGGTCCGCAGGAATGGCTCCAACCTTATACTGATAAAACTCTAGAAAATTTGCCTAAAGAAGGAATTAAAAATGTTCTTACTATTTGTCCAGGTTTTTCATCAGACTGCGTGGAAACTTTAGAAGAAATTTTAATTCAAGGCAAAGACAGCTTTATTAGTTCTGGGGGAAAAAATTTTGACATGGTTCCTTGTTTAAATGACAGAGAAGATCATATCGTTTTGTTAAAGACTTTAATTGAGAGAAATATTTGATAGATGAACGCCTACCTACTCTTTAAATCTTTGCATTTAATTGCAGTTATTTCTTGGATGGCTGGCCTTTTATATCTTCCAAGAATTTTTGTTTATCATGTTGAAAATAAAGAAAAAAAAGAAGCAACAGATATTTTTGAGGTAATGGAAAGAAGACTATTTTATTACATCATGCGACCCGCAATGATTTTTACATGGGTATTTGGTTTAGTAATTATATACCTCAATGGGATTGAAATTTTCTCACATTTATGGTTTCAAATTAAAATTGTCTTAGTAATTTTTTTATCAGCATATAACGATTATTTGGGCAGATGCCTTAATTCGTTAAAAGACTCCACAAATACCCGGTCTGCTAAATTTTTCAGAATTATCAACGAAATACCAACTGTAATTTTGATTATCGTAGTATTTTTGGCTATTTTTAAGCCAATCTAGGGTTGAAAAAACAATTCTAGTATATATATTATTATCAATCGATAAGTCCTTATCAAAATAATAATCATGAATATTCAAGAATTAAAACTTAAATCATCTGAACAGCTTATTACACAAGCAGAAGAGCTTGGTATAGAAAACGCTAGCACATTAAGAAAGCAAGAAATACTTTTTGCAATTCTAAAAAAAGTTGCAGAAAAAGAGGAAATTACAGGCGTAGGTGTATTACAATTGTTACAGGATGGTTTTGGTTTTCTCAGAGCAATGGAATCAAATTATTTACCTGGACCAGATGATATATATGTTAGCCCAAGTCAGATTAGAAAATTTGGTTTAAGAACCGGAGACACCGTTGAGGGACCAGTCAGAGCTCCTAAAGAGGGAGAGAGATATTTTGCATTATTGCAAGTAAGTAAAATAAATTTTGAAGAACCTGAGAAGGCCAGACACAAGATTGCTTTTGATAACTTAACCCCATTATATCCAGATAAACAGTTGGTAATGGAAGTTGAAACAACTAAAGTTGAAAAAAAAGCAGATCTTACCCCAAGACTGATTGACCTCGTTAGTCCAATTGGAAAAGGACAAAGATCAATAATAATTTCTCCACCAAAAGCTGGAAAAACTATGATTTTACAAAGTATTGCAAACTCAATAGCAAAAAATTATCCAGAATGTTATCTTATGGTACTGTTGATTGACGAACGTCCAGAAGAAGTAACAGACATGCAAAGAACTGTAAATGGAGAAGTGATCAGCTCTACATTTGACGAACCAGCTCAAAGACACGTTGCGGTAGCTGAAATGGTTATTGAAAAAGCCAAAAGATTAACCGAACACAAAAAAGATGTTATTATTTTACTAGATTCTATTACAAGATTAGGAAGAGCATATAATGCGGTTATACCAAGTTCAGGTAAGGTTTTAACAGGAGGAGTTGATGCAAATGCACTTCAAAGACCTAAACGATTTTTTGGTGCAGCAAGAAACATTGAAGAAGGTGGTTCATTAACTATTATATCTACAGCCTTGATTGATACAGGAAGTAGAATGGATGAAGTAATTTTTGAAGAATTTAAAGGAACAGGTAATAGCGAAACAATATTAGATAGAAAAATCGCAGATAAAAGAATATACCCTGCAATTGATATAACAAAATCAGGAACAAGAAGAGAAGAATTATTGTTCAATAAAGATGATCTCCAAAAAATGAATGTACTTAGAAGAATAATTGCGCCAATGGGGACCATGGATGCTATAGAGTTCATAAACTCAAAACTAAAAGATACAAAAAATAATGCTGAGTTTTTTAACTCAATGAATAAACCTGCTTAAAGAAAATCCTTCATTAGTATTTTAGGTTTTACAGAGACATAAATTTGAAGATATAATCTTTGAATGACAATTTATGCTTTATCGAGTGGTCCTGGTATATCAGGTGTAGCTGTAATAAGACTTTCAGGTCAAGAGACCTCAAAAGTAATTCAACTTTTAACTGGTAAGGAGCCACCAAAGCCGAGAGTAGCAACATTAAGAAAAATCAATAAAATCAACACTTCTGAGCTGATTGATGAGGGACTAATCCTTTGGTTTCCTGGCCCTGAGAGCTACACAGGCGAAGATATGGCTGAAATTCAAGTTCATGGCAGTAAAGCTGTTGTGGATGCCCTACACTCCTCTCTTTCAGACATAGAAAATTGTAGATTAGCTGAGCCAGGTGAATTTACAAAACTAGCATTTCAAAATGGAAAAATAAATTTACTTAAAGCCGAAAGTATTGCTGACTTGATTTCTTCAGAAACAGAAATTCAAAGACAACAAGCAATAAAAATTATGAATGGAAAATCATCTCATCAATTTAATTTTCTTAGAGAAAAACTTTTAAAAATTTTATCACATATTGAGGCAAAAATTGATTTTCCAGAGGAAGATCTGCCTAATAATATTTTAGATGACATCAAAAACAGTTCAGATGAAGTAATAAGTAAAATTAAAAAAATATTAAACGACCAAAAAATTGGAGAGAGAATTAGAGAAGGTTTTAAAATTGCTATTCTAGGACCAACTAATGCTGGTAAATCTAGCTTGATGAATCACTTATCTAATCGTGATGTCGCAATCGTTTCTGAAATTGCAGGTACAACTAGAGACGTGATTGAAACCCATTTAAATATAGACGGTTATCCAGTTATAATCTCAGATACAGCTGGAATAAGAGACTCTAAAGACGAAATAGAAAAAAAAGGAATTAAATTATCTCTAAAAAGAGCTGAACAAGCAGATTTAAAGCTCGTTATGGTTGATGCAAAAAGCCTTGATTTTAATGATGTTTTGAAGGGTTTATTAGATGAGAATGCAGTTTTAGTTATAAATAAATCTGATCTTTTAGAAAAAGATATTGATCGAGAAATTAAAAAAACAAATCATGTTGTAATCTCAATTAAAGAAAATAAAAACATTGAAGAATTAATATTAAAAATAAAAAATAATTTAAAAAATAAATTTCTTACAAGTGATGATATTTTAATTACAAGAGAGAGACACAGACAACATTTGCAACAGTGTTTGGATCATCTAAATAACTTTAATCAAAAAAAAGAAATCGAAGATTTTGATAAAGCCGCAGAAGATTTAAGATTAGCTACGAGACATTTAGGTATGATAGTTGGAAAAGTTGACGTAGAGGAGATATTAGGTAGTATTTTCAACGATTTTTGTATTGGCAAGTAATACTCTATTTTGTTGGTTTTTTGCACTTTTTTTATCAAAAAACGTTGATAATTAGTGTTTATTTACAAAAAATTAAGCCTATCTTGTAAATTATATAATCACATATAGATTTGGATTATGAAAAATGATTTGTCATTTGATGTAGTTGTAATTGGAGGAGGTCATGCTGGATGTGAAGCTGCAGCAGCTTCGGCACGTCTTGGAGTGAACACTGCTCTATTTACTCATAAAATAGAAACTATCGGGGAGATGTCCTGTAACCCGGCAATAGGAGGTTTGGGCAAAGGTCATTTGGTTAGAGAAATAGATGCCCTTGATGGTGTTATGGGAGATGTAGCAGACAAATCAGGTATACAATTTAGATTGTTAAATAGAAGTAGAGGGCCAGCAGTTAGAGGGCCACGAACTCAATCAGACAGATCACTTTATCGTAAATATATGCAAGAAATATTGCTAAACTATTGTAATTTAAGCGTTTTTTCTGATCCTGTAATAAAGTTTATTTTCAATAAAAATTCAATAAGTGGGTTTGAAACTAAAGAAGGAAAGAAAATTCTATCTAATAAGATAATACTTACAACAGGGACTTTTTTGAATGGTTTGATACATATAGGTGATGAAAGAACCCCAGCAGGTAGATACGACGAAAAACCTTCTACAGGTTTGAGTGAACAATTAGCAAAATATAATTTTAAAATTGGAAGATTAAAAACTGGAACACCACCAAGGTTAGATTCAAGGACAATTAATTTTGAAAACTTAGAAGAACAATTCGCAGATGATGATCCTTATTTTTTTTCATTCTTAACTAAAAGAAATCTAAATAAACAAATTTCTTGTCGAATGACTTATACAAACAAAAAGGTTCATAACATTATAGAAAAGAATTTATCAAAGAGCGCTATGTACTCGGGTAGCATAAAAGGGGTAGGCCCAAGATATTGTCCATCTATAGAAGATAAGATAGTAAAATTTGCAGATAAAGGTCGTCATCAGATATTTTTAGAGCCTGAAGGCCTAAATGATTACACAATTTATCCAAATGGTATTTCAACATCACTTCCAGCTGAGGTTCAGCAAGAAATATGTAATAATATCAATGGTTTAGAGAATGTTACCATATTAAGACCAGGATATGCAATAGAATATGATTATATAGATCCACGTGAACTATTCCTAACTCTTGAAACTAAGAAGATAAGCAATCTCTATCTTGCCGGTCAAATTAACGGAACAACAGGGTATGAGGAAGCTGCTGCACAAGGACTTATAGCTGGAATAAATGCTGCGTTGTCTGTTAAAAAATTGGAACCATTCATACTTGATAGATCTGATGCTTACATTGGAGTAATGATCGATGATTTGGTGACTAAAGGAGTAGCTGAGCCATACCGTATGTTTACATCAAGGGCAGAATATCGATTGAGTTTGAGATCTGATAATGCTGATCAAAGATTAACTGCAAAGGGAATTGAAATTGGTCTAATAGGTAATGAGAGAAAAGCAATATATTTGAGTAAATTTGATCAAATTAGTCAAATAAATTTAAAAATGACAAATTCCAAGATTTCACCCTCTAAAGCTGAGAAATTTGGAATAAAAATAGCAAAAGATGGAATATTGAGATCATCTTGCGAAGTTTTAACTCAAAAAGGGGTAAACATGAGTAAAATTAGAGAAATATGGTCCGATATACCTTTTTTTAGCAAAGAAATTGATGAACAGGTAGAAATAAATGCTCATTATAGGGGGTATTTAAAGAAGCAAAAAGCTGATATTTTAGCATTTAAGAGGGATGAAAACCTAATTATCCCAGATAAAATTAATTATGATCGGTTATCAGGTTTATCTAACGAGGTAAAAGCTAAATTTAAGGAAATTAAGCCAAAAACAATGGGCCAAGCTTTAAGAATAGATGGAATAACACCTGCAGCTGTATATATTTTGTTGTCACACGTCAAAAGAAAGTCTATTAAGCATATAGCTTAATGGATCAAGAAATTTTAAATTCTTATTCTAGAATCAATCACTTAAATGTTTCACGTGAAACATTTTTTGACTTTGAAAACTATATATCTATGATTCTTGAAAAAAATAAAAAAATAAACATTATTAGCCAAAAAACAGCATCTAAAAAAGCTATAATTGAGCGTCATATTATTGATTCTGCACAAATTATTGATTTTGTTGACTTAAATAGCAAAACATCTATTGATATTGGCTCCGGAGGGGGGATGCCAGGGATAATTGTAGCAATTATACTAAAAAATATGAAAAATAATATGAATGTGCACCTTTATGAAAAAAGCTATCATAAAAGCCATTTTTTAAAGGAAGTTTCGAAAAAGTTGAATTTAAATACAAAAGTTTTTCAAAAAAATATTTTTGAGATAAAAAATATAGAAACAGGAACAATTATGTCTAGAGCATTCAAACCAATGCCAGTTGTTTTAGATTTAGTATATGAAAATTTTTCAAAATATAAAAATTTAATTTTTTTTATGGGGAAGAGTGGAAAAAAAATTTTTGAAAATTCTAAAAAAAATTGGGAATTAGATTACACAGAAAAAAAAAGTTTAACAAATGCAGACTCGTTTTTAATTAATGTAAAAAAAATTAATAGAAAAAAATAAAATGCAAATTATTTCGGTCATAAATCAGAAGGGTGGGGTCGGCAAAACTACAACGGTGATAAACCTTGCAGCAGGATTAACTCAACTCAACAAAAAGATTTTAGTAATTGACCTTGACCCACAAGGAAATGCAACCACAGGTCTAGGTTTATCTAATTTGGATAACTCAAGCGATACAATTTATGGTGTGTTGAATGGAACCAAAAATATTGATGTGGTAATAAAAAAAACGAAGCTCGAAAATTTAGATATCATTACATCTAATGTAGACTTATCTGGACTAGAGGTGGAGACAGCAGGGGATAGTAATAGGGCCTTTATATTAAAGACAAAATTAGCCGCGTATTTAAACAATTCTAGAGGCTCATACGATTATGTTTTAATAGACTGCCCTCCCTCATTAAGTCTTCTAACGGTAATGGCGTTAGTATGTTCTAATTCATTATTAGTGCCTCTTCAAACAGAATTTTTTGCTTTGGAAGGAGTAACCCAGCTCATGAAGACCATTGAAAGAATAAAAGTAAGTTTAAATCCAGATTTAAAAATAAGAGGCATATTGTTAACAATGTATGACAAAAGAAATAAGCTTTCATCACAGGTAGAGAAAGAAGCTAGAGATTATTTTAGAGAAAAAGTCTATTCAACTGTGATTCCCAGAAATGTCAGATTGTCAGAAGCCCCATCTCACGGAATGCCAGTTTTAATCTATGATAAGTCTTGCCCTGGTAGTAAGTCATATTTTAGTTTTACAGATGAGTTTATCAGTCAAGAAGCAACAATAGGAAGCGCAGCGTAATGGAAAAAATTAAAAAAGGATTAGGTCGTGGTTTATCTTCACTAATTGGTGAAGTTAACGTAGAGCCTCATAAAAATCAAATATCAATCAGCGATCTGGTTCCTAACAAATATCAACCAAGAAGAAATTTTGATAAGTCTAATTTAGAAGATTTGACAAACTCAATCAAAGAAAGAGGAATGATACAGCCAATTATAGTTAGACAATCAAATGATGATAAAACGAAATTTGAAATAATAGCCGGTGAGAGAAGATGGCTTGCAGCACAAAAGGCAGGTCTTCATAATGTTCCTGTGGTAGTCACTGAGGCTGATGATCTTAAATCTTTAGAATTTGCAATTGTTGAAAATGTTCAAAGGCATGATTTAAATCCACTTGAAGAAGCACAAGGATACAAAAAACTAATTGATGAATTTTCCTACGATCAAGAAAAAGTCTCTAAATTTATAGGTAAAAGTAGAAGCTATATTGCAAACTCACTAAGAATTTTAACTTTGCCAGATGATGTTATTAAACTAATAGAATCTCAGCATATAACAGCGGGACACGCAAAAATTTTAGTAGGTTTGGATAATGCTAGTTTTGTGGCAAATAAAATTGTTGAGAAAAAACTTTCAGTTAGGCAGGCCGAAACATTTGTTCAGTTATTTAAAAAGAAACGAAAAAAATCAAAAATTTCAAAAGATTCAAATATTATTGCACTTGAATTGTCAATTTCTAATAAAATTGGTTTGAATGTCGACATACAGAATAATAAAAGAAATAAGGGTAAGATCTCTTTTGAATATAAAGACTTAGATCAGTTAAACAAAATAATCGATATAATTAAGAATAATTATTAGAGTTTATATTGATTTATCTAAAATGAAATCAGTAACTAAGTTTACAGAGTTGTTAAGATTTTTTTTTACAATAAGTTCTATCTCAAACAATTCATAAATTAGTTTTTTTATTTTTTCTGGTTTCCATTTATAAATTTGTTGTTTTATAATTTCTTTATCTTTCCAAAAGATTGGTGGTTTTGCTGATGAAATTGTTGTTTCTATATTTTTACTATTCTCAAATTCAGTACATAGTTTTAAGATTCTTTTAGATTTGTTTAAAAAAGTTCTTATTATTAAAATACAGTCTTCGCTTGTTAAAATATTTTCATTTAAAATATTAAGAGTTTTTTTTTGATTTTTAGCTAGGCAATTGTCTATAAGTTCTGAGATACTATGATTTTCTGACAAATTAATTAATTTCATTAAGTCGTTGAAAGTAATTTCCTTTTTATTTTTACTAAAATGTTCAATTTTTTTTAACTCATTTTCAAGAAACTCTCTATCACCATTACATTTATTTATGATGAAATTAATATTCTGTTGTGAAATTAAAATTTTTTTTTCTTTAAAAAAGTTTAAAGTAAGCTGAGCAAGCGTTTGATTGTTATCTGGAAACACAGCTATACAAATATATTTTTTACTTTTTTCAAAAAAGCCTCTTAATTTTGATTTTTTATCTAAATTTTCAGAATTGATTATAATTATCAAATCTTCTATTTTTTTCTCAGAAATTTCCTCAATAATTTTAAATATTTTATCTGTTCCTCTTTTTATTAATATTATTTTTTCGTTTTCGAAAAGAGATTTTGTTATTGTATTTTCTACAAAGCTATTTGAATTTTCTAAAATTTCTCTTTCATCATATGAAGAAATTTCTTTTTTATTTTTTAACAACTTGTTTATTATTTGTTTTTTTAAGCCCTCATTTTTACCGTAAAAAAGAAAAAAATTATTATTTGGTTTTAAGTTATCAGTATTATACGACTTAATTATCATATAAAAATATCATTCTTTGAATAAACTTATTTACAATTAATTGTGATAAATCTTTTTTAATTTTAATTTCATAATTTTTTTGTTCAAAGGTATCATTTAATCTTTTAATTTTTATTTTTTCCTCTAACTTTATTTTATTTTCTTTATTATTTTTATTAATAACAAACTCGGTATTTACATTTAACTCATACACGGTTGTTTTTCCTTCTTTGTTATTCGTGATTCCAGATTTATTGTACTCAGATTTTATTTGGATTTTTATTTTTTCTTCAGAATTTTCTTCAAAATATTTACTTATATTTTTTATAATATAATTATTTATTTCATTGTCACCAGATGTGTCAATTACCTCATAATTAAATTTTGTATTTTTGTTATTATTATTTTTGTATAACGGTGTGTATCCACAATTATTTGTGAGTATTAATATAAAAAAAATTAAAAATATTTTTTTCATTTAAACTATAATATTAAATAATTTGTCTTTAATAAAAATTTTTCTTTTAATTGTTTTATTATCTAAATATTTCTTTAATGTTTCGTCATTACCAATTATCTCAAATAATTCATCTTCCTCAATGTTTGGCATTAATTTAAGTAAAGCTCTTTTTTTGCCATTTATCTGCACAACAAGATTTATCTTTTCCTCTTTAAGAAAGGATACATCATAGCTTGGCCATTTAATATCTGTTGAATTTAATGATCTTAAGCACTCGTTAGAAAAATGTGGGATTATAGGCATAACTGCAATTAAAATTTTTTCATAATTTAAAATAAGAGTTTTACTTGAATATTTGCTTTCAATTTTTTTATTAAGGAATCCATATATTTCGTGCAGATTTGCAACAATTTTATTGTAGCTAAAATTCTCTAGATTATCAGTAATTTTTTTTAAAAATTTATTTGTTTCTTTATCAAGTTCTTTATCACTATCTTTAGTATGATTTTTTTTTATTTCTTCAAAAATTTTTAAATTTAAAATCCACAATTTTTGTATGAATTTATATGATGAGGCAATACCTTCCTCAGACCACTGGACATCTTTTTCAGGTGGACTATCTGATAGTATAAATAACCTAGCAGAATCGGCTCCATAGTTAGTTATAATATTTTCAGGATCAATCGTATTTTTCTTTGATTTTGACATTGACTCTGAGGGACCAACTTTAATTTTTTTAGAATGATCCTCCTTAAGATATTTTTTTCCATTTATTGTCTCGATTTCGTCAGGACTAACCCAATTATCATCTGAGTCTTTATAAGTTTCATGACAAACCATACCTTGCGTAAATAATCCACTGAATGGTTCAGATATATCAAAATTAGTATTTTCATAGGATAATGCTCTCATAAAAAATCTAGAATATAAAAGGTGTAAAATTGCGTGTTCAACTCCACCAATATATTGGTCTACAGGCATCCAGTAATCAATATCTTCCTTTTTAAATCCATAATTTGAGTTTTTGGGAGAACAAAATCTTAAATAGTACCAAGAAGAACAAACAAAAGTGTCTAATGTATCAGTTTCTCTAGTTAATTTTTTTCCATTAATTTCAACTTCCTTCCAATTTTTTTGTGAGTCTAATGGATTTCCCTTTACCTTTAAATCAATATTTTCAGGAAGTTTTACAGGTAACATGTCATCTGGAACTGGATGTATGTCACCTTTTTCATCATATAATATTGGAATTGGACAACCCCAATATCTTTGTCTAGATACACCCCAGTCTTTTAATCTAAAATTTATTTGTTTTTTACCAATTTTTTTTTCCTCTAAAATTTTAATTGTTTCAACAATTGAGTCATCTGGAGCACTTAATCCATTTAGATAATTTGAATTAATGATTATTCCTGCACCTGGGTATGCTTCATTAGAAACTACAAAATTATCGTCTTCATCTTTTGGCTTTACAACAGTTTTAATATTAAGATTATATTTTTTGGCAAAGTCAAAATCTCTCTGATCATGAGCAGGGCATCCAAATACTGCACCAAATCCATAATCCATTAAAACAAAATTTGCAAAGTATACAGGGACTTTCTGTGTTTCATCTAATGGATTAATGGCCATTAAATTTGTTTTAAAACCAATTTTTTCCCCTACGGCAATGGCCTCTTCTGTTGTTCCAGTTTTTGAACATTCATCTCTAAACTTTATAAAATCCTTATCATTCTTAAAAAAATTAGAGACTTCATGATCAATTGATAGAGCCAAAAAAGAAAAACCAAATAGAGTATCTGGTCGTGTTGTAAAACATTTAATACTTTTCACTGGTAAATCACCTTCAATTTTAAAGTCTATTTCACAACCAAATGATTTTCCGATCCAATTTTTTTGCATAGTTTTTACTTTGTTAGGCCACTCCTTCAATTTGTCTAAACCATCAAGAAGATCTTGTGAAAATTTAGAGATATTAAAAAACCATTGACTTAATTTTTTTCTTTCAACAGTGGCACCAGAACGCCATCCTTTTCCATCAATCACCTGCTCATTAGCTAATACTGTTTCGTCTACAGGATCCCAATTAACGTAATTTTCTTTCCTATAAACTAATTTTTTTTTAAATAATTCTAAAAAAAATTTTTGTTGATGTTTGTAATAACCTTCTGAACATGTTGAAATTTCTCTTTCCCAGTCGATAGAAAGACCGAGTTTTTTTAGTTGAGATTTCATTTTGGCAATGTTGGTTTCAGTCCAATCTTTAGGATCTAAATTGTTTTGTTTTGCTGCATTTTCTGCTGGCATTCCAAAAGAATCCCATCCCATTGGATGAAGCACGTTATAACCTTGTAGTGATTTGTATCTAGCTAGAACATCTCCGATTGTATAATTTCTAACATGTCCCATATGAATTTTTCCAGAAGGGTATGGAAACATTTCTAAACAATAAAATTTTTTTTTTGTTTTATCTATTTTTGAAGAGAAGGTTTTTTCATCTTCCCATAGCTTCTGCCATTTTTGTTCTATAGTTTTAAAATTATATCTATCCACAAAATTTTAATTAGTTACAAAACGGTCTATTTCTTTTTATTTTCTTTATCTTGCTTTTGATAAAGTGCAGCTTTTTTAAGAATTTCTTTTTTTAATTCTGAAACCAAGACACCCTCAGTCTCTATAACCTTACAATTTAATAAGCTATCATTACAAGTTCTATTAAAAACTTTAACATCAAGTGCATCAGCTCTTAATTCATTAGTGAGAAATCTTATGGAAATTTTAATACTTTCACTTCCAGCATTTTCTGAATACCAATCAGTAATAATGATACCTCCACTATAATTTACAGATGAAAGAGGCATAAAATCTATTACATCAAGCGAAGCCCTCCACAATTCATTTGAACTCGCAAAGTCAAATTTACCCGAATTGTTTCCAAATGTATTATTAAGCGTGAAACCTTTGCCTTCCTCAAGATTTTTTTTCACTCTTTCTTTGGGATCAGCCGGTGTTTTTCTTGCATCCCCTCCAGGTATTTTTAATTTTCCATCAGGTCCTGCGCAAGAACTCAGTAAAATTGGCATAATTAAAATAAAAACTAGGATTTTTAGTGACTTTGTAATACTCATGCAGATTTCTCAAAAAAATTATTATATTTACAACATAACTCCTAAATGTCTAAATTATATAAAAATACTGTTAAAATATGATGCAAAAATGCAACACTTTAAATAAATATTCAAATATCAAGCAAATTAGGGAAAAACATTGAATTTTAATGGTAAAAAAGCAACGTTTATTATTAATAATTAACATTAATTAAGGAGAAATTAATTATGAACATTAAAAAAATAGGTCTAACTGCTCTAGCAGCTTCACTTGTTTCTGTATCAGCTCATGCTGGTTCATTATCAGTGGCTGGAGGAGCATCTATAGGCGTTAAAGACACATCAAAGACTTCAACAGGTAAGTCTTTTACGATGGGTAATAGTGTAACTTTTACTGGTTCAGGTGAATTAGATAACGGTATGAACGTATCTATTTCTTTCGAATTAGACCAAGGTGCTGAGGCTGGTACAGCTGGTGCTGCTGCCAAAGGTCCTTTCGACAGTCACTCTGTAACAGTAAGTTCAGATGAGTTAGGTACTTTAGTGTTTGCTGGTCACGGTGGATCTTCTGCTCAGTCAGAAATCGATACTACTGCTGCTGGTGATGCTTGGAACAATGGTTCAAACTTCACAGTATCAGCATCAAGTACTAGTAACAATATGATGTTGTATACACTTCCAACATTTATTGATGATGTAACTGCGAAAGTGTCTTATACACCAGGTGCTGCAGGAGTTGATTCTGCAACAGCGTGGAGATTAGGATACACAGGTGTTGAAGGTTTAACTGTTGATTATGCGCAAGGTGACAACGAAACTGTTGGTGCTAAAGCTGAAGCAACTACTTTCAAAGCATCTTATGCTTACAGCTCATTTACTTTAAGCTACTCTAAAAATGAGTATGACACTGAAGCTGCTACAGGTGGACAAGATATCGATTCATGGAATCTTGCTTACACTGTAAATGATGACTTGTCAGTTGCTTACGGTGTTGAGACACACGATACTGAAGCACAAAATGTAGATGAAGAAGCGGAATACGTAAATGTTTCTTACACTACTGGTGGTGTAACATTATCAGCTTCTAATTACATGTATGAAGGTGATAGTAACACAGCTGGTGCTGGTGGTGAAATCGACAGATGGGCACTATCTGCAACATTTGCATTCTAATTTAATTTAGATTGAAAATTTAAAAAAGGGCCCCTTTTAGGGGCCTTTTTTTTATTCGAAAAAAGATATTCCTGCAAAATCTTGGCACTTTAAAAGCCGAAGTTTCTTAATATTATTTTGAGAAATCCCTCCTAAAGCAACAATATCCTTTTTGGTTAGGTTTGCTAGTATCTTAAACTTATTAATCCCAAGAAAATTTTTATTTTTTTTGAATAAAGATGATACAAAAATTCTTAATACCTTTTGTTTTTCTTTTATTCTTATTTCCTTAAGGTTGTGTGCTGATCCAATGATTTCAAATTTTTTTCTATAAGTGTATGCCAAGTGTTTTGTACTTTTATTAAAAGAAGGGATATAAGCTCCATCTAAATTAAGTTTAATTGCAAGTTTAATGTTATTAGATAAATAAAATTTTATTCTTTTTTTTTTACAATGAGCTTTTATTTTCAAAATTAGATTTTCATTTTCAATATTTGAGGAATAGTTTCGATAAATAATGCTAGTTTGTTGGCTTTGATTATTGATATTATTTGTTTCAAATTTGTCTATAAAGTAATATTTTCTATTCATAAATATATGCATGGTACTGTAAAAAATTTATCTGATATTCAGAATAATATTAATATTCATCTTAATAAATTAAATATTTTAAGTAATCCAAAAATTGTTGCAGTTTCTAAAACTTTTACAATTGATAAAATTTTGCCCCTTATACAGCACGGTCATATTGATTACGGTGAAAATAAAGTTCAGGAAGCGGTTGAAAAATGGACTGAAACTAAAAAAAAATATCCCCTAGTAAGATTGCATATGATTGGTAAATTACAAACTAACAAAGTGAAATTTGCAGTCAAAATATTTGATTATATACATTCAGTTGATAGTGAGAAACTTGCAAAAAAAATTGCTGAAGAACAAAATAAAGTAAATAAAAAAATTAAAATTTTTCTTCAAGTGAATATAGGAGACGAAGGCCAAAAATCAGGAATTAATAAAAATGACCTGGCAAAGTTAGTTATTTATTGTAAAGAAATTGGTCTAAACGTAATTGGTTTGATGTGTATTCCTCCAGCAAATATTGATCCAGAAAATTATTTTTTAGAGATGAATCAATTGAATAGTGCTTTAGAATTTAAAGAATTAAGTATGGGTATGTCTTCAGATTATTTAACTGCTATAAAACACCTATCAACTTATGTTAGAATTGGTTCAAGTATTTTTGGTCAAAGATCCTAATAAATTTTTATTTTAGAATTTTTTTTAATTAATTTCAGCATAATTAAAAAATCTTTTTCCTTTAAAGCAACACATCCAGCTGTAGGTTTATAATTTTTTGTTAGGTGAATAAAAATACAACTACCTAGTCCAATAATGGGTTTTTTGTAATTGTACTTAATTGGAATTAGAAAATCGTACTTGTAGTCTTTTCTTTTCAATTTTTCATGTTTAATTTTTTTTTTAATTTTAATAAGTTTGTTATATTTTTTAGGATAACGAATATCATCACACCAACCCATATTTTTATTAATTTTAATACATTTAAGTAATGTCAATGGTTTTTGTTTTCGATCTTTCCTAAAATAAAGATTTTCAAGTTCAAATGTACCTTTGGGTGTTTTTTTATCTCCTTCTTTTTTTTTGAAAGTGGATCCTTTTTTTCCGATACAACACCTAAATTTAAATTCATCAATCTGAAGAGTGTGTTTATTTTTTATTAAAATTGTCATATTCTCTTTTTGTGATTACTCAGAATTTAATAATTTTCAAGTTTAATGCATTATACCGTATCTTTGAAGAACTTGATTTAGATTTAAATTTTAAGATAACGTTTGTAGATAATCAAAATTCTTTAAATGAAATATTAAAAAATTTAAATAATCATTTAATTATATCAAATAAAAAATACACAGACATCGACAATCAATATGTATTAGAAAATACACCAATTAATATTTTTAATTTAGTCGAAAAGCTTAATATTGAATTTTTAAAATTACAATTTAATAACCAATCTGAAGTTAAAGTAAAAAATTACACCATAGATTTAAATTCAAGAGAGATGTTAGCAAATAATACTAGACTTAAATTGACTGAAAAAGAAATTAATACAATCACTTATTTATCTAAATCAAACAAACCTGTCAGTATTGAAGAGTTGCAAGAAAAAGTATGGAGTTACCAATCTGATATGGAAACACATACTGTTGAGACTCATATTTATCGATTAAGAAAGAAAATTTTGAATGCTTTTAAAGATAATGAATTCATAATCAGCAAAAAAAATGGTTATCAAATCTAATAAAAAATTAAATAAGAAAAACCCAATGGCTAAAGATTTATTTACTAACAGGTATAAACCCAAAATAGTTAAACCAAAAAAAGGTAAAGGAAGTTTTAGAAGAAAGAAAAAATAAATTAAATTCTTGCCCCGATTTGTTGTATTATTATCGACGACATTTCTGTGCCTTTTTCAAGACACTCTCTGGTAGTTAATTTGTTTATGTAACCATGTAAAAATCCAGCAGCAAATAGATCACCTGCTCCAGTAAGATCCACAATTCTTAAGTTTTTTTGTGCATCAGTTTCTACAACTTCATCCCCATTAACTGCCATTGCTCCTTTTTCACCTCTAGTTACAATCACTAATTTATTAAGTTGTTTTGAAAAATTTATAACCTCGTTGAAATTTTTTGCTTCAATTAATGAGGTAATTTCTTGTTCATTTGCAAAAGTAATATCTAGTTTGCTTTTAACTAGATTTAAAAAATTAGGTTTATGTCTATCTACACAAAATAAATCAGAAAGCGACATAGCAACTTTCTTTGCATTACTAATAGCTTTATCAAACGCTTTTTTTGGATCTCCTTCATCCCATAAATAACCTTCGAGAAATACCATTTCACTTTTTCGGATTGCATCTAAACTAACATCATTTTCATTAATTTTTCCTGCTGTGCCCAGGAAGGTACACATTGTCCTTTCTGAGTCTGGTGTCACTAATATTAAACAAGTTCCAGTTGGCAATACCTCTCTTTTTTTAGAATAAAAGTATTCTACATTCTCCTTTTTTAATCCTTCTTCGTACTTACTACCAAATTCATCGTCGGAAATTTTACCAATAAAACCAGCGTTATTACCAAGTTGTGATATTCCAACTATTGAATTTGCAACAGATCCTCCAGAAATAGTTTTTTCAATTTTTAGATTTGATAATAAATTTTTGAATTCATTTTCATCAAAAATTAATTTCATTGTACTTTTTGTGAGATTATTATTAGTAATAAAATCATCATCAACTTTACAAATTACGTCCACTATTGCATTTCCTATACCTAAAATTTTCATATCAAGCTTTTTTTGTAATAACAGGTTTTTTTCTGTTTGGATAGCAAGTAGTACATATTTTACAGGTTAAGCCATAACAATCTCTTGCCTTACAGTATTCTCTACCATAAAAAATTATTTGTAGATGTAGTTTAGACCAAGTCTTTTTTGGAAATATTCTTTTTAAGTCTTTTTCTGTTTGAATTACATTTTTTCCATTTGTCAAACCCCATCTTTGTGCAAGTCTATGGATATGGGTATCAATTGCAAAAGCTGGATATCCAAAACCCTGGGACATAACCACACTAGCTGTTTTATGTCCTACTCCAGGCAGTTTTTCAAGTTCTTCAAAAGTTTTGGGTACTCTGCCCTTATGTTTTTCCATCAATTGTTTTGACATTAAATAAATACTTTTTGCCTTAACTCTAAAGATACCGATTTTTTTGATTAATTTTTCGATTTTTTTCCTACCTAATTTTACAAAATGTTCTGGTTTAAAATATTTTGGATATATATTTCTTGTTACGTTGTTTACATTAACATCGGTACATTGTGCTGAAAGCAAAACAGAAATTAATAGTGTAAAAGTATTTTTGCTTTTAAGTGGTACTGGCGCTTTAGGATAAATTTTATTAAGAGTTTTAATTATGATCTTTGCTTTTTCTTTCTCATTCATTATGAAAAGTTAAGCAAATCTCTCATAGAATATAAACCTGGCTTTTTTTTCATTAACCATATAGAGGCAGTTAAAGCTCCATCAGAATAGAGTGCTCTGTCAAAAGCTTCATGGTTCAATGTAATTATTTCTTTTCCACTTGAAAATTTGACTTCGTGTTCACCAATAATTTCACCTTTTCTAATTGAGTTAAAATTAATTTTTCTTCCATAAGGAAAGGATTTTTTGTTTAAAAATTTTTTCCCAATTAGATTATATAAATTTTTGTTCTTTCCATCTGCAATTCCCTTACCAAGCATTAAGGCAGTACCAGATGGGTAATCTTTTTTGTGTTTATGGTGAACTTCAAATATTTTACTTAAATATTCGTCATTTAATGATTTCGAAGCGATTTCAGTTAAATACATAAGCAAATTAACTCCTAGGCTCATGTTTCCCGCTTTTAAAATAGGTATTTTTCTTGAAAATTTTTTAACCTGATTTTCCTGAGTTCTGGTAAATCCAGTTGTACCAATTACTACTTTTTTTTTAAGTTTTGATGCTATTTTTAATATTTCAAGGGTGCAGTCAGGAACAGTAAAATCAATAATTATATCAGATTTTTTAAAAGCCTTCTCAGAATTTAACTCAGGTTTAATTCCATTAAACTTTTTATTTATTAATCTATTTTCTGTGAGTGTAACTAATTTAAAATTTTTATTTTTCTTTACAGATTTAATTAATTGCTGGCCCATCCTGCCTATACACCCAGAAATAGCTAAGTTAATTTTTTTCATTAATAGATAAAATATAGAAGTATCATAAGTAATAAAACAATAATACCCCAAATACTTAAATTTTTAAAAAATACTTTTCTCTTTAAGTTTGAATTTATGAAGCCAGGTAGAATAAGAATTAATACTAAAATTAAAGCTACTGAGGGAATAATTTCTTCTAATCCCATATCCTAATTTTTCCAAAAGTCTTTTGCTTTTTGAAAAAATTTTTTAATACTTGGATTTGACTTATCGTTTTCAATTTCTCTAAATTGCTCTAATAATTCTTTTTGTTTTTTATTTAAATATACAGGTACCTCTGTTTTAACTTGAACATATAAGTCACCAAAATCACCTCTTCTCATAAATGGCATACCTTTTCCTTTTAATCTAAATTGTTTGCCATTTTGAGTTCCATCAGGAATTTTAATTTTTGCTTTTCCACCATCAATAGTTGGAATTTCAATAGTCGTTCCCAATGCAGCGTCTGCAAGTGAAAGTGGAAATTCAAAAAATAAATTCTCATCTGATCTTTTAAAAAGGTTGTGAGAATTAACATTAATAAATAAATATAGGTCTCCTGTTGATCCACCTCTTGTCCCAGCCTCACCTTTTCCTGCCAGCCTAATTCTAGTTCCATCATCAACACCTTTTGGAATGGTTACAGATATTTTTTTTGATGCCTGTTTTTTACCTTGACCATTACAATCATTACACGGATTGGTAATTTCTTCACCATTTCCATTACATTGAGGACATGTTTGTTGAACTGTAAAAAAGCCTTGGTTGGTTCTTACTCTTCCATTACCACCACAATATGAGCACCTATCTGGAGAATAGCCTGGTTTAGATCCATTTCCTCTGCAAGTACTACACTGTTCAGTTGTTGAAAACTTAATATCTTGTTTCTTTCCATGGTAAGCTTCCTCCAAAGAAATAGATAAATCGTATCTTAAGTCGGAACCTCTATTATTAGACTTTCTACTTCTTGATCTTCTTCCTCCACCAAAATCTCCAAAAAAATCTTCAAAAATATCTGAAAAATCTGCTCCACTAAAACCACCAAAACCACCACCAGGTCTGCCACCACCATTTTCAAATGCCGCATGTCCAAAATTATCATAATTTTGTTTCTTTTCTTTATCTGAAAGTATTCCATAAGCTTCACTAGCTTCTTTGAATTTTTCCTCAGCTTTAGTGTCACCTGGATTTTTATCAGGATGATATTTAACAGCTAATTTTCTATATGCAGATTTTAACTCATCAGGACTTGCGCTTTTATTAACGCCTAAGACATCATAATAGTCTCTTTTAGCCATTAAATTACCCCAGACAATTAAATGTCAGTTTAAGCGCTTTTTTCTTTATTCTCGTCTTTAACTTCTTCGAAATCAGCATCAACAACATTTTCGTCTTTTTTACCTGCATCATCTCCACCATCATCTTTTCCAGACTCAGGTTTTGAAGTTTGTTGTGATTTATAGATTGCTTCTCCAAGTTTCATTGAAGCTTGAACTAAAGCTTCAGTTTTTTTCTTGATATCCTCAATATCTTCGCCTTTTAAAGCTTCTTTTACAGCACTAGATGCGTCCTCAATGGCTTTTTTCTCTACATCTGAAATCTTTGATCCATGCTCTTTTAAATTCTTATCAGTAGAGTGAATTAGAGTATCTGCTTGGTTTCTAACATCAACTGACTCTCTTTTTTTCTTGTCAGCTTCTTTATTTGCCTCTGCGTCTTTAACCATTTTTTCAATCTCCTCATCACTTAAACCACCTGATGCTTGAATTTGAATTTTTTGTTCTTTACCAGTTCCCTTATCTTTTGCTGAAACATTTACGATACCATTAGCATCAATATCAAATGTTACTTCAATTTGAGGCACTCCTCTTGGTGCTGGAGCAATACCCACTAATTCAAAATTACCTAAAGCTTTATTGTCAGCTGCCATTTCTCTTTCACCCTGTAGAACTCTAATAGATACAGCTGGCTGGTTATCTTCAGCTGTAGAGAAAACTTGGCTTTTTTTTGTTGGTATTGTTGTGTTTTTATCGATCAGTTTTGTGGAAACTCCGCCAAGTGTTTCTATTCCAAGCGATAGTGGAGTAACGTCTAATAAAAGCACATCTTTAACGTCACCTTGTAATACACCCGCTTGAATAGCTGCACCCATTGCAACTACTTCATCAGGGTTCACACTTTTGTTAGGATCTTTTCCAAAAAAATTTTTTACTTCTTCAATTACTTTAGGCATTCTAGTCATACCTCCAACCATAACTACTTCATCAATTTCACTAGCTGTAACTCCAGCATCTTTCAAGGCAGTTTCACACGGAGGCATTGTTCTAGCAATTAAGTCCTCAACTAAAGCTTCAAGTTTTGCTCTAGTCATTTTTAAATTAATATGTTTTGGACCTGTCTTATCTGCAGTAATGAAAGGTAAATTAATATCTGTTTGTTCTGCAGATGATAATTCTATTTTTGCTTTTTCTGCAGCTTCTTTTAATCTTTGTAAAGCTAGTTTATCTGACTTAAGATCAATTCCATTATCTTTTTTAAATTCAGAAATTAGGTAATCAACAACAGCATTATCAAAATCTTCACCACCTAAAAATGTATCACCATTAGTTGATTTAACTTCAAATACACCATCACCTAGCTCTAAGATAGAAACATCAAACGTTCCTCCACCTAAATCATATACAGCAATCTTCTTATTTTGTTTTTTATCTAAACCATAAGCTAAAGAAGCAGCTGTTGGTTCATTTATAATTCTTAAAACTTCTAAACCAGCAATTTTTCCTGCATCTTTAGTAGCTTGTCTTTGAGCATCGTTGAAATACGCTGGTACGGTAATCACAGCTTTAGTTACAGCTTGACCTAAATATTTTTCTGCAGTTTCTTTCATTTTTTGTAAAATGAAAGCAGAAATTTGAGATGGTGAATATTTTTCATTTTTAGCTTCTATCCAAGCATCGCCTTTTTCAGAATTAACTATTTTAAATGGTGCAGCTTCTACGTCTTTTTTTACAGTTGGATCATCAAAATTTCTTCCAATTAATCTTTTAACAGCAAAGATAGTGTTTTCTGGATTTGTGACAGCTTGTCTTTTAGCTGGTTGACCAATTAATTTTTCGTTTTCATCTGTAAATGCAACTACCGAAGGAGTTGTTCTTGCACCTTCGGCGTTTTCTAAAACTTTAGCCTGTGTTCCCTCCATTATGGCAACACATGAATTTGTCGTTCCTAAGTCTATTCCAATTATTTTACTCATAATATTAATACTTCTCCTTCGTCATATAGGGTTTAAATGTGAAACTACAAGTTGATCTCATATTATTTATTTTCTGTTTTTTCTTGATTTTCTTCAGTTTTTTCCTCTTTTGTTGTAACTTTTTTTGACACTCCTACTAATGAAGGTCTAAGCAATCTGTCTTTTATGGTAAAGCCTTTTTGGATTTCCTGGATTATTGTTCCAGGTTCTTTCGTATCATCTTCTATTTCCATCATTGCTTGATGAAAGTTTGGATCTAGTTTTTTATTAAGGCTATCAATTGGTTTAATGTTATTTTTTTCAAATATGGAGATTAGGTCTTTTTTAATAATGTCTAAATGTTCTAGGGTCTTTTTCAATGCTTCAGTTTCTTTTAACTTATCATCACTTTCAAGCACATGTTTTGATCGATCTAAGTTATCAATCAAATTTAATGCTTCCTTTGCAAAACTATAGCCGCCATATTCAAATGCATCCTCTTTTTCTTTTTCAAATCTTCTTCTTTGATTTTCCATTTCAGCGAAAGTTCTGGCTACTTTATCTTCTAGTTCAGCAATTTTTTCTTCTGGTGTTGGTTCTTTAATTTCTTCTTTGGTTTCTTGGTCTGTTTCTTGTTTATTTTGTTTTTCTAAGTTTTCTTCAGGTTTCTCAGTTTCTTTTACTGAATCCAGGTTTTGATCTGCAGAAGTGCTATTTTGGTTTTCCTCTTTTTCCATAGACTTTTATATGGTAAGGATTTTTATAATTTCTAGATGTCTAAACAAAAAATTAAAAAATTACTTATTGGCACTAATAACAAGGGTAAATTACGTGAAATCAAGAGTTTGTTACCAAAAAGTATTAAAATTCATTCCACATCTGAATTTAATATCAAGAGCCCAGTTGAAAATGGAGAGACATTTAAAGAAAATTCATTAATTAAATCTAAATACTTTTCAAAAAAAACAGGATTAATTTGTTTGGCAGATGACTCAGGATTAGAGATAGACTTTTTGGATAAAAATCCTGGAATTTATTCTGCTAGGTGGGGAGGAAGGCATGGAGATTTTAGTAAAGCTATAAGAAAAGTTTATAGAGAGCTAAATAAAAAAGATAAAAATTGGAAAAGTAAAAAAATTAGAGCAAGATTTATTTGTGCACTATCTATTTCAAATTTAAATAAAAAAATCACTTGCGTGTTAGGAAAAGTCGAGGGTTATATTTCTGATAAACCAAAAGGACTAAATGGATTTGGTTATGATCCAATTTTTATTCCCTTAAATAAAAGAAAAACTTTTGGAGAAATGAATCCATCACAAAAATACAAAATGGATCATAGATACCAAGCATTTAAAAAAATTAGAAAATTTCTATAAGTTTTTTATCCTCAACTTTATAAAAATTAAGTCTGTGATTTATTTTATTATTTTTGATATCAAAAATTCCTATTTTTCCTTTGAATGAATTTTTCCTCTTGAAAATTTTATTTAAGCTTTCTGCATTTGAGTTAATTGATAAATAATAAACTAAGCCAACAAGATCGTAACTCAATAAAGATAAATGAGTAGGATCTTCATTAAATGCATTAAAATACTTTATTTTATAGGAGTCAAAATTTTGTTTATTTATTGATGGATAATATAAAGGCTGAATATCAGTTTCGTTTAATAAACTTTCATCAAACCATTGATTTAAAGTTATAAAATATTTATTTTCAGGAAGTACGTCAGTATATAAAAGTGATGTAGATACACTTTTTAGACTTTCATCAAAATCTGCAATTACAATAGCATCAAAATTTAAACCACCTAAAGAATACCTTTTTTCCAATCTTTTTACTTTTTTTTCTTTATTGGGTTCATTTGAATTTTTAATTCTTTTTATTTCATCTTCTAAATTTTGTTTTCTAATTTTATAGTTTGTAATTTCCTCTATTTGTTTTGTTAGTTTTGTTGGCTCTGTATTATATTCATAATCTTTATAAATTTTTATTTTTGAATTTTTCATCCCTTTTTTAACCTCAAACTCATAATCTTGAATTGGTGTTAAAAAAATAGTTCTTTGTATTTTATTAGTTTCTAAAAATTTTTTAATTGTATTAAACTGCGATGTAGAATTAATTCCAGCAGAAATTACATTTTTTGGCAAATCTAAAGTTTTATTTGTTAACGATAAAAATGTTAAATTTTCCATTTCATCTAAGTATGTTAAACTTTCATAGAAGACAGGGCCAATAACAATTTTTATTCCCATTTCACTTAATTCAAATGCTGATTTTAAAGTCTGGTTTGCCTTAGTTGCTGTATCTTTTGGAAAGATTTCTATTAAATTATTATCAATATCTTTAACAGCAAGTCCAACTGCTTTAATAATTGATTCTCCAATTTCTTTATTATCTCCAGTCATTGGTACTAATAATCCAATTTTAATTTTTTCTTGAGCATTTGTGGCCTGAATAAATAGAAATTGAAAACTTATAAAAATAAAATAAATAATTTTAATTAATTTAGTCATTTTAATGTTAATATAATATTTTTTAAGCTAAATTATGATCATAAAACCACAATTTAAATTAAAAGAATACGAAAATGGTCTTTATTTAGTGTCAACTCCTTTAGGAAATTTAAAAGATATAACTTTAAGAGCAATTGAGGTTTTGCACCAATCTGATTATATTTTATGTGAGGACACTCGAATTTCAAAAAATCTTTTAGACAAATATCAAATAAAATCAAAATTAATTTCAAATCACAAATTTAATGAGAAAAAAAATGTATTAAAAATTATTGAATATTTAATATCTGGAAAGATAATTTCTTTGATATCTGATGCTGGTACGCCTAGTATTTCTGATCCAGGTTCAATATTGGTTAATGAGTGTATTAATAATGATATAAGAATTTTTCCAATTCCTGGACCTTCGGCTGTTTCAGCGGCTGTTTCAATCAGCGGATTTTCAGATAAATTTTTGTTTTATGGTTTTTTTCCTGAGAAAAAACAGTTTTTAGCAAATGAACTCAAAAAGCTATCTAAGGCAGAAAATTCTTTAGTTTTTTTTGCATCCCCTAAAAAAATAAACAAAATTATTCCAGAAATTAAAAAAAACTTTAAGGGAAGAAAGATAGTTTTTTGTAGAGAAATTACAAAAATTTTTGAAGAATTCATCAGAAAAGATATAGATGAATTAGAACTATTTGAAAAAGTACCAAAAGGTGAACTTACTATTGTTATTTCTGAAAGAAAAATAAATAAAAATGTCTCTAAAAAATTAAATGAATCAGATATGAATATGATAAAAAAAATGATTAATAAATTGTCTACTAAAGAAATTACAGATATTTTGAGTCAAAGCACCGAAATACCTAAAAAAGAAATATATAAATATTGTTTAAATTTAAAAAATGAAAAATAAATTTTTAATATTCATCTTATTAACTCTAGTTTTATCAGGCTGTACTGGCGTAAGTTCTAGAGGACTTTTTGGTACAGGTGTCTCAGTTGCACTAGATCCAAGGACAGTTGGAACTCAAATAGATGACTCCATAATGCAAAAAACTATCAGTGGTAAAATTCTAGCTAGAGATAAGAAATATCTACTATCTGTTAAAACTAAAGTCTTGGATGGCAGAATCTTTATAACTGGTAAAGTGGATAATCCTGAGGAAAAATTGTTTATTACAAAATTGGCTTGGGAAACCAAGGGAGCTAGATCTGTCAGAAATGATATTAAGATTAAAGAAGAGTTTAATTTTAAGCAATCCGCAAAAGATATATTGATAACCTCTCAACTTAGAACGGCCATTATTGTTAATAAAAATATTAAGGCTACTAATTATCAAATAGATACTTATAAAAAGAAAATTTATATTTATGGAATTGCACTGACTTCTGAAGAAAAAGATTTGGTTATAAGTGAAGCTAAAGAAATACTTGATGTCGAGGATGTTATTGCAAGTATAATACTTGTCGAAGATTTAAGAATTCAAAGGGAATAATTACTTTTTGTAATCAATTACCTCAGAAGAATACGCCGCTATAGAAGCAAGGTTAAGAATTTCAGAGGTTGAGGATCTAAGCGGAGCAATTTCTATTGGCAAGCCTAATCCAATTAACAAAGGACCTATAACTTTTGTCTCTCCAATAGTTTTCATTAACTTGTATGAGATTGCAGCACTATGCTGTCCAGGCATTATCAAAATATTTGCTTTACCTACAATTTTGGCAAAAGGATAAAGTTCTTGGTACTCTGGATTTAATGCAACATCTGGCTGCATATCTCCATCAAATTCAAAATCTACTTTTTTTTCTTTGAGTATTTCAACTGCATTACGAATATGTTTAGTTCTACTAGTAAGAGGTTGTCCAAATGTAGAATGAGATACAAAAGCAACTTTTGGTTCAAATCCAAAAAGTCTAACTACTCTAGCTGTTGATATAGCCATTTCAGCCATTTGTTCAGATGTTGGATATTCATGTACGCTTGTATCGCCAACAAAAATAGTTCTTCCTTTATGAACTATCATGTTTAATCCAAACATAATTTCCCCTTTTCTTACATCAACAACTTGTTTGATTTTTTCAAATGAAGCCCCAAAGCGTCTAGTATTACCAGTCACTGCACCGTCAGCATCACCACATGCAACCATACTTGTAGCCCACACAACTCTATCATTTCTGATCATTCGGTCACAATCTCTCTCCAATAATCCCTGTTCTCTCTGTAATTTTTCAAATAAATGTCTCACATATCTTTTTCTTTTTTCTTCATCTTTTGAGTTAACAATTTCAATGTCAAAATTTTCACTGTAACCAATATTTTTAATTTGTTCTTTAATTTTACTTTCTTTACCAACTAAAATTGGAGTACCTAACTTTGAATTTTTAAACGCTATTGCAGCTTTTAAAGTATTTTCATCTTCACCATCTGCAAAAACAATTCTTTTTTGATTTTTTTTAATAAACGAATTTATACCTTGCATTATAGTTACTGTTGGGTCTAATCTTTGTTTTAGTTGTTCTTTGTAAGCTTCAAAATCATCTATATTTTTTCTAGCCACTCCACTTTTTATTGCTGCTTTGGCTACAGCCGCTGGGATTACGCTGATTAATCTCGGATCGAATGTCGATGGAATTATGTAATCTTTTCCGTAATGTGGTCTTTCACCACCCATAGCTGCAACAACTTCATCAGGAACATCTTCTCTTGCCAAATTAGCTATTGCATTTGCTGCTGAAACTTTCATTTCTTCATTTATAGTTTTGGACCTAACATCTAATGCACCTCTAAAGATATAAGGAAATCCAATTAAATTATTTACCTGATTGGGATAATCAGACCTACCAGTTGCAATAATTGCATCATCTCTTACTTCACTAATCTCTTCAGGAGTGATTTCGGGATCAGGATTTGCACAAGCAAATATAATTGGTTTTTTTGCCATTGATTTAACCATCTCTTTTTTTAGTACACCTTTTGCAGACAATCCTAAAAAAACATCGGCACCTTTAATAGCATCCTCTAGAGTTCTATGTTTAGTTTTAACCATATATCTAGATTTCCATTGATCAATTCCTTCAGTCCTTCCTTCATAGATTACACCCTTCCTGTCTAACATTATTATATTTTCAGATTTAACACCTGAGTTTTTAAATAATTCTGTGCAAGCTTGTGCTGATGCTCCAGCACCATTAACTACAACTTTAATTTTTTTTATTGATTTACCACAGATATCCAATGCATTTATTAGAGCTGCAGTTGTTATAATTGCTGTCCCATGTTGGTCATCATGAAAAACTGGAATGTTTAAAATTTCTTTTAATTTTTGCTCTATTATAAAACAATCTGGGGCCGCTATATCTTCTAAATTTATTCCACCGAAGCTAGGTGCAAAATTTTTTATTGAATTAATTATTTCACTGGAATCTTTACAATCTATTTCTAAATCAATCGAGTCTATGTCTGCAAATCTTTTAAATAAAACTGCCTTTCCTTCCATCACAGGCTTTGATGCAAGAGCACCCAAATTACCCATTCCTAAAATTGCTGAACCATTACTTATTACAGCAACTAGATTTCCTTTACTTGTATAATCATATGCTGCTTCTGGGTCCTCGCTTATCTTTTTAACTGGAGCAGCAACTCCTGGAGAATATGCTAAAGCTAGATCACGCTTAGTTGTCATATTTTTTGAAGAAATAATCTCAATCTTGCCAGGTTTTTTGTCTTTATGAAAATCTAAAGCTTCTTTATCTGTATAATGATCAATTTTTGTTTTTTTCATTTGTGATAACAATAAGTGTACAATTGGGGTAAAATTAAGACTAATATGATTTATGAACTTAGTTAAGTCAACAGGCACATTTGGTTTTTATACTATAATAAGTAGGTTGCTTGGTTATTTAAGAGATATTTTAATAGCAATTTTTCTGGGAACAGGAATGTTGGCTGATGCTTTTTTTGTAGCATTTAGAATTCCAAATACTTTTAGAAGATTGTTTGCTGAAGGTACTTTTAATGCTGCATTCGTTCCAAGTTATTCTTCAGAAATTGCAAAGGGAAAGAAAAAATCCAACAAATTTGCTAACGATATTTTTAATCTCCTTTTTTTAGGATTGTTATTTTTAACAATAATAATTGAAATTTTCATGCCTGCTTTTGTTTCAATTATTGCTCCAGGTTTTGTTGGTGATTTAGAAAAAATGGAGGTAGCAATTAATTTAACAAGAATTACTTTTCCTTTTTTATTTTTTATTTGTTTAGCATCGTTTTTTTCTGCAATTCTAAATTCACATAATAAATTTGCAGCTGCTGCAGCAGCCCCAATCATATTAAATATTGTTTTAATTTTAGTATTAATTTTTTCCAAAAATCTGGGTGATCAGTTAGTTTATTATTTGTCTTATGGTGTTTCTCTGGCTGGTTTTTTACAATTAATTTTTTTATTTAAATATGTATCAAAATATTATTCAATAAAATTTAGTATTAAATTTAAAGTAAGTGAAAAGGTAAAATTTTTTTTTAAAAAACTTTTACCAAGTATTTTTTCATCTGGGATTACTCAAATTAATATTTTAATTGGAACAATAATTGCATCATTCCAAGCAAGTGCAGTTTCATATTTATATTATGCTGATAGAATTTATCAAATTAACCTAGCTATAGCTGGGATAGCTATTGGTGTTGTTATACTTCCACAGCTTTCAAAACATATTCAATCTAAAAAAAAAAATAAAATTTTGCTTATACAAAATAAAGCCTTAGAGTTAAGTTTATTTTTAAGCCTTCCAGCTACTATTGCTTTAATAATTGGTTCAGAACAAATTATTTCAGCTTTATTTGGTTATGGATCTTTTAATGAGAATTCAGTGAACAACTCAAGTTTAGCATTATATTACTTTGCATTAGGACTTCCTGCTTTTGCTTTGATAAAGGTTTTTTCAAGTTTTTTCTTTGCGAATCATGATACTAAAACTCCATTTTATATTTCGTTGATTTCAGTTTTTCTTAATATATTTGTAAGTGTTTATTATTTTAGTGAAATTGGTTTTATAATAATTCCAATAGCTACATCAATTTCATCTTGGTTTAATTCAATTTTGTTATTTTTATTTTTAAAAAATCGACATTTATTCCATTTTAACAAAAAATTTTTTATAAAATTTATTAAAATAATTTTTGCATCAATTCTGATGGGTTTATTTTTTAATTTTTTGTTAATTTATTTTCAAAATGAATTGGCATTTAATCATTCAATTAAATCTTTATATTTAGTTTTATCTGTTATATTGGGATTATTATTTTATTTAATTGTTTGTTATTTCATCAAAGCTTTTCAAATGAATGATATTAAATTAAAGTATTAATTTTATGGGTAAAAAAATATTTTCTGGTGTGCAGCCTACAGGTAATCTTCATTTAGGAAATTATCTAGGAGCAATAAGGAATTTTGTAGATTTAAATAATGATAATGATAACAAATGTATTTTTTGTGTAGTAGATTTACACGCGATTACAGTTAAGCAAGATCCTAAACAATTAAAAAATAATATCAGAGAAACTGTTGCTACTTTTATAGCAAGTGGAATAGATCCAAAAAAAAGTATAATTTTTAATCAATCAAGAGTGGCTGCTCACGCTGAAGGAGCGTGGATACTAAGCTGTGTTGCCAGAATGGGTTGGTTAAATAGAATGACCCAGTTTAAGGAGAAAGCTGGCAAAGACAAAGAGAAAGCCAGTATTGGATTATATTCTTATCCAGTTTTAATGGCGGCTGATATTCTATTATATGACGCCACTCATGTTCCTGTAGGCGATGATCAAAAGCAACATTTGGAATTATGTAGAGATATAGCTCAAAAATTCAATAATGATTTTGATGTGGAAAATTTCCTACAAGTTCCTGAGCCTTTAATTCAAAAAGAGTTTTCAAGAATAATGAGTTTAAAAGATGGTTCAAAAAAGATGAGTAAATCAGAATTATCAGATTTAAGTAGAATAAATTTAACAGATGATAAAGATCAACTAATAAATAAAATTAAAAAAGCAAAAACTGATCCATTGCCTATGCCTCAAAGCTTAAAGGAACTTGATGAAAGGTTGGAAGCAAAAAATCTTTTAGGAATTTATTCAAGTTTGACAAATTCTTCATTAGAAAATTCAGTAAAAAATTTTGCAGGTAAAAACTTTTTAGAATTTAAAGAAAAATTAGCAGATGAGCTTGTAAATAAAATAGAACCTATTTCTAACGAGATTAAAAAACTTTTAAGAGATAAAAGTTATTTAGATGAAATTCTTCTAGATGGAGTTGAAAAAGCTGATTTAATTGCATCTAAAAAGATTGAAAGAATTAAAGAAATAGTAGGTTTTTAATAAAAAATTTATTATCAAGTTTTAATTTTTAAAATATTCATTATATATAATTTATGTTCGTTCAAACAGAAGTAACACCGAATCCTAACTCTTTAAAATTTCTTCCTGGAAAGAAAGTTTCAAACAGTGGTCCTTATGAAATTACAAATAAAGAAGATATGCAAAATGAATTGGTGAGAAATATTTTGTCAATAAATGGTGTAGAGGGTATTTTTTTGGGCCAAGATTTTATTTCAGTAAATAAGAAAGAAGATACAAAGTGGGACGAAATAAAACATATCGTAATTTCTTTAATAAATGATTTTTATGCAGAAGGTAAAGAGTTTGTAATTGATGAAAATATAAAAGAAGAAAATTTAGATTTGAGTGAAATTGAATCAAAAATTGTAAAAATTTTAGAGGAAAAAATAAGACCTGCTGTTGCTAGAGATGGAGGTGATATTAAATTTAAGGAATTTAAAGATGGAGTTGTAAAGGTCCAGCTTCAAGGAAGTTGCTCTGGTTGTCCAAGTTCAACTATGACTTTAAAACAGGGTGTTCAAAATCTTTTATGTCATTATTTACCAGAGGTAAAAGAGGTTGTTGCTATACAATAATTAATTATGAGAAAATTTAAAAAATTGGGTTTTTTAAAAAATAAAAGCTATAATTTGCTTTCTCGGTTTTTTTTAAGTTCATTTATTGTAATTTCATTCTTTTATGTTGCACCCATAATTATTAATTTTACAAATAAAAATTTTAATAACGAAGAATTTACTAATAATTCAAAATACATTTTAAATAATACTTTAAATAAAGATAAATTACTTGAGGAAGACTTTACAGCAGATGCTGACGAAATAGATTTATTATATGATATTTTAGAAGAGAATAATTCTGAAATTAATCTAGTCAGATACACAACATCTGAGATTGACTCGTTATTTAAAGAGGTAAATTATAATTTAAAAGACGTAAGAGATACAAAATTAGTAAAACCAATAGATATCGGTCTTTTGCCAAATGAAATTAAAAATATTGGAAATACTAAAAAAAGAAAAGAAATGTTTATCAAAATTGTTCTTCCTTTAATAGTAAAGGAAAACAATAAAATTAGAATTGACAGGAAAAGATTATTCACAATTTTAAATAAAAATAGCAACACTGATATTGAAAAAAAATGGTTAGAAAAAAAATATAAACAATACGGTGTAAGAAAAAACGATTTATCAACTTTAAAAGTAAGAATGGATGAAATACCAGTTTCATTAGCAATAGCTCAAGCTGCTAAAGAAACAGGTTGGGGTACTTCAAGGTTTGCATTAAAGGGAAATGCTTTATTTGGCCAATGGACTTGGTCTGGAGAGGGATTAAAACCTAAAAATGCTGATGAGGGAAAAGATCATAAAGTTATGAAATTTCATAGCTTACAGTTATCTGTAAGAGCATATTTAAGAAATCTAAATACTCACTCTACATACAGAAATTTAAGAAAAGCAAGAACAGAACTTAGAAATCAGAATAAACCTTTAGACAGTCTAATTTTATCTAAACATTTAGATAAATATGCAGAAACAGGAAACCAATATATAGAAGTTTTACAAAAAATTATTGAACAGAATAACTTAAAAGATTTTGATGAGGCTAGATTACTACCATCAAGCAAAGATTTAGAAAGTTTGATTTAATTTTCTTTTATAGGGAATTGAATACCAAACCATCTCCATTTACCATTATCATTAAGAGAACAATTAATTCTCCCTCTTCTTGGTTTGAATGGTTCTCTAAATTCGATTGTTAAAGAGTTATCAATTAAGTTAGTTTTTGATTTTTCCCAAACATCACCCTCATTAGAATAACAATTAATATTAGATAAATTTTTTTGCTCATTAAAAAATTCAACTTTGAAATTTGGTGGATTTGTATTTTTAAATAATTGTTTTTCTTCAGGAAAAATTTTTTTATATTCTAATGGAAAATAATTTATGATTGATTTAAATCTTTTTAACTCACCATATTTTTCATTAATTGGAAATCTAGGTAGTTCAAATTTATTTTTATTTAAATCAATAACCCCAGAATGCTGACCAAAAGCATATTTAAAATTTTTTGATATATAATCTCTCATGAATTTAGAATATTCACCAAAGGGATATGAAAATAGACTAGGGATATAACCAAGTTCTCTTATAAAAATTTTATTAGCTTTTTCAATATCTAAAATAAACTCTTCATTGCTTACATCTATAAGATATTCATGTGTATGAGAATGATGTCCTATATATGCAAAATCATTACTTTCAATCTCTTTAATTTGCTTCCAAGTCATATAACCTCTTTTCCCAACTGGTTCAGTTGAAACAAATAAAATAAATGGTATTTTATTTTCTTTTAGATAGGGCCATGCTTCAGTATAAAAAGATTCAAACGCATCATCGATAGTTATTAGAATTTTTTTTTTTTGTTTTGGTTTATTAAACTGTTCATCAAAATTATTTGGATTTAGAAAATTATAGCTTGAGTTTTTAATAATTTTTATATGTTCCTCAAATATATCCATTTTTATATTGGTTGAAGGGTACCTATTCTCATTAAAACGATGATACATTATTGATAGAATTCCTTCATCACTGGAATAGTATTTGATATTATTTTCATCTGATTTAGAACTTATATTAGAAAATAAAATAATTATGAATAAACTTATAATTGATGTAGTCAGTGAAAAAATTTTTTTAATGATCATTACTAGTAATGATATTTATAATATTACTAAAGAGAATACTAAAATTAATTATGAAAAATTAACTTTGATTATTAATGATTTTTTAAATTCTCATCAATTAAACTTGAAAGATATTAATACAATTTATTTAAATATAGGGCCTGGAAGTTTTGCGGGAATTCGAAATTCGTTCTCTATAGTAAAAGCATTTAATTTAACTAATAATATTGATTACTATTGCTATAGTATTCAAGATTTTAAGGGTGAAAAAGACATAAAATATGAAAATATCCCTGATTTGTGTGATAAATTTAATATTAAAAAAAATTTGATTAACCCTATTTATTTAAGTTAAAATTATTTTATGTCAGAAACTATAGAGCAAAAATGTTTAGCAAAAGGAGTTAAATTAACCGATCAAAGAAGAGTAATTGCAAAAATAATGTCAGAGTCTACTGACCATCCGGATGTAGATGAACTATACAATAGAGTATCTAAAATTGACCCAAAAATTAGTATTGCAACTGTTTATAGAACTGTGAAATTATTTGAAGAGACAGGGATATTAACAAAGCATGAGTTTAAAGGTGGAAAAGCTAGATATGAAGAGCTAAATGAGGGCCATCACGATCATTTAATTGATGTGAAAACTGGTGAAATTATTGAATTTGTAGATGAAGAAATTGAAAAGCTTCAAAAAAAAGTTGCAGAAAAATATGGATATACACTAGTGGACCATAAACTAGAATTATATGGGGTTAAGAAAAAATCCCAATAATTATGAGTCAAAAAATATTTATTAAAACTTTTGGCTGTCAAATGAATGAATATGACTCTAATAGAATATATGATTCAGTTAAAAAAATTGGCTATGAAAAAACAGAGAAATATGAAGAAGCAAACTGTTATCTTTTGAACACATGCCACATCAGAGATAAGGCAAAAGAAAAAGTTTATCATGAAATAGGAAGAGTAAAAAAAACTTTTAGATCCAAAAAAAAGCCATTAGTGATTATTGCAGGGTGTGTGGCTCAAGCAGAAAATCAGGAAATGCTTAAAAGAGAACCTTATATAGATTTAGTTATTGGTCCTCAAGCTTATCATAAAATTAACGATACAATTTTAAATTATTCTCAAAAAAATAAAAAGATAGAGAAGACTGAGTTTGATGCAGTTTCTAAATTCAAATATTTAAGTAAAATAAAAAATGAAGCTGGAAAAGTTTCATCCTTTTTAACCATTCAAGAGGGATGTGATAAGTTTTGTCATTTTTGTGTAGTCCCATATACAAGAGGTCCAGAATATTCTCGACCATTTAATCAAATTTTAGATGAAGCAAAATATTTAGTTGACAATGGAGCAAGAGAAATAATTTTACTTGGTCAAAATGTGAATGCTTATGACAATCAAAGTTATAGATTATCAGATTTGATTTTAAGTATTGAAAAGTTATCTGAAATTAAAAGAGTTAGATATACAACATCTCACCCAAAAGATATGACAGAGGATTTGATTGAAGTATATAAAACTTCTAAAAAGTTAATGCCACTTGTGCATTTACCTGTTCAAAGTGGATCTAATAAAATTTTAAAGTTGATGAATAGAAAACATACTATTGAGGAATATCTCAACACTTTTGATAAGTTAAAAGATATTAATCCAAATATAGAATTTTCAAGTGATTTTATAATAGGTTATCCTGGAGAAAAATATCAGGATTTTAAGGATACCATAAGATTAATTGAAAGGATTAAATTTATTAACTCTTATTCATTTATATTTAGTCCAAGACCTGGAACAGTAGCTGAAAATTTAGAATTAATTGAAAAAAAAATTTCTATAGAAAGATTAGAAAAAATTCAGTCTATTTTATTCAAAAATCAAATCCGAATGAATAAATCATTGGAGGGTAAAGTTGTTGATGTTTTAGTTGAAAATTTAACCGATGATAAAAGTAAAGCTTTTGGTAGATCTGAGCATATGACATCAGTAATTTTTAATGGTAAAAAGAATGATATTGGAAAAATAGTGCAAGTGAGAATCAAAGATAGTAACAGAAATACTTTATTCGGTGAAGTTATAACTAATTCGGATCAGAAGGTTGCATAGAATTTGAGTGGAATAAGTAAAAATAATATCGATCAGTCTTTAAAATTTGTTTATTCAGATAACAATTCTTTAAGCGTCATATTTCACGACAATAACTTGTTAATGGGCGTTGTTGGGGAATTTAATAAAAATTTACAAGAATTAGAAAAAATTACAAATTGCAACTTATATTCGAGGGGAAATTCAATTTTAATTAAATCAACGCCTGAAAAAAATGAAAAAATTAAAAACGCTATTCAATTTTTGGTTAATCAGTTTATTAACAATGGAAGTATAGAGAATAAAGATATACTTTCATCAGTTGATAACTTTATGATTAATGAAAAAGTAAAAAATAATAATGTTACGGACATTATTAAAACTCCAAAAAAATCTATAATTCCTAGATCTGAAAAACAAAAAAGCTATGTGAGGGCTTTGAGGGAGAGTGATATCGTAATTTCAGCCGGACCAGCGGGAACTGGAAAAACTTTTTTAGCAGTAGCTGTAGGTCTAACTATGCTTTTAGAAAAAAAGATTGAGAGAATTATTCTTTCAAGACCAGCTGTGGAAGCTGGAGAGCGTTTGGGATTTTTACCTGGTGATATGAAGGAAAAAGTAGATCCTTATCTTAGACCTTTATATGACTCTTTATATGATCTGTTTGATTTTGAAAAAATACAGAGAATGATTGAGATTGGAGATATAGAGATTGCACCTTTAGCTTTTATGAGAGGCAGAACTCTTAAAAATTCCTTTGCAATTTTAGATGAGGCACAAAATGCTACGGATACTCAGATTAAAATGTTTTTAACGCGTATTGGAGAAAATTCAAAAATTGTTGTTAATGGAGACCCTTCTCAAATTGATTTACAAAATAAAAGCATGTCAGGACTAGTCCGATCAAAAGAGTTGCTTGGGCATTTAAAGGAAATATCTATAGTTGATTTTGATCACTCAGATGTAGTTAGGCATCCACTTGTTTCTAAAATAGTTAAAGCATACTTAAATAATGATTAGTATTAATGTCTTCTCTGAGGAGAAGGCTTGGTCAAAAAGGCTTAAAAATAAAGATATTTTTTTTAAAAAAATATGTAAAGCTTTTCCAAAAAAATATAAATTTTTGAATAAAAAAGTAACATTCACACTATTACTTTCAAATAATAAAAATATTAAAAAATTAAATAAGGTTTTTAGAAAAAAAAATAAATCTACCGATATTTTATCTTTTCCATCAGATAAAAAAATAAAAATTTCAAAATATACTTATTTGGGAGACATAATCATTAGCTATAATTATCTGAACAAACCAAGATCACAAGATTTGAAATCTTTTAAAGAAAAAGTTGCTAAAATATTAATACATGGTTTTCTTCATCTTTTAGGTTTTGATCATAAAAAAAATAAGGATTATTATAAAATGTTAAAAGAGGAAAATTTATTATTTAAATCTGTACAATCTAAAATAAATTAAATTGAAAAATAAATTTTATATTGAATTAATTTATTTAATTTTATTAGGAGTGCTTACTTCCTTAAGTTTACCTCCATTTAATTATGTTGTAATAAATTTTTTAACTTTTAGTTTATTCTATGTTTTTCTGATAAAAAAAATTGAGTTTTATAAAAATAAAAGAATATTTTTTCTTTATGGTTGGTTATTTGGGTTTGGTTATTTTGTAAGTAATTTATATTGGATCTCAATATCATTAACGTTTGATCAAAATTTTAAGTTTTTAATACCTTTTACAATAATATTAATACCTGGTTTCTTAGCCTTGTTTTACGGTTTAGTTGCTTATTTATTTATAGTTTTAAAACCAAATAAAAATTTGAGTTCATTTTTTCTTTTTTCTTTAATATTTGGGATTGTAGAATTTCTACGAGGATCAATACTAACTGGTTTTCCTTGGAATTTAATTGCCTATAGTTTTTCTAATCAAATCGAAATTTTAAATATTACGTCAATCATAGGCACTTACAGCTTTAATCTTTTCTGTATTTCATTATTTACAAGTCCATCAATATTTATTTTAAAAGAAAATAAAAAAGACATTAGTATTAGTGTTGCGTTTCTTATTACAACAATGTCATTTTATATACTTGGTTCACAAAATTTAGAAAAATTTAATAACCAACAGGTAAAAAAACTTGATTATAAAATAAGAATTTTAAGTTCAAATATAGGCATAGATAGATTTTATAATAATATTGATCCAATAACTGCAATAGAAGAGCTAATTGAAATCAGCTCTCCTAAAAAAAATGAAAAAATAATTTTTATTTGGCCAGAAGGTATTATTCCAGGTATTTATCAAGACCAACTAAAAGAATACAAATGGTTATTTGAAAATAAATTTAACGAAAATCACTTACTAGCAATTGGAATTAATAGCAAAGAAGATAAAAATAAAAAAATTAAATTTTTTAATTCATTATCTATTTTTGACCATGACCTCAATTTAATAAATTCATATAAAAAAATTAATCTTGTACCCTTTGGAGAATTTTTACCTTTTGAAAAATTATTAAAAAGTATTGGTTTAAAAACAATTACTAATAACTACCAGTCATATTCAAAGGGCAAAAAAAGAAACATAATTGATCTTAAATATAATAATTTATCAGTGAAAATATTGCCCCTTATTTGTTACGAAATAATTTACTCAGGTAAAATTTTCACAAATAGTAACTTTGATTATATTGTAAATATTTCTGAAGATGGCTGGTTTGGAAAATCAATTGGCCCTGAGCAACATCTCATTCATAGTATTTTTAGAGCGATAGAGAGTGGGAAATATGTTTTAAGATCTGTAAATAATGGGACAACAGCAATTATTAATCCACTAGGAGTTATTGAGCAAAAAGTTGATACAAATAATTCAGGTTATATTGATTTAATTGCCTCAAGAAAAATTGAGACAACTCTATTTTCAAAATTTGGAAATAAAATTTTTGGATTTATAATTTTATTGTATATTTTCTTAATATTTTCATTTAATAAACTTAAAAATGAGTAATTTAAAAAATTATCTTTTTACAAGCGAATCTGTCTCCGAAGGACATCCAGACAAAGTATCTGATAGAATTTCAGATATGGTTGTTGATAGTTTCATTTCTGGAGATCCATATTCTAGAGTTGCCTGTGAAACACTAACCACAACAAATAAAGTTGTTTTAGCTGGAGAAGTGAGAGGGCCTGAAATAAAAAAGGAAGAGTTAATCGAAAAAGTAAGAAATTGTATAAAAGATATTGGCTATGACCAAGAAGGCTTTACCTGGAAAGAAGCTACAAAAATTGAGAGTCATTTACATTCCCAATCGGCTGATATTGCAATGGGAGTAGACTCATCAGGGAATAAAGATGAAGGAGCTGGAGATCAAGGTATTATGTTTGGATACGCATGTAATGAAACAGATGTTTTAATGCCAGCACCAATTCATTATTCTCATAAAATTTTAAGATTGATGGCGGAAGACAGAAAGTCAGGAAAGTTAAAAAATATTGAACCAGATTCAAAAAGCCAAGTAACATTTGAATATGTTGATGGAAAACCATCAAAAGTAAAATCTGTAGTTATCTCTTCACAACATTCAGCTGATGTTAATCAAGAACAAGTAAGAGATTTATTAAGACCTTATATGTTAAAATCTATTCCTGAAAATTTTCTTGAGGGTTTCAATGAGGATGAGTTTTATGTAAATCCAACAGGAAATTTTGTAATTGGTGGTCCAGATGGAGATTGTGGTTTAACAGGTAGAAAAATTATTGTTGATACTTATGGTGGGGCTGCACCTCACGGAGGTGGGGCTTTTTCAGGAAAAGATCCAACGAAAGTTGATAGATCGGCAGCTTACGCGGCAAGGTATATTGCTAAAAATGTCGTTGGTTCTAAAATTGCTGAAAAATGTCTAATTCAGTTAGCTTATGCAATAGGTGTATCAAAACCACTATCTATTTATGTCGATTTATTTGATAACGATCTAGACAAAAATAAATTTGTTGTTGAAAAGATTAAAGAAAATTTTGATTTGAGCCCTAGAGGTATCAGAGAAATGTTAAATTTAAATAAACCAATATATGAAAAAACAGCTGCCTATGGTCATTTTGGTAGAACACCTAAAGAAAATGGTTCATTTTCATGGGAAAAAACTGATAAAACTAATGTTTTTTCTAAATAGTTTCTGTTGAATTAAAAAAAAACTTTACTATATTGCAATTACATTATTGATCTTTACAAAATGGGCTTTAGCCCATTTTTTTTTGGAGTAAACAAAATTATGTTAAATAAAAGAGCAGATAAACTTGAATTATTAAGAATTGCTGAAGCCGTAGCTTTAGAAAAATCAATTGATAAAGAACTTATCATTAGTTCAATGGAAACAGGAATTGCCAAAGCTGCTAAATCAAAATTTGGTCAAGAGAATGAAATAAAGGTTTTTATCAATAGAGATAGTGGTGACATCGAGCTTTTTAGAAGATTAGTAATTACTGAAAATCCTGAAAATACAAACACTGAAATAAAATTAGAAGATGCTATAAATTTGAACGAGACAAATAAAGATAAATCTATTGGTGATGAAGTTTTGCAACCACTACCTTCATTTGATTTTGGTAGAATAGCAGCTCAAACTGCTAAACAAGTAATAAGTTTTAATGTGCGGGAGGCTGAGCGGGAAAGACAATTCAATGATTTTATTGATAAAAAAGATTCAATACTAAGTGGTATTATAAAAAGATTAGAATTTGGAAATGTAATTGTTGATTTAGGAAGAACTGAAGCAATAATTCAAAAAAATGAATTAATTCCAAGAGAAAACATCAAAGCAGGTGATCGTATTAAAGCTTATTGTTATGACGTGAGAAGAGAACCTAGAGGTCAACAAATATTTTTATCAAGAGCCCACCCTAAATTCATGGAAAAACTTTTTGTACAGGAGGTTCCAGAAATTTATGATGGATTAATTGAAATCAAATCTTCTTCAAGAGACCCTGGAAGTAGAGCAAAAATTTGTGTTAAAGCAGTTGATACATCTCTAGATCCAGTTGGTGCATGTGTGGGTATGAGAGGCTCACGAGTTCAAGCAGTAGTAAATGAACTTCAAGGAGAGAAAATAGATATAGTTAATTGGTCAGAAGATCCTGCTATTTTGGTTTCAAATGCATTATCTCCAGCTGAAGTACAAAGAGTTAATGTTGATTCTGAAAGAAAAAAACTTGATGTAATTCTAACTGAAGAAAATTTGAGTAAAGCAATTGGAAGAAGAGGTCAAAATGTAAGACTTGCTACAAAACTGTTAAATTATGAAATTAATATAATGACAGATGCAGAGGACTCAGAACGAAGACAATTAGAATTTAAAGAAAAGACAGATAACTTTGTTAAAAATTTAGAGTTAGATGAGACATTGGGTCAGTTACTTGTTGCGGAAGGATTTTCAACAATCGATGACATAAAAGATAGCACAGCTGAGAATTTGATAAAAATAGAAGGTATAGAAGAAGATACCGCTAAGGCATTAATAGAGCGAGCTAAGGAATTTCATGAAAAAGATCAGGAGGATATTTCTCAGAGAATTAAAGAGTTAGGTCTTGAAGATGCTTTAATCAATATGGAAGGTTTAACACCTGGAATGTTGGTTACACTTGGGGAGCAAAAAATTTTAAAGTTAGAGGATTTTGCAGATCTAGCATCTGATGAATTAACTGGCGGTTACGATGTAGTTAAAGGTGAGAGAGTGAAAATCCAAGGTTATCTGGAAGATTTTGCTCTATCAAAGGCAGAAGCGGATGAACTAATCATGTCTGCGCGAAACATTGTTTATAAAGATTGAGTGATGAGTTATGGAGAAAAAAACAAAATTAACAATTTCAGGCTCAGCCAAAAAATCAATCAAGAACATCGAGATTGCTAAAAATCAAAGAACAAATTCTGTAGTAATTGAAAAACAAACTGGAAAATTTTCAAGTAGAGGTACATCATTTAAATCTATTACGAATAAGCAGAGGACAACCTCAACTTTCAACAGAGGAGCACCTTTTAAACCTTCATTAAATCCAAAATCACCCCCTATAACAAACGATTTTGAAAAGAGAAAACTAGCAGAACAGAGAGCTACCAAAAGACTTAAAGGAGATAGCGAAAATAAAGATAAGAAAACTTTAAAAATAGCTACAAAGAAAAGAGAATTAAAATTAACAGTTTCAAGAGCCTTAAGTGATGAGATTGATGCAAAACAAAGAAGTTTAGCATCAGTTAAAAGAGCAAGACAAAAAGAAATTAAAAATGCTAAAAAAGTTGACTCTCAAGAAAATTTACAACCAATTAAAAGAGACGTTAATATTCCAGAGGCAATTACGGTTAGAGAATTAGCAAATAGAATGGCTGAACAATCAAGCAATGTAATTAAGCATTTATTCGGCATGGGAGTTACTGTTACAATTAATCAGACTTTAGCAGCTGACACTGCAGAATATTTAGTAAGAGAATTTGGTCACAATCCTATTAGAGAAGAAAAAGCAGAGGAAATTATTCAAAAAATTAAAGCTTCAAGAACTGAAAATCTTAAAAATAGACCGCCTATAGTTACAGTTATGGGTCATGTTGATCATGGCAAAACTTCTGTTTTAGATGTTCTGAGAAGTGCTAATGTAGTTTCAGGTGAATTTGGTGGGATAACACAACATATCGGAGCTTATCAAATTGAGAGTCAAGAAAATAAATTAACTTTCATTGATACTCCAGGTCATGCAGCGTTTACAGAGATGAGAGCAAGAGGGTCAAAATTAACTGATGTGGTTGTGTTAGTTGTTGCTGCAGATGATGGAGTTAAACCTCAAACCGTTGAATCAATTAAACATGCAAAAGCAGCTAATGTTCCAATTGTTGTTGCAATAAACAAATGTGATTTACCAGAGGCAGATCCTCAGAAGATTAAAAATCAATTATTAGAGCATGAGTTAATAGCTGAAGATTTATCTGGAGATGTTTTAATGGTTGAAATTTCAACTAAAACAAAACAAAATTTAGATAAATTAGTAGAGTCTATAATTCTTCAAGCGGAAATTTTAGATCTTAAAACAGATTATCAATCTAAAGCTACAGGTATAGTTTTAGAGTCTAAGATTGATGTTGGCAGAGGTCCAGTAGCAAATATAATTGTTACTACCGGCACACTCAAGAGAGGTGACTTTTTTGTAAGTGGTTTGAAATGGGGAAAAATAAGGGCTATTATTAATGACAAAGGTCAAAATATTAATGAAGCTCTACCTTCAACTCCTGTAGAGATTTTAGGTATAAATGGTGCAGCTAAAGCTGGAGATGATTTTATTGTTCTTAATACGGAAAAAGAAGCTAAGACATTGAGTGAAACTAGAGCTCAAGAGAGTAAGGATGGCAAAAATCCACTTACGTTTGCAACTCAAGACTCAGCTTTTACAGATAAATCTACAGAAGAACTAAATTTAATTATTAAATCTGATGTACATGGATCATCAGAAGCAATTAAAAATGCAATTAGTCAAATTAAACACGATGAAGTTAAACCTAAAATAATTTTAGCAGATATTGGAATGGTAACTGAGACTGATGTTACATTGGCCAAAGCGTCTAATGCAGTATTGATTGCTTTTAATGTAAAGCCAAGTAAAGAAGCTAAAAAATTAGCTGAAAATGAAAAAATAAAAATTTCTTCATACAACATCATCTATGAAGTTTTAGATTACATTAAGCAAAGAATGTCAGGCTTATTGGCACCCGATGTACAAGAAAAAATTACTGGTACAGCACAAATTTTGGAAATATTTAAAGTTTCAGGTGCTGGAAAAGTCGCGGGCTCAAAAGTGACTGAGGGTGAAATTAATAGCACATCAGATGTAAGAATTATCAGAGATGGAGCAATTATTTACACTGGAAAGATATCAACAATATTTAGAGAGAAAAACCAGGTAAAACAGGTAAGTGGTGGGCAAGAATGTGGAATTACGGTTAAAGATTATATGGATTTCCAAAAAAACGACACAATAGAGGCATTTAGTGTTACATCTACAGAGAGGACAATTTAATGTCAGATAGAATAGGAAAACCAGTATCTCAAAGACAGCTTAGAGTAGGTGAAATGATTAAACAGTCTTTAAGCATGATTTTTATAAGAAATGAGGCTAAGGTGCCGAATTTAGAAACAAATACTATAACAGTTACCGAAGTTAGAATGAGTCCAGATTTAAAAATTGCCAAAGCATATGTCCTTCCATTAGGAGGAAAAAATGCAGATGAAACTGTTAATGTTTTAAAAGAATACTCATTTTTAATAAGAAAAATTTTATCACAAAAAGTGGTTATGAAATTTTTACCAAAATTACTTTTTAGAAAAGATGAGTCTTTTGAGTATGCGGAAAAAATAGAAAATTTAATTAAACAAACAAATAAATAAATAGGAAGAAAGAGGTATGAACAAAAAGGTACAAGAATTAGCAATGCATGATAAAGACACGGGATCTTCAGAAATTCAAATTGCTTTGCTAACTGAAAAAATTGAGACTCTCTCTAAACATATTAAGCAATTCAAAAAGGATAAACATTCATCTGTTGGGTTGTTGAGAGCGGTAAATAGAAGAAAGAAATTGTTGGAATACTTGAAGAAAAATAAATTGGATTCTTACAAAAATGTACTGTCGAAATTGAATTTAAGAAAATAGAAGTCAAGATAGATAGAACGGAATGGAACGAAACGAACGAAAAGAAATGGAAATGAAATGTTTAAAGTATATAAGAAGGAAATTGAAGTAGCGGGAAAGAAGATTAGTTTAGAAACAGGTAAAGTAGCAAGACAGGCAGACGGTGCAATAATCGCAACATGCGGAGAGACAGTTGTACTAGCAACAGTAGTAGGAGCAAAAAAAGTAAACCCTGATATGGATTACTTTCCACTATCTGTGAATTACCAAGAAAAATATTATGCAGCTGGAAAAATTCCAGGCGGATATTTTAAAAGAGAAGCAAGACCAACTGAGAGCGAAACATTAATCTCTAGATTAATTGATAGACCAATCAGACCTTTGTTTCCTGATGAATTTAAAAATGAAGTACAGTTATTACCAACTGTAATTTCATACGATAAAGAAAATGAGCCAGATATTTTATCAATTATTGCATCTTCAGCGGCATTAGCTATATCAGGTATGCCATTTATGGGTCCTGTAGGTGCTTCAAGAGTCGGTTTTATTGATGGTAAATATGTTTTAAATCCATCTAAAACAGATTTAGAAAAATCGAAATTAGACTTAGTTGTAGCAGGTACAAAAGATGCTGTGCTTATGGTTGAGTCTGAAGCGAGTGGTTTGACTGAGGAAGAAATGTTAAATGCAGTAAAATTTGGACATGAGGGATTTGTTCCAGTAATTAAAATGATTGAGGAACTTGCAAAAGAATGTAGAAAACCTGATTGGACTGTTGAAAAGAAGGATCTATCAGAAGTTAAGAAAAAATTACAAGAAACTTTTACAGAAGATCTTAAAAAAGCTTTTGCAACAAGAGACAAACAAGATAGATCAAATCAAATTTCAGAGATTACTGATAAAGCTAAAATCCTTTATGAGGAAGATGAAAACTACACAGATCTTGATGTAAATAGTCAGTTAAAGAATCTGGAAAAAACAATTGTTAGAACTGATATTCTAAAAAATAAAAATAGAATTGATGGCAGAGGTTTATCTGATGTAAGACCTATCGAATGTGAGGTGGGTGTTTTACCAAGAGCACATGGTTCAGCTTTATTCACTAGAGGAGAAACGCAAGCAATTGTAGTAGCAACTTTAGGAACATCTGATGATGAGCAAAGAATTGAAAGTTTAGATGGACTACAAAGAGAGCGATTTATGCTCCACTACAACTTTCCTCCTTTTTCAGTTGGAGAAACTGGCAGAATTGGAACAGGCAGAAGAGAAATTGGACATGGTAAATTAGCTTGGAGAGCAATTAATTCTTCATTACCAACAAAAGAAGCATTTCCGTATACTTTTAGAGTAGTTTCAGAGATTACAGAGTCTAATGGTTCTTCTTCAATGGCTACTGTTTGTGGAACTTCTTTAGCATTAATGGACGCTGGAGTGCCTATTAAAGAACCGGTTGCAGGTATTGCAATGGGATTAATTAAAGAAGGTGATGATTTTAGTGTCCTATCGGATATCTTAGGTGATGAAGATCACTTAGGCGATATGGACTTCAAAGTTGCTGGAACTAAAGATGGAATTACTTCTCTTCAAATGGATATCAAAATTACAGGTATAACATTTGAAATTATGGAGCAGGCATTAAGCCAGGCCAAAGATGGAAGAGTTCACATTTTAGGAGAAATGAATAAAGCATTGTCAGCTTCAAGATCTGATGTTGGAAAACATACTCCAAAAATGGAACAAGTTAATGTTGATAAAAAAGACATTGCTGCTGTGATTGGAAAAGGTGGTGCAACAATAAGAGAGATAGTTGAAAAATCAGGCGCAAAAGTAGATGTAAATGACGAGGGTATAGTTACAGTTGCTGCTCCTGATGAAGAGTCTAGAAACATTGCAATGCAAATGATTAAGGACATCACCGCAAAAGCTGAATTAAATAAAATTTATTCTGGTAAAGTAATGAAGATTATGGAGTTTGGTGCATTTGTAAATTTTTTAGGGAAACAAGATGGACTTGTTCATATCTCAGAACTTGCTGATAAAAGAGTAGCTAAAGTTACTGATGTTGTTAAAGAAGGTGATGAAGTAAAAGTTAAAGTAATTGGTTTTGATAGAGGTAAAGTAAAACTTTCTATGAAACAAGCAATAGATTAATAAACTAAAATGAAAATTATTTTTCTAATGCTTTAATGAAAAAACTTAGTTGGTATTACAAGAGTTTTATTTTTAAAATTAAAAGTAAGATTGATTTAGACAAAAAAAATGAAATAAAAAATAAATCTCTTGATGAAATATTTAACTTCTTTGGATCTGATAAGGGAACAGCAGTTAGAAATCCCTATGGAAAAAATTCAAAAAAAGTAATTGGTCATGGTTTTGGAGAGTTTTATGAAAAACATTTCAATAAATTAAAAAAAAAGAATTTTAATTTTCTTGAAATAGGAACATGGGAGGGGGCATCGTTAGCATCTTTTCACAATTATTTTAATAAAGCACAGATATATGGAATTGATAGAAATTTTAAGAATAAATATTTCTCTAAACGTTTAAAGTTTTTATATTGTGATACTACAAATTTGGAGGATTTAAAAATAATAAAAAAAAATTTTAATAAAAAAAAATTTAAAATAATTATTGATGATGGGTCTCACTTATTAAAAGATATTATTCATAACTTAAAATTTTTTTTTCAATTTTTAGATTATGGAGGATATTATGTTATAGAGGATTATAACCATCCAAAATATTATAAATTTTTAAACAATTCTAATAATCAAGAAATATTAGTTGACAAAATAATTGATAATTTAAGAAAAAAAAAAAATTTTAAATCAAAAATTTTAAATAATAAAGATCAGCAGAAATTATTTAAAAATATAAAAAAAATTTATACATACAAAGGAATTATGATAGATGCTAATAAAAACGTATCAGATATTTTAATTTTAAAAAAAACTGGTTTATGAGATATTTTTTGGGTCTGGCATGCCAACTTTGTTATATCCAGCATCTACATAGTGAATTTCACCTGTAACTCCATTCGCAAGTTCACTTAAAAGATAAAGCGCTGAATTTCCAACATCATGAATATCTACGTTTTTTTTGAGAAAAGAATGGTCTTCATTCCATTTATATAAGAATTTTGCATCACCAATTGCAGAAGCCGCCAATGTTTTGATAGGTCCAGCACTAATTGCATTTACTCTCATTCCTTTAGCACCCAAATCTCTGGCTAAATATTTTACACTTGCTTCAAGCGCAGATTTACAAACACCCATCACGTTATAATTTGGAACAGCTTTAGTAGACTCATAGGTTAGTGTGAGAAGACTTCCACCTTTTTTCATTATTTTTGAGGCTTCCTTTGCTACTTCAGTAAATGAAAAACAAGAGATCAACATACTTCTTAAAAAGTTTTCCCTTGTTGTATTTAAATATTCACCTGATAACTCTGATTTATCCGAAAAAGCAACTGCATGAACAACAAAATCAATTTGACCCCACTGAGATTTAACGTCTTCAAATAATTTTATTATTTCCTCTTTTTTTTCAACATCACAACTAAATGTAATATTTGAATTTAATTTTTCTGCCAAAGGGATAACTCTTTTTTTGAGAGCATCTCCTAAATATGTGAATGCTAGTTCGGCTCCCGCTTCTGCAAGTTTTTGAGAAATACCCCAAGCAATAGATCTTTCATTGGCAACACCCATGATCAATCCTCTTTTACCTTTCATCATGCTCATAAATTAAACTTTTTCAAAAATTAAAGCTGCGTTAGTTCCACCAAAACCAAAACTATTTGACATTACTGTATTTAAAGTTGCTCCAGTTTCTGTTTTTGCAACTATTGGAAATTTTTTTGCATCATCATCCATCTCAGTAATATTTGCTGAGCCAGCAATGAAGTTATTTTTCATCATTATTAAACAATAAATTGCTTCATGTACAGATGCAGCTCCCAACGGATGTCCTGACAAAGATTTTGTTGAACTTATTTTTGGAATTTCCTCTCCAAAAGTTTCTCTAATAGCATTAAGTTCAGTTATATCTCCAACTGGAGTAGATGTTCCATGAGTATTGATATAATCAATTTTATTTTTAACAGCTCCCATTGCCATTTTCATACATCTCACCGCACCTTCACCTGATGGAGCTACCATATCATATCCATCTGAGGTTGCCCCATAACCAGTTAATTCCGCGTATATTTTAGCCCCTCTTGCTTTGGCATGTTCGTATTCTTCTAGCACCAATACCCCAGCGCCACCAGCAATCACAAATCCATCTCTTGTTTTGTCATAAGCTCTAGAAGCTGACTCAGGTGAATCATTATATTTTGAGGATAGTGCAGTCATTGCATCAAACATTGCGGTCATTGCCCAATGAATTTCTTCACTACCACCAGCGAAAACAACATCTTGTTTTCCCATTTGAATCAATTCCATAGAGTTTCCAATACAGTGTCCACTTGTTGCACAAGCAGAACTCATTGTGTAGTTTGTTCCTTTGATTTTAAAAGGAACAGCAAGTGTTGCGGAGGCAGTACTAGCCATCGTTCTTGGAACAATAAAAGGCCCCATCAGTTTTGGAGTCTTTGCTCTAGTTTTATCTGCCGCTAGAATTACATTTTCTATTGAAGGCCCTCCAGAACCCATTACAATTCCTGTTTTAAAATTACTTACTTCATTTTCTTCTAGGCCAGAATCTTTTATTGCCTCTTTCATCGCAATATAGTTATAAGCTGAACCTGAACCCATAAATCTTATAGTTTTTCTATCAATGTGATCTTCAAGTTTAATATTTGGTCTACCGTGAACATGACTTTTCAAATTATGCTCTTTGTATTCCTCTGCAAAAGAAATTCCTGATTTTGAATTTAATAAAGACTGGTGAACTTCATCTTGATTGTTACCTAAACAAGAGACTACGCCTAACCCTGTAATAACTACTCTTCTCATTATTTAAATAATCCTACTTTTAAACTTTCTGCTGAATATATTTTTTTATTATCTGCAAGAACTATTCCGTTTGCAAGTCCAACAGTTGTTTCTCCAGGTGACATAATTTTTTTCATATCTATTTCATATCTTACGTTTCTTATACTTTTTAAAACTTCTCCCGTAAATTTTACAGTACCTACTCCTAGAGCTCTACCTTTACCAGGATTTCCTAGCCAACCTAGAAAAAATCCTACCAGTTGCCACATAGCATCCAAACCTAAACATCCCGGCATAACTGGATCTTTTTTAAAATGACAATCAAAAAACCAAAGATTATCTTTAATATCTAATTCAGCTTTTAATGAGCCTTTGTTAAAAGCACCATTATTTTCATTGATTTCTGTTATTCTGTCAAACATAAGCATCGGCGGAAGAGGTAGTTTAGCATTACCAGGACCAAAAAGGTCACCATTTCCGCAAGTTATAAGATCTTCATAGGAGTAAGAGTTTTTTTTCATAATTTTGAGATCCCTTAATACTTGATTTAATCTTAATATAATATAATAAAACACTATATTTTTATTATTACTTTAGAATTATTATAAAAAAGAATGCCAAAAAACTGCAATTTTATTGAAAAATTACGAGATGTAGGACTTAGACCTACCAAGCAAAGGGTTAAAATGTGCGAAGTTTTGTTCAATAGAGAAAAAACTTTCCATTTCACAATTAACGAATTGGTTAAAATGATATCCGAACAGATGAATCAAAAGATATCTCTAGCTACAGTTTATAACACAGTTCATGCATTTGAAAAAAAAGGATATTTAAAAGAAATTTCAATTGATAGTCATAGAAGTTATTTTGATACAAACACTTCATCACATCACCATTTCTTTGATGAAGATACACATCAGCTCATAGATATTGATAAAAATGATATAGATACAATTAATTTAAAAAAAAATATTTCTGGAAAAAAAATAAATTCCATTGAAGTTTTGGTTAGAGTTGCGAGTGATAATCAAAATCAAAAATAATCTAATTAAATCAACTATTTAATATACACATTATAATAATTCTAAACTATTGACATACAGTTTAGATTCATTATATGTACAATTAATTATAAAAAGGAGAAATAATGTCTTTAAAAGGAAGTAAAACAGAAGAAAATTTAAAAGAAGCATTTGCTGGTGAAAGTCAAGCAAACAGAAGATACCTTTATTTTGCACAAAAAGCTGACATAGAGGGTTACAATGATGTAGCTGCAGTATTTAGATCAACAGCGGAAGGTGAAACTGGTCACGCTCATGGTCATCTAGAGTATCTAGAGGAAGTTGGTGATCCAGGAACTGGTATGCCGATTGGTGAAACAAAAGCCAATTTAGCTTCTGCAGTACAAGGTGAAACACATGAATACACTGATATGTACCCAGGTATGGCTAAAACAGCAAGAGAAGAAGGTTTTGAGGAAATTGCTGACTGGTTTGAAACTTTAGCAAAAGCTGAAAAATCTCATGCTGGTAAATTTCAAAAAACTTTAGAGTCTATCAGCTAATCTAATTTCTTAGTGGGCTAAAACGCCCACTAAAAAAATTCAATTTCAAAAAATTATATGAGCAAAGAAGGAAGCTTAGGTGCACCTATAAGACATCCAATAGATTTCGAACATCCTGATTTTTTAAACCCAGAGAAATTAGATGCTGAAATGAGAAGGGTGTTTGACATCTGTCATGGATGCAGAAGGTGTTTTAATCTTTGTGACTCTTTCCCAAAATTATTTGACATGATTGATGAGTCTAAAAATGAGGATGTGGATAGTTTATCAAGTGATCAATTTGCACCTGTTGTTGATGCTTGTACTTTGTGTGATATGTGTTTTATGACTAAGTGTCCATATGTTCCTCCTCATGATTTTGATCTGGACTTTCCACACTTAATGCTAAGGTATAGAACAGCTCAAAAAAAACTAGGTAAATTAAGAAATGTTCCTACCCAATTAGCTCGAATAGACCGAAATGCTAAAATTGGTGTCATGTTCTCTAAAATAGTCAACTGGGCATCAAATATAAAAAATAAATTAATTAGAAAAATATTAGAACTTATTGCCGGAATTGATAAAAGAGTTCAGCTGCCAAAATACAACTCAGAAACTTTTTCAAACTTCTTTAAAAAAAATAAAGATAAAATAAATTATGAGACAATTTTAAAAGATAGGAAAGTTGTTATCTATTCAACTTGTTTTGTAAATTTTAATAAAAAAAATACTGGTGTTGCTGCTTTAAAAGTTTTGAAAAAAAATGGTGTAGAGGTTCAGGAGGCTTATCCTGGTTGTTGTGGAATGCCATTTCTAGAGCAAGCAGATCTTCCAAAAGTTGTAGATCAAGCAAAGAAAGTATCCAAAGAGTTAATAAAATGGATTGATAAAGGATATAAAGTAGTAACTTTAACAGCAAGTTGTGGATTGATGTTAAAATTCGAATGGCCTTTGTTGTTACCAAATGATGAAAAAATTAAAAAATTATCTTCAAATGTTATGGATATTGATGAGTATGTGGTTGATATAGCAAACAATGAGGGATTAGTAGAAGGGTTAAATGAGATTGATGGGGGAGTAACTGTGCATCATGCTTGTCATGCTAGAGCGCAGAACATGGGCATCAAAGCAAGAGATATGTTAAAATTAATACCAAATGTCAAAATTGATGTTGTTGAAAGATGTGCGGGTCATGGAGGAACTTTTGGAGTAATGAAAGAAACGCATGATTTAGCAAATAAAGTTGGAAGACCTACAGCGAGACAAATTAAAACAAAAAATAATAAGTATATGGCTTCGGATTGTCCTTTAGCTGGTAAACATTTAAAACAGTTAGAAGTTGATACAAAAATATCTAATGATGAGGCACTACACCCTATAGAATTAATGGCAAAAAGTTATAACCTATGATTATGCCTAGAGAGAAAAGAGAAATCCAAAAAGAAGATATCATGCCTTTGGATGTTTACATAGGTAAGAGACGTGAACTAAGAAAAAATATTGTTGATTATAAAAAAAATAGAAGAGTTGCTTTAGGTCCTTATGCTACATTTTATTTTGAAAGTTATGAAACAATGCTAGCTCAAGTTCAAGAAATGTTATACATTGAAAAAGGTGGTGATGAACAACTTCAGGATGAGCTTTCTGCATACAATCCTCTAATACCTAACGGAAAAGAACTCACAGCCACATTAATGTTTGAAATAGATAATCCAATTTCGAGAGCGGCTTTTCTTGGAAAAGTTGGTGGAATAGAAGAAACAGTATTTATGAAAATAAACGGCGAAAAAATTAAAGCGATTCCAGAGGAAGATGTAGATAGAACTTCTACTGAAGGAAAAGCTTCTTCAGTTCAGTTTATTCATTTTAATTTTACCGATGATCAAATAGAAAAATTTAAATCTAAAAGTTCAGAAATTGAGCTTGGCATTGATCACAAAGAATATTCCCATAGCACAAAATTATCTAAAGAAAATTTAGCCTCTTTATCTGATGATTTTAGCTAGTTCAGACCCCAAATATTATCTGTTTTAATCCAACCCTCAAATTCTTCTGATGTAACTTTGCACCAGTTTTGTTCACATTTCTCTATGATTAATAATCTTCCTTCTTTAATTTGAGCAATTGGTTTAGCAAAAGATGTAGGTTTCTTAAATAAAACTTTATCCTTAGTGGCTATCACTGAATTATTTTTTTTCAACTGTGAAATATGAATCCATCCACTATTATTTTTAAAATCAATAATTCGTCTAAAATTTTCTTTTTTATCAATTTGTTTTAAAGGTAAATTTATTTTTTTGTAAACATACTTAATGTCAGACTCAAAACTTGGTCCATAGCGCACGTTCACCTTACTTTTTTTAAGAGAAACAAATATTTCTCCTGCATTACTTGAGGTAATAAAGAATATTAAAAGAGAGAATATAAAAATATTATCTATTAAATTTTTTATTTTCACTTTTTTTTGTTTTACTTAATTTAACTTTTCTAAAGCTTAAATTTAATAAATCTATAATAAGAATAAATCCATTTAAATTTTGGCCAACTTTTAATATTTTTTTTAAAACTTCATTAGCTAGCATTGTCCCAATTGTTCCAGCTACTGGTCCTAATATTCCTTCATATTCACAGTTTAATATTTCATCAGTAATAACTTCCTCTTGATAAAAGTCTCGTAAAGAAGGAGTATTTTTATCTACAAAATTAAAAGTAAAAATATGTCCATCAAATTTACTAATTGCTCCAGTCACAAGATATTTTTTATATTTTGAACTTAAATCATTTATTAAAAATTTACTTTCAAAATTGTCAGTACCATCAATAATGAAATCATAATTTTTTATTATTTTTTCAAATTTTACTCTATCCATTTTAAAGTTATAAAGATTTATTTTTGTTTTTGGGTTTATTCTATTTAGTTTTTTTTTGGCGATTATAACTTTCGAGTGATTTAAATCTTTTTCATCATATAAACTTTGTCTATGAATATTTGATAGACTAACGGTATCATGATCAACAATTCCTAATTTCCCAATGCCAGATCGGGTTAAAAAATCAGCCGCAGGACATCCCAGACCACCCATTCCAATAATTAAAACCTTTGAGTCTAGAATTTTTTTTTGTCCTAATGGACCTATGTTTTTTAAAATTATTTGTCTAGAAAATTTATCTATTTCTTTTTTGCTTAAATTTTTGCTCATTTTCCTGTAGAACCAAATCCACCCTCTCCTCTAATTGTTTCTGGTAAATCATCAACCTCCTCAAGATCCATTTTAATTACAGGAGTTAAAATCATTTGTGCTATTCTATCTTTATTATTTATTAAAAAATCACTTTTTCCGTGATTAAAAAGGATTACTTTTATTTCTCCCCTGTAATCACTATCAATAGTTCCAGGTGTATTTAAAACACTAATTCTGTTTTTTGCAGCTAAACCAGATCTTGGTCTTATTTGGATTTCGAAATCATTAGAAAATGCTACTGCAAGCCCTGTTGGAACTAAACATGATGAGTTTGGTTTAAGATTTATGGGTTCTTTTACTGATGCCATTAAATCCATACCTGATGCACCTTCTGTTTTGTAAGCAGGTAATTCAACTTCAGGGTCTAACTTTTTGATAAGAACTTTTGCCATTAATTTAATTGATCAATTATTCTATCAACTATTTCATCAGAAATTCCAGATTTTTTTTTGAACAAAAGTTTTTCTTTTTTAACTTCTCTGTTTTTATAATGAATTGTTACCTCATTATAATCAGAATTAAATCCTATATCTTTATTAGACACATCATTAGAAATTATCCAGTCACAATTTTTCTTGTTTAATTTTTCCTCTGCATTTTTATCAATCTCATTAGTTTCTGCTGCAAATCCAATGACAAGTTCAGGTCTCATAGAGTTATGGTTAGACACATAATGAAGTATATCTACATTCTTTTCTAAATTTAAGTTTAAATTCTCTTGTTTTTTAATTTTATTTTCATACTTTTTGTTAATTTTAAAATCAGCTACCGCAGCAGAAAAAATTGCTACATCAACAGGTAAATTTTCTTGAGTAGCAACTAACATTTCATCTGCTGTTTCAACTTTTATAAGATTAATATCTTTAGTTATTTCAAGATTAGTTGGACCTGATATTAATGTTGTATTAAAACCTTTTTTAGATAATGATTTTGCTAATTCATATCCTTGTTTGCCACTTGATTTATTCGTAATAAAACGAACTGGATCTATGTACTCATTTGTTGGACCTGCTGTAACTAATGCTTTAAATTTTTTGTTATTTTTTTGAGTTAAGAAATATTTATCAACTTCTTCAGCAATTACTGATGGGTCTGACATTTTACCCTCTCCATATTCACCACATGCCATATCACCAACCTCTGGACCTATTAGTTTATATCCAAACCCTTTTAATTTTTTTATATTTGTTTTAGTAGTTGGATGCTCCCACATTCTTACATTCATTGCTGGTGCTAAAATAATGTCTTTATCTGATGCCAAAACAACAGTGGATGCTAAATCATCGGTCGTTCCTTGAGCCAGTTTTGAAATTGTATTTGCCGTTGCAGGTGCAATTACAATTATATCTGCCCATCTTGAAAGTGAAATATGATCCATTTCAGCCTCATTTTCTACACTAAATAAATCACTATAAACTTTACCTTGAGAAAGTGATGTTATTGAAAGCGGAGTTACAAACTCTTTTGCACTTGTTGTAAGAATTGTCTTTATTTCTGCACCATTCTTTTTAAAAAGCCTAATTGTTTCAAGACTCTTATAAGCAGATATTCCTCCACAGATAATAAATAGTATTTTTTTATTTAACAAATTTTTCATCTGCAGAATTAAAATACTATAAGGCCAAAAATTACAAGAAGTAATAAACCAATAATAGATTGATTTCTAAATGCTATCATTTCTGATTTCTTATCATTCAGAGCGGTATAAGAATTTGAATTTTGTGGAATTTGACCACTGGCTAAAAACGTTAATGCTTGATTTGCTTTATCCATAATCTCAGGAAATTCTGGTAAACGTTTAATCACTTCAGATGTATTTTTTAAAGTTTCATTTAAATTATTAATTGGATCTTTTGTTTCTTTAAGCCAATTTTCTAATACAGGCTTTGAAGTTGTCCAAATATTTGTGTTTGGATTTAACTTTCTTGCTACACCCTCAACAACAACCATAGTTTTTTGCAACATTAATAATTGAGGTTGGGTTTGCATATTAAATTTTTCTGTTACATCAAATAATTGTTTGAGTAATTTACCTCCTGAAATATCTTTTACTTCTTGACCAAATATAGGTTCACCAATTGATCTCAAAGCTTGAGACAGATCATCAATTGGTACTTCCTTAGGAACTAATCCAGCCGCTAAGTGAACCTCAGCTACTTTACGATAATCTCTTTGAACAAATCCGAATAAAATTTCCGCTAAAAACCTTTTACTAAGTTTATCTAATCTGCCCATAATCCCAAAATCTATAGGTACAATCTGGCCACTATTGTCAACAAAGATATTTCCTTGATGCATGTCTGCATGAAAAAAACCATCTCTTACAGCATGTCTTAAAAAATGTTGGATAATATCTTCAGCTATTTTATTAGTATCTAAATTTCTTTTCTTTAGCTCCTCAGCCTCTCTTATTGAAATTCCATCTATCCAATCCAAAGTCATTACATTTTCACTAGTAAAATTCCAATAAATTTCAGGAACTTTAAATCCAGCATCATTTTTAGTGTTTTCAGCATATTCATTAGCCGCAGCAGCTTCGAATCTTAAATCCATTTCAAGATTAGTTATTTCTTTAAGTAAAAAAACAACTTCAACAAGTTTTAATCTTTTTGTTTTTTTTACAAATGACTCAATAATAAATGCAAATAACATCATTGCATCTATTTCTTCATTGAATATTTTTTTTATATTTGGTCTTAAAATTTTTATTGCTACATCTTTAATTGTTCCATTGTCATTTATTTTTGCTTTATGAACTTGTGCAATTGATGCAGCAGCAACTGGTTCGCTTAAATCAATTATTGAATTAAATGCATCAACTCCAAGATCTTCTTTAATTATTTCTTTTGCTTCGTGAATTGAAAAAGGGGGTAATCGATCTTGAAGTTTTTCAAGTTTTAAAGATAATTCTTCTCCAATTATATCTGGTCTAGTAGCAAGAAATTGACCAAGTTTGATGAAAGTTGTACCCATAGATTCTAATGACCTAGATAGTCTTTCACCATCATCTTTAATTAAATTACTTTGTTCTTTTTTTTCAAATGAAATAGATAAAATTTGGAATAATATTGTTACAGCTAAAGGAGGTTTTTTAATTTTTGATGCAATTTTTAAAATATCTGATTTTGCAATTTTTCTTCCTAATTTAAATAAAGTAATAAGTTTTTTAATCATTAAATTTTCCAACCACTGTGAATTGAAACAATACCACCAGAAAGATTTCTATAAGAACATTTATGAAAATTATTTTTTTTCATCAACTCTATTAATTCATCTTGATTAATAAATTGTTCAATACTTTTGATTAAATATTCGTAAGGTTCTTTTTCTCCAACTACAAACTGACCAATAATAGGAATGAGTTTTGAATAATTTTTATATACAAAATCAAGATTTGAATTTTGAATTTTAGAAAATTCCAGACATAGATAGCGTCCACCAGGCTTCAAAACTCTATAGGCTTCTGAAAGTGCTTTATTTAAATTTTTTGTATTTCTTAGCCCAAAGCTAATAGTGTAATAATCAAATGAATTGTCTGTTATTGGTAATTTTTCTGCCGGTGAAGTAACCCATTTTATATTTTTATAATTAGATAATTTTTGCTTTCCTTGACTAACCATTCCTTTATTAGGATCTACACAAGTAATTTCAGCCTCTTTATTTGTGCTATCTAAAAATAACTTTCCAACATCCCCCGTCCCACACGCAACATCTATTAATTTTCTATTAACTCTCGGATTCATCATATTGATTAAACTTTTTTTCCAATATCTATGTACACCCATAGACATAAAGTCATTCATCAGGTCATATTTGTTGTAGACCTGATTAAACACATTTTCTACAAGTCCTTTTTTATTTTGAAGATTTTGTTGCATAAAAAAATATATATTGAATATAGTATCAAATGCCAGAATTACCAGAAGTAGAAATTGTTAGACAATCTCTTCATAAAAAGATCAAAAAAAAAAGGATAAAAAAAGTAATAATCAGAAACAGGAATTTAAGGTTTAAAATACCAAGTGATTTTGAAAGTTTTCTTAAAAATAAAAAAATAATTGAAGTTAGTAGATTTTCTAAATATTTGATTATCAACTTTCAAAATGAAGATTATTGTTTAATCCATTTAGGAATGTCAGGAACAATTCATATTCTTGATAAGAAAAAGCCTCTAAAATTTACGAATACTAGTTTTTATCATTCACCTTTTTTACCTAAAAAACACAATCATGCAGAGTTTATATTTGATAGCTTGAAAGTAATTTATAATGATCCAAGACGTTTTGGATTTTTTGAAATAATTAGAAATTATCAAGATCTACAGAGAAGATTTAAATCAATGGGACCTGAACCATTTAGTGACAAATTTAACTTAAATTATGTAGTTAATTATTTTAAAAATAAAAAAAAGGATATCAAAAATTTTTTAATTGATCAGAGATTTGTTTCTGGAATAGGTAATATTTATGCAAGTGAAATTCTATTCGCTAGTAAAATAAATCCATTTAAAAAGGCAAAAAGACTTAACAAAAATGAATGTTTAAATATTATTTTAAATTCAAAAAAAATACTTCAACAGGCAATTAATAAGGGAGGATCAAGCATTAGAGATTTTAAAGATATTTCAGGTAACAAAGGTAACTTTCAAAAAGAGTTTAAAGTTTATCAGCAAGACGGTACCGGTTGTAAGCGTAAGCATTGCAAGGGTATTATAAAAAAAAAAATAACATCAAATAGATCAACTTTTTTTTGTATTTCTTGTCAAAAATAGTTAAATATTTAGTTGACCACTTTAAATTCTCAAGCTATACCCCTGCGCAGATGGCAAACACAAAATCAGCAATTAAGAGAATTAGAAGAATTTCTAAACAAACAGCGGTAAATAAAGCAAGAAAGAGTAGGTTTAGAAACGCTCTTAAAAAAATGAACCTATTAATTGATGGCAAAAAGAAAGACGAAGCTCTTAAATTTTTGCCAAAGTTAAACTCTGAGTTGATGAAAATTGCAAAAACAGGAATAATAAAAAAACAAAATGCTTCTAGAAATGTTTCTAGAATTACCAAAAAAATTGCTGCAATCTAAACGTTAGCTTAAATACCTCAACAACTCCTGATATCTACATTATGTATAATAGTTTTTTTTTAAGTTACTACATTTAGAGTTAGTAAATATTTGGATTTAATATATTCAATCTACGTTTGATTCAATCTTAATCAAAGCCAATTATTGATTCAATTTATATTCGATTCAATTTTAAATTTTAAATGAAAAAATTTTATTAATTATAAATCTAAACCACAATCATAGATTTTATTTTTTTTTTATTTTTTTTATTAACTTGTTGCAAATTTTTTTAAATAGTTCTAACTGAGATCTCCTCTTAGTTTATGAACAAATTAACAAATACAAACAACGTTAATAATTTTTCTTCCGAAAGCTTAGAATGGAAACAAGTTCAAAATGAAATGAAAAATAAATTAGGATTAGAGGTTTATGAAAGTTGGTTAAAAAAAATTACCTTTGTAGAAGAATTTAATAATTATTTATTATTATCAGTTCCAACAAGATTTATAAGAGATTGGATTACTTCTAGATATCTAGACCAAATTCTACAAATTATAAAAGTATATAAAAAAGACATTATTAGAATTGAGTTTAAAATAGCAGAAAAATCTAAAAATAATGATTTAAAAACAACTGATATCAAAGAGAATAATGTAAATGAAAATATTTCATTTATTAAAGACTCTTATCTTCAGTATAATAGGATTGATCCAAATAAAAGATTTGATAATTTTATAACTGGCTCTTCTAATAAACTAGCATACGAAGCTTCTTTAAAAGTATCGGAGAAATTATCTCATTATAATCCACTTTATATTTATGGTGGAGTTGGAATGGGAAAAACCCATTTATTAAATTCAATTGGTCTTGAGCTAAAAACAAAAAATAAGGTAATGTTTATCTCTGCTGAACGTTTTATGTATCAGTTTGTAAAATCAATTAAATCAAATGACATGGTAAAATTTAAAGAATATTTTAGAAATACTGATATTTTATTAATTGATGATATTCAGTTTATAAGCGGAAAAGAGGCTATGCAGGAAGAATTTTTTCATACATTTAATGCATTGCTTGACAAAGGATCACAAATAATAGTTTCGGCTGATCGAGCCCCAAATAAACTATCAAGAATTCAAGAGAGAATTAAATCAAGATTTTCTGGTGGACTAGTTGTTGATATTCAAAAGCCAGATATTGACTTAAGAAGAAAAATAGTTGAAAAAAAAACAGAAGAACTTAATGCTTTTTATTCAGAACAATTACAAGTTTCTAAAGAAATTCAAGAATTTATAAGTAGTGAGATTACTGGAAGTGTGAGGGAGTTAGTTGGTGCAATAAACAGAGTTATTACATTTTCAAGAATTTATAACAAAACCCCAAATCTTCCAGAAACAAAAGTAGTTTTAAAGGATTTATTAAATTTGGCAGAAAATAAGGTTACAATAGACTTAATTCAGACAATTGTTTGTAAGTTCTTTAAAATTAGTAAAAACGAAATGTTATCTTCTAGAAGATCAAGATATTTAGTGAGACCTAGACAAACAGCAATTTATCTGACTAAAATTTTGACTTCGAAATCATTACCTGAAATTGGAAGGGAATTTTCTAATAGAGATCATACCACAATAATTCATTCAGTAAAAACCATAGAAAAGATTAAAGAAAAAGATCCTGATATGGTTGATAATATAAATAAGTTAAAAAACCAGATTTTATACAATAATAAAGAAAATGAAATTTAACGTAAATCAACAAGACCTTCAGCAAGCATTAAATTATTGCCAAGGTGTAATTGAAAAAAGAAGCACATTACCAATACTTTCAAATATCTTGTTGGATGTGAGCAATTCAAAACTTACAATCACTGCAACCGATCTAGATTTAATATTTATACATCAATTAAATAATGTAGAAATTTTAGAGGAGGGTAAAACAACTACAACTTCCTCAATCATGTATGATATTATAAGAAAGTTCAACTCAGGAAAAAAAATCAATTTATCTTTAACTGATATTAGTAAATTACAAGTAGAATCTGAAAAGTCAGTTTTTAATTTAAACTGTATAAGTTCAACAGAGTTTCCACTTACAGATGAAAATTTTAACCAAAATGAATTTATAATTAAATCAAAACAACTGTTGAAATTATTAAATAAGTGTAAATTTTCAGTTTCAAATGATGAAACAAGGCATTACCTTAGTGGAATTTATTTTCATCAAACAGAGGTTGATGAGAAAAATTATTTAACAGCGGTTGCAACTGATAGTCACAGAATGTCTATTTCAAAAATTAGATTAGAGGAAAAAATTGATTTTGATCCAGTAATTTTACCTAAAAAAACAATTTTTCAACTTTGTTCTTTATTAGATAACTACGATGGAGATGTAAAAGTTTCAAATATGAAATCAAAAATTAAATTTGAATTAAATAATAGTATTTTAATTTCAAAACTTATTGATGGTAAATTTCCTAATTACATTCAAGTTATACCCAAAAATAATCAAAAAAAATTAGAAATAGATTTAAAATTATTTTTAAATTCTGTTGATAGAGTAGCCTCAGTTTCATTAGATAAAAAAGATGGGGTGAAATTCAATTTGTCTAAAGACATTCTAGATCTGTCAGTAAATAACACCAATAGTGGTGATGGTAAAGAAACTCTAAGTGTTAAGTTTGATCATGATTTAGAGATAAGCTTCAACTCTAGATATTTGATGGATGTTGCCTCACAATTAGACGGAGATAAAGTTGAAATTTTCCTTAACGACACTGGTTCACCAGCATTAATAAAAGATCCAGGTGATTTTGATAGTATTTTTGTTGTTATGCCTATGAAGGGTTAATTAATTAAGTCTAACTCTGAATAAATATTTTTTTCGAGAATTTGAATAAAATTTTCTTTTGTTAAACCAGAAGGAATTGGTTTTAGAATAGAGATTGTAATTGTTTTATTAGATTTCTTTTCACCTTTTTTAGGCCACACGTGTCCAGAGTTAATCGCAACAGGCTGACAAGCAATATTTAGTTCTTCATAAATTCTTGAAGCACCTTTTTTAAAAGGTGGTCTTTCATCAGGAAGAACCCTAGTTCCCTGAGGAAAAATAATTAAAGGTCTATTAGAACTAGCTATCAATTTTGAAATATCTTCAAAAAAACCCAAGTTTTCTCTTGTAACTTTATTTCTTTTTATTGAAATTGATCCTATTTTTTTTAAGTACCAACCAAATATTGGAATTAACAATAATTCTTTTTTTAGAATAAATACAGGTGAATTAAAAAGTGTTTGTAAATAAAAAGTTTCAAACATTGATTGATGAGATGCTGCTATAAAAAATTTTTCATGATTAATAATATTTTCTTTTCCTTTAATAAAAATTTTTACTGAAAGAACTAACCTTAAACAAAAACTAGCCCAATGGCCCATTAATTTACCTCCTATCAAAACAACCTGTTTAGGCAGAAAGAATGATGGTAAAAAAATTATTGATATAAAAATAATTCCGGTGAAAAATAATATTGAAAATAAAAAGTTTCTTATCATTTTTGTCAAAAGCTAAATTATGTCTTTATGCTTTTGTCTTTTTCTTATTACTTTAATTTTTGATCCTTTTATTAATAATTCTACTGGTTTAGGTCTTAAATTATAATTTGAGCTAAGTGACATTCCATAAGCTCCAACATCACAGATTGCTATCAAATCTTTTTCTTTCAAAACTTGAAATTTTTTTAATGTAACAAATTTATCAGTACTTTCACAAATAGGACCTACAAATTCATAGGTTTTTTTAGATTTTTTGTTGGATTTTGTAACAGGTAAGGTTTTATGAAACGCACCATACAAAGCGGGTCTCATTAAATCGTTCATTGCGGCATCTAAAATGACGAATTTTTTGCTTCCGCTATCTTTTATATATATTATTTTCGATATTAATGTACCAGTATCGCCAATAATTGATCTACCTGGCTCAAATATAATTTTAACTTTATGTTTTCTTAAAAATTTAAGAATAGCTGTGTTGTATTTTTTATAATTAAGTTTTTTATTTTTATCAGTGTAGGTAATGCCCATACCTCCACCTAAATCTATAAATTCAAACTTATGATTTGTTTTATTAAGAATTTGACTAACCACTTTAAGCATTCTTTCATAAGGCCTATGGTCTAAAATTTGACTACCTATATGAACGCTTAGGCATTTTAAATCAATATTTTTTGAATTTTTGCAATAATTTATAATCTCAAAGAATGTATTCTTATTTACACCAAATTTATTTTCTTTTTTTCCTGTGGATATTTGACTTAATGTTTTTGCATCTGTATTGGGGTTTATTCTTACACCAATTTTTATTATTTTATTTTTTGATTTTGCTATTCGGTTTATTTCTTTTATTTCACTTAAAGACTCTGCGTTAATTAGCAAAATTTTTTTATCAATAGCAAAACTAATCTCCCTTGTTGTTTTACCAACACCAGAAAATACTATTTTGCTTGGATTAATTCCTGCTTTTAGTGCCATCATTAGCTCTCCTACCGAAACAACATCAGCACCTAATCCAAATTTTTTAATTTCTCTAATTATATTAACATTTGTGTTGGATTTGACTGCAAAGCAGATAAGTGGAGAAAAAGATCTGAAGTTTTTTTTAAAATTATTAATATTTTCTTTTAATTTTGAATAGGAGTAAGAATAAAGTGGAGTTCCAAATTTATTTGCAATTTTTTGGACATTGATTTTTTCAATTGTCAAAATTTTACTTACGTACTTCATGTAGCTGAATTAATAAAAATTTCTTTTAATTCTACTTTTTTATTGGGATCTACGTACTTAGGATCACTTTTCTTTCCACATGAAACTACAACACAAAATAATAATATAATTATAGTAATTTTTTTAATCATTTTTCTTTTTTATATTTCAATATCATTTTTTTAATATTATCAAAAGAAGTTCCACCATAAGATTTTTTCGAATTAATTGAATTTTTTAAATTAAATACTTTTAATACATCTTCATTAAGTTTAGGTTCAATCTTTTTTAACTCTTCCAAAGTTAATTGATTTAATTTCTTTTTTCTTTTTTCTACATAATTAACTACTTCTGCAGTTTTTTGATATGCTTTTCTAAATGACATAGAATGATTTTTTACAAGATAATCAGCTAAATCAGTTGCTGTTGTGTATCCAGAATTAGCAAGTTCTAACATTTTATTCTTATTTGGATTACAATTTTTTAGTATTTCATCAAAAATTTTTAAACAATTATTTAGATTGTCGAAAGATTTAAAGACAATCTCTTTATCGTCTTGCAAATCTTTAAAATAAGACAATGGTAAGCCTTTTAAAATCGTGAGCATTGAAAACAAATTTCCATAAGCATCTCCTGATTTTCCCCGTAGGTATTCTAGAATATCAGGATTTTTTTTTTGAGGCATTATAGATGATCCAGTAACGACTTTATCAGATAAGCTGATCAAGTTAAAACCGTCAGAATTCCAAATAATTAGCTCTTCTGCAATTCTAGATATATGCATTGCACACACAGATGAAGCATATAAAAAATCTACTACAAAATCTCTATCTGAAACTGTATCAATAGAATTATTTGTAGGTATTTTAAAACCAAGTTTTTTAGTTGTATAATTTCTATCTATATTAAATGATGTACCTGCTAAAGCTGCAACACCTAAGGGATTTTCATTTAAACTATTTAAATTATTTGAAAATCTTTTCTTATCTCTATTAAACATTTCTACATAAGCCAGTAAATAATGTGCAAAAGAGATAGGTTGAGCATTCTTTAGATGAGTAAATCCAGGCATGATGGTTTCAATATTTTTTTCAGCCAGCTTAATTGTACTTTTAATAACTTTATTAATATTATTATTTATCTCATTGGTTGACTTTTTTATCCAAATTTTAAAATCAGTGATTACTTGGTCATTTCTTGATCTTGCTGTGTGAACATATCCCGCTTCCTCTCCTATAATTTGAAAAAGTCTTTTTTCGATATTCATATGAATATCCTCATACTTTTTATTAAAATCAAATTTATTTTTTGTAATTTCCTTTTCTATTTTATTAAGACCATAAATAATTTTATTTTTTGTTTTAAATGATATTATTTTTTGTTTAAAAAGCATTTCAACATGAATTATTGACCCTTGGATGTCTTCTTTATAAAGTCTTTTATCGATATCTATTGAATTACCAATTTTTTGAAACAAACTAGATGACTTTTTTTTTATCCGTGTGTTCCATATTGCTTGGTTGTTTTTATTTTTTGTCATGATATTTAATTATACCTATTTAACATGAGATTTTTAATAATATTTATTTTTTTGATAACAAATCTAGTGGCTGAAGAATTGCCTGATATTAAAAATATCGTAATCCATAAAGCACCAAAAACATATGATAATGTTATTTTTTTAGACAAAAAAGATCAAAAAATTAATATCAATGAATATGAGGGTAACTTGTTGTTATTGAATTTTTGGGCAACATGGTGTGAACCCTGTAAAGAAGAAATGCCATCTTTAGATAAACTACAAGGCAATCCAAAATTAGATAAAATAAAAATTTTTGCAATCAATATTGGAAAAGAAAATTTAGATAAAGTTAATAAATTTTTTGAAGATCTTAATATTAAAAATTTTCAACCATATTTTGATCCACCTACAACATTAGCAAAAATGTTTTCTTTAAGAGGTGTACCCACAACAATTCTAATCAATAAAGAAGGACAAGAATTTGCTAGAATAATAGGTTCAATTGATTTTGGAGATGAAAACTTTATTAATTGGATAAAAAAATATAACTAATTTTTGAAGAAATAAGCAAAACCAACTAAAGCAATAATAGCAATAAATTGTAGAATAACTCTTAATTGCATTAATTTATTCGAATATTTTTTACTTGTCTCTCCTCCCTTAAAAAGAGTTCCTATACCTAAGATTAAAACTACTCCGACAGCTATCAAAAGAGCTATTGATAAAACTTTTACTAATATTCCTGAAATCATATTTTTATTTTAGATTGTGTTTTGACATAAAAAACATAATTTATCTACTATGACATTTTGCCTAGATTCCATAATTATTAAACCAGAAAACGGTCTTGAAATCAAAAATGCAATCATTTTGCTTCATGGTTATGGAGGTGATGGAAATGATATAAGTATGTTATCTCTAAACTGGAAAAGACATATGCCAAATACAGTCTTTATTTGTCCTAATGGTCACGAGCCATGTGCTATTAATCCCTCTGGTTATCAGTGGTTTGATTTAACTAAAGATGATTCCGATTATATACTAGAGCAATCAATAAAAGCTGAAGAAGTTTTAAAAAAGTTTATTGATGAAATAAAACAAGAGTTTAAGTTATCAAATAATCAAATCTGTTTATCAGGTTTCAGTCAGGGATGTATGATGTCTTTGAATGTCGGACTCACACTTGAAGAAAAATTTTTATGTTTAGTTGGTTTTTCTGGAAAGATAATAAATCAAAAAGATTTAAAAAGTAGAATTAAAAACAAAAGTGAGACATTACTTATACATGGTGAAGCTGATCAAATTGTCCCATCTACACATTTACTTGAAGCAAAAGATTTTTTAATTAGAAATAATGTTAAAGTTGATACATTATTAATAAAAAATTGTGATCATCATATTCCTATTGAAGCTTCAAGTACAGCTTTAAATTTTATATTAAAAAAAATTTAACACCTCTTATTATTGATAAAATTGTTTAAGTAAGTTAAAATTAAATAATGAACAATTTTATTGAACAAAATGTTTCATTAGAAAAGTGTCCTGCATTAGTACTCAATGCAGATTATAGACCTTTGAGTTACTATCCTTTATCTTTATGGTCATGGCAGGATACAGTTAAATCTGTTTTTCTTGATCGAGTTATTATTGTCAGCAATTACGATAGAACTATAAGAAGTCCGTCATTTAATATGAAACTACCAAGTGTTATCGCATTAAAGGATTATATTATTCCTCAAAGCAAACCAAGTTTTACTAGATTTAATGTGTTTTTAAGAGATAAATTTTCCTGCCAATATTGTGGAAGCAATGATGAATTAACCTTTGATCATTTACTACCTAGATCAAAAGGAGGTGAAACTAATTGGGATAATGTTGTAACTGCTTGTTCTGCATGCAATGTAAAAAAGGGTGGAAAACTATTAAAACACTCAGGCATGAAGTTACATCAGCATCCTTATCGACCATCAACAGAGGATCTACACAAAAATGGTAAAAATTTTCCTCCAAATTTTTTACATAAAAGCTGGATGGATTACTTATATTGGGATGTAGAACTAGAATCTTAAATTTTCTCAGAAATATTTATCGCAATTTTTGATCCTGTTTTAATAATTTTATCCAATATAGAGTACGGACCTTCTTTTGTAGCACCTTTTTCGTATGCAATATCTTTATGACTTAATTCATCTTCTCTAAATTTAATTATTTTTTTTTTAAGTTTTGGTTCAGTATTATCAAGGTGCTTTATCTGGTTTAAATAATGTTCATCAATCACCTCTTCAACAGAAGCAGTACACAGCATAGCCGCTTTCTTTCCTAGCAAGGTTGAACCAAAACCTAATCCTACGCCTAATAAATCCCATAAGGGTAAAAATATTGTCGGTTTTATATTTCTTTTTTTAATTTCTTCCTCAAAAAAATCAGAATGTTCTTTTTCATGAACTTTCATTTCCTCAATTGTTTTTTCTTAAAGCTTCATCTTTAACTAATGTATTTAGTGCAAGCAACTGTCCTTCATAAATTTTAACAGCACCACGTTCTCCTGCATGATCAACTCTAATGAACTCTTCTATTTTCTTTTTATTTGTAATTGTCATAACTTAAATAAGTTTTTGTTGTAAAATAAACTATTAATATCGATATTATAATATTATAGCTTGTAAGCGATAATCCTAAAATTTTAAATGTTACATCTTTGCAACTTACATTTTTTTCTTGCAATTGTTTTAAAATGTCCTCTTTTGAGAGTAAATTAGAGCCATTTTTTAAATCACAAACTAATGATTCTTCAATAAAACCTTGTTCAATACCTAAATGATATAAAGATAATATAGTAGCAGCTAAAAAAATTAAAATAAGAGAAAGAATGAAATATTTTTCAAGATTGATAAATTTATAATTTAATACAATAATTATTAATGCTAACAGGTATGGAATTCTTTCCAATATACACAAGTTACAAGGTTGATGACCTAGAATATATTCAATAAAAAATGCTGAAGCTAAAGCAATAATGCTAATTAAAAAAATTAATTTTAATGTTATTGTTTTGTTTATCTCAACCATTGAATTTAAAAAATAAATATATGAAAATAAATATTATAACTATAATAATTCCAATAACAGTGAACCATTTTGATCCATGTTTATCCATGAACTCTGTAAATAATTGCCCAAATTTATAGGAAAGATAAGCAACTATAAAAAATCTTAGACTTCTTGAAATTAAGCTTACAAATATAAAAACAGGAAGATTAAAAGCAATTAAACCGCTCGAGATTGTAAAGGCTTTATAGGGTAATGGTGTAAAGCCAGCTAAAAAAAGAATACTCAACCATGCGAGGAAACCACTTCCTTGAGACATGCTTAATTTTAAATTTTCAACTTTATCTTGATAACCATAAAATTCGATTACATACATTGCTAAATCAAAAAATAAATAACCTATCAGATATCCAAAAATCCCTCCAAGAACTGAAAATATTGATGCTATCAAAAATATTTTCAAATATTCCTTTTTTTTAGCAATTACCATTGGAATTATCATTGCATCTGGAGGTATAGGAAAAAAAGAACTTTCAATAAAAGATACAAGCCCTAAATAAAAATTCGAACTTTTATGCGCAGCTAATTCTAAACATTTTTTGTAAAGTGTTTGAAACATTTTTTGGTTTTAATATAAATTTAGTTCTTATACTATTAAATATAATTTAATTGAATACTAAGGGCGAATGGCGGAACTGGTAGACGCGCACGACTCAAAATCGTGTTTCGCAAGAAGTGAGAGTTCGATTCTCTCTTCGCCCACCAAGAAACTATGAATTTAGATAATTTAAATAATTTGATAGAATTATTTGCTAATCAAGCAAATAAACAAAATAAAAAAGATATTTTTTTAGAATGGCTAAACCCAAGTAATAAAAAAATATACACCTGGGAACAAACTGAAAAGAATATTTTAAAATTATCAAAAGTTATTAAGGAAAATATAGAAGAAGGCGATAGATGTCTTTTAGTTTCTGAGAATAGACCCGAATGGTTCGTTTCTGATTTAGCCATTATGTTAGCTGGTGGAATTACAGTTCCAGCATATACAACTTACATAGAAGATGATTACAAGTATTTGATAGAAGATTGTGAACCTAGCTTAGTTATTGTTTCAAATAATGAAATGCTACAAAAATTAAATAATTCAATTAATGAAAAAGACTTTATTAAAAAAGTTATAACTTTAGATGAAATAGCTAAGGTAACAAAAAATTTAAGTTTAAATAACAAAGAAAAATATTTAGATTATAATTCTATTTTAAGCAATAATTCATTAGTAGAGGATAAAATTGAAAATAATAAATTAAAAAGAAATTCTCCTGCATGTATTATTTATACTTCTGGTACCGGAGGTAATCCTAAAGGAGTAATTTTAAGTCATGGTGGAATTTTGAATAATGTCGTTGGATCGTGTGAAATTACAAAACCATTATTTAATTCAAGACCAGTATTTTTAACTTGGCTTCCACTTTCTCATTCTTATGAGCACTGTCTTCAATTTGTACAGATAGCAGTAGGAGCTAGAGTATTCTATGCTGAAAAAATTGAAAAACTTTTAGAAAATATATCTGAAGCAAAGCCTACAATTATGGCAGCTGTCCCAAGGTTTTACCAAAACCTTTACAACAAAATAAACATGAATTTAAAAAAACAGAAAGGTTTTAAAGCAAAATTAATTGAAGCAACTCTTCGATTAGGAAGAAAAAAACTATTAAATCAAAAAATGACTTTTTCTGAAAAATTACTCAATTTTATAGTTGATAAATTAGTTAGAAAAAAAATAAGAAAACAATTTGGTGGAAATTTAAAAGCTTTTGTTTCAGGTGGTGGTGCTCTAGATAAAGAAATAGGAGAATTTTTGAATTCTGTTGGGTTACCTACTCTTCAGGGTTATGGGCTAACTGAGACATCACCAGTAGTAAGCTGTAATCCGATACATAAAATAAAAGTAGAGACAGTTGGTCCTCCATTTAAAGGAAATGAGGTTAAAATTGCTGAGGATGGAGAAATTTTAGTTAGAGGTGAAAATGTAATGCTAGGATATTGGAATAAAAAAGAGGAAACTGAAAAAGTAATTATAAATGGATGGCTTCATACAGGTGATATTGGAGAGATAGATCCAAATGATGGCTATTTGAAAATAACTGATAGAAAAAAAGATATAATAGTAAGTGCTGGAGGAGATAATATTTCACCAGCTAAAATTGAAAATATGATCACAAATGAACCAGAAATTGATCAATGTATGGTTTATGGTGACAAAAAAAATTATTTAGTAGCTTTAATTGTGCCAAATAAAGATTTTTTAAATCAAAAAGAACAAATTGATAAATTAATCGAAAAAATAAATACAAAATTGACTTTACTAGAAAAAATAAAAAAAATTCAATTAATAGATGAAAACTTTTCTATTGAAAATGGTTTAATGACTCCAACAATGAAAATAAAAAGAAAAAAAGTTACAGAAAAATATAAAAAACAATTAGAAAATCTTTACTAAACTATATAAATTAAGTTGTTTATTAACCGCATAAACATTAACTAAATTAATAAAAAAAACTTTTATAAAAATAAATAATTAAAAAATAAATTTTATAAAATTTAACTTTTAATTAAAGAATTGACATAACTTATATAAAAAAATAAAAATATGGTAACAGCGAATCAATTTGATTCGTTTAACTAAAAAAGGGAGCTAAAGATGCCTAAGAAAAGAAAAAAAGCGGCAAAGAAAACTAAGAAAAAAGCTAAGAAAAAAGCTAAGAAAAAAGCAAAAAAAAGAAGAAGAAAATAGTAACTTAGTATTCTTTACAAAAAACGCTTCTCATTACAGTTTGTGTGAGAGGCGTTTTTTTTATTCATCGATAGGCTCATCTGTGTCTGAAATTGGTTCGTCCACAGGAAGTTCACTGGAAGGAGATTTAGCGACTGAAGCTGGTTGAGCTTGCCCACCTAAATTTCTTTTCAATGCCTTATCTAATTTTTTTTGCGTATCTTCAAATGATATACTTAATACAATCTGAAATTCTGATAAAATTCTTTCATAAGCTTTTTCAAACAACTGTCTTTCACTATAAGACTGATCAACCATAAGATCATCTCCTTTATTTAAATCTCTAACAACTTCAGCCAATTCGTATATTTTTCCTGAAGATATTTTAGCTTCATATTCTTGTGCTCTTCTGCTCCACATTGATCTTTTTATTTTTGGTTTACTTTTTAATATTGAGATACATTTATTAACTTGGTTAATTGTTGCCAAAGGTCTTAAGTGTGATTGTTTGTTTACAGGTACCATTCCATTGGCTTTATCCTTTTCAAATTTTATAACATATGTTTCAACATCAATTCCACCAATATTAATTTTCTTAAATTCTGTTATTTGACCAACCCCATGCTTAGGATAAACAACATAGTCTTTTATTTTGTATTCTCTTTTTTCAGTTTCTTGCTTTTTAACTTTTTTTATTTCAGGCTTTACTTCGTTTGTTTTTGAAATTCTTAAATTATCTACTTTTGCATCAGTTGTTGTTTCTACAACTTTAACAGTTTTTTTTATTTTATTTTTTTTATTTGGAACTTTTTTTAAATTTTTTTTAATTTTTTTTGAAATTATTTTTTTTGTTTTTTTATCTTTTTTGGCTTTTACTGTTTTTTTTGTTTTTACTACCTTCTTTTTAGAAACTTTTTTTTTCACTTTTTTATCTGTTTTGCCTTTAAAGATTTTCTTTAAAATATTTTTCGTACTTATTTTGCTCATCTTTAAATTTTTCGTGATCCGCTGGTGGATCTTTTTTTTCACTTATATTGGGCCAGATTTCAGAATATTTTTTATTGATCTCCAACCATTTTTCACTTCCAGGTTCAGTGTCTGCTTTTATGGCATCGACAGGACATTCTGGCTCGCAAACGCCACAATCTATACACTCATCGGGTTTAATTACAAGCATATTTTTACCTTCATAAAAGCAATCAACAGGGCAGACATCAACACAGTCAGTTAATTTGCACTTAATACAATTGTCGTTAACGATATATGTCATTCTAAATTTTTTTTGATTTTTTCTTTAATATCTCCCATTGTTTTATTGTCAATATAAAGTAATCCTGCAAGTCGTCTCATTAAGTTAGTTTCATATATATCGGCATCTTTATTTGAATAAATTATAGACCACAAAGCCTCAATGATTTTAATTTTATCTTGCTCAGGTAACCCTTTTACTTCACGAGTAAAATCTAAAATTTGATTTGAGTTTTCCTCAATTATTTTTGCTTCTTCAATTTTTTTAGAAATATTTTCGTCTTTTACACCAAGCTCATTAAGTGTTTTTTTAATAATTTCTTCCTCTTTATCTGTATAATTCTCATCTATTTTAGCAGCATGAATTAATAAAGCACAAATTTTTGTAAGAAAATTATTATTTTCTATTTCTTTTTTTTTAAAAAACATTCTAACCTAAATTTAAATTCTTTAATATTTTAAATGGATTTTCATTTGAGATCTTCTTTTTAGTAATTTTTTTAAACTTCTTGGTAGGACTATATTTAAAATATGTTTCATTTTCTTTGTCAAATATTTTATAGTTCATTTTTTGAAGTAATTTTTTAAAGTTATCTTTACTACATCCTAAAAGATTTAACATTTCTGGAATTAATTTTATTTCAGAATTTTCTTTTGAACTAGAATTTATTATTAATACAAATAACCTTTCCAAAATATCAATTCTTACAAAAAAATTATCAAATCTTTCAAATCCACACAAAAGCATAAAGTTTTTATTTTTTATTTCTTTATCGTCTAAAAAATTCAAACCGAATGTAGGTGGTTTTAAATTATGAAATTTTTGATAAAAATTTTTCCATAATAATGTTCTTAAAGATACTGCTTCTGGCTTAATTAATTGATAAAGGAAAACATGGTATCTACCAAACTTTACCCCTAGGTCCCTAAGTATTTTTCTCTCATTTTGTTCTAGGTTTTTTAGGTATTCAGAAACTTGGTCTCGTTTTAATACCCCATTATTTTCATAGAGTTGGTATGCCAGTGCTTTAATTGATGAATTATTTTCTTTTATATTCTTTAAGTCAATTAAACTTTTAAGAACGCTATTTATTTTTGAATGTATCCATTTGTTAATATAATTGTTTAATTTTTGTTTAGTGTTTTGTTCAATAATATCATCAACAATTAAATCAAAATTAGGATTTAAATAGTCACTTCCTGTTGTTAATTTGGCAATTGGGAAATCATTCCAGTAAATTTTAAAATCTTCCTTCAAACTTATTAATCCTGTATCAATTATTGATTGAACACGTTTTTCTAATTCTGGACCAATAGTTTGTCTGGCAGCTTTTTTTAGAGACTTTATATCAGTTTCTAATGCACCTTTTTTTAAATCTAGTTCCAGTTTCAATCCTTTTATTTTTCCAATAAATTGGTTGTCAATTTTAACATCGTTGTTTTGTAAAATTTCTGTAATAAATTCCATATCTTGTTTTAAGCCTCTAGCAAGTACACTTGCTCTTTTGTCAATAAAAGTTTTGGTAAGTTCTTCATGTAATCTGTCTGAAAGTCTGTCTTCTAAGTGTTTAGTTTTTTCTATCCAATAACTTTGATTTTCTACCCAATTATTTTTATTTGAAACATATGACCAAGTTCTGACATTTGCAATTCTATTTGATAAAGAATCCACATTTCCATCTAATTTATCAAGTTTCATAAGCTGCAATCTCATATAATCTTCAGAAATTAGTCCTTTTTTACTTGTTAAAAACTTAAATACATTTCCAATAACCTCAAAATGATTTCCATATGTTTTTTTAACAAAATCAGGTATTTGGCAACATTCCCATAAAAGCATTAACTTTTCCTTGTCAAATTTTTCATTTAAAATTCTTTGGTCTTTTAAAAAGTATTTTAGTGCCTTTTCATCTTCACATTCATGAATTTTTCTCAGCCATTCTGCATGAGGTTTTTCTTCTAAACTTTTGATTAGACTAATTGGATTATTAAAATTAAGATTTGAATTTCTCCAATACAAAGTTTTATTTTCCTCAAACTTATGATTTTCTATTAATTCTACTTCTTCAGGAGACATTTCTTTACAATCACCAGTAATACCAAAACTTCCGTCGTTAAGGTATCTACCAGCTCTACCCGCTATTTGACCTATCTCAGCAAGATTTAATCTTCTCAATTTTTTACCATCAAATTTTTTAATATTTGAGAAATAAACAAAATCTAAATCCATATTAATACCCATTCCAATTGCATCTGTTGCAACTAAAAAATCAACATCTCCAGATTGATATAACTCAACTTGAGCATTTCTTGTTTTTGGACTTAGTGATCCCATTACAATAGCAGCACCACCCTTTTGTCGTCTTATTAACTCAGCAATGGCATAAACTTCCTCTGCTGAAAATGCAATAATAGCTGTTTTTCTGTCAATTCTTGATATTTTTTTGTGACCAGCGTAAGTAAGTTTAGATAGTCTTTCTCTATTTATAAACTCAATATCCCCATCTAATTTTAAGATGATATTTTTAATAGTACTTGAACCCATCAGCATTGTAAGTTTTTCTCCTCTCATATTTAAAAGTCTATCAGTAAAAATATGACCTCTTTCATGATCAGAGCACATTTGAATTTCGTCCACACCTATAAACTCTAGATGTTTATCAATTGGCATAGATTCAACAGTACATAAAAAATATTTAGCATTGGATGGAATTACTTTTTCTTCTCCAGTGATTAGTGCAACTTTATCTAAACTTATTTTTTTGATCACTTTGTCATATACTTCTCTTGCAAGTAACCTAAGAGGAAACCCAATCATGCCACTTTCAAAAGAAAGCATTGTTTCAATAGCAAGATGGGTCTTACCAGTATTAGTTGGACCGAGAACAGCTGTAATTTTATTTTTAGTCATTTCTATCTTTTGTGTTTCTTTTTTTTTACCTACCAGATATTGTTACTGCTAAAGAACAAAAATAGACTAAAACAAGACCGAATCGGAGAGTAAAAAGTTCTCATTTTCTTTTTAAAACTAGTGAGATTAACATAAATAAATTTAATCCTATAATATATAAATTTTTAAAATAAATTTACGAGTAGAATTATCCACCAGGTCCTAAATCAGAAGGTTTTATTTTTATAATTTTCCATACCCCAGATGCAGAAGTTATTATTTTATCATTACATTTAAGTTCACAAAATAGGAAGACTAAAGTATTTGTCTTTTTTAAAATTTTTGTATATCCAATAATTTCATCCCCAATTTTTGATGCGCCTATAAATTTTATATCTAAAGAGATAGTTACACACGGAGCATTTCCTGCCGCTCTATGTGCAGCTGTACCCGCCCCAGCATCTATTAAAGCAGACAAATAGCCTCCATGAGTTATTCCAGCAGCATTTAAATGATTTTCATTAATTATAGATTTAAATTCGTATTCATTTATCGAAATAGGTCTAAATAAAATACCCCCATTGTGTTTCATAAATCCAGGTTTAATACTTATTTGCTCAAATTCATTAGCCATAATTTTCTATAATACAAAAGTTAAAATTAATAAAATGATTAAAATAATTATAAAAAAAATAATTACTGATTTTTGTAAAGATGCTTTTAAAAGCCAATTAAACATTTCTATATCCTTTTTGGTGGACCGCCCAGAACTCGAATCTGGAATCTCCCGGTTCGTAGCCGAGCGCCTTATCCAATTTGGCCAGCGGTCCTTTTTAATAATATATTCCATATATCAAAGTTTTTGATGTAATTTAACTTATAAAATATTATGTTTATTACTTTATGAGCAAAAACTCAAACGATGTTGTAATTACTTCAGCGCTAAGAACCCCAATTGGAAGATACAAAGGTTCTTTAAAAAATCTTAGTGCATCACAATTAGGATCAATAGCAATTAAAGAAGTAATTTATAAATCAAAATTAGATGCAGACGAGATTGATGAAGTAATCATGGGGAATGTTTTAACCTCTGGACTTGGTCAAAATCCTGCTAGGCAAGCTTCAATAGGTGCTGGAGTTCCAGTCTCAAAACCTGCTCATATTGTTAATCAGGTTTGTGGGTCTGGATTAAGATCTGTTGTTTCAGGGTATCATTCAATCAAGTTAGGAGAAAATCAAATAGTTGTTACAGGGGGTCAAGAAAATATGTCCAGAGCAACTCATGCAATCTATTATAGAGAAGATAAAAAATTTTCTGAAAAAAAATTAGTAGATACAATGATAAAAGATGGTCTATTAGACTCGTTTAATGATTATCATATGGGTGTTACAGCCGAGAACGTTGCTGAGAAATATAAAATTTCAAGAGACGAACAAGATGATTTTTCCTTAAATTCTCAGAAAAAAACAGAGAAAGCTTATAGCGAAAATAAATTTAAAGATGAGCTGATTAAATTACAAATTCAAGATGGTGATAAAAAATTTATCTTTGAAAAAGATGAACACCCTAGAAAAAATTTAAGTATTGATGACTTAAAAAAATTAAAAACAGTTTTTAAAGAAAATGGAACCGTAACACCTGGTAATTCTTCAGGAATAAACGATGGTGCAGCTGCTTTATTATTAATGTCTAGAGAGCAAGCAGAAAAAAAATCGTTAGAATCTTTAGTTAAAATTGTATCGTGGGCTACTTGCGGGGTTGAACCTTCGTTAATGGGATTGGGACCCATACCTTCAATTCAACAAGCTCTATCTAAAGCAAATTGGAAAATAGATGAAGTAGACTTATTTGAAATTAATGAAGCCTTTGCAGCACAAAGTATTGCAGTTATAAAAGAATTAAAAATACCTGAGCAAAAAGTTAACGTTAATGGAGGTGCAATTGCTCTAGGTCATCCGATAGGAGCTTCCGGATCGAGAATTTTGGTTACTCTTATTCATGAAATGATTAGGCAAGATAAAAGAAAAGGTTGTGCGGCACTCTGCATAGGTGGCGGCATGGGAATAGCAATCTGCGTAGAGAGAAGCTAAAAAGCTTAAATTTCATTTATTTTTTTATTTTTTGTTCAATAAAAATATAAGATTAACGAAAAAACCTTATTAATGTGATAAAATAAAATTTAATAATATTTTTTTCGGTATATAAAACGTTTTAAATAATGAGCGAAAAATTACTTGTTCCTGACATTGGTGACTTTGAAAATGTTGAGGTTATAGAGATACTTGTAAAACCTGGTGATCAAATTAAAAAAAATGATCCAATAGTTACAATTGAAAGTGACAAATCAAGTGTTGAAATTCCCACTACCATTTCTGGAAAAGTAGATAATGTAGCTGTTAAAGTTGGTGATAAAGTTTCTAAGGGAGATTTATTGCTAAATCTTACATCATCATCAAAATCATCATCTGAAAGCACTATTCCAAAAGATACAGAAAATATTATTAAACAAGCTGAAGAAGTAATGGTTGAAAAAAAAGAGGAAAAAAAAATCATTAGAGAACCAGCAGTAGAAAAAAAACAATCTACAATTCAAGTTGTTAATGGTTCTGATATCGATCCACTTGAAACCCAAGACTGGTTAGAATCTTTATCTGCAGTTATTTCCAAAGATGGAAATCACAGAGCCCATTTTTTAATAAAAGAGTTAATTAATAAAGCTTATCGTGAAGGTGCAAATATTCCCTATACTCAAAATACACCGTACATTAATACAATACCTCCTGAGGCTGAAGTAAAGTCTAGTGGTGATCAAAATATTGAAAGAAGGATTAGATCGTTAATTAGATGGAATGCAGCCGCAATGGTGGTGCGGGCAAATAAAAAATATCCTGAGCTTGGTGGACACATTGGTACATTTGCTTCTGCCGCAACATTATATGATGTTGGGATGAATCATTTTTGGAGAGCAAAAAATAACAAATTCGGTGGAGATTTAATTTATTTTCAAGGACATAGTGCTCCAGGAATGTACGCGAGGGCATTTTTAGAAGGTAGATTAAATGAAAAACAACTAGATAGTTTTAGACAGGAGGTAAAGCCTGGAGGTCTATCTTCATATCCACACCCTTGGTTAATGCCAAAATTTTGGCAGTTTCCTACAGTATCTATGGGATTAGGTCCTATGCTTGCTATATATCAAGCTAGGTACATGAAATATTTAATCAACAGAGGTTTGATTAAAGATGAAGGAAGAAAAGTATGGGCTTTTTTAGGTGATGGAGAAATGGATGAGCCAGAGTCAATGGGCGCAATTGGATTAGCTGCTAGAGAAAATTTAGATAATTTAATATTTGTAATAAACTGTAATCTTCAAAGATTAGACGGTCCAGTTAGAGGAAACGGAAAAATTATTCAAGAGCTTGAGGGAAGTTTCAGAGGATCCGGATGGAATGTAATTAAAGTTATTTGGGGATCATATTGGGACTCATTGATTGCAAATGACAAATCTGGTCATTTAGTTAAAGCTATGAATGAGACAGTCGATGGTGAATATCAGGCAATGAAAGCTAGGAATGGTGCATATGTAAGGGAAAAATTTTTTGGAAAATACCCTGAAACGCTAGAATTAGTATCAAGTATGTCAGATACAGATATTTGGAGACTTAATAGAGGTGGTCACGATCCTCACAAAGTTTTTGCCGCATATGATAAAGCGACTAAACATCAGGGAAGCCCAACAGTGATAATTGCAAAAACTATTAAAGGTTATGGAATGGGAAAATCAGGAGAAAGTGTAAATACCACTCATCAAACTAAAAAATTAGATGTTGATGATTTGATGTACTATAGAGATCGATTTGATGTTCCTTTAACAGATGAACAGGTGAGAAATATTGAATACTTTAGGCCTGACGAAAAATCTGCAGAAATAAAATATATTAAAGAAAAAAGAATTAAATTAGGCGGATATTTACCCGAGCGTTCGACTTTCGCTAAACCAATCAAAGCACCTTCAAAAGATATTTTCGATTTCATGAAAGTATCAACTGGTGAAAAAGAAATGTCTACTACTATGGCACTTGTGAGAATGTTAACAAATTTATTAAGGGATAAAAATATATCTCCTAGACTGGTTCCTATTATTCCTGACGAAGCAAGAACGTTTGGAATGGAAGGATTTTTTCAAAAAATAGGGATTTATGCACATGAAGGACAAAAATATGAACCTGAGGATTCAGCTCAGTTAAGTTCTTATAGAGAAGATAAAAGTGGTCAAGTTTTAGAGGAAGGTATCAATGAAGCAGGTGCTATGTCTTCATGGATTGCTGCTGCCACTGCATATACAAATCATGATATCGAAATGATCCCAATTTATATTTTTTATTCAATGTTTGGTTTCCAAAGAGTAGGAGATCTAGCTTGGGCGGCTGGAGATAGCCAGGCTAGAGGATTTTTAGTGGGTGCAACAGCTGGAAGAACAACACTTGCTGGAGAAGGCTTACAACACCAGGATGGGCATAGTCATTTAATTGCATCAACTATACCAAATTGTGTAACTTATGATCCTACATTTCATTACGAATTAGCGGTAATTTTTCGAGAAGGTTTAAGAAGAATGCATGAGAAAAATGAGAATGTTTTTTATTATATTACAACAATGAATGAAAATTACTCACATCCAGAAATGCCTAAAGATAAGAATTGTGAAGAAGGTATTTTAAAGGGCATGTATAAAATAAAAGAATTTAATAAATATAAAAAAACTAAAATTCAACTTTTAGGATCAGGTACAATCTTGAGAGAAATGATTTCAGCAGCAGAGATTTTACAAAATGATTATCATATCGATAGTGAGATATGGAGTGTAACAAGTTTTAATGAATTAAGAAAAGATGGAATGGAAGTAGAAAGGTATAATCTTCTGAATCCCGACAAAGAACCTAAAAAATCTTATGTTGAACAATGTTTAGGCAAAACTGAGGGCCCAATAATGGCTGCATCTGATTATATGAGAATGAATTCAGATCAAATCAGACCTTATACTAATAAAAGCTTTTATTCATTAGGAGCGGATGGTTTTGGAAGAAGTGATACAAGAAAAAATTTAAGAAAATTTTTTGAAGTAGATAAAGAACATTTGGTTACTTACGGTTTAAGTATTTTGGCAAAAGAACAGCTTATAACATCTAAATATGCAAAAGATGCAATAAAGAAATATAATATTGATAGTGACAAACCAATGCCAACAAAATTATAAATGTCAGAAACTGAGATTAAAGTACCTAATATTGGAGATTTCAAAGATGTTGAGGTTATCGAGGTATTAGTTTCTGAAGGTCAATCAATTAAAAGAAATGATCCTTTAATAACAATTGAAAGTGATAAATCTAGTTTAGAAATACCATCAAATTTAGACGGTAAAATTCAAAATTTAAAAATAAAAGTAGGAGACAAAGTTTCTGAGGGCGATCTAATTTTAACTATAGAGAGTACCCCTGAAGTAAAAAAGGAAGATGTTAAAGAAAAACCAGAAATTAAAAAAGAATTTAAAAAAATTGAGGTAATAAAACCTGAAATCGAAGAAAAAACTTTTTCTAAAAATAATACTTCAAATATTGCATCTTCAAGTCCAAAAGCCAGAAAATTTGCTAGAGAACTTGGTGTTAATATTAATCAAGTAGTGGGAAGTCAGAGAGACGGCAGAGTTGTTGAAGATGATATTAAGAAATTTGTTTCATCTAATTCAAAAAACAATGCTGTAGTAAAAGACAGTAAACCAGATAAAATTAAAAACGAATTTGAACATTCTGATTTTGGTGAAATAGAAATTAAAGACATACCAAGAGTAAAAAAATTATCATCAAAATATCTTACAAATTCATGGACAACAATTCCTCATGTTACAAATCATGATGAAGCCGACATAACGGAAATGGAAAGTTTTAGAAGTTCATTAATAGATATGTATACTGGAGAAAAAATTAAAATTACACCTTTAGCATTTATAATTAAAGCTTTAGTTGCATCTCTTAAGAAATTTCCTAGTTTCAATTCTTCTATCGACGAAATTGAGACTGGAAAAATGACTTTAAAAAAATATTACCATATTGGAATAGCAGTTGACACACCAAATGGATTAATGGTTCCAAAAATAAGAAATGCAAATAACAAAAAAATTTCTTTGATAAGTAAAGAATTAAAAGAGGTGAGCGAACTTTGTAGAAATTTGAAAATCGATAAAAAAGAATTGTTTGGTGGCTCGATGACGATTACGAGTTTAGGTGGTATAGGAGGTTCATTTTTTACTCCTATAATTAATTATCCTGAAGTTGCTATATTGGGAGTAGGAAGATCAGAAAAGAAACAAATTTTTATTAATGGAAAGTTTCAAACTAGGACTATGCTGCCAATTTCTTTATCTTATGATCATAGAATTATAGATGGCGCTGAAGCTGCTAGGTTTAATAATGATCTAAAAGAAAACTTAGGCAAAAATTTTGCTTATAAATTAGCTGTCTAATTAAAAATGAGTAAATCCATATCATTATTTAGTGCCTTGTTGTGCACTTTGATTTGGGGAACAACTTTTATTGCTCAAGATACGGGCATGGATAATATCGGCCCTTTTACATTTAATGCTGTGAGGTTTTTTGTTGGGTTTTTAGCCATAATCCCACTTATGATTTTATTTGAATTAAAAAATTTTAAATCAGAATTTAAATCAGATAAAAAAACTTTCATAATTTATTCATTATTAATTGGAATTTCTTTATTCTTAGGATCAGCACTACAACAAGTTGCTTTGCTTTATACAGATGTTGCAAATGCTGCTTTTTTTACAATTTTTTATGTGCCAATGGTACCGATTATCATTTTTTTGTTTGGTAAAAAATCAATGCATTGGAGTGTATGGCCTTCTGTAGTTCTATGTTTGATTGGAGGATATTTATTAACAAATTTTCATGATGCAACAGTAAGATTAGGAGATACTTTGGTTGTTCTCGGAGCTTTATTTTGGAGCACTCATATTATTTTTACTGGGATCATTATAACTAAATACAAACTTCCACTTACGTTAGGAGCTGCGCAGACTTTAATTGTGGCTATTTTTTCATTTATAATTGGAATTATTTATGAAGAATTTATTTTAAATAATATTTTAAAGGAAATTTATTCAATTTTATACGCTGGGATATTATCTGGTGGATTTGCATTTGTTCTACAAATTTATGCACAGAGAAATATTACACCAGCACCAGCAGCCATTATATTTTCACTTGAAGGAGTATTTGCCACGATAGCTGCTTGGTTTATTTTAAATCAAATTCTAGACATTAATAATCTGCTTGGATGTTTTTTTATTCTATGTGGAGTTCTTTTATCTCAATTGCTTCCTTTAGTAAAAAAAAAATATATTTAATAAATTAAATTAAATAAAATTAAGGCAATTACAATTCTATAAATTACAAAAGCGTTCATTGAAAATTTATTAATATAAATTAAAAAGAATTTTACTGTTAAGAAAGAAAAAATAAACGAAGATATAATCGCAATAACAACTAAGTAGTTAAATTCAATTGATTGTTCGAAAACATCTTTAAAACTTAAGACACTAGCTCCAGCCAATGCAGGGATTGAAAGTAAAAAAGATATCTTACTTGAGTCTACTCTATTAAATTTTAAAATTCTCGCAGCTGTTATAGTAATTCCTGCCCTACTCACTCCAGGTACAAGAGAGAAAATTTGAAAAATACCTACAAATATTATTGACTGAAAATTTAAATTTGAAGAAATTTTTTTATCAAATCGATTTTTGTCTGAAATGTATAAAATAATTGCAAATATTAATGTAGTCCATGCTATAATTTTTATGTTTCTTAACTGATAAATTAAACCTGTATCATAAAGTATATAGCCAACAATTATTAAAGGAATAGATCCGAGTATAATTAAACTTAAAAGTCTTTTATTTTTTCTAGAATCTAATAATTCATTTCTAAAAAAATAAATTATTGCCATTAGAGATCCTAAATGAAGGCTTATATCAATTAAAAGAGAACTGGACTTAAATTCATATAATGTGGAAACCAAAATTAAATGAGAAGAGGAGCTTACAGGTAGAAATTCAGATATTCCTTGAATTGCAGAGAGAATTAAAACTTCTATAATATTTTGAAACATCATTTCTTCGTAACTTATAAAGTATTGATTTTAAACAATTCGATTTAAGCATAATAGCTATGCAATAATTAAAAACTTGTTTATTAGTGGTAATAATTTAAAAATTAAGGTCAATATTTTTGACCTATTTTATGCTTTATATACATAAATCAAGATATATTTTGCCAAAAATTAAATAATATTATGTCAGATAAAATGCTCAAATTTGTTAAAATAGGTCAACAAACTCCACCTAAAAGAGAGGTTGATTCGAGAAAGAATGATTTTAATGAAATTTATGACGAGTATATCAATGAAAAAGCGAAAGAACAATCAAGTCGATGTTCGCAATGCGGAGTACCTTTTTGCCAAGTTCATTGTCCGTTAAGTAACAACATTCCAGATTGGCTTAAACTGACAGCTGAGGGAAGATTAAAAGAGGCGTATGAATTATCCCAAAGCACAAACAATATGCCCGAAGTGTGTGGCCGAATTTGCCCTCAAGATAGATTATGCGAGGGAAACTGTGTAATTGAACAGTCTGGTCATGGAACAGTAACTATTGGATCAGTAGAAAAACATATTACAGATAATGCTTGGGCTCAGGGCTGGGTAAAACCAATTGAGGTAACTAATGAAAAAAATCAAAGTGTAGGAATTATAGGAGCAGGTCCTGCTGGATTAGCTGCTGCAGAACAACTAAGAAAAAATGGGTATAAAATTACTGTCTACGATAGATATGATAGAGCAGGAGGTTTATTAATTTATGGAATTCCAAATTTTAAATTAGAAAAAGAAGTTGTAGAGCGAAGAACAAAACTCTTAAAGGATGGAGGAATTGAATTTGTTCAAAATTTTGAAGTTGGTAAGGATGCAAGCCTAGACCAATTGAGAAAAAAACACGATGCAATTTTAATTGCAACAGGAGTTTATAAAGCAAGAGAAGTAAACTTACCTGGTAATGATCTTGATAATATTTTTCCTGCAATGGATTTTTTAACAGCATCTAATAAAAAAGGTCTAGGAGATGATGTTGAGTTGTTTGATAAAGGAATTTTAAATGCAGAAGGTAAAGATATTGTTGTAATCGGTGGAGGTGACACAGCAATGGATTGTGTAAGAACTTCTATAAGGCAGAATGCAAAATCTGTTAAATGTTTGTATAGAAGAGACAAAGAAAATATGCCAGGATCTGCTAGAGAAGTTGCAAATGCAGAAGAGGAAGGTGTTGAGTTTGTTTGGTTATCAAGTCCTAAAGAATTTAAAGGCACAAATAAAGTAGAAAAAATAATTGTAGATCAAATTAAATTAGGTGACCCAGACGAGACAGGAAGAAGAAAGCCACAAGTACAAGAAGGATCAAGTTACGAAACGAAAGCAGATATGGTTATCAAAGCACTAGGTTTTGATCCTGAGGATTTACCAAATTTATTCGATAGTAATGAATTACAAGTAACAAAGTGGGGAACTATTAAAACAGATTTTGATACCATGGAAACAAATATAAAAGGGGTGTTTGCTGCTGGTGATATAGTTAGAGGAGCTTCATTAGTTGTTTGGGCGATAAAAGATGGAAGAGATGCAGCAGCTTCAATTAAAACTTATTTAGAGAGTAAATCTAAAGTGGAAAAAAGAGTGGCTTAATGGAAAATTATAAAAAAAACCTTCACCTTTTAAAAGAAAATAATGTTTATTCAGAAGAAATGGAGCACGACGCTTGTGGGGTTGGTATAATTGCATCAACTGAAGGTAAGAAATCTCGTAAAGTTGTAGAGTATGGTATTGAAGCGTTAAAAGCTGTTTGGCATAGAGGCGCTGTAGATGCCGATGGGAAAACTGGTGATGGAGCTGGAATTCATGTTGAAATACCAAAAGATTTCTTCATTGAAAAGATAGAAGTGACAGGACATACACATGACGATTCTGAAATATGTGTGGGCATGATATTTCTGCCTCGGAATGATTATGCAGCACAAGAAAGTTGCAAAACTATTGTTGAGAGTGAATTAACAAAAAATAATTTTAGTATTTACGGTTGGAGACAAGTTCCAGTTAATCCAAAAGTTTTAGGAGAAAAAGCATTCCAAACAATGCCTGAAATTATCCAAGTATTGTTTAAACCTTACAATCCAGAATTAACAAATAAAGATTTAGAGAGAAAAATTTACGAAACTAGAAGAAAGATAGAAAATGAAGCTTTTAAAAAATCTTTAAACAATTTTTATATCTGTTCATTGAGTTCTAAGTCTATCATTTACAAGGGAATGTTTTTAGCTGAAGCTATCTCAGATTTCTACCTTGACCTAAAAGATGAAAGATTTGTTTCAAGGTTTGCTATTTTTCATCAAAGATTTTCAACAAACACAGCACCTAGCTGGAATTTAGCGCAACCCTTTAGAGCAATAGCACATAATGGAGAAATTAATACTTATAGAGGAAATAAAAATTGGATGAAAGTTCATGAACAAGAGATGAACAGTCCCCTTTTTGACGATGTTGAAAACTTAAAACCTGTTATTCAACAGGGAGCATCAGACTCTGCTGCGTTAGACAATGTTTTTGAATTATTAAATATATCTGGTCAGCCTGCTCCTTTGGCGAAGCTTATGCTAGTTCCAGATGCATGGTCTAAAAAAAATAAAACTCTACCGAAAGATCATCAACAATTATTTAATTTTTTAAACAGTACTATGGAGCCATGGGATGGACCAGCTGCTATTGCTGGAACTGACAATGAGTGGGTTATAGCTGCAAATGATAGAAATGGATTAAGACCTTTAAGATATGCAATTACAAAAGATAAATTATTATTCGCAGGTTCTGAAACAGGAATGATTGAATTAAATGAAAAAAGAATTTTATCAAAGGGAAGATTGGGTCCTGGAGAAATAATTGGAGTTAGAATAGAAAAAGGTAAAGTATTTACTAACAAGCAAATAAAAGATTATTTAGCTAAAGAATATAAACACTTTAACTCACAAATTATCGACTTAGATGATAAGTTAACTATTTCAGATGAAAAAAATTCTTTTTCAGGAGATGATTTAAGAAGAAGGCAATATACTTTTGGAATAAGTTTAGAAGACCTTGAGCTCATACTGCATCCTATGGCAGAAGATGCTAAAGAAGCAACTGGATCTATGGGGGACGATACACCATTGGCTGTCTTGTCAGATAGGTATAGACCGTTATATCATTTTTTTAGACAGAATTTTAGCCAAGTCACAAATCCACCAATAGACTCTTTAAGAGAAAATAAAGTAATGAGCCTTAAAACAAGATTTGGAAATCTTGGAAATATTTTAAATTTTGATAATTTAACAAAGCAAAATATTTATGTTTTAAATAGTCCAATATTATCAAATTCTCAGTTTGAAAAATTTATAAATTTTTTTGGCAATAATTCATCTATAATTGATTGTACTTTTTCTGAAGAAGAAACTTTATTTGATTCAATTAAAAAAATTCAAAAAGAAGCTGAAATTGCAGTAAGACAGGGAGTTACTCAATTGATTTTAAGTGACAAAGAGCTTTCTAGCTTAAAACTTCCCATACCAATGCTTTTAGCAGTTGGATCAATTAATTCATTTCTTATTGAAAAAAAACTCAGAGGATATGTATCAATAAATGTTCAATCTGGAGAGGCTTTAGATACACACTCCTTTGCAACCTTAATAGGAGTTGGAGCAACTACTGTAAATCCATATTTAGCATTTGATAGTTTATTTCAGCGTTATGAAAAGAAATTATTTGGTCAGTTTAGTTTTGATGAATGTGTAAAGAGATACATAAAATCAGTAAACGCAGGTCTGTTAAAAATTATGTCTAAGATGGGTATTTCAGTTTTAAGTTCTTATAGAGGTGGATGTAACTTTGAAACTGTAGGTTTAAGTAGAACAATTGTAGCAGATTATTTTCCAGGAGTTGTATCTAAAATTTCAGGTATTGGACTTACGGGTATAGAGAAAAAAATTCGAGAGATTCATAAAGAGGCATTTGAAAGTTCTGAAACTATCTTGCCGATAGGTGGTATATATAGATATCGTAAAAATGGTGAAACACATCAATATCAGGGAAAATTAATTCATTTACTTCAAAGTGCTGTTGGATCAAATTCCTATGATGCTTATAAAAGATATGCAGATGGTATTTATAATTTACCGCCAATAAATCTTAGAGATTTAATTGATTTTAGAGAAAAAAAATTAAGTGGGCCAATAGATATTTCTGAAGTTGAGCCAATAGAAAATATTTTAAAAAGATTTGGAAGTGGGAGCATGTCTCATGGAGCTTTATCGAAAGAGGCACATGAAACTTTGGCAACCGGTATGAATCGGATCAAAGGCGCTTCATGTAGCGGAGAGGGCGGTGAAGACGCAAGTAGATTTAAAGTTTTAGATAATGGTGACAGCGCAAACTCAAGAGTAAAACAAATAGCTTCTGCAAGATTCGGAGTCACGGTTAATTATCTTAATAATTGTAATGAGATAGAAATTAAAATTGCGCAAGGCGCTAAGCCTGGTGAGGGAGGTCAGCTACCAGGATTTAAAGTTACTAAAGAAATTGCTAAACTTAGACATTCAACTCCTGGAGTAACTTTAATATCACCACCACCACATCATGATATTTATTCAATCGAAGATCTTGCACAACTAATTTATGATTTGAAACAGATAAATCCTAAAGCAAGAATTGGAGTTAAGCTAGTTGCTTCCTCTGGAGTAGGAACAATTGCAGCTGGTGTAGCTAAAGCAAAAGCAGATATAATATTAATTTCTGGACATAATGGTGGAACAGGAGCAACACCTCAAACTAGTGTTAAATATGTTGGAATACCATGGGAAATGGGTTTAACAGAGGCAAACCAAGTATTAACTTTAAATAATCTAAGACATAAAGTTACATTAAGAACTGACGGTGGAATTAAAACTGGAAGAGATGTGGTGATAGCTGCAATGATGGGTGCTGAAGAATATGGTGTTGCTACTACAGCATTAGTTGCAATGGGATGTATAATGGTAAGGCAGTGTCATTCAAATACATGTCCTGTAGGCGTTTGTACTCAAGATGAAAAGCTCAGAGAAAAATTTAGTGGAACTCCAGAAAAAGTAGTTAATTTGTTCACATTTATAGCCAATGAAGTAAGAGAGATATTAGCAAATTTAGGTTTTAAATCATTAAATGAAGTGATTGGTAGGACAGACTTGTTAAAACAAGTAAGTAAGGGTTCTCCAAATTTAGACGATTTAGATTTAAATCCTTTATTTGTTCAAGCTGATACTGGAAATAATCCAAGGTACTGTGAAGTTCAAGAAATAAATAGTGTACCAGATACTCTTGACCAAGAAATTTGGCCAGAAATTGAACAAGCTTTAGATAATTCTGAAAAAATTGAAAAAGAATATCAAATAAAAAATACTCACAGGGCAGTAGGCACAAGAATTTCTCATCATTTGTATAAAAAATACGGGTATGAAAAACTCGATGAAAACTTTTTAGTTTTAAATTTTAAAGGATCAGCGGGTCAGTCATTTGGTGCATTTTCTTCAAAAGGTTTAAAACTAGTATTAAAGGGAGATGCAAATGACTATGTTGGTAAAGGTTTGTCTGGAGCTACCATCTCAATAAAATTACCTGAAGAAAGCAATTTAGTTTCAAATGAGAATACAATTTTAGGAAATACCGTTCTTTATGGAGCTACTTCTGGAAAACTATTTGCTGCTGGCCAAGCTGGCGAAAGATTTTCTGTTAGAAATTCTGGTGCATTAACAGTAATTGAAGGATGCGATTCTAATGGATGTGAATATATGACTGGTGGAACTGTAGTAATTTTAGGAGATGTTGGTGATAATTTTGCAGCTGGTATGACAGGTGGAATGGCATTTATATATGATAAATCTCAACAATTCGAAAAGAAAGTAAATTCAGAGTCAGTAGTTTGGCAAAATGTAGAAACAGATTATTGGAAAGAATATTTAAAAAATTTAGTCAGTGAGCATTTTAAAGAAACTGAGTCTCAATTATCAAAAAAAATAATTGAAAACTTTGATGATGAAGTAAATAATTTTGTTCAGGTGTGTCCTAAAGAAATGTTAGATAAATTAAAAAATCCAATTACTCTAAAAAAGGATATAAAAAAAGTTAGCTAAATTAATAATTTAAGCTCTTTTAAAATTATATTTAACCATTTTTTATTTGATAAACTATGATCACCTTTTTTTATAATATTTAATTTTTTCTTTGCTTTTGGAAATAACCTTAAAACTTTTCTTGAATATGAGACAGGAACTGCCTCATCTTTTTCACCATGTACCATTGTTACTTTAATATTTGAGTTTATTTTCTTATCTAAGACTTTGTTTTTTCTTCCATCTTTTATTAATTGTATAGTGATTGGATATTCATAATTGCCATGTTTTAATTGATAAATACCCTTACGTATTGTCTCTTCTTTCATTTTTTTAGTAAATTTTTTCCACATTAAATTTTCTAAAAATTCAGGAGCAGCCCCTATTCCTAAAAATCCTTTAATCTGTTTTTTGAAAATTTTGAATTGATTTAGCGAAATCCATGCGCCCATACTTGAACCAATTAGCACAAATTCTTTTTTTTTAACGTATTTTCTAATTAAAATTGAAGTTTCTTTACTCCATTTTGAAATATTTCCATTTATAAATTTTCCAGAGGATTTTCCATGACCAGAGTATTCTAATGCCAAAAAACTTATTTTATTTTTTTTAGCAAATTTCAAAAATGCATTTGGTTTTTTTCCTTCAAGATCTGACATAAAACCATGCAAAAAAACTATAAAAGAACTATTTTTAAAAATTTTAGAAATATGTCTAATTTTCTTTGTATTTGATATTTGATGAAATCTGAAATTTGCCATAATCGTTTATAAGTCTTATCTATTAATATATAATCATATCAAATGTCATCTGATTTAAAAGTTTTACAAGTAATACCAAAATTAGGTTATGGAGGAGCTGAAACAGGTTGTTATGATATAGCGCATTATTTACCAGAAAATAATTGCAAATCATTTATTGTAACAAGTGGTGGTGAATTACTTAAGTTTGTAGATAGAAAAAAAGTTAAGATATTTAGACTTCCGGTACAGAGTAAAAATCCTTTACTAATTTTAATTAATGCTTTTATCTTAATTGGAATAATTTTAATTTATAATATTTCTCTGGTTCACGCGAGAAGTAGAGCACCTGCTTGGTCATGTTTGATAGCAACAAAAATCACAGGACGAAAATTTGTAACCACATTTCATGGAACATACAATTTTAGGAGTAATATAAAAAAAATTTATAATTCAGTAATGACTAGAGCAGATTTAATAATTGCAGGATCTAATTTTATTTTTTCTCATATTAAAAAAAATTATTCAAAATATTTAAATGAGAAAAAAAAATTAATGGTTATATATAGAGGAATAAACGTTGACTACTTTGACCCAACTACCAAAATTGAAGTTGATGAAAAAAAATTATTAAAAAAATGGGAAATTGAAAAAGATAAAAAAATTATACTTTTACCTGGCAGATTAACTTCTTGGAAAGGACAGGAAGTTTTTTTAGAGGCAATTAATTTAGTGAATATAGAATTGGGTTATGAAGCATTTTATGCTGTCATTCTAGGCAGTGATCAAGGAAGAGATTTATACAAGAAAAAATTAATAAGACTTGCAGAGCAATATCGACTGTCTAAACAATTAAGGTTTATAGATCATTGTAAGGATATGGCATTAGCTTATAAGGTTTCTGATATTATTGTTTCAGCCTCAACCGAACCAGAGGCTTTTGGTAGAGTTGCTGTTGAAGCACAATCAATGGAAAAACCAATTATAGCAAGTAATATTGGAGGTTCTAATGAAACAATAATCGATGAAAAAACTGGTTTTTTATACGAAGCAGGAAATGCCAAATCATTAAGTAATAAAATATTAAGAACTCTTAATATGGATGAAACTCTATTAAAATCAATTGGTAATGAAGGAAGAAAAAACATAGTTCAAAAATTTAATGTTGAAAAAATGTGCTTTTCTACTTATTCAGAGTATAAGAGATTATTAAATTAAATGCCGATAATAACATTACCCGATGGAAACAATATTGATTTTCCTAATAAAGTTACTGGACTGGAAGTAGCTGAAAAAATTAGTAAATCATTAGCTAAACAAGCTATGGTCATAAGTGTTGATGGTGAACTTAAAGATCTTGATTTTTTAATTGAGAATGACTGTTCTGTGAAAATTTTTACTTCAAAAAATCCTGAAGGCTTGGAAACTATAAGGCATGACACAGCTCATATTTTAGCTATGGCTGTCCAAGAATTGTTTCCTGGCACACAAGTTACAATTGGACCCGTGATAGAAAATGGATTTTATTACGACTTTGCTAGAAAAGAGACATTTACAGAGGATGATCTAGTAAAAATTGAAAATAAAATGAAAGAGATTGTTGATAGGAATGAAATAACAAAAAGAGAAGTTTGGGATAGAAACAAAGCAATTAGCCATTTTAAAAAAAAAGGAGAAATTTATAAAGCCAAGCTCATTGAAGCGATACCGGAAAACGAAGATGTATCAATTTATTTTCATGGAGAATGGCATGATTTATGTAGAGGTCCACATCTTTCCTCCACAGGTAAAATAGGAAAATATTTTAAACTTACAAAAGTGTCAGGAGCATATTGGAGAGGAGATTCTAATAATGAAATGTTACAACGAATATATGGCACGAGTTGGGCAACCCAAAAGGATCTAGATCAATATTTGAAAAGAATAGAAGAGGCGGAAAAAAGAGATCATAGAAAATTAGGTAAAGAAATGGATTTATTTCATTTTAGAGAAGAAAGCCCTGGATCAGTATTTTGGCATGAAAGAGGATGGGGTTTATTTCAAAAGCTTATTAATTATATGAGAAGCAGACAAGATGCTGCTGGTTATAAAGAGGTAAATACTCCAGAGGTACTAGATAGACAACTATGGGAAAAATCTGGGCATTGGGAAAAATATGGAGGAAACATGTATACTTCTGAAACTCCAGATGAGAAAGTTTTCGCAATAAAACCGATGAATTGTCCAGGTCATATCCAGGTATTTAATCAAGGCTTAAAAAGTTACAGAGATCTTCCTTTACGTTTTGCTGAGTTTGGAAAAGTTCATCGTTATGAACCATCAGGCGCTTTACATGGGTTATTAAGAGTTAGAGCCTTTACTCAAGACGATGCCCATATTTTTTGTACTGAAGACCAAATTACTAGCGAATGTTTAATTGTTACAAATTTAATACTAGATATTTATAAAGACCTTGGTTTTGAAAATGTAATTCTAAAATATGCAGACAGACCAGAAGTAAGAGTTGGTGATGATGCAGTATGGGATAAAGCAGAAGCCTCTTTACTTGAAGCTGTTAAAGCCTCTAAATTAGAATATACAATTAATAAAGGTGAAGGAGCATTCTATGGTCCTAAAATTGAATTTGTTTTACGCGATGCTATTGGCAGAGATTGGCAATGTGGAACTTTGCAGGTAGATTTAAATTTACCTGAAAGATTAGATGCTTCCTATGTTGACAAAGATGGAACTAAAAAAGTTCCCGTTATGTTACATAGAGCTTTATTTGGTTCTCTAGAGAGATTTATTGGAATTTTAATTGAAAATTATGCAGGCAAGTTTCCATTTTGGATATCTCCCCTGCAGACTATGGTAATACCTATTTCAGAAGAATTTAATGATTATGCAGTCGAGATATCAAATAAAATTAAAAATTCAGGTATAAGTTCTGAAGTAGATTTAAAAAATCATAATTTAAATTATAAAATTAGAGATCATTCTTTAGCAAAAATACCGCTTTTATTAATTTGTGGTAAAAAAGAAGTTGACTCCAATTCAGTAACGATTAGAAGATTAGACTCTAATAAACAAGAAAATATGGGTATTGATCAATTCTTAAAAACATTCTCTGCTTTAAACAAAGCATCGTCTAACTAAGTGGCAGACTTCAAACAAAATTATTTCCAAAGAAGAACTAAGGACAGAGGTCCAAGATCTAATAATAGAATTTCTTCTCCTGATGTACAAGTTATAGCAAGTGATGGAGAAAATCTTGGAGTGATGAATACCAACGAAGCTATTTCCATGGCAAAAAATCAAGGTTTAGATTTAATTGAAATAGCACCTAATGCAAATCCTCCAGTATGTAAAATAATGGATATGGGTAAATATAAGTATGATGCTCAGAAAAAAGCAAATCTTGCGAAGAAGAAACAAAAAATTGTTTCTTTGAAAGAAATTAAAATGAGACCCGTTACAGAAACTCATGATTATGAGTTTAAAGTCAAAAATGCTAAAAAATTTATAGCTAAAGGAGATAAGGTTAAATTCACTATAAGATTTAAAGGTAGAGAGCTTCAGCATTCCCATCTAGGAAATGAATTAATGGGCAAAATTAAAGAAGATATGAAGGATATCGGCAAGGTTGAATTGCATCCAAAGTTTGATGGTAAGCAAATGATCATGGTAATTCAGCCATTATAACCCTTAATAGAGGTTGTAAAATTATATCATTCTTTGTATAAGTCGCAGAATTATGCCGAAACTAAAAACAAAAAGCTCAGCAAAAAAAAGATTTAAAATATCCGCTAAGGGTAAAGTTATTTCTGCTCAAGCAGGTAAAAGACATGGTATGATCAAAAGGACGAACTCACAAATAAGAAAACTAAGAGGCACTACAACATTGTCTAAACAAGATGGAAAAATTGTTAAGTCATATATGCCTTACAGTTTAAGAGGTTAATAATGGCAAGAGTTAAAAGAGGTGTAACTAGTAAAGCTAAACATAAAAAAGTTTTAAAAGCTGTAAAGGGTCAATGGGGCAGAAGAAAAAATACCATTAGAGTTGCCAAGCAGGCCATGGAAAAATCTATGCAATATGCATACAGAGACAGAAGAAATAAAAAAAGAGACTTTAAATCATTGTGGATACAGAGAATCAATGCTGGAGTAAGAGCTGAAGGCTTAACTTATTCAAAATTTATTAATGGACTAAGTAAATGTGGTATTGTGATAGATAGAAAAATTCTTGCTGAAATTGCTTACGATAGCCCAGAAGCATTCAAAACAATTGTACAAAAAGCTCAATCAGCTTTAAATTAATCTTCGCTATTGTTTTTATTTCTTAAGGAAATAATCTACTGATATGTCAGAGATAAAAAATATTAGAGATCAGTTTATATCAAAACTTGAAAATGATTTAAGCATTGATCAAATAAACGAAATCAAAACGGAACTCTTTGGTAAAAATGGTATTATTTCATCAAAATTTAAAACCATAGGATCAATACCGGAGACTGATAGAAAAAAATTTGCATCAGATTTAAATCAAGCAAAAGATGAACTTCAGAATTTGATAAGTTCTAAAATTAGTGAGATAGAAGGAAAAAAAATAAACGAAAAATTAGAAAAAGAAAAAGTTGATATAACTTTACCAGAAAGACCTTTCGTTAGAGGAAAAATTCATCCAGTTTCACAAACTATTGATGAAATTTCATCTATTTTTTCTGAAATAGGATTTAGTGTTGAGGAAGGCCCTGATGTTGAAAATGAATATAACAACTTTACTGCTTTAAACACACCTGACAATCATCCGGCAAGAGATATGCATGATACATTTTACCTGGATGAAAACAAAGAGATTTTGTTGCGAACTCATACTTCACCAGTTCAAATTAGAACTATGCTAAAAGATAAACCTCCATTTAAGATTATTGCTCCTGGTAGAACTTATAGATCTGATAGTGATCAAACACATGCCCCAATGTTTCATCAAGTGGAAGGCTTGCATATTGATAAAAATATTAATATGGGGCATTTAAAAGGATGTTTGAATTATTTTATTAAAGAATTTTTTGAAGTAGAAAAAATTAAAATGAGATTTAGACCTAGTCATTTTCCATTCACAGAACCATCTGCTGAAGTAGATATTGGTTATGAAATAAAAGATGGCAAAATAATTATTGGAGAAGGAGATAAGTGGCTTGAAATTTTAGGCTGTGGTATGGTGCATCCTAATGTTTTAAGAAATGTAAAAGTAGATCCTTCTAAATATCAAGGATATGCTTTTGGTATTGGTATTGACCGATTAGCAATGCTTAAATATGGCATTAATGATTTGAGAGCGTTTTTTGATTGTGATTACAGATGGCTAAATCATTTTGGTTTTGATCCCCTTGATGTTCCTTCAAGTTACAGAGGTTTAAGCAGATGAAGATTACATATGATTGGTTAAAAGATCATTTAAAAACAAGTGCAAAAGAAGACAAACTTCTTGAGAAACTTACAGACATAGGTCTTGAGGTTGAGAATATAGAAGACTTATCTGAGGGATTAGATTTATTTAAGGTAGCAAAAATTGTAAAAACAGAAAAACATCCTAATGCAGACAGACTTAAAGTTTGTGATGTAGATGTTGGTGATAAAGAAATCAAAAAAGTTGTTTGTGGAGCTGCAAATGCAAGAGAGGGCCTTCTCACAATATATGCTCCACCAGGCGCAATAATCCCTAAAAATAAAACTAAACTTATAGTTGCTAAAATAAGAGATGTTACATCCTATGGAATGCTTTGTTCTGAATCTGAATTGAATTTATCAGATGAAAGTGATGGAATTGCTGAGCTGTCATCATCAAAGTATGCAAAAAATGTTGGTAAAAATTATTTTTCTAAACCGAGTTCTAATCTAATCGATTTATCAATCACACCAAATAGACCAGACTGTCTGGGTATTCGAGGGATAGCTAGAGATTTGTCAGCCGCAGGTTTTGGAAAATTAAAACCAGAAAAAGATAAAAAAATTAAATCTAATAAAAAACAGACTTTAAAAGTAAAAATAACAAAAGAAAAAAATCAAGGGTGTTTATCTTTTGGTAGTTGCTTGATAACTAATGTCAAAAATACAGAAAGTCCTCAATGGTTGAAAGATAAATTAATTTCTATAGGCCAAAAACCAATATCTGCAATTGTAGATATTACAAATTATGTCATGATTGATATTAATCGTCCTTTACACGCGTATGATGCTGACAAGATAAAGAACGGGATAATTGTAAGAAATTCGAAATCAGGAGAAGAATTTACTGCTTTAGATAATAAAAATTATAAATTAGAAGATGGAATGTGTGTAATAAGTGATAACAAAGGTGTCTTAGGCCTTGGAGGAATTATAGGAGGAACAAGATCAGGTACAGAGCTAGATACAAAAAATGTTTTATTAGAATCTGCTTATTTTGATCCAAGATCAATTAGAAAAACCTCTAAGAAATTGAATATTGATACAGACGCTAAATTTAGATTTGAAAGAGGTATTGACCAGTTATCTATTGAGGATGGATTAAATAAAGCAGCTTTTTTAATTAAGGAAATTTGTGGTGGTGAAATAAGTAAAATAGATATTAAAAAAATCGAATCTTATAAAAACAAAGTAATAAAATTTGAACCAAAAACATTTGAAAAAATTACTGGTTTTAAAATTTCAATTAAAGAAATGATAGTCATTTTAGAAAAACTTGGTTTTAAATTAAAAAAAGAAAAAAAATTCTTTAAATTATCAGTTCCGTCTTGGAGACCAGATATTGTCCAAGAAATTGATATAATTGAGGAACTTGTAAGAATTAGTGGCTATGAAAAAATCAAAACAGAAAAGCCTATTAAAGAAAGATCAAAAAATACTTTAAATCCTACTCAAAAGTTATTTCATTTTCTTCAAAGGGCAGTAGCATCTAAAGGATATTTGGAAGCAATTACATGGTCTTTTTCAGATTCTAAATATAACGATCACTTTAAAGAGGCTAATAAAGAAATTAAAATTGTAAATCCAATTAGCTCCGAATTGGGAGTATTAAGAAATTCTATTTTTTCAAATTTAGTAATGCACATGAGCAAAAACTTAGATAGAGGAATTAAAGATTTATCAATATTTGAAATAGGACCAGTATTTTATGGTTCACAACCTGGAGAACAGAATATAGTTGTTTGTGGATTGTCAACTGGAAAAAAATCTAGACTTTCATGGATTGAAAAAGAGAGAAATATAGATGTTTTTGATATTAAAAGAGATGTAATACAAACTTTAGTAGAAGCTGGTTATGACACAGAAAAATTTTATATTGATGATGAAAGCCCCAATTATTATCATCCAGGAAAATCAGGCAGGGTATTTCTTAATAAAGGAAAAGATAAAGTAGCTGCTTATTTTGGTGAAATTCATCCAAACATTATCAAAGCGTTAGATATTAAAACAGAGACTTTGGTGGGTTTTGAAATATTTTTAGATAATTTAAAATTACCAAAAAAGCCATTAAAAGATCAAAAAAATAAATATTTAGTATCAGATTTTCAAAAATCTGAAAGAGATTTTGCTTTTATTGTTGATAAAAAAATAACTGTGCAAGACCTAGTAAGTGTAATATCAAAAATTGATAAAAGTTTAATTTCAAATGTTAAAGTATTTGACGTATACGAGGGAGACAATATTCCTGAAAATAAAAAATCAATTGCTATAAGCGTAACTATTCAATCACTTGAAAAAACTTTAACTGATAGTGATTTGGAAAAAATTAATAAGTTGATAATAGAAACAGTTGAAAATAAAACTGGTGCTAAAATACGTTCCTAAAAAATATTAATGAGTTCAATTGACAATATAAGAAATTTTGCAATCATTGCGCATATTGATCATGGAAAATCAACTATTGCTGATAGGATTATTCATAGTTGTGGTGGACTCACTGAGAGGGAGATGAAAGCACAAGTTTTAGATTCTATGGATATTGAACGTGAAAGAGGTATAACTATTAAAGCTCAAACAGTTAAATTAAATTATAAAGCTAAAAATGGAAAAAATTATATTTTAAATATAATTGATACACCAGGTCATGTAGATTTTAGTTACGAAGTAAGTAGATCTTTATACGCATGTGAAGGTTCAATTTTAATTGTAGACAGTACTCAGGGAGTAGAAGCTCAAACTTTAGCAAACGTTTATCAAGCTTTAGATACTAATCATGAGATAGTGCCTGTTTTAAACAAGGTTGATTTGCCTGCATCTGATTTAGATAGAGCAAAAAAACAAATTGAAGAAGTAATAGGGATTGATACAGAAAATGCAATTCCATGTTCAGGTAAAACCGGAGAAGGAGTTGAGGATATTTTAGAACAAATAATCACAACTCTGCCTGCACCAAAAGGACAAATAAATGCAGATCTTAAATGTTTATTAGTTGATAGTTGGTATGATACATACCTAGGTGTAGTGATTTTAGTGAGAGTGATAGATGGTAAACTTTCAAAACACATGAAAATAAAAATGATGTCTACTAATCAAGAATATATTGTGGAAAAAGTTGGGGTTTTTACTCCAAAACCAGTGGATATAAATGAATTAAAAACGGGTGAAATTGGATTTATTACAACAGGAATAAAAGTATTGTCAGAGACTAAAGTTGGAGACACAATCTGTGATGCTTCAAAACCATTGAAAGAAGCATTGCCTGGCTTTAAACCAAGTAAACCAGTAGTGTTTTGTGGATTATTTCCTGTAGATAGTTCTGAATTTCAAAAACTAAAAGATGGTTTGGCTAAATTACAATTAAATGATGCAAGTTTTTCATTTGAGCCTGAATCATCTTCAGCATTAGGGTTAGGTTTTAGATGTGGATTCTTAGGATTACTTCATTTAGAAATTGTGACTGAAAGGTTAGAAAGAGAATTTGATGTTAATTTATTAACTACAACACCTGGAGTTGTATATAAAGTCCATCTAAATAATGGAAATATTATTGATCTTCAAAATCCATCAAGTCTACCAGATCCAACTTTGATAAAATACATCGAGGAGCCTTGGATAAAAGCAACAATAATAACTCCTGATCAATACCTAGGATCAATAATTAAAATGTGTCAGGATAAAAGAGGAATTCAAACCAATTTAAGTTATTCAGGAAATAGAGCTGTTGTAAATTATGAACTCCCTCTAAATGAAGTTGTCTTTGATTTTAATGACAGATTAAAATCTATGACCAGTGGATATGCTAGTTTTGATTATGAAATTATTGAACATAGAGAAGGAGATTTAGTAAAACTTGGAATTCTAGTAAATAGTGAACCAGTTGATGCATTAGCGATGATGATTCATAAAGATTTTGCTCAAAAAACAGGAAGAGAAGTGTGTGAGAAATTAAAAGATTTGATTCCTAGACATAACTTTATGATACCAGTTCAGGCTGCGATAGGAGGCAAGATTATAGCCAGAGAAACAATAAAGGGATTTAAAAAAGATGTTTTAACAAAGATACATGGCGGAGGAGCCACAGATAGAAAAAGAAAGCTTTTAGAAAAGCAAAAAAAAGGTAAAGCTAGATCCAAGCAATTTGGTAGAGTTGAAATACCTCAAGAGGCATTTATTGGCGTACTTAAAATCCAGAAAGAATAATTATGAGAATTTACGATTGTTTTACTTATTTTGATGAAGATTTAATTCTTGATACAAGATTAAACATTATGAACGATCATGTAGATTATTTTGTAATAGTAGAAAGTACATACAATCATAATGGAGAAAGAAGAGAATTAAAATTCGATTTAAATAAATATCAAAAATTTAAAAATAAAATCAAATATATAGTTTGGGATGAAGTGCCAGATAATATTGAAAAAATTAATGACGATGATACAGAAATTGTAAGAGAACATAAATTTATTAACAACGCTGTTAAGAGAGACAATGGACAAAGAAATTATATAATAAGAGGCTTAGATGATGCAGAAGATAATGATTTAATATTATTGTCAGATTTAGATGAAATACCCTCCTTAAAAACAATTGATCTTAAAAAAATAAAAACAAAAATAATAATATTTGATCAAATAATGTGTTATTATAAGTTTAATTTAGCAATACCAAATTATAAATGGTTTGGGACTAGAGCTTGTTTAAAAAAAGACTTAAAAAGTCCACAATGGTTAAGAAATATTAAGGCAAGAAAATATCCTTTCTACAGGTTAGATATTTTATTTAATGAGAAGAAATTTAATAATATTCAACTGATTAAAAATGGTGGATGGCATTTCACTAATATTAAAACGCCAGAAGAAATTCATTATAAATATAAATCATATTGCCATCATAGAGAATATGAACTTTCAGGCATGAACAGTGATAAAATAAAAAAAATTATAGAAAGTAAGCATACTATTTACGATTTAAAAGTAGATCAAAGGACAAATAAAATTGGAAAAGGAATGAAACTAATTAATTTAAAGGACCATGAACTCCCAGATTATATAATAAGTAAAAAAAATAGTTTGACACAATGGTTTGATTGAAATTTGAAATTAATTTTTAAAATATTTTAAAAAATATGAAAAAAATTATTGATTGCATTACTTATTTGGATGAGGATATGCTTTTAGATTTTAGACTCAATGTATTAAATAATTACATTGATTATTTTGTAATTGTAGAGGCAAAAGAGGATCATCAGGGCAGAAAAAAAAAATTAAACTTTAATATAGAAAATTTTAAACAATTTAAACACAAAATTATATATTTAATACAAGAGGAAATAATAATAGATAAAAAAATAAAATTACCAAAAAATTGGTCAGAGAATCACTTAAGAGATCAGTCACAAAGAAATTATATTTCTAATGCATTGAAACAATTCGACGATGATGATTGGATTATTATTTCTGATTTAGATGAAATTCCAAACCCAATTTCATTGGATAAATTTAACACTAAAAATAAGTTTTCTGTTTTTAAGCAAAAACTTTTTTATTACAAATTTAATTTGATTTCAGAAAATAATTTTTGGTATGGTAGTCGAATAATAGTTAAGAAATATTTAAAGTCACCTCAATGGTTAAGAAATTTTAAAGTAAAAAAAAAATTACTAAATTATTTTGAGAGAGGAATTAGTGTAATAGAGGATGGTGGTTGGCATTTTAGTTATTTAAAGAAACCTAATGATATTAAAAGAAAAATCGAGTCTTTTGCACACTCTGAATTAAATATAGAAAAATATAAAAATATCCAAAATATTGAAAATAGTATTAAAAATGGAACTGATTTATATCATCGAGATATTTCTTTTAATAAAATTTCTATAAATAAAAGTTTTCCAAAATATTTAGTTGAAAATTTAGACAAATACAAAGAGTGGATAGTTGATTAAAAATTTGGAGAGATGGCCGAGTGGTTGAAGGCGCACGCTTGGAAAGCGTGTAAAGGAGCAATTCTTTCATGGGTTCGAATCCCATTCTCTCCGCCATTAAATAAGCCTTATTTTGCAAAGGTTATTTAAGTATTTTACTGTTTTATCGTTAAGATAAATAAGCAATTTTTATAAAAAATGTTATAATTTTTCTTTTCCTAAATTTAAAAAAATGACAAATAAAAATACATACCAGGCAGACTCCATCAAAGTTTTAAAGGGTCTTGAAGCGGTAAGAAAAAGACCAGGAATGTATATTGGAGACACAGATGATGGAACTGGTTTACATCATATGGTCTATGAAGTTGTCGATAACTCTATTGATGAGGCATTAGCAGGATATTGTAGAAATATTAATGTAAAAATAAATTCTGATGGAACTATTACAGTAAATGATGATGGACGAGGTATTCCAGTAGATATTCATAAAGGAGAAAAAAAATCAGCAGCAGAAGTAATCATGACCCAACTTCATGCAGGTGGTAAGTTTGACCATGATTCTTATAAAGTTTCAGGTGGACTGCATGGTGTTGGTGTATCAGTTGTCAATGCACTTTCAGAAAAATTACAGTTAGAGATATTTAGAGATGGAAAAAAACACTACTTAGAATTTCAAAATGGTGAAGCTAAAGCTCCTTTAAAGGTAGTAGGAAAAGCAAAGCAAACTGGTACACAAATTACTTTTTTACCATCAAAAGAAATTTTTTCTTCAACGAAATTTAGTGCAAATATTCTTATTAAAAGAATGCGCGAATTAGCATTTTTAAATAAAGGAATAAAAATAATATTTACAGATGCAAGCCAAAAAAAAGAAAAAACATCAGAGTTTAAGTTTGATGGTGGTGTTTTAGAATTTGTAGATTTTTTAGATGAAAAAAGAGAAAAATTACTAAATAAAAACGGAAATGACTTATTTAGAAAACCAATCTATATTGAGGGTAAAAAAAATAATATCGAATTAGAGTGTTCATTGAAATGGAATGCAGGATATACAGAAGATATATTTCCATATACAAATAATATTTATCAAAAAGATGGTGGAACCCACTTATTGGGATTTAGAAGTGCATTAACTAGAGTAATTAATAAATATGCCAATGAAAATAATTTACTTAAGAAAAATAAACTAGCAATCTCAGGTGATGATATCAAGGAAGGTCTAACTTGTGTACTTTCCACTAAAATTCCTGATCCAAAATTTTCATCTCAAACAAAAGACAAGCTAGTTTCATCAGAAGTAAGGATGATTGTAGAAACATTAGTAAATGAAAAATTATCTATTTGGTTTGATCAAAATCCATCCATTGCAAAAATTATTTTAGCCAAAGTTATTCAAGCAGCAATGGCTAGAGATGTTGCCAGAAAAGCAAGAGAAAATGTAAGGAGAAAAGGAGCCCTTGAATTAAGCGGTCTTCCTGGAAAATTAGCTGATTGTCAGATTGGCAAACAAGAAGGAACTGAATTGTTTATTGTAGAGGGAGATTCAGCGGGAGGTTCGGCAAAACAAGGAAGAAATAGAGCAAACCAAGCAGTCTTACCATTAAGGGGTAAAATACTTAATACATATGTAGAAGATTTTAAAATTAAAAAAAATGGCAATGGCAACGGAAATGGTTCTGACCAAAGAACTAAGGCTTTATCAAAAATGATATCTTCAAATGAGATAGTCACTTTGATTAATGCGCTTGGATTAGATCCTAAAGTAGAGAAAATAGATGAAAAAGATATTAGGTATGGAAAAATTATAATTATGACTGATGCTGATGTTGATGGTTCGCACATTAGAGCTTTGCTTTTGACATTTTTTAACAACAAACCTTTTAATGAGTTGATTGAGAAGGGATATTTATATCTAGCACAACCACCATTATTTAAAGTTAATAAAGGTTCAAAAGGTATTTATATAAAAGATGAAAAAGAGTTAGAGGATTATATTGTAAATAATAGCAAAGAATTAAAGAAAATTAAAAAAGGTTCAAAAGAATATTCTAAAGGTCTTGAGATAGAAAAATCTAAAATGAATATTCAAAGGTTTAAAGGTTTAGGAGAGATGAACCCAGAAGAGTTGTGGAACACTACACTAGATCCAGCAACAAGAAATTTACTTCAGGTTCAATACTCAAAAGATCCAAAAAAAGATCAAGGCTTGATTCATAAACTTATGGGTAATGACGTTTCATTAAGAAAAGATTATATATTTGATAACGCACTCAATGTTCAAAATCTAGATATTTAAAATGAAGTTTTTTGAAACTTCAAAATATTACACATTTAAAAAATCTACTTATATAACATTAAGATGGATTGGTATTTTAGGTCAATTAATTGCAGTAAATTTTGTATATTTTTTTCTTAATCCTGATTTTGATTTCGTTACATCAAATATAGTTATATTTTTGGGTATATTAAGCAATTTATACTTAATTTTTATTTATAAAAAAACACAATTATCAGATAGATCTGCATTCTTGTTCTTACTTATAGATATATTGCAATTAGGTATTCTTCTATATTTGTCAGGAGGAATAACCAATCCGTTTGTAATATTTATATTAATACCAAGTGTTTTTTCTTCATCAAATTTAAGCTTTAAGACTAATACCTTGTTGGTATTTTTAACAGTAATTATAATAATACTTTTAACTTTTAACTATCAAGATTTACCAATTAAAATAAATAGCGACTTTCATAATAATCATTATTTTTATTATTCTATTCCAGCTTCCTTAATTATTGCTTTAGTATTTTTAAATTATTTTGCAATGACTTTTGGAGCACAATCTAGATTAAGAAAGGAAGCATTAGGAAAAATGGAGGAAGTTATGGCGAAAGAACACGAGCTCTTGTCTTTAGGTGGCCAAGCAGCCGCTGCTGCACATTCATTAGGTACTCCACTTTCAACAATAACAATAATTACTCATGACTTAATGAAGCAATTTAAGGGACACAAAGACTTGGAAAAAGATATAGAATTATTAAATAGTCAAGTTGAGCGATGTAATGAAATTTTAAAACGTTTAACTTTAAATCCTGTTGAAGAAGACGAATTTATTGATAAAGATATAAATATTAGAGATTATTTAAATGAAATTATTTTATCTTTTAAAGAAATAAGTAAAAAAGATTTTGTCTTTAATTTTGATCAAGACTCAAACCCTAAAAAAATAAGTAAATCAATTGAAATTGTATATGGACTTAGAAATTTTATAGGAAACGCAAATAAATTTGCGAAAAGCACTGTATTTATTAACTTAAAAAGTGACAGCGAAATTACTGAGATTACTATTGAGGATGACGGTAATGGTTATCCTAGAGATATTATATCCAAGATTGGGGAACCTTATTTAAAATCAAATTATTCTAAAGATAAATCAAAAGAAGGCTTGGGACTTGGGCTATTTATTGGGAAAACTTTATTAGAAAAAAATTTTGCATCAATTGATTGTAGAAATTCCAAAACACGTAGTGGTGCTGAAGTTAATATTAAGTGGAAAAATAAAGAATTGTTTAATATTTAGTGAAAGTTTTTTTTTGTTTCAAAAAGTGAACTTAATTGAGATATCATAACATCTCCTAATTCATTTACATCAGTAATTTTAATTGCTTTATTATAATATCTTGAAACATCATGACCTATTCCAATAGCTAAAACTTCAATATCAGATTTATTTTCAATAAATTTAACAATTTTTTTTAAATGTTTTTCCAAAAAATCTCCAGAATTTACAGAAAGAGTCGAGTCATCAACTGGAGCCCCATCAGAAATTACCATCAAGATTTTTCTTTCCTCTTTTCTTTTTTTTATTCTATTGTAGGCCCATGAAATTGCTTCTCCATCAATATTTTCTTTTAACAAACCCTCTTTAAGCATCAGTCCCAAATTATTTTTTGCTTGTCTCCAATGAGTATCTGCGCCTTTGTATATAATATGTCTTAAATCATTTAATCTTCCAGGTGTTTTAGGTTTTGAATTTTTTGTCCAAAGCTCTCTACATTGTCCACCTTTCCAGTTTTTAGTTGTGAAACCTAAAATCTCGACTTTGACAGAACATCTTTCTAAAGTTCTAGATAAGATGTCTGCACATAATGCTGCAATAGTAATTGGTCTTCCTCTCATAGATCCTGAATTATCGATCAATAAAGTTACTACTGTATCTTTAAAATCTAAGTCCTTTTCTTTTTTAAAAGATAAAGAATTATATGGGTCCATTATAATTCTTGGAAGTTTTGAGCTATCTAACAAGCCTTCTTCTAAATCAAATTCCCAAGCCCTATTTTGTTTTGCAAGGAGTTGTCTTTGTAGTTTATTTGCTAATTTTGTTATAACATCTTGGAAACCAATTAGCTGCTGATCTAAACTTTTTCTAAGTTTGGTTGCTTCATCAGCATTTTCTAAATTCTCAGCTTTTACAATTTCATCATACTGTGTAGTAAATATTTTATAATCAAGATTTATATTATCTATATTTTTTTTTACTATTTGTTCTGAACTTTGTTCGTCTGACTCAACTTCATTAAATTGTTCATCCAAGTTAAATTCATCAATGCTAAAATCGGCATCTAGAGAGGCTTGAGTTTCCTGATCATTGTTTTCATCTTTACTATCTTCGTTATCGCTATTTTGATTATCATTTGAAGGATTATCTTGGCCCTGATCCTGATTTTCTTCCTCTTTTTCTTTATCCTCATCACTTTGAAAAATATCCATCTCTTCCAATATTTGAGAAAACTTTGATGAATAAGTATTTTGATCTTGCAGATTATTCATTAAAAATTCCTTATGTTTTTCAATAGAATTTTCAAAATCTTTCTCCCAAAAATTCAGCATTCTAGAGGTTAAAGTGTTTAACTTTATTTTATGGAAATTTTTAAGCATATATAGCTCAAAAGCCTCTGCCACAGGTACATCCTCTTTTGTTTTTAATTGATCTTTTCTTTTACGATTAATTATTTGTGAATAGTTTTCGTGAAAGTTTTTTTCTATACCTTTAAGCATTTGACCACCTAAGGCCTCATATCTAATTTTTTCAGCAATATTATAAAGCGATCTAGAGGAAGTATTGCTTGGTAAGTTTTTTTTATAAATTAGCTCATCAGAAAATTTCTTTTTTAAGGCACTCGAGTCAGTTTCTGCACGTAATCTTATAAAGTCACTCGGATTAGTGAGACTATCGATTTCTAACGAAATAATATCTTGGGTTTTTTTTTCTTCTAAGTTTTTTTTATTTAAATCAAAATCATCTGAAATTACTTTTGCTGTTGAATTTAAAGCAATTCTGAATTTTTCTTTTAAATTTGATACTTTAGAGCTCATTTAAATTTGAATATTAACCAAAGACTCTGGCAATTCTTCCCCAAAACATCTCTGATAATATTCTGCGATGGTATTTTTTTCAATATCATCACATTTATTTAGAAAAGTTACTCTAAATGCGTAACCAGTGTCTTTAAAAATCTCAGAATTTTCAGCCCAGTGCAATACAGTTCTAGGGCTCATTACTGTCGAAATATCTCCTGCTATAAATCCTTTACGTGTTAGAGATGCTACTTTTATCATATTGGCAACTTTTTCTTTTCCTTTTGCGTTATTTAAATTTTTATTTTTAGATAACACAATATCCATTTCTCTTTCTAGGCTAAGATAGTTTAATGTTGTAACGATGTTCCATCTATCCATCTGTCCTTGATTAATTTGCTGAGTACCATGATAAAGACCTGTAGTATCACCCAGTCCAACAGTATTTGATGTAGCAAATAATCTAAAAAACTTATTTTGCTTAATTACTTTGTTTTTATCTAGTAAAGTAAAATTTCCCTCAGCTTCTAAAACTCTTTGAATTACAAACATAACATCAGGTCTTCCAGCATCATACTCATCAAAAACAAGTGCAACTGGATTTTGAATAGACCACGGTAAAATACCTTCATTAAATTGAGTTACTTGTTTTCCATCTTTAAGAACTATCGCATCTTTTCCAATCAAATCAATTCTACTTACATGACTATCTAAATTTACACGAATACAAGGCCAGTTTAACCTTGCAGCAATTTGCTCAATGTGTGTAGATTTACCAGTGCCATGATATCCCTGAACTAAAACTCTTTTATTAAACGCAAATCCTGAAATAATAGCTAAAGTAGTATCCCTATCAAATTTGTAGTTTTTATCAATTTCAGGAACATATTCATTTTTTTTTGAAAATGCGTCTACTTCCATTTCTGAATCAATTCCAAAAGTTTGTTTTAATGAAACTTTAATATCCGGTTCTGTATTAAGATTTGGTGTCAATTTTTTCTCTATAGGTATTTTTTAGTTGAGTATAAGCTAATGTTATAAGTTTAAGTTTTTCTTCGTATTTTTTATTTCCGGAATTCATATCAGGGTGAAATTTTTTCACAAGTAATTTGAATTTATCTTGTATTTTCTTCCAATTTGAACCTACAGAAACCCCCAATATTACAAAAGCTTTTATATCTTTATGATCAAATTTAAATTGACGCATATGATTAAAATCTCCATTTATTTTTTCTTTATCAAGCTCATCTCTCAAGGTTGTATTCCACAATACTTTGAAAAAATTATCTGAGGAGCTAAAACTTTGAGTTGGTTTGTGCCAAGTCATGTCAGATTTTAAAAAATCTATCACTTGGTCATCATTCATTCCTGAAAAATAGTTCCAATTTTTGTTAAATTCTTTAACATGTTCAAGGCATAGCATTCTATATTTTCTACTATTATCTTTTTCGATTGGTGCCTTATATTCCCCTATTTCATTGCAATTATTCCAGTCACAAATATTTTTCATGATATATATTAACATATATGGATATAAATGAGTTAATTACAATTGTAAAAAATAAATTATTAAATCAAATAAATATTGAGCATATAAATATTGAAGATAAATCTTTTCTTCATAAAAATCATAAAGGAAATCAAGAGGGAAAATATCATTTAAAATTAATTATTGTTTCTGAAGAATTAAAAAAAATGAATAAAATTGAAAGTAATAAAAAAATCTACAAAATTTTAGATCAAGAATTAAAAGAATTTATTCATTCAATACAAATTTTAATTACTTAAAAATTTTTTTAGAAATAACCTTATGTGTTTTTTTGAGTATTGTTTATTGAAAATTGGTTTGCCAATTTTTTTTAATAAAACTAAATTAATTTTATTGGAATTATTTTTTTTATCTTTAATCATAAAAGATAAAATTTTATTTAAATCTTTTACAGAAAAATATTTTTTTATCAAAGATGTTAGACCAGAATTATCAATATGATTTATAATTAAATTATATTCATTTTTACTAAGCATGTTTTCCTTAAAACTAAAACTAAGTGCTGTTTTCATTCCAAGTATCACAGCTTCACCATGATTCAGTTTATGGCTGTAACCCAAGCCTGCCTCATAAGCATGGGCGAATGTATGACCAAAATTTAATATTTTTCTTAATGCTTTTTCTTTTTCATCTCTTTCAACTATTTTTTTTTTAATTTTACAACTTTCATAAATTGCTTTTTCAACAAATGGAGATGAAAGACCTAAAATCTTTTTAAGATTTTTATTTAAGAAATTAAAAAATTTTTTATTATCAATTAATGAATGCTTCAATATTTCTCCATATCCACAAATTATCTCTCTTTTTGATAAAGATTTAAGAAATTGAATATCTGATAGAACCAACGATGGCTGATAAAAACTTCCTATTAAATTTTTACCATACTTAGAATTAATTCCAGTTTTTCCACCTATTGATGAATCAACTTGAGCTAAAAGAGTTGTTGGAATATTTGCGAACTTAAGGCCTCTTTTGAAAAGATTGGCCGCAAAACCACTTATATCACCTGTAATTCCTCCTCCTAAAGAAATTAAAATATCATTTCTTGAAAAGTTTTTATTTAATAAAACTTCTAGAATTTTATTAACGCTTTTAATATTTTTATTTTTTTCATTAGCATTAAAAAATAACACACTAATTTTTTTATTTTTGAAAGACCTCTTAATATTTGAGATAAATTTTTTTGGAACATTTTTATCAACAACAATTAAACATTTATCAAAATTAATTGAATTTGATTTAAAGATTTTTGATACACTAGAGGTTAAATTTGATCCAATAATTATTGGATATTTTTCGGTTTTAGTTACTATATTTAATCTAGTTTGTTTCATAAATTTCTACAATTTTATTTACTATTTCATTTTTTGTGAGATTATCACACTTTATCTCATATAAAGCCTTAGAATAAATGTTGGACCGTTTCTTAATTAAATCAATTAAATCGGTATCTGTTGCATTAATTGCTAATGGTCTTTTTCTACTATTTTTAATTCTATTTAATAATGTTTTGTCATCCCAATTAAGCCAGAAAGATAAATGATTTTTTAAAACCTCTTTTCTAATATTATTATTTGTAAAAGCTCCTCCACCAAGTGAAATCACAGTAGAGGTTAATTTAAGTTTTTTTAAAGTAGTCTGTTCCTCAATTTTTCTAAAATAATCCTCACCTTTAATTTCAAAGATTTTTTTTATTGTGATGTCTAAACTTTTTTCAATTTCTTTATCAATATCTATAAAATTTAATTTTAATTTATTAGCCACTAAGGATCCTATAGAACTCTTACCAGATCCCATCATTCCCAAAAAAACTAGATTTTCTTTTGATTTCATAAGTTTATTTATTGAAAAAACATAAATATGTCTTAATTTGAAATTAACTAAAAGTATATGCAATTCATTAAAAACACAAGTTCAGGCAAAGCAAGTATCATAGGACTTGTTATTAAATCTATAATCGGATTAGGGGTTATTTTAGGTATTATTTTTTTTCTAAGTACAATTGATTTTCCTGCACCTAAAAAAGAAATAGAGAAAATTATTCCAAATGAAAATTTTAAAATCGTTAAATAAGAAAATTTTTTCAACTAAATTAGTTTGTCTTTTTTTAATTATTCCTGCGTTTGCCGAGGAAAAACCAATTGATATTTGGAATATAGAAAAAAAAGATAATCAAGTTATTTCAGAGTCAAATATTTCAAGTGAAATGAATGTAAGCACTAATCAGAATGGTGTTTACGAACTTCAATCAAATAAACAAACAGATACTATTAAACTAGATAAAGAATTTTCATCAAAAGAAATTAAAATTGTTGGTTTATACGATCCAAGTGAATATGGTTTGAGTATGGATATGTGGTCAAATTCAGATGGAATCAAATTAAAGAATTTATTTCAGAATATTAATAAGTTTAAACTTTCTGAGGATGCATCAGACATCATGCATATTTCTTTATTAACCAATGCTTATTCACCAACCCAAAATATTACCGAGAAAGAATTTATGAGCTTTAAATCTGATTGGTTAATAAAAGATTCAAACTTAGAATTAATAGAGGAATATTTAATTAAAAATCAAATAATAAATTTGCTTCCAAATTTAGCGAGATATTTAGTTGATAGTTATTTATCAGAATCAAATGTAAAAAAATCTTGTGAAATTTTTTCTAAAAATACTGAACCCATCCAAGATGAATATCTATCTAAGTTTAATTTATATTGTTTAATCAATTATGGAAAAAATGAAGAGGCACAACTAATCTTAGATTTAAAAAAAGAGTTAGGTTTTGAGGATAATTATTATGAAAATAAAATATATTATTTATTTGGATATATAGATGAAGTAGATAAAGAAATATCAACAAACTCAATTTTAGATTTTCATTTAGCACATAGAACGAATCCTGAATTCTCTTATGAACCGAGCGAAGATACACCTAAAATAATTTGGAAATATCTTTCAGCTGCTAATTTACTTTTTAAAATTCAAGATATAGAAATTACGGATGTAGAAAAAATTTCTAAAGTAGAAAAAGCCGTCAATGATAAAAATTATTCTGAGGAAGAGTTATTTGAATTTTATAAAAAATTCCAATTTAATATTAATCAATTTTTAAACGCAAAAGAGGCATATAAATCTCTATCTTCAATAGAGGGACGCGCTCTTTTATATCAAAGAATTCTTTTGACCGAAGAACCAAAAACCAAACTAGAACTTATAAAGATATTAAAGGATCTATTTATATCCGATGAAATAGGTGATGCTTTTGATTTAGAATTAAAAAAATTTTTAGGTGAAATTAAATTTGAGGAGGTGCCCTCAAATTTTACATCATTTTATAATACCAATCTAAACAAGAAAGACACACCTGATAAAAAGATTAAATATAATAGTAAAATTTTACATCAATCAAAACTTATAAATTACTTTAATGGAGACTATGCAAAATCTAAAATTGAGGAAGATTTAGATAAATTTTTAAAGAAAATTAAAAAAGATAAAAAATATTCTTTATCAAAAAAAGATATAATTTTTATAGAGGCTCTTAAATCTGATGGTGTTGAAATTTCTAAAAAATATGATGGTCTTTACGAGATAAAGCAATCAGAAATGCCTGCCGATATTCAAACAATGATAGATAATAAAGAGATAGGTGCTGCATTGTTAAGAATAATAGAAGTAATTGGACCTGATAAAATTGAAAATATTGATGAAGATACTGTTTATTTTATTATCAATACTTTAAATCAATTAAATATTGATTTAATTAGAAATAAACTATTGTTAAAAGTTCTTCCTTTAAAAGTATAAAAATTATAATAAAATCAAGTTATGGCTATTAGAACTATAATAACAGAACCCAATAAATTACTTAGACAAATTTCTAAACCAGTCAATGCTGTTGGTAAAGAAGAGCAAAAATTGATGGATGATATGCTTGAGACGATGTATGACGCAAATGGAATTGGTCTCGCGGCCATACAAGTTGGTGTACCAAAGAGAATTATTGTAATGGATATAAGTAAAGATGAGAATAAAAAAGAACCAAGATATTTCGTGAATCCAGTTATTAAAATTAAAGATGCTGAAAAAGCAACCTATGAGGAAGGATGTCTTTCTGTGCCAAATCAGTTTGCAGAAATTGATAGACCTAGTAAGTGTGAAGTAGAATATCTTGATTATCAAGGGGAAAAGAAATTGCTAAAGGCAGATGGTCTTCTTGCAACATGTATTCAGCATGAAATGGATCATTTAGAGGGAATATTGTTTATTGATTATCTTTCAAAATTAAAAAGATCAATGATAATTAAAAAATTATCAAAATTAAAATCTACCTCTGTAGAAGTTTAATAAATGCTAAAAAAAATAGTTTTTATGGGTACTCCCATGTTCGCTGTTCCAATTTTAAAATCGCTTTATCAAAATGGATATCCTATTTCTTGTGTTTATACACAACCACCTCAAAAATCTAAAAGAGGTCAAAAAATTAACAAGTCACCTATTCAATTAATTTCTGAAACTTTAAACATAGAATTTAGAACACCAAATTCATTAAAAGAAAATTTAGAGGAATTAAACTATTTTAAATCATTAGAAGCAGATTTGGCAATAGTTGTTGCTTATGGTCAAATCATACCAAAGTCATATTTAAATTTAACTAAAAAAGGATTTATTAATATACATGCATCTATTCTTCCAAAGTGGAGAGGTGCTGCTCCTATTCAAAGATCAATTATGAATTTAGATAAAGAGACAGGGATCAGTATTATGAAAATAGGAGAGGAACTAGATACAGGACCTGTATGTAATATTTATAAAATTAATATAGAAAATAATTTTAATACTAAAGATATTAATGAAAAGTTATCAAGTTTGGCTGCAGAGAAAATTTTAGATAATATAGATGATATATATGAGGATAAAGTAAACTTTATAGAACAAGATCACTCATCAGCGACATACGCATCAAAAATCCAAAAATTAGAGGGGCTGATTAATTGGAAAGAGGATGCTAAAATTATAATTGGTAAAATAAATGGACTTTATCCTGTACCGGGAGCTTATTTCATGTTTAACGGTGAGAGATATAAAATATTAAAAGCAGAAATTGGACAAACACAAGGAAAACCAGGTGAGGTTTTATCTGATCATTTAGAAATTTCGTGTGGAGATAAAAAATCAATAAAAATTAAAGAAATACAAAGACAAGGAAAAAAGCCTCAAAGTATTGGAGAATTTGTTTTAGGAACACAAATTAAAAAGGGTTTATTTTTATAATGAATAGATACCAAATACTTATTGAGTATGTAGGGACAAATTTTAGAGGATGGCAAATTCAAAAAAAAGGGCCAACTATTCAAGGATTAATTCAAGAAAAATTATCAAAGCTGTTAAAGGAAAAAATTATTTTACATGGTCAAGGAAGAACTGATGCAGGGGTTCATGCATTTGAGCAATCTGCACATTTTGACTGTAAAAATAAAATAACTGATAAAATTAAATTTTTAAAATCTATGAATCATTTTTTAAATTTAAAAGACATTGCGATTAAAAATATTAAAAAAAGAAATAATAAATTTCATGCTAGATTTTCAGCAAAACAAAGAATTTATAAATACTTAATTTTTAATCAAATAAGCCAACCAATAATTGAAAAAAATAGAGCATGGCATGTTCGTAAGTCTTTAGATTTAGAAATAATGAAAAAGGGTGCAAAAAAGTTATTAGGAACCCATGACTATTCAACTTTTAGATCTTCAAGTTGTAATGCAAAAAGTCCAATTAAAACTATAAAATCAATAAATATTAAATCATCAAAAAACAAAATTGAATTTCAATTTAGTTCTCAATCTTTTTTACAACATCAGGTTAGATCTATGGTTGGTTGTTTAAAATATTTGGGAGAAAATAAATGGGATTTGAAAACTTTTGAAAAGAGATTTAAGTCAAAAAAAAGAACAATGTGTGCTCCTCCAGCACCACCAGGTGGTTTGTTTTTATTTAGAGTTCTTTATTAATTTATTTTTATTGCTCATAGCAAATTTTTTATTTATTCGCCATCTAGACTCAGCTCGTACAATATAGCCACAACAGTTTTTTGATTTACATTTACAAGGAAATTGTTTGTAGTTTTCATCGTAACCAAATCCATAATCACAGGTTAACTCCTCACCTTTTTTAATGTCCTTGATTGCCTTGACCCAAATTTTCAGCCCTTTACCATCGTAATCACAATTATTATCACAAGAATGATTAATTAAACCCGCAGTATTCCATGGAAAATCTCCATCTAGGTCGTACCTTCTATTTATTGTAAATAAATATATGGGTTTACTATTATCGTACTTATCAGAGTCTTGTGTTTGTTTTTTTGTGATAAGTTTTCCGATATAGTCAATTATTTTGGTTCCCTCTTTAATGTCACGAGTTGCATAAAGCCCTCTACCTTTATTATCAATTTCAGATTTTTTTATTTTATATAATTTCACGAAGATTTTTATTTAGAGTTTTCTTAAGAATTATCAATTAAATTCTAAAAGAGCATCAACGTGTCTTTTAGTGCTATCTCTAAGTGCATTTAGGTCATAACCACCCTCTAAAATTGAAACAACTTTTCCGTTACAAAATTTTTTAGAAGCCTCTAATATTCTTTTAGTAATAGTGAAATAATCATCTGTTTTTAAATTAAATTGAGCAAGAGGGTCATCCTCATGAGCATCAAAACCAGCACTGATTAATATAAATTCTGGTTTAAACTCCTCTAATTTTTTTAATACACGGTCAAATACGTTTAAATATTCTTCTGAATTTATACCAGCTGGCAAAGGTATATTAAAGATATTGTTAAATTTCCCTTTTTCCTGTTCCGAACCAGTTCCTGGATAGTAGGGATATTGGTGAGTTGATATAAAAAGAACATTTTCATTTTCGTAAAAAATATCCTGTGTTCCATTACCATGATGAACATCAAAATCTATTATTGCAACTTTTTTATATTTATATTTTTTCAACAAATAGTTTGCACCAATGCTCACTGAATTTAAAATGCAAAAACCAGCAGCTTTATTTTTTGAGCTATGATGTCCAGGAGGTCGAACACCACAAAATGCATTTCTAAATTCTTTTTTTTCTACTCCATCAATTGCAGTAATTATTGATCCAACTGCATCAAAAGTTGCATCTTTGCTTCCAGGTGAAATGATTGTGTCACCATCAAGTGAAGAAAAACCTTTTATTGGAAAAGAACTTTTTACTAAATTTAAATAATTCTTTTCATGAGTCGTTAAAAGAATATCATTTGAAACTTTAGATGGTTTCTTCCATATGAGATTTTTATTATTAAATTTTTTAAAATTTTCTATTATTACAGATACTCTTGCTATTTGTTCTGGATGACCAGGACCTGTATCATGATTTTGAAACGTATTTGATGTAATTAAACCAGTTTTCACTTAAAGTAATTATCTAAGATTTTGCTATAAATTAAAGTTAATCTTTTTAAATCAGATAAGGCCACACATTCCCCTACTTTATGCATTGTTTTCCCAACTAATCCAAATTCTAAACATGGAGCTATTTTTCTAATGAATCTTGCATCCGAAGTACCACCAGTAGTAGATAATTTTGGTTTAATTTTAGTAATTTTTTTAATTGTATTTTGAATCATAAATGTAGTTTTATTTGGTTTAGTTAAAAAAGCCTCACCAGAAACACTATATTCAATTTTAAATTTTGATTTATTTTTATTACAAAATTTTTTAATTATTTTGTTTATCTTATTCTTTAATTTGAAAGATGTATGTTTGTTATTAAATCTTATATTAAAGGAAGCACTTGCCAATCCTGGAATTACATTATCAGCTGAATTATCAATGTTAATTTTTGTTATTTCTAAATTTGTAGGTTGAAAATCTTTTGTTCCTTTGTCAAATCTAATTTCTTTTAACTCTTTTAGTATTTGGACTAACGTTGTTGACGGATTGTTAGCTCTTTTTGGGTAAGCGACATGACCCTGAATTCCAATGACAGATAATTTTCCAGTCATACTACCTCTACGACCAATTTTTATCATTTCCCCTAATTTATTTGGATTGGTAGGCTCTCCTACTAAGCAAAAATCTATTCTCTCTTTTCTTTTTCTCAAATACTCAACAACTTTTTTTGTTCCATTAATTGCAATTCCTTCTTCGTCTCCAGTAATCAGAAGACTGATAGAACCACTGAATTTTTTATTTATTTCAGAAAAATTACTTACCGCAGTAACAAATGCGGCTATTGAGCTTTTCATATCATTTGCGCCTCTGCCAATTAAGTATCCTTTCTTAACAGCAGGTTTGAATGGATTAACAATCCAATCATTTAAATTTCCAGGTGGCACCACATCCAAATGGCCTGCATAACAAAAATTTGGACTTGTGTTACCAAGTCTTGCATATAGATTTTTTACAGGGTAACTATTTTTATCTTTGAACTCGAGTATTTTAGTTTTAAAGCCAAGTTTTTTTAATTTTTTTTCTAAAAATTTAATTACACCAGCATCAGTTTTTGTAACAGATGGAAACCTAATTAGCTCTTTAGCTAATTGCAGTTCATTAATTTTTTGCATTTTTATTCTCTTAAAAGATCATTAACTGATGTTTTTGATCTTGTTTTTTCATCAACTTGTTTAATTATTACTGCACAATATAAAGATGGTGCTTGTGGGTTGTTTTTATCTGGCAAAGACCCTGGAACTACCACTGAGTAAGGTGGAATTTTTCCATAAGTGATTTCACCAGTTTTTCTATTTACAATTTTTGTTGATTGTCCAATATACATTCCCATACTTAGAACAGAACCTTCTCCAACTATTACACCTTCTACTACTTCAGACATTGCTCCTAAGAAAACATTATCTTCAATTATTGTTGGTAATGCTTGAGCAGGTTCTAATACACCTCCAACTCCAGTACCAGCTGAGATATGACAATTTTTTCCAATCTGACAGCAACTTCCTGCACGACTAAATGTATCCATCATAGTACCTTCATCAATGAATGCTCCAATATTTACATAACATGGCATTAAAACTGCATTTTTTCCTACAAAAGATCCTTTTCTTACAGGTGAATTAGGTACCATCCTAAAACCGGCTTTTTCATGATCTTCTTTTGTCCATCCAGCTGTTTTACCTTTAAGTAAATGAGCTTTGTCATACCAGCTACTATAAGGACCATTTAAATTTTCCATTGGATACATTCTAAAACTTAACATGATAGCTTTTTTAAGATGTTGATGAGTAACCCATTCACCATTTATTTTTTCAGCTACTCTTGCTTTCCCACTGTCTAGATCATCAATAATTTGATTAACAGCATCCTTTAAAGATTTATCTGAATTTTGACTTACTTGGTCTTTATTTTCCCAAGCTTCATTTATAATATTTTCAATACTCATAATTTTATGAGTTTTTTAATAACCTTATTTCTTTTAAAAATAAAGAAAGATTTTCTATTTTGTAATCTATATACTCTTCATCAGACTCTTTTTTACCCCAGTATTCATCATTGATTAACCAAACTGTTTTTGTTCCTCTTTTTTTTCCAATAGATAAGTTTTTTGCGATATCTTCAATATAAAGTGTCTCGGTTGGATCAATTTGAAATTTTTTGACCATAAGGTCAAATGCTTTTGCTGCAGGTTTTGGATTGTATTCGGCATCGACAATGTCAAATACACCATCAAATTGATCATCAATACCTAGATGAGTAGTAATATTCATAACGTGTTCTTTACTACCATTTGTAAACACAAATTTGTTTAGATTAATTTTTTCTAGTTCGTTCCTCAAAACATTATCTTTTTCTAAAAAATCTAAGTTAATATCATGCACGTATTCTAAAAATTCTTTTGGAGGTATATCGTGATGGATCATTAAACCGTTAAGGCTAGTGTTATACTTATGAAAATAATTTGTTTGTAACTCTTTTGCCTTTTTTAAATCAATATTCAATTTATTTGAAATATATTGTGTCATTTTTTTACTGACTTGTCCAAATACTCCTTCAAGATCAGCATACAGCACACCGTCACAATCAAACAAAATGTTCTTTATATTTTTTAACTCATTCATTGTCTTATTAAGGTTCCTGAACCCTTATCAGAGAATATTTCCCACAAACATGAGTGGGGCTTTGTTCCATTTATTATGCCCACTGCAGTAACTCCATTATTAATTGCATCTAAGCAAGCATTTATTTTAGGTATCATACCCTCAGTAATAGTTTCGTCTGAAATCATTTCCAAAATATCAGATGAAGAAATTTCTTCTATGAGTTTTTTATTTTTATCCAAGACACCATCTACATTCGTCATCAATAATAGTCTTCTAGATTTTAAGGATTTTGCTATGGCCATTGCAGCTGTATCTCCATTAATATTATATGTTTGATTTTCTTTCCCTAAACCTAATGGTGAAATTATAGGAATTTTATTTTGATTAATTATATTTAATATTTGTTTATTATTTATCTCATGTGGAATACCTACAAATCCCAGCTCTTCTGCCTCTGGTATAATTTTTATAATGTTATTTTTTTTTGTATGAATAGAGATTGCTTCTGTTCCTTTGTCTTTCAAGGAACTAACAATATCATCATTAAAATCAATCAAAACAGACTCAACAATATTAATTATATTTTTATCTGTTACTCTTAGACCTCTTATAAATTTTGATTGAATATTCGATTTCTCTAGCTCTCTTTTAATTCTAGGTCCACCACCGTGAATTACAACAGTTGCAAGGCCCAATTTATTTAAAACACTAAGATCGGTTATAAAGTTATTAAAAACGTTTCTATCAATTAATACGTTTCCACCATATTTAATCACTATTAAATCATTTTTGTATTTTTCAATATATTTAGTTACTTCATTTAATGGTGGCCCATCTTCAGGTAATATATTTTCAAGATTCATTTATTATTTTTAAATTAGGTTGCAGTTTTAACGGTTGTACGTTTCATTATTACAACCTGTTGAGCCATTGTTAAAATGTTATTAACTGTCCAATAAATTACTAGTCCACTTGGAAATGGTGCAAGAATTACTGTTAAAAATAAAGGAAAGAACATAAATATTTTTGCCTGCATTGGATCCGTTGGAGCGGGATTTAACTTTTGTTGCACCCACATTGATACTCCCATAGCAACTGGCCACGCTCCTATTACTAAGAAAGAAGGCACATCAAACGGGAGCAGACCAAATAAATTAAATATAGAAGTAGGATCCTTAGCACTTAAATCTTGGATCCAACCATAAAAAGGCATATGACGCATTTCTATCGTTACAAATAAAACTTTATACAAAGCAAAAAATACAGGTATTTGAATTAGAATTGGCAAACATCCAGACATAGGATTTACTTTTTCTTTTTTATAAAGAGCCATCATTGCTTGTTGCAATTTCATCTTGTCATCTTTGTGTACTTCCTTAAGTCTTACCATTTCAGGCTGAAGAGCTTTCATTTTAGCCATGCTTCTGAATGAAAAATTAGCAAGTGGAAAAAATGCTACACGAATACAAACAGTAACAGCAATAATTGCTAATCCATAATTACCAAATATTTTAAAGAAATATTCTAAAGCAGTGAACAAAGGACGAGTTAAAAAATATAAAAATCCCCAGTCAATCGTTAGATCAAATTTATCAATTTTTAATGACTCAGCGTACCCATCAATTACATCAACTCTTTTTGCAGCAACAATTACTTGCAAATTTTCTTCTATAGAGGAGTTTCCAGTTAACTCTAATGGTTCTGTTGTAACAAAGTTTATTCTGTATTTGTTTTTGTAATCCATAGTAGTTTTAAATTCTTTTTCTCTTGGTGGAATAAGTGTTGATATGTAATATTTATCTCCAATTCCCAACCATCCCTTTTGTGCTGTTCTTGAAAATTTTTTCTCTTCAATATCATCGTAATCTTCCTCTATTAATTCTTCATCTAATGTAGCAATAGGGCCTTCATGAAGAATGTAAAAATCGGTTAAACCTTCTGGAATTTGATTTCTTATAATTTGTCCATAAGAATAGAAGTTATAGTTTTTATCAGTAGAATTTATAACTCTTTGTTTTATTGTGAATAGAAACTTATCATCCAATGCAATTTCTTTTTCAAAAGTGATGCCTTGATCATTAGTCCAACTTAGTTCTATAGGAGATTGATCAGTTAACTTATTATTTCCAGAAACTGACCAAATTGAATCTGCATTTGGAATATCAATATTTTTATCGGTAGTTATAAAACCACTTTCTATTATATAACCTTCTTTAGAACTTCGTGGTGCAAGAAATTTTACTTTTTCATCGCTTTCTAAACTTACATTATATTCTTTAAAAGTTAGATCATCTATTGCTGCCCCCTTTAATGAAATAGATCCAATAATACTTTGATTTTCAAAAAAAATTCTTTCACTTTCCTTTAAAGCATTTTCTCTAGAAATTTCAGTTACATTTTCTTTTTGATCAAGACTAGGTGCATCTGAATTATGTTCAGTCTTATTTTTTTCAGTTAAATTTTCTTTCGTTACAGGAGGTGGTGCAAAAAATAGCGAGTACAATATAATTACAGCAGCTGATAAACTTATGGCAGCAATTATATTACGAGTTTCCATTATTTATTATCCTTTATTTCTTTTTTAACTGGATCAAAACCTTCGCCACCCCCTAAAAATTTTATTGGATGGCAGGATAAAATTCTTTTTAAACTCATAAATATACCTTTAAAAAAACCATATTCTTTTAAAGCATCAATGCTGTATTCAGAACATGTTGGTAAATATCTACAAGAATGACCCAATAATGGACTAATCAAATATTTATAGGCTTTGATAAATTTAATTAAAATTAATGTAAATATATTTGTCATTTTATTTTTGCAAAATCCTGAAAAAGAGTTTCTTTTATAATTTTGTATTCATTATTTAGCATAGAAGACTTAGCGATAACAAGAAATGAATAATTAAAGTTTATCTTTATTTTTTTAACAGCTTCATTCATAATATTTCTTAATCTTCTTTTAATTTTATTTCTCTTTACTGCATTACCAATTTTTTTTTTAGTCACAAAACTGATATTAAGTCTTGTTTTATCTTTATTTAGTAATTTCCCAAAAAAAATACTTACATATTTATTTGTAATCTTTTTTTGCTTAAGTAAATTTTTAAATTCTTCGTTTTTTGAAAGAGCAAGTATTTTGCTTTTCATTATTCTATACAGAAACGGTTAGTGATTTTCTTCCTCTTGCTCTTCTTCTAGCCAAAAGTTTTTTACCACCTTTAGTTTTCATTTTTGAACGAAAGCCGTGTTTTCGAGCTCTTTTTTTATTTGAGGGTTGATAAGTTCTTTTCATAAATAGATTTGTTTGAATTATATTTAAATTTTTGCCCTTTATATTAGCAATAAAAAAAATAGCAAATAGAAGATTAAGGATTAAAGTATCAATATTTATGGAAAAAACAAAAAAAATTAAACTATTTATAGGATTGTCCTATTTATTTATAGTTTGTTTATTTTTATATTTTTTCTTTTCAAAATTTAGTCTTAAGGAAATTACATCATATGAATTTTTAAGAAATAATTGGACGTATTTTGTTGAAATTAAAAATTCTAATATTCTTTTGGTTTTAATTTCGTTTTTAATATTTACAATATTATGGGTTTTCCCTTTTTTGGGATTTGGATCCCCAATAGCTCTGATGGGAGGGTTTATCTTTGGTAACTGGATTGGGACTGTTATTGCTGTTACAGGTTTAAGTATTGGAGCAACTTTATTATATATTTTTGGAAATTATTTTTTAAAAAATATAATTAGAGAAAAGTTTTTAAATAAATTTCAAAACTTAGAATTTAAATTTAAAAAATCAGAATTTATATATCTATTTATTTATCGTTTAGTTGGTGGTATTCCTTGGCAAATTCAATGTCTTTTACCAACTTTATTTGATGTAAGAATAAAAAATTATTTTTTTGCTACCATATTAGGAATAGTGCCTGGTACTTTTTTGATAGCTTCTATAGGAAGTGGATTAGAACAAATTATTAAACAAAACTCTGAGGTTCCTAAAATTACAGACATAATTTTTACACCAAATATTTATATTCCTCTGATAGCTTTCTTAGTCTTAATTTTTTCAACAATTATTTTTAGAAAATTTTTTTATAAAAATTAATGGTGCTCCCACCCTGTACTGACCAGGGAACTAGTCATTACCAATGACTTGTTATACCATTTAACTACAGGAGCTTTAAAACAATTTATATTTTATTGATAATAAAGCATTTTTTTCAAATTATTGCCTTAATTTTTAAGTAATTATGATTTATATCTATTTTAGGAAAATGTTATGGGAATTCATTACGATTATAAATCAACAAAAGGTAATAAGCTTATGGAAAAGCAAGCTAAAAGAGAAAGAAAGCTTGCAGAAAAAAAAGCTAAACGTTTAGCTAAAGAAGGCCCAAAAAAAGAGGAAAGAAAAACATCTACATTAGATCCAAATAAACCAATTTCTTTAGATTTTTTGACAAATCCGAATAAAGAGTGAACCAGAAAATTGATAAAATAAAAGATAGAAAAAAAAGAGAGGCTTTAGCGTTGCGCAGTAATCTAAAAAAAAGAAAACTATTCCAAAAAAAAAATAATAAAAGTAAGTAATGTCTATTCAACCTGACTCTTGGATTAAAAAAATGTGTAAAGAGCACAAAATGATTGAGCCATTTCTAGATCATCAAGTATCTGAAGGAAAAATCTCTTATGGATTAAGTAGCATGGGGTATGATGTAAGAATATCAGATGAATATAGAATATTTACTAATGTGAATAGTTCTTTGGTTGATCCAAAGAATTTTTCAGATGATAACTTTATAGAACGAAAAGGACCATATTGTATTATACCTCCTAATTCATTTGTTCTAGCTAAAACAGTTGAATATTTTAGAATTCCTAAAGATGTCCTTTGTATTTGTGTGGGCAAAAGTACTTATGCAAGAACAGGAATTATTTGTAATGTTACGCCTATTGAAAATGAATTTGAAGGTAATATTGTAATTGAGCTAAGCAATACAACACCTAATCCAGCTAAAATTTATTCAAACGAAGGAATAGCACAATTTTTATTTTTTAAATCTGACATTCAACCAGAGACAACTTACAAATCAAAGAACGGTAAATATCAAGGCCAAACCACAATTCAAGTCGCTAAGATTAAAAAATAATTTATGGATAAATTTTTGATTAATGGCCCTTGTAAAATCAAGGGCAGTGTTTCAATCTCAGGCTCTAAGAATGCATCTCTACCAATATTAGCTGCAACATTATTGTTTGATAAACCAGTAGTTATCAAAAATTTACCAAGGGTTAGAGACATTGATACAATGTTAAATTTATTAAAGTCTCTTGGTTCTAAAATTATTTTATCTAGAAATAAAAAAGTAGCAAAAATAATTAATAAAAAAAAAATGAAAACTTTTGCTAGTTATTCTTTAGTCAAAACAATGCGTGGATCTATCTTAGTTTTAGGTCCATTAATTTCAAAATACCATAAATCCAAAACTTCTTTACCTGGAGGATGTTTAATTGGTGCTAGGCCAGTTAATTATCATCTAACAGCATTAAAAAAACTTGGTATGAAATATGAATTAAAAGATGGATATATTCTTGCAAAATCAAAAGGAAAACTTAGTGGTACAATCATAAATTTTCCAAAGATAAGTGTTGGAGCAACAGAGAATTCTATAATAGCAGCATGTTTAGCAAAAGGAAAAACAGTTTTAAAAAATTGTGCAATAGAACCTGAGATTAAAGACCTTACAAATTTTTTAAATAAAGCTGGAGCGAAAATCAAGTGGACTGGAAGAGTTTGTAAAATTTCAGGCGTAAATTCTTTGAATGAAATAGAATACTCCGTAATGGCTGATAGAATAGAAGCAGGCACCTTTTGTGTAGCCGCAACACTAGCTAAAGGAAACTTACAAATAAATAATTTAAATCCTAATATTATTGATACGGAAATAAAGTTGTTAAAGAAAGTTGGTGCTAAAATTGAAACTAGTAAAAATAAAATTTTTATTAAAGGACCTGAAAAAATAAAATCAATAAAAAGTATTAAAACTAAAGAGTTTCCAGGCATTCCTACAGACCTTCAAGCACAATTGATGGTTTTGATGTGCAAAGCTGTTGGCAAAAGTTCTATAACTGAAAGTATTTTTGAAAACAGATTCATGCATGTTGCAGAATTGCAAAGATTAGGGGCAAAAATAAATATTAAAAATAATACCGCTACAATAGAAGGAAATACTAAATTCATTGGTGCCGAATTAATGTCTAGCGATCTAAGAGCTTCTGTTGCTTTAGTTCTAGCAGCTGTAGTTTCTAATGGCAAATCATATATTAACAGAATTTATCACTTAGATAGAGGTTATGAAAAAATAGAAAATAAATTAAAAAAAATAGGTGTTAAAATTAAAAGATTAAAATAGTGAATAAATATTTAGCAAAAATAATAGCAAGCGACCAAGAAGGTTTACAAATGATTTCAGCTTGTAGTTCTGGGGCTAAAGTTAAAATTGCAGATATAAAATATCTCGCATCAAATAAGGTTTTTTTATTATCAATTGAAAGAAGCAAGGTTGAAAGTGGTCAGGAAGATAAAAAAATCAATAGCATTTGTAGGTTTGATTTTGTCGATAAAGTAAGATCAAAGAACATTGATCAATCAAATCAAGAAACAGTTTTAGAACTAATAGGTATAGATTATTTGAAAAATAATGATGTTTATGAAATAAATCTTATTTTTAATAACAATGCTCATATTGCTTTAACTACAGATACTATTGAAGCAAGATTAGAGGATCAAAGTGAAATTAAATAGTTATGAAGATATTAAATAGTAAAAGTAAGAATTTTGATAAATTATTAGAGAATTTGCTTTTACAGAGAAAAAAAAAAATACAATCAGGCTCTGTTTCTGTAACGAACATAATTAAAGATGTAAAAAAAAATGGAGATAAAGCATTATTAAAATACGAGAAAAGATTCAATCAAAATAACATAATCATTCCAAGTGCAAAACAAATAAAAAAATCTATAAATTCACTTGATAAAAAAGTAAAGAAAGCAATCGATACGGCTTATAATAGAATTTATAAATTTCATTCACTTCAAAAATTTAAAAATATTTCTTATACAGATAAATTAAAAAACAAACTTGAATATAAATATGTGCCTTTAGATTCTGTTGCAATTTATGTTCCTGGTTCTACTGCTTCATACCCATCAAGTGTATTGATGAATGCTATTCCTGCAATTGTTGCAGGCGTTAAGAGAATAGTTATGATTAATCCAGGCTATAAAGGAAGACAAAATCCAGCCGTATTATACGCTGCAAAAAAATGCAAAATAAAAGAAATTTATTCTATTGGGGGCCCTTCTGCAATTGCAGCAGTATCCTATGGGACTAAAAAAATTAAAAAAGTTCATAAAATAGTTGGTCCAGGAAACGCATATGTTGCGGCAGCAAAAAAAGAAGTTTTTGGCGTTGTTGGAATTGAGGGTATGACAGCTGGTCCTTCAGAAGTGACTGTCGTTTGTGACAAATTTTCAAATCCTGCTTGGGTTGCAAGTGACTTAATTGGACAAGCTGAACATGATATTCTTGCACAATGTATTTTGATTTCAAAAGATAAAAATTTGTTAGATAAAGTAAAAATTGAAATTACTAAACAATTAAAAGAAATTCCAAGAGCTTCTGTTGCAAGAAGAAGTTTAATTAATAACGGAATTCTTATGTATATTTCTTCAGACGCTAAAATAACAAATGTTGTAAATAAAATTGCACCTGAACATTTGGAATTAAATATTAAAAATTATAAACAGTTAGTTCCAAAAATAAAAAATTCAGGATCAATATGTTTAGGAAAATATGCAGTGATGGCAATGACTGATTATAATGTTGGATCAAACCATATATTGCCAACTAATGGTTCTGCAAAATATTCAAGCGGTATAAGTGTAAATGAATTTTATAAAAGGATTTCATACATAAACTTATCAAAAAAGGGTATTGAAAGTCTTGGACCATCAGTTATAACACTTGCAAATTACGAAGGGTTGGTTGGACACGCTCAATCTGTAGTAAAACGAATAAGGAGAAAATAAATTTGTCAAAACAAGACTTACTGGAATTTAAAGGTACAGTGATAGACCTACTTCCTAATGCTATGTTTAGAGTAAAATTAGAAAATGGACATACAGTTACTGCCCATACTGCTGGTAAGTTAAGAAAAAATAGAATTAGAGTTCTCCAAGGTGATAATGTGACAGTTGAAATGACACCTTACGATCTTACTAAAGGAAGAATTATCTTTAGAGGATAAATTAGGCTGAGTAGCTCAGGAGTAGAGCAGAGCCCTGAAAAGGCTTGTGTCGGAGGTGCGAATCCTTCCTCAGCCACCACCAAAAAGTTTCATCTTGAAATAATCGTAAAAGAAATTAACTTTAAGAAATAATAAATAACAAAAGGACTAAGAAATAAGATGAGTACACTACAAGGAAAAATTAAATGGTATAATGGTAAAAAGGGATATGGCTTTATCGAAAGAGATGATAAAGAAAAAGATGCCTTTGTTCACGCTTCAGCGGTAAAAGCTGCTGGCATGAGATATCTCAACGAAGGTGATAAACTTGAATTCACATTAGAAGATGGTCCCAAAGGTCCTTCTGCAGTTAATTTAAAAAAAATAGACTAATTTAGAAATTATTTAAAAGGGCGTTTTATCTATCAAATAGATTAACGTCCTTTTTATATTTAGACCTTGAATATTAATTTTTTTTGTCTAAAAGACTGCTCATGAATATAAATATTACATACAGAAAGACTTTTAGAAGTACTCACAGAAACTGTTTCCATAGCCAGTAGGCTATTTATTTATATTATAATTTTAAATCCACATAAAATAAGATAAAAACAAAGAGGATAAGCCCGGGTGGTGTAATGGTTAGCACGGAAGTTTGTGGAACTTTAAGTTTGAGTTCGACTCTCAGCCCGGGTACCAAAAAATGAATAAAGAAAAAAAATTAATTCCTGGATTACCTTCAGGATTTGAAGATCGTTGGGATAAAAAACTTCTTCTCAAAAAAAAGCTTCTTAAAGCTATTGAGAATAATTTTATTAAATTTGGAGCTGAGGCTTTAGAAACCCCTTCGTTTGAGATAAGTGAAAATATAGGATCTTTTTTGGCAGAAGATGATGCTAATCCTATGTCTGATGTATTCTCGTTTCAGGATGGAGAAAAAAGTATTACTCTTAGGTATGATCTTTCAAGCCCACTAGCTAGATTTGTTGCTCAAAATAATCAAGAGCTCCCATCAATCTTTAAAAGATATGCTATTCAAAATGTTTTTAGAAATGAAAAGGCTGGTAATGGAAGGTACAGAGAATTCATGCAAGCAGATTTTGATATCGTGGGAAATGTTAATCCTGCTCAAGCAAATGCGGAGCTTTGTAATTTAATATCAAGTACTTTGTTAGATTGTGGTCTAAAAAAAGATCAATTTACAATCAACATTAGTAATAGAAAAATAGTTCAAGGATTAATTGACAATTTAAAAATATCAGAAGAAAAGCAAGCAAAAGTAATTAGGGCAATTGATAAATTAGACAAACCAGGTTTTGGTTTAAAAGGTGTTGAAGATTTACTTAAAAAAGAGAGAAAAGATATAAGTGGCGCAATAACTAAGGGTGCAGATTTAAACGATGAACAAGCGTCCGAAATACTTAATTTTCTAAAAATTAAAGATTTAAAAGAATTAAAAGAGAAATTAAAAAATCCATTGTCTCAAGAAGGTATACAAGAATTAGAACAAGTATTTGAAGTATTGGGTTACAGTTCAAATTTAAATCAGGTCAAAACAAATTTTACAATTGTTAGAGGATTAGCTTATTATTCAGATTTCATTGTTGAAACAAATCTAAATTTTAAAGTTACAAATAATAAAGGTAAAGAGGTCGATATAGGTAGTGTTTGTTCTGGAGGAGCTTATGCAAAATTAATTTCAAGATTTAAAGGTGTAGATATTCCAGGCACTGGAATTAGTTTCGGAGTGGATCGATTGTTGTTTGCTTTGATGCAATTAGATCAAATAAAAGTAGATAGTCAAAAACCAGTTTTAGTTTGTGTAATGGATGAAAAATATCTTAAAAATTACTATGAAATTTTAGATCTATTAAGAAAAAATAATATAAATGCTGAAATTTTTTTAGATACAAAGAAAAATTTAGGTAAGCAATTAACTTTAGCAAATAAACGCGAGTTGGATGTTGCAATTATATGTGGTGAAAATGAATTTAATGAAAATACAGTCACTATAAAAAGCCTTAAAGGTGTTAAGGGTGAAAATAATAAAACATTTCCAAAAGAAAATTTAATCAATGAAGTCAAAAAACTTATTTGAAAATATCCTTAGATCAGTAAAATCAATGGGTTTTAAATATATTGATTTACCCTCAGTAATTGAGGCTAATCATATTGTTCAAAGATCAGGAGAAAACTTTAGAAAATTAATCTTTTCTTTTACGGATCAAAATGGAAGTGAGTTATGTCTAAGACCAGATTTAACAATTGCATCTTGTTTAAGGTATTTAGAAAATAATTTAAGGGGTAAGGAAAAAATTTTTTATAGCGGTCAAGCTTATCGAAAATCACAAAATAAAAAAGACTCAATCATAAGAAATCAAATTGGATTTGAAATTTTAGGATCTAAGGATGAGAAAAATGATGATAAAGAAATTATAAATACATCTCTAAAATCACTTCAAAATATCAAATATTCTTCAGGAGTACTCACTATTGGAAATGTTGAAATATTTAATTTATTAATTTCAAAATTAGATATTCCAAAGAGATGGAAGCTAAGATTAGCCAGACATTTCTGGAGAGAAGAATATTTTAATGATTTATTAAAAAGATTAGAAACGAATTCAGATGTTGATCCAACAATTGTAGAAATAGATAAAAAGCGTTATGTGAAAATGCTTAAAGAGGATTTATCAAATATTGTTGCAGGAAGAACAATTGATGAAATATTAAAAAGGTTTGATCAGAAAATAAAAGATCCTAGAAGAGCTAGTAAAGGAAAGAATGTTTCAAAGATAATAAAAGATTTTTTAAAAATTAAATGTCCCATAAATAAAGCAGCAATTGAATTAAATAAATTTTTTAGAAAAAACAGAATAAATTTAGCCGTAGATCAAAAATATTTTCCAATTTCTAATAACAAGGTTTCAAAATTAAATGTAGTATTTTCAGCATCCTTTGGAAGGCAACTAGAATATTACACAGGAATGGTCTTTAAAATTGATATTAAATCTAAAAACTCATTAAAAAATATTATTAATGGTGGTCGTTATGATGGTCTAATCTCAGACTTGGGATCAAAAAAACAAACTCCAGCAGTTGGTGCTGCTTTAAATTTAAATTACTAATGACAAAAAATATTTTAAATATTGGAATCCCAAGTAAAGGAAGACTTAGAAAAGATGTTTTAAATATTTTTAAAAAAAATAAATTAAATCTCATTTCTGAAAGAGGAGAAAGAGATCTTTTAGGATCAATAAAACAATTTAAAAATATTAAGATTTTATATCTTCATGCAAGAGAGATTATCGAAAGACTGGGAGACGGATCTTTGGATATAGGTTTTTCTGGCTTTGATTTATTGAAAGAGAGTGAAATAAATACTCAAAAGAAAATTAATGTTATTAAAAAGTATGATTTTGGTAAAGCTACATTGGTAGTTGCAATCCCAGATCCTTGGATAGATGTACAAACAGTTGCAGATTTAGAAGAAATTGCATTTGAATTTAAAGATAAGAAAAAGAAAAGATTAAGAGTGGCAACAAAATATCCAAATTTAACAAGGGAATTTTTGTTTTCAAAGGGTGTTACTCAATTTAAATTAATTGATAGTTTGGGTGCAACTGAAGCTTATCCTTTTACAGGCTCTTCAGAAATAATTACAGATATCACTTCTACTGGAGAAACGTTAAAGGCAAATAATCTACGTATTTTAAAGGATGGAGAGATTCTTAGATCAGAGGCTTGTATGATGATTTCTAAGTCATCAAATAATAAAATGGGCCTTGAAAAAATTGCAAAATTACTTTCTAAAAATTAAGTCTTTGCATCCAATAATTGCTATACTAAAAAAAAAGAATCATGGACATAATTTTAATTGTTTTATTGTTGTTATTAGTAGGAATTGCCTCATCAATTCTTTATCTTAATTTAAAAACTAAGCCTAAAGAGGATAACGAAAATAAAGAAGCTGAGGAAATAGCTAATTTAAAATTAGAAATTTCAAGTTTAAAAGATACCTTAAATACTACAATCAATAGCTCACTTGGTGCAATGTCCACTTCGTTTAATAACCTATCAACTGGGGTTACTAAAGATATGACTGAAACTTTAACTAAGGTAGAAGAAAAGGTTGGTAATTTTAATCAACAAGTACAACTATTAAATCAAAGCCAAGAAGGGATAACTAAAATTTTAGCTGGGGTTAAGAAATATGGAACTCTTGCAGAATTTAGCTTAGATGCACTCATCAAAGATTTATTGCCAGCCTCTCAATTCATGACGAACGTAAAAATGAAAGAAGATACTAGTGAAAATGTGGAATTTGCTATCAAGCTTCAAGGAGATGTTTTGGTTCCTGTAGATAGTCATTTTCCAGTAGAAAAATTTAAAGCAATTACCGATGGTCATGACGCGGAAGACAAAAGGGCTGTTGCAGATGCTAGAGCAAAGTTAGCCTCAGCGTTCAAAGCAAAAGCTAAAAGTGTCAATGAAAAATATATCGTTCCACCAAAAACTACTGATTTTGCAATCGTGTATGCTCCTACAGAAAGCTTATACAAAGAACTAACTGAGTACCAAGATCCAAGTACGAAAGAATTATTAACTCAAGAGTTAATGAAAAAATATAAAGTTGTAATATGTGGGCCCAATACTCTTTCTGCTTACTTGCAGTCTTTACATATGGGCTTTCAATCATTGAAAGTACAAAAAGGTGCAACAGAAATTTATAATCATTTAAAAACAATCAGTACAAGATTTTCTAAACATTTTGACAACATTATAGTTCTTAGAAAAAAATTAGAAGATGCTATGGGAGTTGTTGATAAATTTGGAACGGATGCAAGATCAATTTCAAGAACTTTAGAAAACATTAAAGATCCCGAGCAGGTTGAGAAAGCTGTACAAACTGAAAACGTGGAAAAATTTGTTGAACGAAATAGGCAGCTTAAAAATTAATTTCTTTTTTTCTGTAATAACGTCTATAAGAAATCTAATGCAGTGGAATCAAAAATACGATTATCCAAAATCATCAAGAGCAACAGTTGATGGCATTAGAAGATACTTATTAGGGGAAACAAAATTACCAAGTGTCACTTCAATTTTAGATGCAACTCGATCTGAAGAAGAAAAAGCGGCATTGGCAAATTGGAGAGAAAGAACTGGGCAAAAAGAAGCTGAAGCAATTACAAAAGCAGCAAGTAGCAGGGGATCTCAAATGCACAACTATCTAGAATCTTATTTACTTGGAAGAGAGAATTTGAGTTTTTTTGAGGATAACGAACAATACAAATTAATGGCTAAAGAAATTATAGAAAAAGGTTTAAAAAATAGATTGGATGAAATTTGGGGAGTTGAATGTACCCTTTATTATCCAGAGAAGTATGCAGGTACTGCTGATTGTGTTGGAGTGTATGAAGGAAAAGAAACAATCATTGATTTTAAACAAAGTAATAAACCAAAAAAAGCTGAGTATATAGATTCATGGCTTCTTCAAACAAGTGCATATTCATTAGCACATAATATTGTGTATAACTCCAATATCACTTCTTGTGTAATTTTGGTTTGCACAGTAGATAAATTATTTCAAGAGTTTAAAATTCAAGGACATGATTTAATTGTTTATCAAAATTTGTTTTTGGGAAGATTAAAAAAATTTAATGAGCTATCAGATTTAATTTAGGATTTTATGGATAAAATAGTAATTTACGATACAGAAACAACCAATAGCACAATTTGGGGCTCAATAATTGAAGTAGGTGCTGTAGTTGTTGATAAAAACTTAAAAGAAATTGGTAAGCTAAATATTCGTGGCAGAATGCCTGAAGGTGAGGTTCCAAGCGCAAAGGCCTTATTAGTTAACTCAACAAGTATTGATTTACTTACCAAAGGCAATTACTCGCATTATGATTTTTTAGGAGCTGTAGAAAACTTTTTCTCAAAAGCTGCACCAGCATTGTTTATGGGTTGGAGTAATTTAAATTTTGATAGACGAATGTTTCATTTTAATTTTTTCAAAGGAAACAGATATCCTTACATCACACATTCTTCACCCAATAAAGAACATGATGGTTTGCATGTTGCAAGAGTAGCTCAAACCTTGAATCCTGAAACATTAAAGACTGAATTAACAGAAGCTGGTAACGAAAGTCTCGCTCTAGAAGGTTTAGCCAGACAACAAGGATTTGACACATCTCAACAACACACAGCTTATCATGATGCATTCACAAGCTTAAAAATCCTTAGAATTATAAAAGATAAACATAAAGATAATTGGGAAAATTTCTTAAGCACATCGACAAAAAATAGCGTTGAAACTATTTTAAAAAGTGAGGGCATTTATTCAATCTTTGAAAATGTTAAAGGAAAAAATATGATGTATCTTGTCTCTACATTGCATCCAGATCATTGTTTTCATCCTTCATATGCATCTTGGGGATATTTATTTGACTTAAGAAGAGATCCTGAACCATTGTTAAACTTGTCAGTAAATGATCTTAAAGTTTATTTAAAAAAGTTTAGCCCAAAAGCACTTAGAGTAATCAAAACAAATAAAGCCCCTGTAGTATTAGATAAAAAGTTTGCATTAAAGGAAAAAGCATATGCAGATTTAGATTTAGAATCCATTCAAAAAAGAGCAAAAATGGTAAGAAATAGTGAAAATTTCTGTAAAAATATTCAAATCATTAATAGAGAAGCAGCTGAAGAAAAAACTCAAACTCAAACTCAAGAAGATTTACTCCCAGAAGAAACTTTATATGAAAAATTTATTCCAAATAAAGATACAGCTTTATTTAAAACCTGGCACAGTTCATCTTGGGAAGATAAATTAAGAATGTTAGACAAGTTTCAAGATAAAAGATGTAGTTGGTTTGGCCAAAAAATTATTTATCAAGAAGCACCACATATTTTGCCACCAGATTTATATAAAAATATAAAAAGTGAAATTGCTAGACGAATTTTAAGTAAAAATAGGGAAAAGTGGCAAACTATAGGAATGGCCTACCAAGAAATTGATACTTTAAGAGATCAAGCATCAAATCGAGATGATGAAGAAGAACTAAAAAAATTAGATGAAATAAATGAATTTATTATGTCTATAGAAAAAAAATATGAAATTGCCTAGTTGACTTTAAGGATCTAATTAATAGAAAGGATATATGCTTACAAATTTTAAAGACGAAGATTTTGATACTAAAATTAAAAATGAAGATGTTTCAGTCATTCAGTTTTCAGCTGAGTGGTGTGGCCCATGTAAGGCACTAAAGCCAGTAATGGATAAATTATCTGATGAATACAAAGATAAGGCTGGTTTTTATTATGCCGATGTTGAAGATGGTGGAATAAATACTGGAAGTGCAGCAGGGATTAGAGGTGTTCCAACAGTTATTATCTATAAAAAAGGTGTTGAAGTAGATAGAAAAGTTGGTGGAGTTCCTGAAAGTCACATGAAGGAATTTCTAGATAAAAATATCTAATTTAAATTTAAAACTTCACCCGCAAGATATAAAGATCCAGTAATCAGTATTATATCATTTTCTTTTACTGGGATTGACTTTATGGCTTCCTCTATACTTTCCTTATAGTTTATATTTGAAAAGCTATTTAGCTTATCTTTAAGTTCTTTTCCTTTAATTGAATTAGGTTGATTAGGTATATCTATTGTAGTCAATGAAGCAATATCCTTAAAAAAACTCATATATTCACTATGATCTTTATTAGCCATCATTCCAAGAATGATATGTTTATTACAATCTAAACTTTCCAAGTATTCATTTAAAACTTTTGCTCCCAAAGGGTTATGAGATCCATCAATAAAAAGTTTGTGATCTTTTACAAGCTCTTTAAGTTTTCCAGATTTAATTTCTTGTAATCTTGCAATACAATTTATTTTTAAAATACCTTTTTTAATGTTGTCATCTTTAATGTTTAAGTCTTTCAAAATTCTAAGGGTTGCAATTGCTGTTGAGACATTTTCTAATTGAAATTGACCCTTAACATTTGGCATAGGTAATTTTATTCCCCCAAATTGATCTTCATAATAAAAGAAGTCATTTTCTTGCATTGTAAAACTGTAATTTTCATTATGGAAAAACTTACTTGATCTATTTTTTGATATTGTTTTTCTAATATTTTCTTTGATTTTATTAGTACTTTGTTTTGCAACTATAATATTGGAGTTTAAAAGGCTTGATGTTTTCTCAAAAATAATTTTCTCAACAGTTTGCTCATTTTCAGGTAGCCAATCTAGATGATCAAGACCAATAGAAGTTACAACGCTAGCAAGATTTTCTTTTAAGATATTAGTAGCATCAAATCTAAAGAACAATCCACTTTCAATTAAATTGATATTATCTGGATATTGAGATGCTCTTAAAAAATATGCTGCAGTCAGTATTTCAAAAAAAGTAATTGATTCACCATTGTTAGCCTTTTCAATTTCTTCAAGTAAATATGCTAAATCTTCATCATTCAATTCTTCATTATTAAAAACAAACCTCTCATTAATACTTTTGATATGAGGACTAGTATAGATATTACAATTGAAATTTGCTTCCTTTAAAATAGAAAACATTGCTTGGATAGTTGAGTACTTTCCATTAGTACCAACAATTGAAATTGCTTTGATTTTATCTTGAGGATTTCCTAATTTTTTGCAGAGACTTTGAATACGATCTAGACTTAAATCTATCTCTTTAGGATGCAGCTCTTGTAAGCGACTGACTATCTTCTGAAGTTTCATTTTGTTCAGCACTTATATCAGAATTTTTCTTTAACAATATTGATAATAAAGTTCCAATTTTAGAGGCGAGATCTTTACGCTCAACAATTAAATCAACAAAACCAGTTTTTTCAACATATTCACTTTTTTGGAAACCTTCTGGAAGTTCTTCTTTAACAGTTCCTTGAATTACTCTTGCACCGGCAAATGCAATTAAAGCGCCTGGTTCTGCAATGTGAATATCACCTAACATAGCGTATGATGCAGTGATACCCCCTGCTGTCGGATCAGTGATACAAACTAAATATGGAAGTCCATTTTTCTTTAATTCATTTATTGCAAGAGTTGTTCTTGTCATTTGAGATAATGAAATTAAACTTTCCATCATTCTCATTCCACCACCTGCACTAATACATAAAAAAGGTGTTTGATTTTCTATGGCATGTTGTATTCCATATAAAAAAGCCTCACCTTCTGCAGCTGCCATTGAAGCTCCTAAAAAATCAAAATCAGAGGCTACAGCTGTAATTTTAATATTATTTATAGTTCCAGAGGCAACCATCATTCCACATTCTAATCCTGTTTTTTTCCGAGCACTTTTTAATCTTTCTTTGTAAGGTTTAGAGTCTGTCCAATTTAGTGGATCGTCTTTTGGTATTGGAGTTTTGAAAATCTCATAATTATTTTTTCCAAATAAAATATCAAATCTTTGATGTGGTTTTATTCTATGATGACGCTTACAATCTGGACATACCCATAAGTTTTCCTCTAATTCTTTTTTTAAAATCGGACCTTTACAACATGATGTCCAATCACTTTTTGCAATATCTTCTTTTGTAGCTCTTTCACGTATAGCAGTTTTAATTTTTTCACCTGCTTTAATAATTTTTGTTATCCAGTTCATAGAATTTTATTTTTTAGTCTTTTAACGATATTAGTAGCATTTGTGACCGCATTTTGTCTTTTTTCAATTGATTTAGAAATTTCCTTACAAATTGCGCTTCCAACCACCAAACCGTCAGCTTTTTTAAGAGATTTAATGGTTTTTTCTGTAATTCCAAAACCAATAACAATATTTTTTGAGTTATTTAGTTTTTTAATTTCGTTGTATTTTTCTAATATTTTCTTTGGAGAAACTTTAAGCTTCCCACCTGTTGTAGATAACATGCTTATATAATAAATCATATCGTGTGAGTCTTTTATAATTTTTTTTAATCTTATCTGTGAAGTAGTTGGTGAAACCAATTGAATAAAATTAATTCTTTTTTTTTTGCATTTTGATGCAAATTTTTTATTTTCTGGATAAGGTAAATCAACAACTATTAAACCATCAACTTTTGATTTTTTGCATTTTTCTAAAAATTTATTTTCATTATATTGATAAATCATGTTGTAATAGCCCATAAGTATAATTGGTTTATTTTTTTTTATTTTTTTAAAATTTTTTACAATTGAAAATACGTCATTAATTTTAATACCATTTTTAATTGCCCGGTAAGCACTTGTTTGTATTTGCCCTCCATCAGCTATAGGAGTGTTGTGTGGGAAACCTAATTCACAAATATCTGCGTGAATTGAAATTGATTTTAATATTTCTAAAGATTTTTTTTTAGTATTATCGCCAGCGACAGTATATGTAAGCAAAGCTGGTCTATTCTCTTTTTTTACTGCTGTGAAAGTTTTGCTGATTAATGAATTCATTAGTTTTTTCCCAACCTTACTTTTAAGATATCTCTATCTTTTTTAGCATCACCACAAGAGTTAACGATTATAATTGTGTCTTTTTTTAATTTTGGAGCAATTTTTATCGCTTCTGCAAATGCATGGCTAGGTTCTAAACTTGGATTAAGTTTCTCAAATTTAGTTACCATCACATGTGCTTTTAGTGCTTCTTCATCAGTTGCATAAGTGTATCTAGCTCGTTTTGTATCTTTTAAAAAACAATGTATTGGACTGACACCCGGGTAATCTAATCCAGCACTTATTGATTCAGTGTCATCAATTTGACCTTCATTGTTTTGACAAACATAAGAAGCTGCACCATGTAAAATTCCAATTTTAGCATTTCTACTTAAAGGAGCAGCATGGAGCTTTGACTTTTTTGGACCTCCAGCCTCTACACCAACTAATTCTATTTGTGATTTGTTAAAATCTATAAATTCACTCCAAAAACCATATGCTGAACTTCCACCACCAACACAGTTAATCAGTTTTATTTTTTTTGGAATTTTTTTAAATTTTTGATTAATTTGAATTTTTAATTCTCTTGAAATTTGTGCGGTACTCCATCCACAAATTTTTACAAATATATTTGGACCAACTGTACTTCCAACACACATATGTGTAGTGTCACAATTTGATACCCAATATCTCATACATTCACTAACTGCATCGACTAAGGTTTGACTACCTGAATATACAGGAACTATTTCAGCACCATTTTTTCTCATAGCATCACAATTTGGTTTTTGTCTCTTAATATCTTTTGCACCCATGAAAATTTTACATTTCAGACCAAATTTCTTTGCAGCCATACTTAACATTTTGCCTGCGTATCCTGCCCCAGTATCACCAACTATATATTTTTTTCCCATAGCCTTACAAATTAAGGCATGTACAGTTGCATTATATATTTTGTGGGCACCACCATTGGCCTCCGATACAACTTTGGCCCATATTTGAGCACCACCCAAATGATTAGATAAATTTTCTAATTTTACAAATGATGTGGGTGACCCTATATAATTCTTAAAGTAATAATCTCTTTTTTTTAGAAATTTTTTATTATTTCTTAATTTTGAAAACTCTCGTGTTAGATCCTCAACAGGTTTTTTTAAAGTTTCAGGAATAAAACTTCCTCCAAACTTACCACCCCAAAAACCGTAACGGTCATGCTGGTCAATTAGAGGAATTTTCTTTTTTAGTTTCATTTTTTAATTTATTTATATTGTTTAAAAAAATATTTATTTTGGATGTATCTTTTAATCCAGAAGTTTCCAAGCCTCCAGATAAATCTAAGTAATCAGCAATTTTATTGTAATTTTTTAGATTATCATCGAATTTTATATTCCCAGCTAGCATTAATTCTTTCTTTAATTTAATATTTTTTATCAAATTATGATCAAAGCTACGGCTTTTTTCATAACCTTTACTATCAAATAAATACACATCTGTTACATCAACAAATGATTTGTAACTAAGAACATCGAGTTCATCCTTTATTGTTAAGGCTGTAATAATTTTTTTTTTATATTTTTGTCTTATAATTTTAATTTCACCTGGAGTACAGTCATACAATTGATAATAATCAAAAGGTAAATTTTTTATCTTTTCTAAAATATCATTATTTGGCTTAACTAAAACTGCAACAAACTTTGAATTATTTTTGTTTACATTTAACAGTTTTTTCAGATTATGTGTTTCAACATATCTTGAGCTTTTAGGATAATTACAAATAAATCCAATAAATTTTGGAGGATTAGAATGATTAATAATATAGTTTAAAATTTTTGGGTCAGAAATTCCACAAATCTTACAATCTTTGATCATTGATTTAAATGATCTATCAACTTTTTTGTATTATTTTTAATATCACCATTTGTAAGTGATCTTCCTATAACTATCCCTGACACTTTATTTTTAAAAGCTTCCTTGGGTGTCATTATTCTTAATTGATCATTTGAAATATCACCTGGTAATCTTATGCCAGGGGTAATGATAAGCATTTTTTTATATTTCTTTCTAACCATCAATGCTTCTTGGGCAGAACAAACTATACCATCACACCCTGATTTTTTAATTAGAGCTGCTTGTCTTAAAACTAACTGTTTCACATTTTTTGTATGACCCATTTCTTTAAGAGATTTATCATTAAGGCTTGTTAAAATTGTAACTCCCAAAACTTTTAAATTTTTATTTATCTTCTTTGCCTGTTTTTTTATTGATTTTAGCATTTCCAAACCACCATTTACATGTACAGTGATATATTTGCATTTTCTCAAATCTTTTAAACTATCAATAGCAGATAATGCGGTTTGGGGGATATCATTTATCTTTAAATCTAACCAAAAATCCTTTTTAAATTTTTCTAAAAATTTTCGTCCATTCTTAGAATAAAAAAACTGAAGACCAAATTTTGGAATAATTTTTAGCGTATTTGTTTTAGTATGATTAATTATTTTTTCTATTTTTTTTAGATTAGATGTATCACATGCTACAAAAATACTTTTATTCTTCATTGTTTAATTTTTTAAACAAGTCTTTTGACATTTTAAAGTTAATTGTTTTTTTTTGAGGTGTATTTACTTTTTCCCCAGTCCTTGGGTTTCTAGAAATCCTAGGTTTTTGAATTTTTGTTGAGAACATTCCAAAACCTCTAAGCTCAACTCTATCACCTCTTTTAAGAGCTCTCTTTATCTCATCAAGTATTATGTCTGTAAATTTTTCGAGATCTTTTTTTAAAAAATTGGGGTAATTTTTAGATAATTGTTTTAAAAGCTTTGATTTTACAATCGCCAATTTCAGTCTTCTTCAATTATTCTTTTTCTTCTTCTTTTTTTTTGAGATCCTCAGAAAGAGATGAAAAAGGTAAATTTTTACCTGATCCTTCAGATCCATATTTTTCCAAGGCTTCTTTTTTTTCTATTTCTTCAAGAAGCTTAATACTTAGTGTTACTTTTCTTTTATTTAAATCAAGTTCTGCTATTGCACAATCAAGTTTTTCACCACCTGTCCATCTACTAGGTCTAGCATCAGCTGCATTAATTGCTATTGCAGATTTTTTTATTTGAAAATCTATCTGACATCCTTCAGGCCTAACAATTAAACCTTTATTATCAGTTGAAATAACTTTAACAGTTATAACTTGGTTTTTATTTTTGTTTTTAAACCAATCAAAAGGATCAGCTTGTGTTTGTCTCAAGCCAACTCTAATTTTTTGTTCTGATGTCTTAATTTCTAAAACTTTAACTTTTAATTTGTCACCTTTTTTATATTTATTAAGTTCTTCTTCCCCATTATTTAAATAAGTCAAATCATTGCAATGTAAAAAAGCGTCAATATCAAGATCTTCAATTTTTACAAACAACGAGTATTCATTTTTATTTACAACCACGCCTTCTACAACAGAATCTATAGGATATTTTTTTTCAAAAGTTTCAAAAGGATTTTCTTTGGTAAGTTTATGCGAAATAGCAACTCTTCTTTTATCTTTATCTATTTCAGTGATCACACAATCAATTTCATCTCCAATTTTAAACATTTTTTTTGCAGAAACATTTTTTTTAGTCCAACTAAGTTCACTCGAGTGGAGTAGTGTTGTTAGACCTGGCTCCAATTCACAAAAAGCTCCAAAATCCATTAGTTTTACTACCTTAACTTTATATATTTTATTAAGTTCGTAATTTTGAATATGCTCAAAAGGATCTGGAGATAATTGTTTCACAGAACATCCAACTTGCAACTTTTCTTTATCAACGCTTATAACCTTAAGGTCATGTTTTTCACCAATATTAAAAACTTCGTCAGGATGATTTACCCTTGAATAAGAAATTTCTTGCAAATGAACTAATACATCCAGTTCTCCATTCACATTAAAGAAGCAACCAAATGAACTATATCCTTTAACTTCAGCTCCTTTTATAATGTCTCCTACTTTGTACTTTTCAACTATTTTTGCTTTATCCTCTTTTTTAAATGATGATATAATCTCTCTTCTTGATACACACGCATTACCTCTAACTTTATCCAATTTGATCAAAGCAAATTTTTGAGGTTCATTCATTAGATGGCTGATATCTTTAAGAGGTTTATCACTTATTTGTGAACCTGGTAGAAACATAAGTGATCCAGTTTCAATGTGTTCTACAATGCATCCGCCTTTGCATTTAGATGTAATTTTACCCATAATGGGTTCATTTTTTTCATAAGCTTCAACTAATTTATCCCAACCCTTTATTTTCTGAGCTTTACTAGCAGAAACTAAAACTTCACCGTTTTTATCCTCAATTTTTTCTAATAAAACTGGAATGGTTTCTCCTATCTTAATTTTTTCTGAGAGGCCCATACTTTTTAATTCATTGATATCTAGTACTGGCTCAGATTTTAGTCCTTCTACAAAAAGGAATACAAACTTTTCAGTTACTTTATTAATTCTTCCATCTATTATTTTACCTTCTTCTATTTGAATTTTAGATAATTGAGTATTTAGTAATTTTTCGAATTCTTGTGAGGCTGGATTAGATAAATCTTTGTAAATTTCCATTAATTATTTATTTTCCTGTCTATAATTTTTTTTATTTTTAAAAAGCATGCCCTTTTATTAAGGTTTGTCGTATTAATCAATAGTGAATCTTTTGTTTTCTTTAAAGGTGAGATTTTCCTATTAAAATCACTTTTATCCCTGTTTTTAATGCTTTTTAACACTTCTTTATAGGTAATTTTTTTTTTTAAACTCTTAAGTTCTTTAAATCTTCTTAATGCTCTAGTTTTTAAATTAGCTGTTACATAAAATTTTAAATCAGCGTCTGGCACAATTTTATATGTTATGTCTCTTCCGTCTAGGCAAGAACCTCTGTACATTTTTGGTGGATTATATGCAAAATTTACCTGAAATGAGTGAACTATCTTTCTTATTCTTTTATTTTTAGAAATAATAGACGCCTCTGTTCCAATTTTGTCAGAAAGTAAAGATTTTTTTTTGAGGTCCTTAACTTTTAAAGACTTTATTTTTAATTTTATAAATTTGTTATTAAATTTTTTTGGTAATTTTATTTTATGATATGCAAGAAATCTATAAATTTTACCTGTATCGAGATAAAATAAATTATAATGTTTAGAAATAGCTTTGGCCAAAGTTCCAGCTCCTGCAGCAGCAGGAGAATCTATAGCTATTTTTAAAATATTTTTTCTTTTTATCATTTAATTTTTCAAGTTATTAATAATTTTCAAAAAATTTGGAAAAGAAGTTCTAATAGAATCTTTGTCATAAATTTTCCATTTCCCTCCAAAAGATAGTGCTGCAATTACACTCGTCATAAATACTCTATGATCTTTTAAATAATCTTTAATAATAATTTTTTTTCTTACAACTAAATTAGGGTTACCATAAATTTTAATAGAACTTTTAGTGCATACAGTTTTAATCCCCATCCTGTTAAGAATAATTGCACCCCATTTAAGTCTTGGACTTTCTTTTTGATTCAATTCGGATAAATTTCTAAAATAAGATACACCATTTGCTTTTGCAGCCACTAAGAATATTACGAGAAACTCGTCTATAGCTCCACTATTAAATTTTGCTGGGCAATTGATTGCTTTAATAGATTTGGGGCTTTTAATTTTTATATCAGCTAAATTTTCTCCTTTGTAGGTCCTCAAATTTTTGAAGATAATTTTTACACCCATTTTTCTTAAGATTTTTATTATACCTATTCTTGATGGATTAATATTCACATTACGTATAGTAAGTTCGGAGTTTTTTAAAAGAACAGTGAGTACAATAAAAAAAGCACTTGAGCTAATATCACTAGGAATATTATAGTTCAAAGGTTTTATCCTCTTGACTTTACTGACTTTAATTAAATCATATTTTTTTTTATTTTTTATGTTTAAAGGTAAATTTAAATATTTGCATAAAAGCTCAGTGTGATTTCTTGATTTTTTTGCTTTAATAGTTGTTGTGCCCTCTGTTCTCATTGCAGCAAATATAACTGAGCTCTTGCATTGAGCTGATCCTTTTTTCTCAAAATATTTAATTGGCTTTAGATTTGTCGATCCAATCATTTTGAGAGGCAGGTATCTATTGTTTTTTAATTTGAATTTTGCCCCAAACTTACTCAATGGTTCTGAAATTCTTGCAAAGTCTCTTTTTGATAAACTGTTATCTCCAATTAACTTTATTGTTGAAAATGAATTTACTAGAAGACCAAGGATTAATCTTCCTAATGTACCAGAGTTTTCAGCATTGATTATTAGATTTTTTCTATATTTATATCCGTTAAAACCTTTTCCATAAATTTTACACTCATTATTTTTAAATTCTGATTTTATACCCAATCTTTTAATAGCTTTTAGAGCTGCCAAAACATCTTCTGAAATGAGTAAATTTTTTGCTTTCGAGACGCCGCTAGCTAACGATGATAGTAAGACCCATCTTATACTCAGACTTTTGTCACCGCTAACAGTAATTTTTTTTCTATATTCTTTTATTTTATCTTCAATAATTATTGAATTTGCCATGAAAGATTAGTTAAATTTAAAATTATCACCAAAATATGCATTTCTTGCATTTATATCTTTCACCAAGTTTGAAGGTGTGTCCTCAGCAATAATTTTACCATTACTCAATATCATGGCAACATCAACACATGCTAGTAGATCTCTTGCCTGATGATCACATATACAAATTGTAATCTGATTTTCTTTTTGAAGATTTACAATTATTTCTTGTAACATTTTAATAGTTAGAACATCTAGAGCAGCAAAACACTCATCTAAAAGTAGAACCTTGGGTTCACTCAATAAAGACAATGCTATTACTAATTTTTTTTTTTGACCCCCTGATAAAAATTTAGCTTTAATATCTTTTAAATTATCAAGATCAAACTTAGAAATTAAATAATTTATTCTATCAATTCTATATTTTTGATTATCAATAACTATTTCACTAATCGCTTTTAAATTATCATGTAAAGTTAGATCATTAAAAAAACCACCATATTGAGGAACATAGCCTACTTTATATTTCTTTGTACGAAGATAAACTGGATACTTAGTTACATCCTCACCTGCTATTTTTATGGTTCCTGTGCCTGGGCTTATTAAACCTGTTATTAGATTAAATATTGTTGACTTACCAACACCATTTGGTCCAAGCATACCAAAAATTTGACCCTCATTAATCTTAAAATTTATATTATCTAAAATAAGTCTATTCCCATAAGAAAGAGAGATATTATTGAATTCAATTATAGAATTAATATTTTTAAAAGATTTGATTCGAAATTTTTTTATTATTGCCATTTTATTTTTTACTTTGAATATTCACTTTCTTTTCTTTTTCATACATAAATATTTTCGTATCTTTAGTTTTTATATTCATTTCAAGTGCATCTGCTCTCAATATATTTTCTAAATTTGTATAAATTATATTTTTAGAAATCATTAATAAATTTTTTTCTAGCGAAAAATCTAAATAATCTCCAATAATTTTATTATCTAAATAATTTATTATTACATTTTTAGAAAAGATTGTATCAAAATTATTTGAATTATATCTACCATAATTAGAAGTAATGTTGATATCATCTGAGTCTTTCAATTGAATTAAACCTTTCACACCTGTTAAGTATAATATATTAGGTTTAGAATAGTCTATTTCACCTTCAAGTGCAGTTATAGTATATTGGTTACCGTCAGCATCCATAGATGTGTACATTACATCTTTAATAATATTTGAATTGTAAATTTCATCATTAGTTTTTTCAATAAGTGGTTCTTTAGTTTCAGTAACTTCAATTTTTTTAAAAAATTTCGAGTAAAAAATTAAAGACAAAATCAGTAAAACTAAAATTGTTAAAGATATGTGAACAATTTTTTTAGCTTTCATTTATGAGATATTTGACTGCAAAATAGTATGAACATGTATTACCCCTATAGTAGTAAAAGGTTTTCTTTTATTATTAACAATTAGTGAGGTAATCTTATTACTATTCATTAAAGATAATGCTTTTGCTGCTAATTCATTTTTATCGATAAATATAGGTTTTTTTGTCATTATTTTTTTTACTGGTAGTGATTGTAAATTTAAATTTTTTTGGCTGAATCTCCTTATTTGTCCATCAGTAATAATTCCAGTGGTCAATTTATTTTTATTTCTCACAACCAACATTCCTAATTTTTTTTCACTCAAGATTTTCAATGCTTTAATCATTTGCACATTCTCATTTACAAAAGGTATTTTTTTTCCAGTTATCATAATATCTTCAACAGTTTTTAGTTGTGCTCCCAGACTTCCTGCTGGATGTAACTTTTTAAAATCCATCTTACCAAATTTTTTATACTTCATTGTAGCAATTGCTAAAGCATCACCCAAGGCAAGTTGAACAGTTGTGCTTGCAGTGGGAACTATACCTTCAGCTTCAATTACTTTTGGTACTAAAAGTGTTATGTCTGAACTTTTATATAAAATAGATTCTTTTTTAGATACAATACCTATTAATAATATTTTATTTCTTTTTGCATACTGAATAATATTTTTTAATTCAGCAGTTTCACCTGAATTACTAATTAAAATTAATATATCTTTTTTAGATATCATACCTAGATCACCATGAGAAGCTTCACTTGCTGAAATACTAAACGAGGGTGTCCCAACTGAAGCTAATGTAGCTGCAATCTTTGAGGCAATAAGGCCACTCTTGCCCACTCCACATAAAATAACTTTAGAATTGCACCTAGCTATTTGTTTCACTGCCTCAGTAAAAGATGTATGGATGTTTTTTTTAAGTTTTTGTAGGGCTTGAATTTCTAAATTAATTACATCTTTTGCAACTATTGTATATTTATTTTTATTCATTAATGTGACCAAATATCATCCCTAAATAAAGCCAGATCAAGATCTACTCTTGTCTTTAAAAATTTTAAACAATTCTGATAAAGTTTAATTCTGTCTTCTCTAACTAATATTTTGTTTAACTCTTCATGAATTTTGTGTAAATAAATAACATCGTTTGCACAATATTTTAATTGTGAAGGAGTTAACTCCCCACCAAAATCAGAATTCTGAAATTGTTTACTAATATCTATGTTTATAAATTCTTTAATTAAAGTTTTTAAAGAATGATTCTCTGAATAAGATCTTGCCAACTTTGATGCGATTTTGGTATCTAGAATGTTGTTAGTTTCTGTTTTTAAATAATATTTAATATGAGCCATATCTGCTCTAGCATAGTGAAAAATTTTTACTATTTTTTCATCATTTAATAAATTAACTAAATTAGGAGCTTTATAATTTTCTCTGTCAAATTGAACTATATGTGCTTCTGAGTTACCGCTGGATATTTGAATAAGGCAAAGTGGGTCACGTCTGACATTTAGACCCATAAACTCACCGTCAACAGCTATTATATTGCCTAAATTTAAATCATCTGGTAGATCATTTTTATATAATTGAATTTTATTACTCATTTTTAAAAATATTTATATATGAAAGGAAAAAATTGTCTAATTTTTGGTGGTAGTGGTCAAATCGGTAGAAACTTGATTAGAAAACTCACAAAGAATGAATTTAGAGTAACTGTTGTAACTAGAAACATTCATCAAAAAAGCTATATAATAAAAACTCAAGCTAATGCTGGATATATTGATATAGTAGAAGCTAATATTTTTGACGAAAAAAAACTTAGAAATCTTTTTTTAAAAAACGATATTTGTATTAATTTAATAGGGATTTTATTTGAACAAAAAAAAGGAAATACTTTTAAAAATATTCATACAGTTTTTCCATCTTTATTAGCTAAACTCTCTAAAGAATACAACCTTAAACATTTTATTCATTTGTCAGCTTTAGGTATTAATGAGGCACTAGACTCAAATTATGCTCAAAGTAAACTTCAAGGAGAAAATGAAGTATTAAAAAACTTTCCTTTAGCAACTATTTTACGACCATCAGTTGTTTATTCGGTAGATGATAATTTTACAACGAACTTTATGACTTTATTAAATAGATTACCTTTTTTTCCACTTTATTATAAAGGAAATACTAAGTTTGCACCAATTCATTGTTCAGATTTAACAGATACAATTCATTATATTATTTCAAATAATATATATTCTAAAATTATAGAGTGTGTAGGTCCTGAAATAATAAGTTTTAAAGAAATATTAAATAGACTATTAAGACTTATTGGAAAAAAAAGAATTTTATTACCTTTCCCTTTACAATTAGCTCAAATTTCAGCAAGATTTTTTGAAATAATGCCTAAACCTTTACTAACTAGAGATCAATTAAGGTTATTAAAATATAACAATATTCCTTCGGGTAAATATAAGACTAATTCAGATATAGGTATCCCAAGTCTTAGATTATTTGATGAAGAAGTCAAAAAATATTGTTATATGTGGAAAGATGGCGGTCAGTTTTCTACAGATAAATATAAATCTAACAAAGATTTAGAAAATGAAACTACTTAAATTTATGCTGATTGTATTTTTTTTTCTATAAAGTTAGTAGCATCTTCTTTTTCAGCGACATCCTCTTTTTTACCCTTTGGTTGGTAGGCATACAGCAAATGTAATTTGCAATAAGAAAAATCTTTTAATGATGATCTCCCACAAAAATAAAATGATTTTTCATCAGGATGTCCAATTGGCCATTTACAAGAATTTTCATCTAACTCTTCGAGTTGTTTAGGGTTTTCTGGCTCAAAATCTTTTTCTATAATTAATGATTTAAACTTACTTTTTCTTCCTCTTTTAATTTTAATATTTTTTTCATTTGTACTACTCTCTAAATTTCGATTTGAAACTGCATTTCTTGTTTTAATTTTTGCAGATAAATTTAGTCTATGCGCTTTACCAATTACTGCATTTCTACTTATGCCACCAATTATTTCAGCAATCTGGCTTGCCGTATTTCCTTTACCCCATAGTTCTTTAAGTTTTTCAACTTTTTCCTCTGTCCAGCTCATAATCAATATGTTGTATCTTGTTTATGTAAAACAACAATATACTGATATAAAATTAAATTAAACAAACAAAAAATGAGACTTATCAACAGTAAATTTAATTTTAACCATCAATATATTTTCAATCTCAACTTGTATTAATAATTAAACTCAATAAAACAAATTAAATTTATGAGTTATTTAGCAAAAAATTATAATAGAAAAAAAATTTCCTTTAAATACGGTAAAGGTAGCTATTTATATTCTACTGATAAAAAAAAATATTTAGATTTTGTGCAAGGAATAGCAGTTAATTCATTAGGCCATGCACATCCTAAATTAGTTAAAACTATAAAAGACCAATCAAAAAAATTATGGCATGTGTCTAATGCATTTCAAATTCCAGAGGGAGAAACATTGGCTAAAAAGTTATGTAAAAAAACTTTTGCTAATTATGTTATGTTTCAAAATAGTGGCGCTGAAGCTACTGAAGCAGCAATTAAAGTTGCTAGAAGATATTTTTACTCAATAGGTAAACCAAATAAAAATAGAATATTGTGCATTAAAAACTCATTCCATGGAAGAACTTTGGCAGCAATTTTTGCTAGTGGATCGAAGAAAATGACTGAAGGATTTGGTCCAAAAATAAAAGGTTTTGATCACTTCAATTATGGGGATCATAATTCTCTAAAGAAGAAAATTAATAAAAATACAGCAGCAATAATGGTTGAAACTATTATGGGAGAAGGTGGTATCAAAGTTATTCCTGATTGGTGTCTGAAAGAATTAAGAGAATTATGTAACAAAAAAAACATATTATTGATACTTGATGAAGTCCAGTGTGGGATAGGAAGATCTGGTGATTTCTTTGCTTTTGAAAAATCAAAAGTAAAACCTGATATTGTACCAATTGCAAAAGGAATAGGAGGAGGATTTCCTATTGGAGCAGTTTTAATGAATAAAAAAGTTGCTTCAAGTATGACACCAGGTACTCATGGATCAACATTTGGCGGAAATCCTTTGGCGATGTCTGTTGGAAATGCAGTAATGGATATAATATCAAAAAAGAAATTTTTAAATAATATAAAAAGTTTATCAAAATATTTTTTATTTAAACTAAACAAAATTCAGGAAAAATATCCAAGTGTTATAAAGCAAATAAGAGGAAAAGGTTTTTTAATTGGTATACAATTATATAAAGATCAAACTGAATTTATAAAAAAATTGATGGATAATCAACTATTAACTATTCGTGCAGCAGAAAATGTAGTTCGTCTTTTACCTCCATTGAATGTAAAAAAAAATGAAATTGATATAGCAATCAAAATAATTGAAAAGGTATGTTTACAGATAAAATAATATGAAACACTTTATTAATTTAAAGGATATACCTGCAAAAGATCTTAGAAAGATTATTGCTGATGCAAAAAAAAGAAAAATTTTAAGAAAAAAACTAAACACATTAGAGGTTGATAAGGGTGCACCCTTAAAAGGTAAATTATTAATTCAAATGTTTGAAAAATCTAGTTTGCGAACTAGATTAAGCTTTTATTTAGCCATCAAACAACTCGGTGGAGGTACTATAACCTTGAGATCTAATGAGCTTCATTTAGGTCAAGGTGGAGAAAGTATTGCTGATACGGCTAAAATTCTTTCAACTTATGGTGATGGATTTATGCTTAGAACTGATAGTAATAAAAAAATTGAAAAGTTTGAAAAGCATTTATCAATTCCCGTAATTAATGGTTTAAGCCCATCGTCACATCCTACTCAGGTTTTATCTGATATTTTTACAGTTGAGGAAATAATGAAAAAACCTATTTCAAAATTAAATATTTGTTGGATTGGTGACTCCAATAATGTTTTGGATAGTTTAATAGCTGCATCAGTAAAATTTTCTTATAAACTAAGTATTGGTTGCCCAAAAAAATTTGAACCAGGAAAAGAAGTTAGAGCTTGGGTCAAAAAAAATAATAAGCAAATTTATATTTATAATGATGCGAAAAAAGCAGTATCTGGAGCAGATGTAATTTTTTCTGATAAAGTTATTTCTTTAAACGACAAAGTTAATAAGAAGAAAAAAATAAAAGCGTTTAAAAATTTTAAAATTGATAAAAAACTAATGAGTTATGCAAAAAAAAGTTGTATTTTTTTACATTGTTTGCCCAGAGGTGATGAGGTAAGTGATTATGTTTTTTTAGGTAAAAAATCTCACGTGTGGCAACAAGCGCTCAATAGAGTTCATGTTCAAAAAAGCATTTTATTATATTGTTTTGGAAAATTAAGGTAATGGCAAAGGTCTGTCTGAATTTTCATTTAGATATTTAATTACAGAGGCTCTATCTTTTTCTTTTCGTAAACCTGCATAAGCCATCTTTGTTCCCTTAATCCATTTTGCAGGTTTAATTAAAAATCCATTTAGTTCTTCAAAAGTCCATTCTTTATCATACGCTGCTAAAGCCTTAGAATACTTATAATCCTCAACCCCTCCAACTTTTCTTCCCACAACATTATATAGTGCTGGACCAATGGCATTCTTACCTCCCTTAACAATTGAATGACAAGCTGCGCATTTTTTAAAAACTTTTTCACCATGCGCAACATCTCCCATTGCCATTAAGGCTGATATATCAATTTTGTCTGATGTGGTACTTGAACTAGTTGTGGATACAGTGGTTGCAGTTTCTACTTCTACTGAATAACCAGGTGTCTCAGGTTTTTCTACGTGAAATATAACGTCAGACAATTTTCCAATTCCAATAACAAGCAAGGCAACCATTAAAACTGCAGCAACTATTTTGTTTATTTCAAAAGAATCCATTTTTTCTAAATTTTGTAGTGAACGTATAACATGATAAATTAAAAAAAAGCTAAAATTTAATGTATAAATTTGCCTCTATAGTTGTTTAATGAGTATAATAATTTGAAAATATAATGAAAACTTTAGTAATTATACCTTCTAGAATGTCTGCAACGAGGCTGCCAGGTAAACCGTTATTAAAAATAAAAGGTTTATCAATTATATCACATGTGTCTAAAGTAGCAGAAGAAGCCAATATTGGAGACGTGATTGTAGCTACAGAGGATCAAGAAATTATTGATGATGTTAAAAGTAATGGATTCAATGCTATTTTGACCAACAATAAACACAAGACTGGAACAGATAGAATTCACGAAGCACTTAAAAAATCAAATGTTAGAGACGTTGATTTCATTATGAATTTACAAGGTGATGAACCAGCAATCGACATTCATGATATAAAAAGTTTGAATGACAAAATGGTAAAAAATAATTCTAATTTAGGAACTCTAGCAGCAAAAATAAAAGATAGCAAAAACCTTAATAATGAAAATATAGTTAAGGTCATCACTGAAAACAGGCTAGAAGGAGGTCATTTTCCAAAGGCAGTATCCTTTTCAAGAAAAGCTGAGCAGGTAGAAAATATTTATCACCATATTGGAATTTATTGTTATTCAAGAGATTGTCTTGAAAAATTTGTTCACTTAGATCAATCCAAAAATGAAATAGAAAATCGACTAGAGCAATTAAGAGCATTAGATAATAATATTGATATCAATGTTTCACTTGCTATGTCATCTCCAATAGGAGTAGATACTGAAGAAGATTATCTAGCCTTAAAAAAAATAATGGAATATAAGAATTGATGACTAAAATTTATTTTCAAGGAACCTTTGGTGCATATTCTCATTTAGCAGCTATTTCAATTGATCCTAAAGCTGAGATTTTGCCATGTAAAACTTTTGATGAGTGTTTTAACAAAGCATCCGAAGAGCCAGATAGCAGAATTATAATTCCAGAATCAAACCGAATTACTGGTAATATTGGAATTGAATATTTAATATTTAAACATAGGCTAAATATTTATAAAGAGCATTTTCAAAAAATTGAACACAACTTATTAGGACAACCTGGAGCTAAATTAAAAGATATCAAAGAAGTATACTCACATGCTCAAGGATTGTCTCAGTGTTCAAAATTTATAAAAGAAAATAATTTAGCAGAACATATCAGAGCAGATACTGCTGGATCTGCTGAAATGATTTCTAAAACAAAAGATATCAAACAATCTGCGATAGCATCTTCTTTAAGTGCTGAAATTTATGGCTTAGAAGTAATTAAAAAAAATATAGAAAATGAAAGCGGAAATTTGACAAGATTTTTGGTTATGGGAAAAAATATTTCTCAACCAGAATTTAAAGACAAAACTTACATAACCTCTTTTTTATTTAAATTGAAAAGTAAGCCAGCTGCCCTCTATCAATCACTAGGAGGTTTTGCTATTAATGGTGTAAATTTAACTAAACTACAAAGTTATCCAGAAAAAAATAGTTTCGATTCTTATTTTTTCTTATGTGATCTAGATGGACATATTGAAGACTCAAAAGTTCAAAAATCTCTTGAAGAGCTCGGCCTACATTGTGAGGATTTTCACGTTCTAGGTGTTTTTGAAGCTGATAGTTTGAGACAAAATAAATAAGAATCTTTTCTTGTAGATTAGAAATTTTAACTGCTATAATAGATTTGGAGGCTAGAGGTGGATGCTGCTTGAACCCGACCAGATCTTAACGGAAGCAGTCGTAGAGACAGTTATTCAGGTTCTAGTCTCCTTATAGATATATGAATAACAACTCAAAAGTATTAGCGCTTAAATATAGACCACAAACTTTTGATGATCTTATTGGTCAAGAGGTTGTTGCTGAAACTATTACTAATTCTATTAAAGCTGACAAAATACCTAATGCATATTTGTTCACTGGAATAAGGGGAATAGGAAAAACCACAACAGCACGAATTGTTGCAAAAGCACTTAATTGTTCAAATGGTATCGATAATTTATGTAAAGAAAACTTTTGTGAAAGCTGTAAATCTATAAGTGAGTCTAGTCATATAGATGTGCTTGAAATGGATGCAGCAAGCAAAACAGGTGTAGACGACGTAAGAGATTTAATCGAATTTTCAAGATACGGGCCGACCTCGGCTAAATATAAAATTTTCATTATTGATGAAGTTCATATGTTAAGCAAACAAGCATTTAATGCTTTATTAAAAACTTTAGAGGAACCACCAGAATATCTAAAATTTATTTTTGCAACTACAGAAATTAAAAAAATTCCAATTACAGTCGTATCTAGATGTCAAAGATTTGATCTATCTAGAATTAAATCCTCAGAATTATTGGAGTTTATTAAAAAAATTAAGGATAAGGAAAATGGAAAAATAAGCGACGATGCTTTAAAGCTTATAGTAAAAATTTCTGAGGGCTCTGTTAGAGATTCTTTATCGTTGCTCGATAGAGCACTATTAAGTTTGGATGAAGGAAAAGTATTAGACTTAAATTCAGCTCAGAAAATTTTTGGATATTTTGATAAATCTAAATTAATCGATTTGTTCGAGTTAATTTTAAAAGGTGAAGAAACAAAAGTAATAAGTATTTATAGAAAAATTTATGATCAAGGTGTTGAACCAAAGGTTTTTATTAATGATTTCTTAGAGTTACTTTACTACTTTAAAAATATTAATTCTTTAACTTTAGAAAGTACAAACTTTTCATTAAATGATGAAGAATTTTCTAAAATTAAAAATTTATCAAATCAAATAGACTCAGAGGTATTAATATTATTTTGGCAATTTGCCATCTCTTCTCTCGAAGAGATAGACATAGTTTCTAATCAACACCTTTCAATTGAGATGTTCTTAATAAGACTAATGCATTTAAGTTCTGTAAAATCTGAAAATAAAATTGAAAATGTTGAGGCTAACTTTAAGAGTGAAAATTTTGTAAAGAATACAGAAACTGAATTAACTTCTAAAACAATAAATCAAATTAAGAATGTTGCACAGGAAGAAAAAATCAAACCAGAAGTTCAGACAGAAATTAAAGCAGAAAATAAAACTAATATAAATGCATTTGAGGATTTAATTGAAATTTGTTCAAAAAAAAAAGAGATCAAACTTAAATACGAGTTAGAAAAAAATGTTAACCTTGTAAAATTTGAAAAAAATAGAATTGAAATATCTTTTAATGAAAGTTTAGATAAAGATTTTGTAAAAGATTTATCATCAAAGCTATTTGAATGGACCGGTGAAAGATGGATTATTACGTTTAGTAAATTAAAAGGGCAAATGTCAGTAAAAGATAAAGAAAAAAATGTAAAAAAACAGTTAATAGATGAAATGAAAAATTCAGAAATATTTAAAAGTGTGATTGATAAATTTCCTGATGCCGAATTAATAGATGTAAATTCAAACAAAGATGGAGTTGATAATGACTGATTTTAGTAAAATTTTAGATAAAGCAAAAGAACTTGAGGCAAAAATGAAAGAAAGCCAACAAAAGATTAAGGAAATTAGAGTTGAAGGAGTTTCGGGTTCAAATTCTGTAAAGATAACTTTGGATGGAGAGGGAGAGATGCAAACAATAAAGTTATCTGATGAAATTATGAAAGAGGACAAAACCATAATTGAAGATTTAATTGTTGCAGCACATAATAGTGCTAAATCTCAACTTAAATCAAAAACAACTGAGGAAATTTCAAAAGCAACTGGAGGTTTTGGAATTCCTGGTTTTAAATGGCCTTTATAATAGATGCAAAACATCAGTGAGATAGAAGAATTAATTAAATTAATTTCAAAACTTCCAGGTTTAGGTCCCAAATCAGCAAAAAGAATTGTTTTAAAATTAATAAATAATCGTGACGAACTTGTAAAACCTATGGCAAATACATTGGCGCAAGTTTATAAAAATGTAGTTAGATGCAATTCATGTGGTGCGTTAAAATCAAATTCAAATGGATGTCTAAATTGTGAGAATATAAAAGAAAAATATAATAAAATTTGTGTAGTAGAGGATATTGCAGACCAATGGTCGATTGAAAATTCGAACATCTTTCAGGGTTATTTCCATATTTTAGGTGGAACAATTTCTTCAGTCGGCCAAAGAAAAGAGGATTTATTAATTAACTCATTAGTAGAAAGAGTTAATAGAGATAAAATAGAGGAGGTAATTCTAGCAACTAGTGCAACTGTGGAAGGTCAAACAACCGCATACTACATTCAAGATAGTTTAAAAAATTTAGATGTTAAAATTACTAAATTAGCACAAGGTTTGCCAGTCGGAGGAGAGATTGAAAGTCTAGATGATGGGACTTTATTTTCTGCTTTTAAAAATCGATCTAATTTGGTTTCGAACTCAGATTAATTTTTTTTTTCAATCTATTTAAATGAAGTAATGGTTCAGTATAACCTGAAGGTTGTTCTTTACCTTTAAATACAAGATCACACGCAGTTTGAAATGCAATAGAGTTTTCATAATCACCACTCATTTTAAGATATAGAGGATCATCTTTGTTCTGGTCATCTACTATTTTTGCCATCTCTTTCATTATTTCGGTTACTTGCATTTTTGTTGTTACACCATGATGTATCCAGTTTGCTATATGCTGAGATGAAATTCTAAGAGTGGCCCTGTCTTCCATCAAACCTATGTTGTTAATATCTGGCACTTTAGAACAACCCACACCTTGATCAACCCATCTAACAACATATCCTAATAAAGTTTGTGCAGAATTAGAAATTTCTTTATTTATATCTTCTACAGACCAGTTAGGTCTGTCCGCTATAGGGATTGTTAAGAGATCGTTAAGCTTAGCTGGTGCTCTATCAATTAATTTTTTTTGTTCGTTAAAAATATTTATTTCATGATAATGTAAAGCATGTAACGCAGCTGCTGTTGGAGAAGGAACCCATGCGCAGTTTGCGCCTGCTTTTAAGTGTCCTGTTTTTTGCTCCATCATATCTTTCATTTTATCGGGCATCGCCCACATTCCTTTTCCAATTTGAGCTTTACCAGAAAATCCACATCTTAAACCAACATCAACATTGTTATTTTCGTATGCATTTATCCATTTAGATGATTTCATATCACCTTTTTTAATCATAGGACCGGCTTCCATTGATGTATGCATTTCATCACCAGTTCTATCTAAGAAACCAGTATTAATAAAAAAAACTCTATTTTTAAGACTTCTAATACATTCTTTTAAATTTGCTGATGTTCTTCTCTCTTCATCCATAATACCAATCTTACAAGTGTACTTAGGTAAATTTAGAACCTCCTCAACTTTAGAAAAAATTAAATCTGTAAATGCTGTCTCGTCTGGACCATGCATTTTAGGTTTTACAATATAAACTGATCCGGTTCTTGAATTATTTTTATTTTTAATATCATGTAACGCAGCTGCTGTGGTTATAAATGCATCCATAATGCCCTCAGGTATTTCACTTCCATCACTCAATAAAATTGAGGGGTTAGTCATTAGATGGCCAACGTTTCTTACAAGTAAAAGACTTCTCCCATGTAACTTTAAACCTTTACCATCTTTTGAGATATAACTTCTGTGAGGATTTAATTTTCTCTCAAATAATTTTCCTTCTTTTTCAAATTTTGACTTAAGATCTCCTTTCATTAGACCTAGCCAATTTCGATAACAAATAATTTTATCTTCTGAGTCAACTGCTGCCACACTATCTTCATTATCACAAATGGTTGACACTGCAGACTCAAGTATAATATCACTAATACCTGCATGATCTTGTTGGGCAGCAAAAGCTCTTGAATCTTTTAAAATTTCAATATGTAAATTATTATTTTTTAGAATTACTGCAGATGGATTATCACTTTCTCCTCTATGTCCAATAAATTTATTTTCATCCTCCAAATCAAAAATATCAGCACCTTTTAAAACTTTTAATTTTCCGTATTTGACTGCAAAACTTGTAATTTTATTCCAACTTAATCCTGCTAATGGAAAGTATTTATCTAAAAAATCTCTTCCATATTTAATAACCATTTCACCTCTTAAAGGATCATACCTTTCAGATACGCTATCTTCAGACTGTTCAATTACATCCGTGCCATAAAGACTATCATATAAACTCATCCATCGTGCATTTGCAGCATTTAATGCATACCTCGAATTCATGACTGGCACAACCAATTGAGGTCCAGCTATACTTGTAATTTCTTCATCAACATTTTCAGTTTCTATTTTAAAATCAGGTCCTTCATTTTTTAAATAACCAATTTCTAACAAAAATTTTTTGTACTCATCTAAATTAAATTTTTTATCTTTATTTTTAATATGCCAATCATCTATTTTCTTCTGTAAATCATCCCTTAACTTAATTAATTTTTTATTTTTTGGTGTAAGCTCATCAAGTGTTTTTTCAAGACCTTCCCAAAAATTTTCTGAAGATACATTTGTATCTTTTAGTAATTCATCATTAACAAAGTTCGATAACTTTTCAGCTACTTGTAGATTATTTATTTTAATGTATTTTTCTTGCATAGCACTTAAGTTCTAACCCCATCTGTATTTTTGCCTGAGAGCTTTACTCCTTCGGCGGAAATCAATCTCTTTCCAGAGTGTTATGCTTTAATCGGTCCTTTTGCCTGAGAGTTTCCGGGGTGGTTGCTCCTTCGGCGCTATAAATAGTCTCTCCCGATAATGGATTTGTATCTGTTAAATGATTTAAGTCAATTAATAAGAATTACACCTTATTTTATATCATTTTGTTGCCTTTTTTGTATTTTAACCATCCATTATAAATAAGATATGAAAAATTACTTAAATTTTGAAACAGAAATTAAAGATCTAGAAAACGAGCTAGAAAAATTGAAAGATCCTTACAATCAAGAGGGATTAACAGAGGTTGATACTCAAAAAATTTCAAGCACTCAAAAAGAAATAGACGAAAAATTAAAAAATATTTATTCTAATCTTGATCCTTGGCAAACTACTATGGTTGCTCGTCACGAAGATAGGCCAAAAGCAAAATTTTTTATTGATAATTTGTTTGACGACTTCATTTCACTGTCTGGTGATAGATATTACGGAGAAGATAAATCAGTATTAACTGGATTTGCAAAGTTTAATGGAAAATCTGTTTTAGTTATAGGTCAAGAAAAAGGAGAAGATTTAGATAGTAGAATAGAAAGAAATTTTGGAATGATGAGGCCTGAGGGCTACAGAAAAACTATAAGATTGATGAACTTGGCAAACAAATTTAATATTCCTATAATCTCTTTTATTGATACTCCAGGAGCATATCCAGGTGTAGGAGCTGAAGAGCGAGGACAAGCAGAGGCCATTGCAAAATCTATTGAGTGCTGCATGGAACTTAAGGTTCCAACAATTGCAATAATTATAGGAGAAGGTGGTTCTGGTGGAGCAATAGCACTAGCTTCATCAAACAAAGTCCTTATGCTAGAAAACGCAATCTATTCCGTAATATCTCCGGAGGGGTGTGCGACTATTTTATGGAGAGATCCAAAAAAAATGCTTGATGCCGCAAAAGCTATGAAGCTTTCAGCTAAAGATTTATTAAAGTTAAAAGTTATTGATGAAATAATTGATGAACCCTTAGGTGGTGCACACAGAGACAGAGATATAATATTAAATAATGTCAGACAAACTTTAACAAAAAATTTAAATTATTATGATGAATTATCTTCTGAAGAAATAATTAATGAAAGAAAAAATAAATTTCTTAAAATTGGAAGAAACGATGGTTTTATTACTAGCACTGAAGATCCAAGTACATTAACATTCAAGAAAAATAATTTTGATCAAATTTTGAGATCAAAAAAAATATTACTAGCGATTATTGGTGGAATAATTTTAATTTCCGCAATTTTTTTATTGGTTTAAATTTTATAAAGCACCACAGCAGTGCTTAAATTTTTTACCAGAACCACAATAACATGGCTCATTTCTCCCTATTTTTTTATTTTTTGCAATTTCTTTAAATTTATCCTCTCTTTTACTTTCTTTATTTTGGTTGGTTTCAACTACGACTTTTAAATTCATAAGGATTGTTACGTAATCTAATTTTAATTTTTCTAAAAGATTTGAGAACAATTCAAATGCTTCCTTTTTGTATTCAACTAATGGATCTCTCTGACCATAGGATCTTAATCCTATAACTTGTCTTAGTTGTTCCAAATATTGGATATGTGATTTCCAATTTAAATCAATTGACTGTAGAAAAATTCTTTTTTCAATTTCTTTTGCATGATCTTCGCCCAGAAGTTTAATCCTTTCATTTCTTGTCTCTTGAAATTTATTTGAAATTTTTTCTCTAAAATCATTATCTTTTGACTCTATTAAATTTTTAAACTCAGTTTCTTCAAAACTTTTTCCAACTATTTGCTTAGTTTTGTTATAAAATTCATTGCTTTTAGGATTTGATAAATTTGAAATTTTTAACTTTATCAAATCATCAGATATTTCTTTTAAAAATTCATCTGAATAGTCAAATATATTTTCACTATTCATTGCATTTTTTCTTTGTGAAAATATAACGTGCCTTTGATCATTAAGCACATTATCAAATTTGATAAGTGTTTTTCTTATGTCAAAATTTCTAGCTTCTACTTTTTGCTGAGCCCTCTCTAATGCTTTATTAATCCATGGATGATCGATACTTTCACCGTCTTTGAGACCAAGTTTCTCAAGCATACTATTCATAGACTCTGATCCAAAGATTCTCATTAGATCATCCTCTAAACTAACATAAAATATGGAACTTCCTTCATCTCCCTGTCTTCCAGATCTTCCTCTTGCTTGGTTATCCACTCTTCTAGACTCCATTCTTTCTGTGCCAATTACAAACAAACCACCTAAGGATTTAATTTTATCTTTATTTATTTTAAGTTGGTCATATGGAATTGAGTCTTTCTTTCCACCAAGTTGAATATCAACACCTCTTCCTGAAATACTTGTAGTAATAATTAATGAATTTTCTTTACCTGCATTTGCAATTATCTCAGCCTCATTTTCGTGATTTTTTGCATTTAGTACAACGTGTTTAATATTTTTTTGATTTAATAAATTTGAATAAACTTCAGATTTATTAACGCTTGATGTAAACACTAAAATGGGTTGACCTAATTTATTTCTTTCAATTATTTTTTCTATAATTGCATCATTTTTTTCTTTTTCTGTTCTAAAAATTAAATCATTAAAATCTTTTCTTATCATTTCTTTATTTGTTGGAATAACAACAACAGGAAGATTATAAATTTCAAAAAACTCTTCTGATTCTGTTGCAGCTGTACCAGTACAACCTGAGATTTTTTTATAAAGCTTAAAATAATTTTGATATGTTATTGAAGCTAAGGTTTGATTTTCAGCCTGTACTTGAATTTTTTCTTTAGCCTCTAATGCTTGATGTAAACCATCCCCAAACCGTCTGCCTTCTAAAATTCTCCCGGTAAGTTCGTCAATAATTTTAAGACTTCCATCTTTAACAATATAATCTCTTCCTTTTTCAAATAAATGATTTGCTCTTAAAGCTTGGTTAACATGGTGAACCAAATGTAAATTTTCTGGATCATAAAAATTATTATTTTTTAAAATACCAGCGTTAGAAAAATGCTTTTCAACATTATTAATTCCCTCATTAGTTAATAAAATACTCTTATCTTTTTCGTCTATTTCAAAGTCTTTATTATTTAAGATTCTAATTAGCTTATCGATTGCTATATACTGAGCGGTTTTATCTTCTGCTTCTCCAGAAATTACCAAAGGTGTTCTCGCCTCATCAATCAAACATGAATCTATTTCATCAACTATTGAAAAATTGTGGTCTCTTTGAACCATCTGTTCATCAGAAAATTTCATATTATCTCTTAAATAATCAAAGCCTAATTCACTGTTAGTTGCATAAGTGATATCACAATTATAGTTTTTCTTACGCTCAGGATCATCTTGATAGTTATTAATAAATCCTGATGAGAGACCTAGAAAATTATAAATTTGTCCCATTTCAACCGAGTCTCTTTTTGCAAGATAATCATTTACAGTAACTATGTGGACACCCTTACCGCTCAATGCATTCAAATAAGCAGCAAGTGTTATGGTTAGCGTTTTTCCTTCCCCAGTTCTCATTTCAGCAATTTTGCCCTGATGTAAAGCTACACCGCCGACCAATTGAACATCAAAGTGTCTTTCATTTCTAGTTCTTTTAGCAGCCTCTCTGACTAACGCAAAAGCTTCAGGGAGTAACTCGTCTAAAGATTTTCCATCTTTTACCAGAATTTTTAATTCATTTGTTTTTTTTGGAAAGTCTGTGTCTTTTAAATTTTTAAAATCTTCCTCTTTTAAGTTTATTTTTTCGACAATTTTACCAATTTTATCTAGCTCTTTTTGGTTACTAGATTTTATAAATTTTGTGATTAAATTTAATGGGTTCAACATGACTATTTGATTTATTCTTTAATTATATTGTTTAATATATGTATTAAATAAATAATTTAAACAAAATGGGAATTAATTTAACAAATTTCTTATCATCTCAATCAAAAAATACTAAAATGATTGATTTTCAAGACCTTGATCATTTGGATGGTCTTTCAATTTCAGTTGTTTCTGCAAATTTATATAAAGATATCAGAGATGATTTAACAATGTTCTATTTTAGAGAAGGTGCTAACTATGCTTCTGTTTATACCCAGTCAAAAATAGTATCTGAAAACATAAAATGGAATATTAAACAAAGACCAAAAAAAATATACTCTCTTATTGTAAATACAAGAAATGCTAATGCTTTTACTGGAAAGCACGGTTATGAAAGTTTAAAAAAAATAGCAGATTTGACTGCAAAACAATTAAACAAAAAACAAGAAGAGGACGAGGATAATCCTAAAAAAATTTCTTATAAAAATATAATTTTTGGTTGCACTGGTACAATTGGAGAACTATTTCCATTTGAAAAAATATTAAACAATATTCCAAATTTGATAAATAAAATTCGTTATACTCAAAATAAATTTATTTGGATGAAGGCAGCGCTTGCAATTATGACTACAGATACGAAGCCAAAATTAGCCATGGAGGAATGTTATATTGGAAGTGAAAAAGTAAAAATATACGGAATTGCTAAAGGGTCAGGAATGATACATCCAAATATGGCCACAACACTCGCATATTTATTTACCGATGCAACTTTATCAAATGACATTTTAGGAAAATTATTAAAAAAAAATATAGCAAATACATTTAACGCAATTTCTTGTGATGGTGACACAAGCACTAATGATATGGCTACAATTTTTGCAACAAATATAATTAAAAATTCTCATGTGAAAAGTATTAACGAAAATAAAATTAAAAATTTTGATAAAGCTTTAAATAACGTTCTTTTGAATTTAGCAAAAAGAGTTGTGTCAGATGGAGAAGGAGCATCTAAATTTATAACAATAAATGTAGGTAAGTGTAAAAATGAAATAGAGGCAAAAAAAATTGCTTTTTCAGTTGCAAATTCCCCTTTAGTTAAAACCGCAGTAGCAGGAGAAGATCCAAATTGGGGACGAATTATTATGGCAGTTGGTAAAGCTGGACCTAAAATTAATATGAAGAAATTATTAATTAGGTTCGGAAATATAACAATTGTAGAAGGAGGAAAATTAAATCAAAATTATGATGAAAGACTAGCAGCAAATTATATGAAAGGTGAAAATATAGAAATTAATATTGAAACTTTTACAGGCAAGAAAAATTTTACAGCTTATACTATGGATCTGACGAAAAAATATATTGAAATTAATGCAGATTATAGAAGTTAACTTATTGAAAAATTTAATTATGTTATTAAGTAATAATTATGATTAAATATAAACTCTTTTGCAAAAGCTGTGAGGCAAAATTTGATAGTTGGTTTGCATCTTCGAATGAATATGAAAGATTAAATAAGAAAAAACTTTTGACTTGTCATAAGTGCAATTCTGTGAAAGTAGAAAAAACAATCATGTCTCCACAGTTAATAAATAGTAAGTCAAAAATAGATGAAAACCTAAATTTAAAAAAATATAATAAAGTTAAAAAAACTATTTTGGGTTATCAAAGATTTATTAAAGAGAATTTCAAGTATGTTGGCGATAATTTTGCTTATGAAGCAAGATCAATCCATTATAATGATAAAAAAAAATCTAAGGGTATTTATGGAACAGCATCACAGGAAGATCTAAAAGAACTAAAAGAGGAAGGGATAGATACTCAAATGTTTCCTTGGATAGACGAAAATCAAAATTAGTTTTTAGTAAACTTTCCTATATAATTTACAGACAAATCTGTGGATAAACTCCATTCATTCTTTATAACACTAAAATACATACCATCTAATTTATTAAGAGACATATTATATTTCATAAGAATTTTTTTTAGCTCTTCGGGTTTAACAAATTTTTCCCAATCATGAGTGCCTATTGGAAGCCATCTTAAAACATACTCTGCACCAACGATTGCAAAAATATAAGATTTTAAAGTCTTATTTATTGTTGCTATAAACATTAGTCCATTTTTTTTTAGGTGTTTTGAGCAAGACTCTAGAAAAAAATTTATATCTTCTACATGTTCTACAATTTCCATATTTAAAATGACATCAAATTTTTTTTTAATCTTTAGTTTCTCAGGAGATGAACATAAATAATTAATTTTTAGTTTATTTTTTTTTGAATGCAATTTAGCAATTTTAATATTTTTATCTGAAGCATCAATTCCGGTAACATTTGCTCCTATCCTTGCCATTGGCTCAGAAAGTAATCCACCACCACAACCAATATCTAGAATATTTATTCCTGATAAAGGTTTACTTTGATTTTTTAATTTAAAATTACTTATTATATTTTCTTTAATATATTTTATTCTGATAGGGTTAAATTTATGAAGTGGTTTGAATTTCCCTTCTGGATTCCACCATTCATCAGCAATTTTTGAAAATTTTTCTATTTCTTTTTTATTTATACTGGTCATTGAGATAAATAGTTGACATAACAATTAAGATGTATTTTATCAATTATTAATTAAATAATAATAATTAAACTAGCATGAAAACAATTGTATTAAAATTTGGTGGAACCTCTGTAGGAAGCATTGATAGAATTAAAAAGGTATGTAAAATAATCGCTTTTTACAAAAAGAAAAAAAATAGAGTTATAGTTGTCTCATCAGCAATGAGTGGTGTGACAAATGAATTGGTTAATAAATCTAAATTAATTAGCACCACATTTGATAGAGCTGAATATGATGCACTAGTTTCAACTGGGGAACAAGTATCGTGCGCGCTAATTGCTGGAAGATTAAAGCACATTGGGTTTAAATCAAGATCTTGGACATCTTGGCAACTACCTATTTTAACAGATGGCCCGCATTCAAGTGCTAGAATAAGTTCAGTAATTACTAAAGCACTACTTAGTTATATTAAATCAGGTGGTATACCTGTAATCACAGGTTTTCAGGGTGTTAGTAAAAATTTAAGAATTACTACTATTGGAAGAAGTGGATCTGATGCAACAGCAATTATGATTGCAAAATTTATCAAAGCTGATGAGTGTATAATTTATACTGATGTAGATGGAGTTTATACTACAGATCCAAGGGAATATAAAAAAGCAAAAAAAATTAAAAAAATTTCTTATGATGAAATGTTAGAAATGGCATCCCTTGGTTCCAAAGTAATGCAACCTACATCTGTTCAAGATGCAAAATTAAATAGTATTAATATCAAAGTTAAATCTTCTTTCGTTTCAAAATCAGGAACTTTAATAACAAGATTTAAAAAGACATTTAGTAACCAAATTATTACAGGAATATCTTCAACAAAAAATGATGCCAAAATAACAATTGTTGGTGTGAAAGATAGACCAGGGGTCGCTGCTTCAATTTTTAAACCTTTATCGAATAATCTTGTAAATGTAGACATGGTGGTTCAAAACATTTCTTTAGATGGAAAAGAGACTGACCTCACATTTACAATTAAATCTGAAGATTTAAAAAAAACAGAAAAATTAATCAAACAAAATAAAAAAATATCTTTCAAAAAATTATCATTTGATAAAGATGTTTCAAAAATTTCTATTATAGGTGTTGGCATGGTTACTACTCCAGGAATAACATATAGAATGTTTCAGGCTCTTGCTTCAAGAAAAATTAATATTTTAGTTATTTCAACTTCAGAGATAAAAATTTCAGTTCTAGTTTCTGCTAAGCATGCTAAAAGAGCTATAGTTGCTTTACATAAAGAATTTAAATTAGACTAATTAAAATGAGCTTAAGACCTTTTAGAGATATTAAAAGAAGAAAAACAAAAGTAATCAATGTTGGAAAAGTAAAGATTGGTGGTAATAACCCTATTTCTGTTCAATCAATGACTAACACTCTAACTACAGATGTTAAAGCAACAATTAAACAAATAAATGATATAACAGACGAGGGAGCAGATATTGTAAGAGTTTCATGTCCTGATCAAAGTTCAACATTAGCACTTAAACAAATTATAAAACATGTTTCAATACCAGTGGTTGCAGATATTCATTTTCATTATAAGAGAGCGATCGAGGCAGCAGAAAATGGAGCTAGTTGTTTAAGAATTAATCCAGGTAATATTGGTGATGCACCAAAGATTCATGAAGTATTAAAGGCTGCGAAAAATAACAATTGTTCAATTAGGATTGGAGTTAACGCAGGTTCATTAGAAAAAGATATTTTAGAAAAATTTAAAGAACCATGCCCAGAGGCTTTAGTAGAAAGTGCTCAAAGAAATATAAAAATTTTAGAGGATAAAGATTTTTTTAATTTTAAAATTAGTGTTAAGTCATCAGATGTATTTCTATCTATTGCAGCATACAGGCAGCTATCAAAAGTTACTGATTATCCTTTACACCTTGGAATTACCGAGGCAGGAAGTTTTGTTTCTGGTAGTATAAAATCATCTATTGGTCTTGGAACTTTGTTGATGGAAGGAATTGGGGATACAATAAGAATCTCCTTATCTGATAATCCAACTCAGGAAGTAAAAATAGGTAACGAAATATTAAAATCATTAAATTTAAGAAATAGGGGCGTTAAGATAATATCTTGTCCATCATGCGCAAGACAAGCATTTCATGTTATTGATACAGTTAAAATTCTGGAGGAAAAATTAGCTCATATTAAAACACCTATAACACTGTCTATTATTGGTTGTGTAGTTAATGGACCAGGAGAAGCTGCAATGACAGATATTGGGATTACAGGAGGGGGCAAAGGCAAAAATATGCTTTATTTATCAGGTGTTCAAAATGAAAAAGTTTTGACTGAGGATATAATTGAAAAGGTCGTTTTTGAAGTTGAGAAAAAAGCATCTGAACTAGAGAAATAATTATGATACCCCTAAAAACGATTGAAGAGATAATAATTAAACATTCGTCTTTAGAAAAAGATCTATCTTCAGGTGAGCTAGATAAAAAATTATTTGCCGAAAAATCAAAAGAGTATTCTGACGTAAATGAAATAGTTGAAAATGCAAAAGATTATATTTCTTTTCAAGGTGAAAAAGAAGAATTAGAGAAAATATTGAATGATAGCTCTGGAGATGAAGAGTTAAAAAAAATGGCAGAATTAGAATTAGTTGAATTACAAAATAAACATGAAGCTAATGAAAAAAAATTAAAGTTATTTTTATTACCTAAGGATGAGGCGGATAAAAAAAATGCAATTATTGAGATTAGAGCAGGAACAGGTGGATTAGAGGCAAGTTTGTTTGCATCAGATTTATTTAAGATGTATGAAAAGGTTAGTCACAAAAAAAAATGGTCTTTGGAGTTAATTTCTATTTCAAAAAGTGATGCTGGAGGATTGAAGGAGGTGATAGCTTCAATTAAAGGTAACAATATTTATTCAACTTTAAAATATGAGAGTGGTGTTCATAGAGTTCAGAGAGTTCCAGATACTGAGACTCAGGGAAGGGTTCATACTTCAGCAGCAACAGTAGCTGTATTACCAGAAGCTGAGGAGGTAGATTTAAAGATAAACGATTCTGACTTAAGAATCGATGTATTTAGAGCTGGAGGACCAGGAGGACAATCAGTTAATACAACTGATAGTGCAGTTAGAATTACTCATATTCCAACGGGTATATCTGTTTCTCAGCAGGACGAAAAATCTCAACATAAAAATAAAGCAAAAGGGATGAAAATTTTAAGAGCTAGACTTTACGAATTGGAGCGCTCTAGAATTGACCAAGAAAGATCTCAAGATCGTAAAACAAAGATTGGCAAAGGAGATAGATCTGAAAGGATAAGAACCTATAATTTTCCACAAGGAAGAGTGACAGATCATAGAATTAATTTAACACTGCACAAATTAGATGAATTTTTAGAGGGAGAGGCATTCGACGAAGTGATAGAGTCTTTAACCTTACAAGCTCAGGAAGAAAGTTTAAGTAACTTAAAATAGATGAATATAGAATCAGCAATAAACGCAGGAGCTAAAATTTTGAAGGATAAATATATTCGTACAGCAAATTTAGACTCTGAAATACTAATGTCTAAAGCAATTAATAAAAATAGAGAGTTTATCTTATTAAATTTAAAAAAAAATATTAACAAACAGGAACTTTTTTATTTTCAAACATTAATAAAAAAAAGATCTTTAAGAAAACCAATTGCTTACTTAACAAATAAAAAGTTTTTTTGGGACTCGGAATTTTTTGTAACAAAAGACACTTTAATTCCTAGACCAGAAACTGAGTTGATTGTCCAAAACACTTTAAATTTAACTAAGTATAAAAATAATTTAAACATTCTAGATATTGGAATTGGATCTGGTTGTATATTATTATCTATTTTAAAAGAGAGAAAGAATTTCTATGGTACAGGTATAGATATTAGTAAAAATTGCTTAAATATAAGTAAATTTAATGCAATTAATATTGGTGTAAGCAACAGGTTGAAACTTTTTAAATCAAATGTTGACAAATTCAATTTTGGCAAATATGATTTAATAGTATCTAATCCTCCATATATTAATAAAAATAATATTAAATATTTGGAAAGAGATATTGTTGGGTTTGAGCCCAAACAAGCTTTAAATGGTGGGTTAGATGGTTTATCAGAAATCAGTAAAGTAATAACAAAATCATCTGAACTGATTAAAAAAAGTGGTAAATTTATTTTAGAGATCGGTTTTGATCAAAAAGATAGAGTTGTAAAATTGCTAAAAAAAGAGGGTTTTTATATTAATAGAATACAAAAAGATCTTTCAAAAATTGATCGCTGTATAATTTGTACAAAAATATAATCAATTAAATTATGGTTACATTTAGAAATAATAATAGGAGAGGTAATTTTAGAAGAAACGATCGTAGTTTCAAATCTAATAGTGATAGACAAAAATTTGTATCTAATTTTTCAAATAATGAGAATTTTAAAAGAAAGTCACCAGGTAGAAATAATCATAATGCTCCTAAACTAATTGAAAAATATAATGATTTAGCAAGAGAGGCTTTGTCTAACGGGGATAAAATTCTTTCAGAAAATTATTTACAACACGCAGATCACTTTACAAGAATTTTAAATGAGAGAGAAAGCTATAAAAGAGAAAGGTTATCAGACAGCAATGATAGCCTGGTTGAGGAAACAACAGAAAATTCAGAAAATGTTTCTAAAGGCGAGTCTCTAAAAAGTTTAAAGGATGGGTCTGAGATTAAGAAAATTGCAAAATCACAAGCAGATATAAATTAATTTATTCCAATAATTTTTTCAGATTTTAAAACATTTAGTTTTATTTTGCTTGTTTCAAACAATTTCCTTTCATTACCCTTTAAAATTTTACCTGAAGGAAGCTTTAATTTTTGTGAATTAACCTTTTTTCCATTAACTATAACTTCATAATGTAAATGTGGCCCCGTTGATTTTCCTGTTGAACCAACATATCCAATAGTTTGACCTTGTTTAACTCTTACACCAACTTTAATGCCTCTAGCAAATTTGGACATATGAGCATAAACTGTTTGATAAGTTGAATTATGTTTAATTTTAACACAATTTCCTCCGCCACCACACCATCCGGCTTTTTTTATAATTCCATCTCCTGATGCCATAATAGGTGTTCCCATAGGTGCAGCAAAGTCAGTGCCTCTATGCATTTTATTAAAACCATCTATAGGATGTTTCCTCATACCAAATGGCGATGATAGCCTAGCTCCATTAATTGGAGTTTTCATTAATGCCTTTTTTACACTTTTACCATTATTGTCATAATGTCCTTCACTCCCATCAAGATCAAAATAATAAAGATTATTATCTTGACCACTTAGTTTTAGATTTGCGAAAAGTATTTCGCCAGTTTCTACAATTTCATTTTTATCATTTAAATACAGCTCATACATAATTTGAAATTTATCCTGCTTACGTATATCTCTTTGAAAATCTACTTGAAAACCATAAATACTTGCAAAAGATACAATTATGTTTGCAGGTATGGATTGATCAATTGCAGATTTATATAAGCTGTTCAAAATTATGTTTTCTTTGTAAACAATATCTTTTTTTAATTTTATAATAAGCGTTGTTTCATTAAAATTATCAGTTTCAAAATTTCTACTTAGTTTAACTTTTTGAGTATTTGAAATCTGAAAAATAAAATCCTTTATCTTATTATTTGTTTTGTCTATGCTAAATTGAATTTTTTGTTTTGTATTAAGTTTGTTAAGATCAAATTTTTTTTTAAGTGATTTTTTTATTTTTTTAATTTCATTTTTATCTATTGAATAATTTTCTAAAATTTTATCAAAAGTCTCACCTGACTTAATATTGTGATTTACTTTTTTATATTTTGGCTCAAGATTTTCTACTAAATAGCTTAATGTTTTTTTTAAATAAACATTATTGATCAAATTGCCATAAGTATCATTGTAGTTTTTATTTATGTTATTTAGGTAGGTAGTAAAAATTGAGGTAAAAATAACTAGTAAAACTAATGATAAAATCTCATAATTTTTTTTTATTTTGTTTATTAAATTTTTTAACATTTAAATCTAAATGAGCTTCAATTATTAGTTTAGAGCCATATAAATATCAAAAAAAACCGCTTAAAATAGACGAAATTTGTTAATATTTTATATCTTATATGCTTGATTTCCATTAATTTTAGCCTATAAGCACTGAACTTCCTCAAAAAAATTATTGTAAATACAATAAATTAGTGAGGAATATTGAGCTTTTTTGCTTAATTAGCTATTAAAAAAGTAAAAATTTAAGAAGAGAAGTGTGGACGGTTAAGGTTACCAAAATTTGTCGTACACACTTCAACATCATATAAATTTTATTCTTAGAATTTATATGGAAGCTAGTGTGCGCCGTTTTTAAACTTGAGAGTTTGATCATGGCTCAGAACGTACGCTGGCGGCACGCCTAACACATGCAAGTCGAACGAAGTAGCAATACTTAGTGGCAGACGGGTGAGTAACATGTAGGTATCTGCCCTTTGGCCTGGAATAACACGAGGAAACTTGTGCTAATACCGGATAAGTCTTTACGGAGAAAGCTTTATGCACCATTGGATGAGCCTGCACTTGATTAGTTTGTTGGTGGGGTAATGGCCTACCAAGACTGTGATCAATAGCTGATTTGAGAGGATGATCAGCCACATTGGGACTGAGACACGGCCCAAACTCCTACGGGAGGCAGCAGTGGGGAATCTTGCACAATGGAGGAAACTCTGATGCAGCGATGCCGCGTGAGTGAAGAAGGCCTTTGGGTTGTAAAGCTCTTTCGTCGGGGAAGAAAATGACTGTACCCGAATAAGAAGGTCCGGCTAACTTCGTGCCAGCAGCCGCGGTAATACGAAGGGACCTAGCGTAGTTCGGAATTACTGGGCTTAAAGAGTTCGTAGGTGGTTAAAAAAGTTGGTGGTGAAATCCCAGAGCTTAACTCTGGAACTGCCATCAAAACTTTTTAGCTAGAGTATGATAGAGGAAAGCAGAATTTCTAGTGTAGAGGTGAAATTCGTAGATATTAGAAAGAATACCAATTGCGAAGGCAGCTTTCTGGATCATTACTGACACTGAGGAACGAAAGCATGGGTAGCGAAGAGGATTAGATACCCTCGTAGTCCATGCCGTAAACGATGTGTGTTAGACGTTGGAAATTTATTTTCAGTGTCGCAGCGAAAGCGATAAACACACCGCCTGGGGAGTACGACCGCAAGGTTAAAACTCAAATGAATTGACGGGGACCCGCACAAGTAGTGGAGCATGTGGTTTAATTCGAAGATACGCGCAGAACCTTACCAACACTTGACATGTTCGTCGCGACTTTAAGAGATTAAAGTTTTCGGTTCGGCCGGACGAAACACAGGTGCTGCATGGCTGTCGTCAGCTCGTGTCGTGAGATGTTGGGTTAAGTCCCGCAACGAGCGCAACCCTCACTTTTAGTTGCCATCATTAAGTTGGGCACTCTGAAAGAACTGCCAGTGATAAGCTGGAGGAAGGTGGGGATGACGTCAAGTCCTCATGGCCCTTACGTGTTGGGCTACACACGTGCTACAATGGTATCTACAACAGGAAGCAAGACGGCGACGTTAAGCAAATCCTTAAAAGATACCTCAGTTCGGATTGCACTCTGCAACTCGAGTGCATGAAGCTGGAATTACTAGTAATCGTGGATCAGCGTGCCACGGTGAATGCGTTCCCGGGTCTTGTACACACCGCCCGTCACACCATGGGAGTTGGTTCTACCTTAAGGCAAGGTTTTAAACCCTTGACCACGGTATAGTCAGCGACTGGGGTGAAGTCGTAACAAGGTAGCCGTAGGGGAACCTGCGGCTGGATTACCTCCTTTCTAAGGATGAACGAAAGTAAAATTTCGTTCTAAATAATATACACGGATAATGTTGACCGTCCTCATTTCTCTTCTTGAAGTAGTGTTTCTCTTGCATGGGGGCCGGTAGCTCAGTTGGTTAGAGCACACCCTTGATAAGGGTGGGGTCGAAAGTTCGAGTCTTTCTCGGCCCACCAATTAAAGATCATGGGGGATTAGCTCAGCTGGGAGAGCGCCTGATTTGCATTCAGGAGGTCAGCGGTTCGATCCCGCTATCCTCCACCAAAACACTTAGTTATAAAAACTGTAAATAAAATAATTATTAATATCAATATCTATATCCGAACATTAGAAATGTTATTTGCTAATGTTCAAATAAAAATTTGATTCAACACAGAATTTTTTTCTGTGCATAAATCAAGCGTTTAAGGGCGTGTAGTGGATGCCTTGGCACTGAAAGCCGATGAAGGACGTGATATACTGCGATAAGTTTCGGGGAGCTGTATGTAAGTTTTGATCCGAAAATTTCCGAATGGGGAAACCTACCATTTTATATGGTACTTTAAACTGAATACATAGGTTTAAAGAGATAACCTGGAGAACTGAAACATCTAAGTAACCAGAGGAAAAGAAATCAATTGAGATTCCGTTAGTAGTGGCGAGCGAACGCGGACTAGGCCAGTAGTTTTGTTAAAAAAATTTGAATAGTTTGGAAATGCTAACCATAGAGGGTGATAGTCCCGTATGAGTAATGTTTAACAAAATTCTTGAGTAAAGCGGGACACGTGAAATCCTGCTCGAATATAGGGGGACCACCCTCTAAGCCTAAATACTCTTCAGTGACCGATAGTGAACTAGTACCGTGAGGGAAAGGTGAAAAGAACCCCTATTAGGGGAGTGAAATAGAACCTGAAACCGCATGCCTACAATCAGTCGAAGCTCTTTTTAGAGTGACGGCGTACCTTTTGTATAATGGGTCAGTGACTTAATTTATAAAGCAAGCTTAAGCCATCTAGGTGTAGGCGTAGCGAAAGCAAGTCTTAATAGGGCGATTAGTTTTATGAATTAGACCCGAAAACGAATGAGCTTACCATGAGCAGGTTGAAAGTTGGGTAACACCAACCGGAGGACCGAACCAGTTGACGTTGAAAAGTCTTTGGATGACTTGTGGTAAGGGGTGAAAGGCCAACCAAATTCGTAGATAGCTGGTTTTCCGCGAAAACTATTTAGGTAGTGCGTTGAATAAATAGACATTTAGAGGTAGAGCACTAAATGGGCTAGGGGGAAGAGATTCTTACCAAACCTAATAAAACTCCGAATGCTAAATGTTGTTCTTCAGCAGACAGACTGTGGGTGCTAAGGTCCATGGTCGAGAGGGAAAGAGCCCAGACCACCAGATAAGGTCCCCAAATTATGATTAAGTGTGAAAGGATGTGGAAATTCCTTAACAGCCGGGAGGTTGGCTTAGAAGCAGCCATCCTTTAAAGATAGCGTAACAGCTCACCGGTCTAATAGAGTTTCTGCGCCGAAGATGTAACGGGGCTAAAATCATATACCGAATCTGTGGATTTATAATTTTTTAGGAAATTATAACTGGTAGCGGAACGTTCTGTAAGCCTGCGAAGGGATACCTGTGAAGGATCCTGGAGGTATCAGAAGTGCGAATGCTGACATAAGTAACGATAAAAGAAGTGAAAAACTTCTTCGCCGAAAATCCAAGGGTTTCTGCGCAAGGTTAATCCGCGCAGAGTTAGTCGGCACCTAAGGCGAGGGCGAAAGCCGTAGTCGATGGAAATAAGGTTAATATTCCTTAACCAGATGGTAGTGACGGATCTTGTAAGTTGTAAGTTCTTAATGGATTGAGCTTGCCGCGAAAAGGTTCCAAGAAATAGCTCCATCATTAGACCGTACCCTAAACCGACACAGGTGGATTAATAGAGTATATTTAGGCGCTTGAGAGAATGATGTTGAAGGAACTCGGCAAAATACTTCCGTAACTTCGGGATAAGGAAGACCTTTTTGTAGGCAACTATAAGAGGGTGGCACAAGCCAGGGAGAAGCGACTGTTTATCAAAAACACAGGGCTCTGCTAACACGTAAGTGGATGTATAGGGTCTGACGCCTGCCCGGTGCTGGAAGGTTAATGCGGTTGGTGCAAGCTAACTTCTGAAGCCCCAGTAAACGGCGGCCGTAACTATAACGGTCCTAAGGTAGCGAAATTCCTTGTCGGGTAAGTTCCGACCTGCATGAATGGCGTAACGATTTCTCCGCTGTCTCCAACATCAACTCAGTGAAATTGAATTCTCCGTGAAGATGCGGAGTTCGCGTAGTTAGACGGAAAGACCCCGTGCACCTTTACTGCAACTTTACATTGGTATTAGGAAAAACATATTTAGCATAGGAGGGAGACATTGAGACAAAGGCGTCAGCTTTTGTGGAGTCAACAGTGAAATACCTCTTTTGTTTTTCTTGGTATCTAACTGATTGCCGTTATCCGGCATCAAGACATTGTATGGTGGGTAGTTTGACTGGGGCGGTCGCCTCCCAAATAGTAACGGAGGCGTGCGAAGGTAGGCTCAGAACGGTCAGAAATCGTTCGTAGAGTGCAATGGCATAAGCCTGCCTGACTGTGAGACTGACAAGTCGAGCAGAGACGAAAGTCGGTCATAGTGATCCGGTGGTTCTGAGTGGAAGGGCCATCGCTCAACGGATAAAAGGTACGCCGGGGATAACAGGCTGATACTGCCCAAGAGCTCATATCGACGGCAGTGTTTGGCACCTCGATGTCGGCTCATCACATCCTGGGGCTGGAGCAGGTCCCAAGGGTTTGGCTGTTCGCCAATTAAAGTGGTACGTGAGCTGGGTTCAGAACGTCGTGAGACAGTTCGGTCCCTATCTGCTATGCGTGTAGAAGAATTGAGAGGAGTTGACCCTAGTACGAGAGGACCGGGTTGAACATACCACTGGTGGACCGGTTGTAGCGCCAGCTGCAGTGCCGGGTAGCTAAGTATGGACGAGATAACTGCTGAAAGCATCTAAGCGGGAAACTCACCTCAAAACTAGTTCTTCCTATAGAGCCGTGGTAGACCACCACGTTGATAGGCTGGATGTGGAAGCGCAGTAATGCGTGCAGCTGACCAGTACTAATAGCTCAATTGGCTTGATTTATGCACTGAAAAAAATTTTTTTACTGTATTATTATATTATTAATAATTTAATCTTAAATTAAATTTATGTTTTTAAATATTAATAATATTACACCTACCTACAGACCAGAGATTGATGTTATTAGAGCAATTTCTGTATTGCTTGTTTTCGCTTTTCATACTCAAATATTAAAATCTGGATATATAGGAGTTGATTTATTTTTTGTTTTATCAGGATTTTTAATTTCCTCAATCATATTTAGAGAAATATCGATTAATAAATTTTCCTTATCAAATTTTCTTTTAAGAAGAATAAGAAGAATTTGGCCGATGCTATTCATAATAGTTTTATTAACTATTGGTTTAAATTTTTTTATTATGGACTTTGATCAATATAAAAATTTTAGTTTAACTTCTGCAGGATCAATTTTAGGATTAGGAAATTTTTTATTTTATGAGTTACAAAATAATTATTTTAGTGAAAAATCCCATCTTATTACTCTGCTACACACATGGTCACTGTCAGTGGAAGAACAATTTTATATTTTTTTTTCTCTTTTTATTTTTTTTCTTTTAAAATTAAATATTAAACAAATACCCAAAATAATATTTTTTTCATGCATATTTCTTTCAATAATTTTATTTTTTTTCATTTATCAAAATGATTATCATGTAAATAATTTTTATCTTACTCAATATAGAATATTACCTTTAATACTGGGTATTATTAGTGCATATATTTATCAGAAAATAAACATTAAATTTAAATCACATTTAATCCAGAATTTTATACTTTTCTCCTCTTTTTTATTTTTGTGTTTATATTTAGTCTTGTTTGAGGTTTTTCATGACTCAGTTTTGAGAAGATTGTCCTTTAATTATAGTTTTATTCCATCATTGTTATTGTGTATTTTTTTAATTTTTTACAAAAAAAATTATTTTTCTAAACTTTTTTTTGAGAATAAATATTTAGTTTCTATTGGTCTAATTTCTTATTCTTTTTATTTGATTCATTTTACTTTTATCTCTTTCTCATTTGTAGTTTATGAAAATTTTTTAGGAAGAAATTTTATATTTAATAATTTAAATATAATTATTTTTTTCTTACTTTCACTTTTGTTGTCAGTTTTTTCATGGAAATTTATAGAAAATAAATTTAGGAACAAAAATTTTTTAAATGACAAGAAAATTATACAATTTTTTTTGCTAAGCTTAATTTTTATTTTAGGAATATCATTATTTTTTTATTATAGTAATGGTTTTCCAAAAAGATTCTTGAATTCTCAAATTGCGAATGATTTTAACAATGCAAAATTTGACTCATCTCCCTTTAGAGAAGAATGTAGAGAAAATGAAAACTCAACAACAGAGTTAAATTACTGCATTTTAGGGAATAAAAATAGAAAAACTAAAATTCTTCTTATAGGCGACTCTTTCATGGAACCCTTTGAATTCGCTTTTGATGAATTAGGAAAAAAATATGATTTTTCATTAATAAATATTTCAAACTGTAGAAAGTTTGAGAGTTTAAATGAACAAAAAAGCTGTTCAAATATTGTTGATATAATAAATGAAAAGAAAATTCCAAAAGTAATAATTTCTTATAGGTGGATGCACCGAATTATGGATCTTGAAACAGGTCAATTAGCTTCTGATGACTTCCAAAATTATAGAAAAGTTCAATTTCTTAAATTTGTAGAAAAATTAAAACAAAGTACAAAAAAAGTTTATGTAATTTATCCAGTACCTGAATATGAAATAAATGTACCAAGAGTTCTGCTTATGAAAAATTATTTATTTAATTCAGGAAAAAATACTATTATTTCGAAATCCAAAAGTGATTTTAATAAATTTCACTTTCCTGCATTCCAGTTTCTAAATAATATTTCAAATATAGAAAGAATTTTTCCACATCATTTATTGTGTCAATCAATTTCAAATGAGGATAAATGTTTTGGGAATAAAGAAAATTTTGTCTTTTATTACGATAGAAATCATTTAACCAATAAAAAAGCTAAACAGATTATTTATAATAAACAAAATTTAGATATTATTTTAAATAATCAATAATAGCATTAGATACTGTTTTGTAACCTAGTGGGCTAAAATGAGAATAACCCTCAAAAGCATACATTTTTTTGAAATTTTTACTTTTAAGAAATTTTTTTTTTATATTGATGAAATCAATATTTTTTTTTGTTAATTCAGAAAATAGAAGCTTTTCATTGTAGTAATCTTCATTTGTAATTTTATTTACAGAGTTAAGTAAATTGAAATATTCTGGCAAATAAACAATAATTAAATTTTGGTTTGGTTTTTTTATAGTATTTAATATCCCAATTATATTAATCAAATCCAAAATATCTTCATCTTTATGAATTTTTTCGCCTTCAGGTATTTTTAATGTAATGAATTTTTTATTTATTAATTTTCTAAACATAATTAGTTTAAAAGAATCTTTTATTTCATTTCTAAAGTTAAAGTCATCTATATCATAAATAGAATATCTATCGTTTTTGAAGGCTAAATCTAATTCTTTGTTAAAAACTTTTTTTTTAATATTGGAAACAATTATTTCATTAGCAATTAAATTTTGTGAAAAAAAAAATGGGTTTACTAAATACTTATTTAAAATTTTATTTTTTTTTTCTAATTTTAAATCTAAATAATCATTTTCATAAATAAAAAAAAATATATTTTTAATAGAATCTATTTGTTTTCCATATTCAATATAAGTCGCTAAATTTCTAATAGGACCATTGCCAGAATAACCTAAATTTAGAGTACTCAAACCATTTTTATTCAAGTTTGAAGAAATTGTATCTTTTTCATTTACACACGATCCATGCACAAAGGAATCACCTAATAATAAATTCGAAATATCTCTTTCATAGATTTCATTATTGTTATTGAAACCAAATTTATCTGAATTATAAAAAGACCAAAAACCTAATTCATTACAATTTATAGTATAAGAATTTTTAATTCCTGAAAGAGGATAAAATTTAAATTCCTCATTTAAATATAAATTAGTAGGTATTTTTAATACTGTATTTTGATTTTTTTTGCTTAAATTTCTGTATATTTCAAATGCAGATTGATTTTTAGTAAATTTTTTATTTAAGATATATTGGCTAAATGAAAGAGTAAAATTACAAAAAACTAAAAAAAAATAGAATGAAAGAAAAGTTAATATATAAAAAAAAATTTTTTTCATTATTAATATATTTTAATTCTGATCAATTTAATATTAGTTTATTTGATGAAAAATAAATATTCAAAAAAAATAAAAACAAAAAAAAAGCTTTATATTGATGTTTCTTGGATAAATTTAGTTCATTCAGGTGGCGGAAATCAAGCAGCTACAAATATTTTAGATTGTATTATTAAGAATAAAAAAATAACTAAATATTTTGACATAATACTATTGGGCAGGACAAAATTCTTTGAAAACAAAACTTTTCCCAAATATATAAAAAAAATCAACTTACCTAACATTTATATATTAAATTTTATAATTAGATGGTTTATTTTGATATTTTTATCAAATAAGAAATATAAACAAATTTATTTTTGTACGAACATCTATTTACCTTTAATAAAATTAAATTTCAAAGTAATAAATATTTTCTATGATAACCAATGGAAGTATTTTCCAGAAAATTATTCTTTCATAAAAATATTATGGATTAAAACAAATATTTTTTTTCTAATAATATTGCAGATAAAATTTTATGTATTTCAAATTTGTAAGTAAAGCAAATACTTTAGCTTTTTTAAAACAAAAAAAAATTAAAGCTAACATCAATGATTTTGTAGTACTGACTAAAAAAAAAATATTATTAAATGATAAATGGGCAGATTTAATTTTAAAAAAATTTATTAAAAAATCAATTATTCTGAGATCTTCCTCTCTCGAGGAGGATCAAAATTACAGCTCAAATGCAGGTAAATTTGACACATATGTAATTTTACATCCAAACAAAAAAAACTTAATTGAGTGCACTCAAAAAATAATTTCTAATTTTGGTTCTAATCAAGATGCAGTAATGTTCCAAGAATTTTTAAAAAACCCTGATCTATCTGGAGTAATTTTTACAAGAGATTTAAATAATTTGGCACCTTATTATATCATTAATTATGATAAATCAGGAAGAACAGATCTAGTTACCAGTGGAAAAAAAAATATTTCTCAAAAAACATTAATCATTTATCGTAATTATAAAAAGATTACAAAAAAATTTCTTAATTTAATAAAACTTACAAGAAAATTAGAGGAAATTTTTCAGATTGACTATTTAGACATTGAATTCGCAATAAAAAATAAAAAAATTTATATATTTCAAGTAAGACCAATTACAAAAAAAAATAAAAATTTTGATAATGTTGTTGATGACATATTAGTAAATTTAAAAAAAAAATTAAATAAACTTCAAAAACAAAATAGTTTAATAGACGGCAGAACAACAATATTTAGTAATATGTCTGATTGGAATCCTGCTGAAATGATTGGATCAAAATCTGACACATTATCAATTTCTATGTATGAGGAATTAATTACAGATAGTATTTGGGCACAACAAAGATTTAATTATGGTTATAAAGACGTTGAGGGAAACCCTCTCATGATTGATTTTGTTTTTTCTCCATATATTGATTTAAGAACAGATTTAAACTCTTTTTTGCCAGAAAATTTACCTAAAAAAATTCAAAAAAAAACAATAAATTATTTAATAAAAAAATTGAAAAACCACCCTGAATTACATGATAAAATTGAATTTAGTTTAATGAAAACATGCAATTCCTTTGATTTAAAAGATTATTTATCAAAGTTTTTAAATAATACTGAAAGTAATATTTATAAAAAAAATTTAATTAATCTAACTAACCAAATTATCAATTCAAAATCTGATAATCTTTTCAACAATGATATTAAAAAAATAAATATTTTAAAAAAAAAATTATTTGATAATGGAACATCTAAAAATCATCCTATTCAAAATATATTCTATCTAATTAATTTAATAAAAAAAAAAGGTACACTTCCATTTTCAGGAATAGCTAGAACTGCATTTATTTATACCTCTATATTAAGGGATTTGGAAATAAACAAAAAAATTTCATCAAAAAAACTTATAAAATTCTATAATAATATAGACTCAATCAATAATATATTTATTTTAGACTTAAAAAAATATATTAACAAAAAATTATCAAAAAAAGTTTTTCTTGCCAAATATGGTCACTTAAGACCAAACATGTATTCAATTGAATCTTTTAATTATAAAGAAGGAATTAATAAATATTTTGATATAAGAAGCACAAGTAATCAAAAATTATTAAAAAATGACTTTGAAATTTCAAATAATGCTCATAATGAAATAACAAAATTTTTAAGAAAAAACTCATTTCTAATTGATTCAAAAAAATTATTTGATAATGCTCGACGAGCAATATATCATAGAGAGTATTCTAAATATGTGTTTTCAAAAGGTATTGACCTAATATTTAAAAACTTAATTGAACTTGGGAAGAGTTTAAATATTTCAAGAGATGATCTTAAATTTATTTCAATAAAAACCATTAAAAATGCTTACAATAATTTGCATCCAATAAAATTTAAAAAAATTTTAAAAAATGAAATACTTCAGAATAAAAAATTATATTACTATTCAAAAATGATTAAATTGCCTGATGTAATTACATCATCAAGTGATATATTTCAGTTTACCCAAGACTTAAATAAAGAGAATTATGTAACTAACTTTCGAGTGGAAAGCGGCATATATTTATTTCAAAACAGTATAAAAAAATTTAATCCAAAAAAAATAATTAATAAAATAGTATTTATTGAAAATGCTGATCCAGGGTATGATTTTATTTTTTCTTATAAAATTAAGGGTCTAATTACACAGTATGGTGGAGCAAATTCTCATATGTCAATCAGGTGCATGGAACAAAATATACCTGCAGCGATAGGAATTGGTGAAAAAAAATTCAATTTTTTTTCAAAATGTAAAAAAATCCAACTTGATTGTGAAAGAAAAAAAATAACAAAACTTTATTAATGAAAAATATTTTTTTAACACAAGGAATTTACAAAGATAAAAATAACTCCCTTTATTTTAAGACAGATATAAATTGGATAATTTATTCTCAAAAACTTAAATTTAATATAATTCAAATTAACTCTTTATCTTCTTTAAATACACAGAAGGTACATGGAATTATTTTTAGTGGAGGTAATGATCTTTTTGAACTATCGAAGAAACCAGAAAATCTTATAAGAGACAAACTTGAAAAAAAAATTATAAGATTTGCGATTAAAAAAAAAATACCATGCTTATTTGTTTGTAGAGGTATGCAATTACTAGCAAAAATGAACAAGTTAAATTTAAAAAAAAAAAAAAATAAATTTCATGTAAATAATAATCACAAAATTTCTTTTAAAAAAAAAACTTTAAATGTTAATTCGTTTCATAATTATGTTGTTAACGGAAAAAATAAAAATATTATTACTTTAGCCACAACCATAAAAGATCAGACTATAGAAATGATTGAACATAAAAAATATAATTTCCTTGCAATGATGTTTCACCCTGAAAGAACTTCACCAGATCAAAAAAAAATCGACCTGATAATAAAAAATTTTTTCAAATTATAAATATATGAAAATTATTTTTTTAGCAGCCGGAAGCGGAAAAAGAATATTTAAAAAAATTAAAATTAATAAATGTTTAATTAGTGTAAATAGAAAAACTATAATAGAAAACTTAATAGATAACATACCAAAAACAGAAAGAAAAAATATTTTTATAGTTACAGGATTTAACAAAAATAAAATTATTAATAAAACAAATAAATATAAAATAAATTTTCTTCATAATAAAAATTACAAAAACACTGAAATGGTTGAAACGTTAAGAGTTGCTCTAATGAAAATTAATGATGATATTCTTATTTCGTATACAGATGTTATATATAATCAGTCCTTGATAAACTTATTTTTTAAAAAAAAATATAAAAACATTACTTTGCCTATAAAAACAAATTGGAGGAAAGTTTGGGATATTAGAGGGAAAAAAGCTGAAGAAGATGCTGAAACATTAATTTTTAAGAAAGATAAGCTTTTAGAAATAGGAGGTAAGATCCAAAATATAAATACAATCAAGGCACAATTTATGGGACTACTTTTTATACCGAAAAAAAAAAGATTAGATCTATTAAATTTTTTAAGCAATCCTAAATATAAAAAAATTCAAACTACTAAACTTCTTAATGATTTAATTAAAAAAAAAATGAAAATAAACGTGATAAAAACGAAAAATAAATGGTACGAATTTGATGATTATCAAGATTTAAAGAATTTTAAAAAAAAATACAAAAATTTTTTTTAAAAAAATGAAAATAATTTTTCATGCAAAACACCTGGAGAAAATTTTTTTTCCTCAATAATTTTTTTTGAGGTACTATCAAATTTCTTATAAAAAAGAACTGTATGTCCAGTTTTTAGATTAGTAGAATATTTAGAAGAATTTAATTTTGTGTAGTCATCTAAATCTTTGTTAATGCCAGTATCAGATAAAATAAAATAATTAATTTTTTTTTTATATTTTTTCTCTAAATGAAATATTTTTTTTAAAATTGAATCTGCAATATATATATTTCCTATATAATATTCGTGTTTAACAACTTCTTTATTTCTGTCATAATTTTTATCTAAATAGATATCATCAAATTTATTTTTTTTAATATCATAAATATATGGTCCATGTGGGAAAGGTATGTGCATAAAAATTACATCTAAATTGGAATTTATTAATTCTTCAAGTACTACATTGTTAAGTGTTTCAAAATTATTATATTGTCTTTTAAAAAAGTTATTAAAATTTATATCCTTTTTATTTATTGGATTAATTTTATTAAAATTATATAAAATAAAATCCTTAGGAAATTTTTTTAAATCTCTAAACCCATTATTTAGATAATGACAATAATCAAATTTTTTTTTAAATATTTTACATTCTTGAAAATAGTACCCAACATATCCAATACTCTTATCTTTTTCTTTAAGTTTTTTAAACAAATTATCTTCGTGATTTACAATTTTATTTAATTTATTTTTTTTAAAATTTTTTATCATCAAATTAATTTCATCTAAATTATATGTTTCGTTATTAATTATACTTGGTAGATTAGTTTTAGTTTGATTGCCTTTTATGAAAGAATTGTCATAAACTACTGAATTTTTAAGAAGTGTTTGAAAATTTAAATTAAAATTATATTTTTGATATTTTTCTTCATTTAAAATTCTCCAATCAAGCTCATCAAAAACTATAACAATATTCATTTTATCTTTTTTATTTTTTAAATTCTCTAAATTATTAAAATTATAATTTCTCTCAAAAAATTTATTTATTCCAATGTAAATCAAAACAAAATAGAATAAAAAAAAACAACTTAATAATTTTTTTAAAAATGTAAGAAAATTATTCGAAAAATTCTTAAAGAAAGTGCTTATGATAAGTAATAAAATAAAACAAATATATAAATATTTATTTACTGAAATAGCAAAATAGTCCTTAATTGACTCTATTGATAAAATTAAAAGAAAAACTATTAGTAAATCGTAAAATAGCACTTTTCTTTTTGAATAATTTAAAATTCCAAACGACATAAAAAATAAAAAAAATAAATAAAAAACTCCCAAAAGAAAAAGAACATGACTATTTTTGTAAATAATAGGAATGAAAAAGTAATTTTTTATTTTGATAAAATCCCAAAAATATAAAGAAAAAGCCGATGAAAAAGATAAACAAAAAAATATATCAAATTTATTATCGTTTAAAAATTTCTTCATTTTATGATATTAATTTAAATACCTATATATGAGAATATTATTTTTAACACTTTTATTCTTCAGCATGTCATGCTTACCTGCTATGGCATATATAGATCCGGGCGTGTTCTCTCTTTTTTTGACATATATAGTTTCTGGTATCGTTGGAGCCTATATAGTTTTTAAGAATCAAATTAAACTGTTCCTTAAAAAAATGAAAAATTTAAAAGATAAAAATAGGGAAAAATAAATTAAAAATCGTTTTCAAAATATTTATAAGCATATTCTGAAGACTTACCAAAATTAAAAAAGTCAGATTTAATAATTTTCTCAATTTTTTCGTTTTTATTTAAACTGAGATTTTGTGTATCTTTCAATTTTCTTTCTAAAGCATTTAAATTATTTAAATCACACTTAAAACCAAATTCATTTTTTATTTTATTTTCAAAAGTTTCTGTATTTATAGACTTAAAGTCGTTGTTATGTATTTTTGAAAATTTATCAAAATAAATGACAAGGCGTTTAAATATAAATGTATATTCGATTGCAATTCCGGAATTATCTGTAATTAGGCATAATGATTTTTCAAGAGATTCCAGGTTGTCCTTTTTTTTATCAAATATGAAATTTGGATATTCTTTAAATTTATTTTGTATTTTATTCAGAGTTAATTTGTCTCTTTTATAGTGTTCAGGGTGAGGCCTAAAAATTAATTTAAAATTTTTAATTAAAAGAAATTCTATTAATATTTCACACTCATTAATTAAAAAATTGTCTTTCGATTTATTCCAGGATGGTGCAATTAAAATATAGTTATCTATTTTGTCTAATTTTGCATTTTCTAAAAGAAAATCAAAGTAAAAATAACCAGAATTTACTAATTGTTTTTTTTTTAATTTAAATAATTTTTCAGTTTTTAATATCTCATCATTATGATAATTTCCAACCGAAAGTATTATGTCATAATCATTAAATGCAGTTTTCGTATAGCTTTTATGTGTACTTACTGCAGCATGGAAGATGTAAATATATTTTTTAACAAATCTATTTTTTTTTAATATATTATAATTTAAATCGGTTACTGTTAGAAAAAAAAGTTCAGTTTTAATAAAGAGAAATAAAAAAAATCTGATTAATCCATTTCCTACATAAATATTTTTTACGTTTTCTAAATTAATTACATCTTTTTTATCAGAGCTTACATAAAAAATATCTTTTTGTTTTTGATTTAATGTGAAAATATAACTATAAAAATATTTTTGATAATGAGAGCTTTCAGAATAAAATGTATATTTAATGTTATTCTTTGAGCAAAGTTTATAAATATTTATTAAATTAGAAATCATAAGTAAATATATAAACTAAAAAATTTAAATAGGTAATAACTTTGAAAAAGCAAATTTATATAGATTTATCCTGGATAATGTCAAAATATTCTGGTGGAGGAAATCAGGCAGCAAAAAATATATTAGATTGTATAATTAAAAATAAAAAAATTATTAATAACTTTGAAATTTACATCATTGCAAGGTATAATTTTTTTAAAAATCACAAATTACCTAAAAATATAAAAAAAATATATATTCCTAATATTTATTATCTTAACTTTCTGATAAGATGGTTTTTGTTAATATTTCTGTCTAATAAAAATTATGATCAAATTTATTTTTGTACAAATATTTATTCACCTATTTTTAAACTAAATTTTAAAATTGTTAATATTTTTTACGATAATCAGTGGAAGTATTATCCTCAGAATTTTTCCTCAATCAGACTTTTGTGGATTAAATTAAATATTTTATTGAGTAGGGTTTATTCTGACAAAATTTTATGTATATCAGACTTTATCAAAAATGAGTTCTCAAAAGATGATAAAAAATTCGTAAGAGTTTATATTCCGATTAAAAATAATAATAAATCATTAAAACCAAAGATAGTAAAAAATAAATTTATTTTAACCATTAGCTCTACTCTACCGCATAAAAATTTAGAAATATTAGAAAAAATTTATTTAAAAAATCCCAAATTAAATCTTCCAAAAAATTTAATTATAGCTGGAGTTGGTGGTGAAAAAAAAATTATTACCAAAAAGAAAAAAACTATAATTTATTTAGGAAAAATTAGTGAGAGCGAAAAAAAATGGCTTCTAAAAAATTGTGAATTTTATTTGCACCCATCTTTATATGAAGGATTGGGAATGACATTAATAGAGAGCTTAATGCAAAATAAGAAAATTTTATGCAGCGATTTAAGTGTATTTCGAGAAACTATTGGAAATTATCCTGTTTATGTGAAAAATCCTAGAAATATAGCGAATTGGAAAAATAAAATAAAAGAAATTAAGAAATATAAAATTAAAAAAAAATTAATCTCCAAAATTACTAGAAATTTTAGTCCAAAAATAATATCCGATCAGTATTTTGATATCTTTCAAAAAATGATTAAATGATATTTTTTATGTAACTGTACAACTCTCGGTATGCGTCATGAGAGAAGTGAGATTTTGGGTTAATATATATTTTTTCTTTGGGCAATCTTTTGATTATATATTCATCAAAATTATGAACTTCAACATTTTCAAAATTTATTTCTAAAATTTTTTTTAAATCTTGGATTGATCCACTAATTTTTCCTCTAGCAACAGTTTTATAACTAGGTAAAAATATAAATTTAACATCAATATTATTTTTTAAAAGTACCCTATTTAATTCATTAAACGAATCCAGATATTTAATTAATTTTTTTGATTGGCCATAATTGTTTGTATTTTTATAATTTCTAAAAATATTTCTAATTGCTGTTAACTTTATTAATCTACTTAAAGAAAAATCTTTTCCATATCTTATCTCTTTAAAACTAGTACCTTCTATAAATTTTCCTTTTTTTAAGTTTTTTATGTAATTAACTAAAAATAATTCTGTATCATTAATATTTTCAAAATAATTATATATCGGCCAATTATCTATACTCTCTAAGTAATTTTTGAAAACTAAATTTTTCATCTCTATTTCTAGGTCCAAAAGATCATTTCCTTCATAATATAACCATATAATTTTATTAGTTTTAAAATTTATTAAATATTCATTTATAAGAGCAATTTGAGAAATAGGTCCACTTCCACTCACACTAAGATTTATAACTTTATCTTTTATATCTTTTAAATATATTTTATCTTCTATACATACACCTAAACCAAAACTATCTCCAATTAATATAGGCATCTCTCCATTTTTAAAGATTTGTTTATTATAATTTATATTTTTATTTCTAAAGCCAAATTTATCAGAATTGAAATAAACATACTCACCATCTTCATTACACAATATAATTTTACTATTCGGTACATTTCCAAAAATTATTTTATTCTCTTTTTTAATAATTTTAGTTAGTTTGTTGTTAGTTATTAGTGAACCAATATTAGGCATAATTATTTCATCAGTATTATTTATTTCCTCCAGTTTTGAATTAAAATTACTAATTTTTTTATAATATTTAGATTCGTATCCCTTCTGATAAATTAAATAATCAACCAAAAAATTTAAGATGAAAATACCTATAAGTGACGAAAAGATAATTAGCAAAATATTAAAATACTTTTCACTTTTAGCCATTTATATGTATATATATCAATCTTAAATTTATGAAAACTTATTTAGTAACAGGGGGTTGTGGCTTTATAGGAAGTCATCTAGTAGAGACATTAATTAATAAAGGCAATAAGGTCATTATAGTAGATGATTTATCAACTGGACACATAAGCAATATAAATAATTTCATTACCAATAAAAAATTAATTTTTGTAAAAAGTTCAATTTTGAACAAAAACATCGGAAAGTATTTTAAAAAAATTGATACAGTTTTTCATTTGGCTGCACAATCTGATATTGTTCCATCAATAGAAAACCCAAATAAATATTTTGATGTTAATGTTAAAGGAACTCTTAATATATTAAACTTTGCTAGAGAATTTAAAGTTAAAAAATTTATTTATGCTGCTTCATCCTCCTGTTATGGAATTCCAAAAAAATATCCTACGGATGAATTGTCTGAAATAAATCCAAGATATCCATATGCACTTACAAAATACTTAGCAGAGAGACTTGTTCAACATTGGGCAAAATTGTATGATTTTAAATATCTATCCCTCAGACTGTTTAATGTTTATGGTCCCAAAGTAAGGACAACAGGTCATTATGGAGCAGTTTTCGGTGTATTTTTATCACAATTATATAATAACAAACCTTTGACTATAGTCGGAAACGGAAATCAAAAGAGAGATTTTACTTATGTTACAGATGTAGTTAGTGCTTTTATCAAGGCTTCAAACTCTAAAAATATAAACGGTATATTTAATGTTGGAACTGGAAATCCAATCAGTATAAATGATGTTGTAAAATTATTAAATGTTAAAAAAAAAGTACATATCCCAAAAAGACCAGGTGAGCCCTATCAGACAAATGCAGACATTAAAAAAATTAAAAAAGAATTAAGATGGAGCCCAAAGATATCTTTTAAGAAAGGTTTAAAACTAATGACTAAAGATATATCATTTTGGAAAAATGCACCTTTATGGAATAAGACATCAATTAAACACGCAACTAAAAAATGGTTTAAGTATGTTAAATAAAAATAAAAGAGATATGCAAGATATATCTACAAGGGTATGGAATAATTATTATAAATCTCAACAACCAGGAGATTCATCTGGAAATGAATATCCTTGTGAGGGTTTAGTTAGATTTATCTCAAATTTAAGAAAGAATAGAAATAAATTTGATTATTTTAATGATGCAGGAATTGAAGCAAAGATTAGATCTAATTTTAAGGGTAAGGCATTAGAAATTGGTTTTGGAAATTTAACAAATCTAAGAATGGTTAAAAAAAAAGGTTTCAATTGTTCTGGTTTAGAAGTTTCTGAGAATTCTGTAAAAAGATCAAAACAATTTATAAAAAATAAAAAAATAAAAAATATAAGAACTAAATTATGGAAACCTAGCAAAATACCATATAAGAATGATACATTTGATTTAGTTTATGGAATGCAATGTATTTATTACAATTTAGATTTTGAATTTTTTTTAGAAGAAGTTAATAGAGTCTTAAAAAAAAATGGTAATTTTATATTTAGTTTTTTCTCTGATAGACATGATTATACAACTAAATATTCTGAAGTGGTTGATAGAAAAAAAAATTTAATTAGATGGAGTGGAAAACATCCTAATAAAAGAATTAGATATGCAATACTTTATCAGCCAAAATCTAAATCACACCTAAGGTCACTTTTTAAAAAATTCCGTAAAGTAAAAATTTCGACATATGAGCACGATGATATACCAGTTTTTCAATCTTGGTGGTATATTTCTGGAATTAAATAACTACTTTTTTTTCATTAAATAGATGAATGTTATTGAAGGTATTATTAAAAAAACTATCAGACTTAAATAATAAATTATATTAATAAGGTTATTAATTATAGGAATTTTTTGAGTAATTTTTTTAAGAATATTATTCTCATAATTATAAAAATCATTTTTTATTAAATATTTACTTCTATGAATTAATGTTTGTGGTGGAAAATCTTTTAAACTAATTATTTTTTCACCAAATTTGCTTGGAATTATAGTATTTTCTTTATTTAGTTCTTTAAATATTAAAATTTTCCAACCTAAAACACCTGGATTCATAATTAAATTATTATGTACAAAGCTCTCAGGTTTATAACATTTTGGAACTTTTTTTTCGGTAACTAAAACTGACTCAGTATTTAGTATTTTATTTTCTTTCATAAAACTTTTTGTAAAAACGGTATAATGAGCTAACGTTGATCGATAATATAAAGATGGCGTGAATAACAATATGAACAATATAAATAAAGTAATATAATATTTGTGACTTTTACTTTTGTAGATTTTTTCAAGAAATTCAATAATTTCAGGTAAAAAAATTACAATTAATGGAGCAAGACCTCTATGCCCCGAAATTCCAGCAGGTAAATAAAAATTTTGTTCTAACGAGAAAGCACATATAAATCCGACCAAAATAAAGAGTTTAGCAATTATTATTTTTTTATTATTTGAAAACAAAGCAAATATAAACAAAGGAAAAATAAATAATATACCCACAGACAAACTAAAGAATGATCTAAAAACTCTTTCAGAATATATGAGTATTAAATCAAATATATTATCTACACAGAATGATCTTTGAATTTTAATAAAATAATAATCAATTAAATTTAAGGTATTAAGTTCATTAGTATTTAAATAAGCATATGTAGGGATAATATTTTGTATATTATAAAATATTAAAATTATAGGTAATAAACATAAAAAATAACACATAATTTTAAATTTATTTTTTTTTATAAAATTGAAATTTATTATTAAAAAAATTAAAGCTACCCAAAAATAAAAAAATCTAAGAGAAATTAAAAAACTGTCTATTATTGCAATAAAAACATAATCTTGAGTTTCTAAATTTTTTTTATATAAAAAAGTTAATCTTAAAGATAAAAGAAATAAAATAATCGTTTCGATATATCCACCAGATGAAAGATTATTTAAATATGATCCATAAATTAAAAGAATAATACCTGCCAGTGTAAGACTTTTTGTAAATTTTTGAGAAAAAATTTTATACAATATAAAAAAACTTAAAAAAAATAATGACGTATTAAAAAATGACAAGGATAATTCAATTAAAACTCTTTCATTGATGAAATCCTTAAAAAAAAAGATAATTTCTGAAATCTTATAAAATATTAAATTAAAAAAAAACCAACCAAGATTATGTTTTAAAAAAGCACTATGACATTTATTCCAAATTTCACAGTTGTCTATAGGGTTGTTAAGCCAGATAATAAAGTTGGACTCGGATCTGATGAAAGAGTCTATAAAGTTATAGACTTTTTCCTCATCGCCAGTAACAGTGCCTGAAAAATGAGTTAAAACTAGTAAAAAAAATAAAAATGTTATAACAAAAGGTTTGATTTTTTTTAATGAGGACATCTAATTAAAATGAAGTATGAAAAAGTTTAAATTATCTATTATTTTACCTTGTTATAATGAAGAAAACAATATTTTGGCTTCTTTCAAAGTAGTTTTAAGGTCTTTAAAAACATCAAAAATCAAAAATTTTGAGATTATTTTTGTAGATGATGGAAGCACTGACAAATCTAAACAAAAAATCATAAATATTATTAAAAATTTTAAAAATAAATTTCTTATAAAAAAGAAGTTTTTATCTAAAAATTTAGGATTAGGGGGAGCTTTTAGAATTGGTGTTCAAAAGTCTACTGGCACTCACGCTATTTTTATTCCTACAGATAATTCACATCCCACAAAAGGCTTGTCTGAAATATTTACATCTTTTGAAAATAAAAAAAGAAATCAAATATTAATTTCATACGTAAAGAATAAAAATGCCAGATCTTTAATAAGGAGAATAATTTCAAATACTTATACAATAATTTTAAATATTATTTTTTTGAATAAAGTAAAATATTTTAATGGTTTAAATATATACCCATTAAAAATTTTAAAAGCAAATTTGAATAAAACAAATGGTTTTGCTTTCCAAACTGAGATAATTTTAATGGCTTTGAAGAAGAGAACGAAATATTATAGTGTTGGAACAACAATTAGTGAAAGACAAAAAGGAGCTACAAGAGCATTTAAATTAGAGAATATATTTCGTGTTTTTGGATCAATTGCAAAATTAATTTATAGGTATTATGTCAAATAAAAATATAATTTTGGGTGGAGGTCCAACAGGAATTGGAATAGCTATTGGTTTAATAGATAAAGGGAATAATTCGCAAGATATAACATTAATTGAAAAAAGTTTTAAACTTGGAGGTCTTGCTGGAAGCTTCAAGTCCGGTGATGACATAATTGATTATGGGCCGCATAGATTAGCTCCAACTATTAAAGAGATTGTTCAAATTGCTAAAGAGACTTGTGGTGAGGACTTGTTAGAAAAAAAATCAGAACATGGAGTTTATATAAATAACAAACTTTATAAATTTCCACCAAGAATTTTAGATTGGTTAAATTTTAATTCTATCTTTTTTTTAATCCGAACTTCAATGAGTTTTGCTGCAAATTTATTTTATTTATTTAAAGAAAAAAATTCTGATTTTGAAAATATCCTAGTCAATAAATTCGGTAAATATTTTTATACCCAAATTATAGAACCAATGGCTACTAAAGTCTGGGGTAATTCAAAAACTTTAGATCCATATTTTGTCAAGAAAAGATTTTCTCAGCTCAATCCAACAGAATTTTTAATTAAAAGATTAAAAAATAGACAAGACTTAAATCCTAACAATTTCTTTTACCCTCGATATGGCTTTCAGCAACTATGGGATAATATTTATGACAAAAAATTAAATAATAAAATTAAAGTTAAATTTGAAACTTATCCATTATCTATAAATATTAACGATGACAATTACATAGATGAAATAAAACTAAATGATAAAAATATTAATTTAGGTGATTTAAGCAAACACATTATTTCGTCAACTATTCCAGTTGCAGAATTAATTAAAACTATAAAAAATTTTGACAAAAATGAAATGGAAGCGAACCTTAAGAAGATTGAATTAAGATCAATGTTATTATTATTTATAAAGCTTGATCAACCTAGAACATTACCTTACAGAACCATAATATTTCCTCAAGAAAATGTAATCTTCAATAGGATATTTGAACAAAACCTTTATAGTTCTGATACTGTAGAAGAGAGTAAATCTATAATTGTAGCAGATATAACTTTTGATTTAAATAAAACAGAAAAAGAAATCAATTATATGATTGAAAAAGCAAAAGATGATTTATCTAAACTTAATTTTATAAATAAAAATAAAATTATATCACTCAACACAAAATTTATAAAATATGCATATGTTTCACCAACTCAGAATTCTCAAAAGGCATTTGTGGAGATAGAGAAAGAATTAAGTAAGATTAAAAATTTAAGACTTTTAGGAAGATTTGGGGTGGGTGAATATGATAATAGCGATTATGCATTAGAAAGTGGAATTAATTTATCAAAGTTTATTTTAAATGAGGTAAGATCTGAAACATATTCGGAATACAGAAAGAAAGGTAAAGATAATATTATAGTAGGTTAAATAATTTTAGTCTGTGTACCAAACTTGTAAATTCTTTTTTTGGTACGAATATTTTTAATTAAGAAACTGTCCATTAAACTTCTAGACGAATTGTCATAAATTTGAAATATTTTGTCTTTATTTACCTTTTCGCTAATAAAATCAACAATATCTCTTTGAAATTCAAAAGAGGAAATTATTATTTTATCATAGGAGTTTATTTTATTTAAATTTGAAATTTTTTTTAGGTTAGGCTTGTTTTTAACTTCTAAAAAATCATTTTTATTTGGTAAATTATAAAATGATAGATCTAAATTTTTGAAATATTTTTTAAACATTTTACAAATAATTATAGTGTGATCATTTGAGCCCACCAACAAAATTTTTTTATTTTTAAGATTACTAAATAAATTTTTTAATTTATTTTTTGAGTTTTTAATTGCAAAAAAAATTGCTTCGTTAGTATAAAGTTTCTTTTTTATTTTAAATTCTTTCATCGACAATGGTTTCATCAAGTTTCTTATAATTTTTCTCTCTTTTCCAGAAATTAAATTTTTTCTGTAATTCAAAATATTTTTAATTGATAATTTTTTAATGTTTTTTTTTTCAATCATAAATTCATTAAGTATCAAACAATCTATTTTTGTTTGTAAAAAACATATTAAAGAATCTAAAGGACTTTCTACCATTGGCTCGCCTGCATCATTAAATGAAGTGTTTAAAATAACTGGCACACCAGTTAATTTATAAAAATTTTTAATTATATTATATAAGTTTAAATTTTGTTTAGTATTTACTGTTTGAACTCTTGCAGTATTGTCAACATGTATTGCTGATGGAATTAATTTAGCTTTGTGGGATTTAGCTACTAAAAGCATATATGGAGAAGGTTGTTTCAAATCAAAATATTCGCTATTTTTTTCCTCCAAAATAACTGGTGCAAAAGGTCTGAACATCTCTCTATGCTTAACATTTTTGTTTAAATAGTTTCTCATTTTTGGGTTCCTCGCGTCTGCTAAAATACTTCGGTTCCCTAATGCTCTTGGACCATACTCACTTTTTCCAGCACATCTTCCAATTACTTTTCCTTGGCTTATATATTTTGCAATTAATTTTTCGTCAGTTTTAGAATAATTTATCTTAAATTTTTTTAAAATTTTTAGTATCGATTCATTTGAATAATTTCTGCCAGTATATGCGTTATCAAAATTTACTTGATGTTTTTTTACATTTTTTTCAAAATTAAATAATCCCCATAAAGCAGCTCCAAATGGTATCCCTGCGTCTGAACAAGCAGGGAAAACAAAAATATTTTTGAATTTTGATTTATCTAGAAGTTTTTTATTTGCAACAGAGTTTAAAGCGACACCTCCTGCAATACATATATTTTCAGACTTTGTATCTCTGTAAATTTCTTTACCAAGATGGCTCATAACCTTTTCAGCAGTATCTTGGATGTCATAAGCTACACCTGAAAAATATTTACTAAGATGATTTTTATTCTTACAATACCTGTGTTTAACCTTAATTGGATTTGGTCTTAAATTTGGATTTATCTGATTTAAAGTATCTGAAAGTGGATTTCTTTTCATAAATTCACTAAAATCATTTTTTATACCATTTAATTTTACTTTGATTTTAATTTGGTTTTTATATTTTTTTCCATAAGGAGCTAGTCCCATGGTTTTTCCTTCACCACCTGTTCCAAGGTTTAATATGTGATTTGTAACTGCTCCATAAGCAGTTCCAATTCCATGATCTTTATATTTTTTTATTTCTTTAATTTTATTATTTTGACCCATGTAAAAGGTAGTGGTTTCTAAATCAGAACCAAGTCCATCGACAATAAGAATTGCTGACTCCTTAAATTTACTAGTATAATATACGCTTGCTGCGTGTGCCAAGTGATGATCGATCTGAATTATTTTCTTTTGTGGAAAATTGAATTTTTCCTTAAAATAGTCAAACATTGAATAATTGTAAGATGGACCTGATCGCAACCATCTCTTAATTTTTATCCAATCTGAAATTATATAATTAATTCGATTTAGATTTTTTAATTTAAAGTGCTCCATACAATAGTTGATGGAATGAATAGGAAATGTATATGGGTATTTTTTTCTAATTAATCTTTCTTCAGAAATACATACATAATCAATTTTCTTAGATTTTGTGTTATATTTAACTATTGAAGCTCCACAGTCATGGTTCGCATAACTTTGGATACCCAAATAATACTTAATTGTCATTTAGTATAAATTACTATGTTCAAGACACTTTTTACAAGATGGATTTTCATAAGATCTATAATCTAAATGCATCTTCTGAAAATCTTTAAATACTTTGGAGTGCCAAATATCTTTGAGGCTATTTTTATAAATATTTCCAACCAATATTTCTTCACCGTATCCAACACAACAGGGTCTAACATTACCGTCAGCTTTTATAGAGAGCCTAAAATTTGACATATTACATCTGATTTTGTCTTTGAACTCTTCAAAATTTACTAATTTATTTTTATAGTCTGTCAATTTTTGATAGTGAATGGCATCAACTTTACTTGACCAAAATTTATCAAAATCATTTATTTCATCAATATTTTCCTCCAATTCTATAAAACTAACTCTGATCAAAGGAAATTTTTTTCCTAATTTGTTTCTTAAATTAATAAAATTGATAATATTATTTTTGACCTTTTCATACAAACCAGGTTTTTTTACTTTTGTAAATCTGTTCTTTTCATAAGTTGATGCTTTGAATGCATCTAAAGAAAATTGAATTTTTGTAATATTTGTATCTAATAATTTTAATGCTCTTTTTTCGTCTAATAGACTTCCATTAGATACTATAAAAACATCTTCAAATTTCTTTGAAGTAGTATATTTTAATACTTCAAAAATATTTTTGTTAGCTAGTGGTTCATTTACTAAACTAAATTGAATAGAATTTACTCCAATTTCTTTACATTCATCGATAATTTCGAATATTTTTTCTTTAGGTATTTCTTTTTTAGTTTGATACCATTTTCCAAGCTTTGTATCAGGTTGTCCGATTGGACAAAAAGAGCAAGCAAAATTACATATATTATCTATCTCTAAATCAATATGGATAGGATAATCGTATATTTTTTTAAAATTTGAAGCTTTGTCAAATTTATCTCTATATTCAATATAGTTTTTTTTTTCTTCTTCAGTTTCTAAATAATCAATTGTTTTTTGATGAATTAAACCTTTTACGTTTGTTCTGTTATTTAATTTGAATTCTTTCATGTTGATTTGATAGTTTTTAGAAATTTTACAATTTGAGTTGTTGTACCAGAAAGGTTATTTTTATTCAAATAATTATAAATTTTTTTAATATTTATCATATCTTTGGGGTAATCTAAGGTATATCGAAAGTTAGAATAGTCAAATTTTGGTTTTAAAATTTTAGTTTTAAAAAATTTTTTTTTATAAAAAAAGTTTGTAACGTGCTCTCTATCAAATGGATTTTTACAGTATTGGAAATTTTTTTTTAAAGCTTTCATGCTGAAAATTTCTATATCACTCCCGTTCGGATACCTACTTTTATTTATAGGCACAGTATTACTTAAATAGTCAACTTTTGAATTTTTAAATATATTTATCATTTTTTTTATTAAACCTGGATCTATTAAAGGACAATCTCCTGTAAGTCTAATGATATATTTTAATTTATATCTTTTAGCACAATAATAATATCTTGAAAGCACGTCACGCTCTACACCCCTAAAAATAAGCACCCCCATTTTATTAGATAATTTTACGATTTTATCGTCTTTTGAATAATTAGTTGTGGCAACAATAATTTTTAAAGACTTTATTTTTTTAATTCTTTCTAAAAGAATTTCAAGAGTGCTTTTTTTATCTATTTGTTTATATATTTTTCTTGGAAATCTTTTTGAACTTGATCTTGCCTGTAAAACTATACCATAATTTTTCATGTAAGTCTTTTAAAGCCCATAGATTTGATATTTCCATATAGATAGTTTTTTTTATTCGTAATTGCATTTGATATAAATTTAAAAACTTTGTCACAGGATTTAAGGTACTTATCTATATCCTTTTTTTTATGAGAATAAGATATATAAACACTATTTGTTGCCAAGTATCCTTCCCTGAGCATTTCTTGAGTAAATAAAGTATTTAAATAATCTTTGTTTTCATATTTAAATTCAAATTTACTTAATGGCACAAATTCATTTATTGATATTTCTAATTTATTTTTTTTTGCTAATTTAATCCAATTTGAAGTTAAATATTTTCCTATCTTTTTAATATGCTTATGAACTTTATTTTTCTTGAAAAAATTAATAGTTGCTATAGCTGCTACAAATCCAACTCTTTCTGTCCAAGCTGTACTACTTATAAATGTATCTTCGCATACACTCATATATTTTGATTTTCCTACAATGGCTGAAATTGCATATCCATTCCCGATGCCTTTTCCGTAAACAACTATATCAGGTTTAAATCCTACTGATTTATAAACACCTCCTATAGTTTCTCTCCAACCAGATGTGATTTCATCTATAATTAAACATACTTTGTTTTTTTTACAAAAATTATTTATTTCTTTAATAAAATCTTTGTGTGGATATTCAAATCTAGAACCCTCAACAACTACACCAGCTATCTTATTTCTTGAAATTATTTTTTTGAAGTCTTTAATATTATTATATCTAAAAGGTATAACAGTATTTTTTAAAGCCTTAGGAACTCCTAAAGGATTTAATCCTGGTAGTAAGTGCTCTTTTAATTTTTCTTTACCTTTTAAGTTTGTAGCTAAATACCAATCATGCCATCCATGATAACCACTAAATGCAATCTTATCATTTTTCGAGTTTGCTCTTGCAATTCTTATGGCTATTGACATTGCCTCACCACCGCTTCTTGCAAATTTTACATTTTGAGCAAATTTATCATTTTTAAGAAATTCTTTTGCTAGATCATATTCTTCTCTGCAATTTAAAGTGCTTGCAATTCCCTTATCTATCGCTTTTTTTACTTCTCTATTTACAAAATTATTTGAATATCCAAGTACAGAAGCTCCAACACCCATGTTAGACATATCAATAAAATTTTTATTATTGAGACTTTTAATTTTTATGTCCTTAGCCTTTTTAAAATATGTTGGCCAATAATCTGGTAAGTATCTGTTTGGTCTTTTTGACAAAAGACCATTACCACCTGGAATTAATTTTTTAGCTGAGTTCCACAAATTTGGAGTTTTATAAATTTTCATTAATATAAAATATTATTTTGAATATCTTTTGAACTGTTTAGCAAATTTTTCTGGATTTTTAACACCGAAAGAACTTTTACCCTTAATTTTATCTATAAGGTCTACCTCTTTTTTAAGCTCTATAAATTTTTTTGGATTAATTGACACAGGAGCATCAACACAATTTTGATTTTGGAGCTTAAAATGCTTTTCAAATATGTTTACTCCCATGGCTTTTGCTATCAAAGAAGTTCTAATATTGGGTGTGTGGTCAGATAGTCCAATTTTACATTTATAATTTGATTTCATAAAGTTAATATTTTCTAAAAAAGAATCTTCTTCTTTACATGGATAAGATGAAACACAATGAAGTAAAATTAAATTTTTAATATTTTTACTAAACAGTTTATAAACTTTATCTATCTCTTTTTTATTAGCCATACCAGTGGAGATAATACAAGGTTTGTTAGTTTTTTTCACCGCTCTAATAAGTTCTAAGTTTGAAATATCAAAAGATGCAATTTTAAATAAATTTACTTGAATTTTATTTAAAAAATGAACCGCTCCTAAATCAAAAGGTGTTGAAAAAAAAATTATTTTTTGTTTATCACAATATTTTTTTATCTCAGCAAATTCTTCGTAAGAAAGTTCACATTTTTTTAATATTTCAAAAATAGGTGAGTTTTTTTTTACTCTTCTTTCGGTTGTATAGGTTTGAAATTTTACAGCAGAGAAACCAATTTTTTTTGAGACCTTAACCATTTTTAACGCTGTATTGAAATTTCCACCATGGTTAATTCCTATTTCAGATATAAAAAAGTTTTTTTTAAAATTAATCATATTTATTTTAATGACAGGCCACCATCTATTACAATATTTTGTCCAGTTGTATAGTTTGAAAAATCACTACTCAGAAATGCAACTGCTGCAAGGAAGTCGGTTGTTTTGGCCAATCTGTTTTTTGGAACATTTTTATTATATTTTTTAATAAACTTTTTTTTTTGTAAATTTAAATTTTCTATTCCACCTGGCGAAATACAATTCACACATATATTTTTATTAGCAAGTAAATTTCCAAAGTATTTTGTGATTTGAATTAAAGCAGCTTTTGATGCACCATATATTTCAGAGTTAAATCTATCCCCTTTTGAGTAAATACTAAAGTTTGGTGTTACAACCCCATAAATTGAGCTGATATTTATAATTTTTAAATTATCTCTTTTTTTTGAATTTGCACTTAAAAATTTTATTGCATTAAATGGTGCGTATAAGTTTGTTGAAATAGTTTCCTTAAAATTTTTCAAATTTCTATATTTGAAGTTTTGAAAAAAAGATACAGCAGCATTGTTAATTAAAATATTTATAGTTTTATGTTTGGAATATATTTTTTTAATCACTTTTTTTAACTCTTTATCTTCTACAATATCACATTTAATAAATTTGATTTTACTATTCCGAGGTTTAATTTTATCTAATCCATAGACTATGGAATTATTTTTAAGAAAAAAATCACTAAGCTCTCTTCCTAATTGTCCTGAGCATCCAGTTATTATAATTACTTTATTTTTAAAGTTAAATAATTCAGATATTTTTTTTGTCATATAGATTTATAATCATTGCTAATGCATTATTATTAATTTTATTTGAAAAATTAAATTTTATATTCCTTTTATAGCTATTTATATAATTTTTGTTATTAAATTTTGACAATATATACTCTAGTTTTTGCTCTAGTTGATTAGCATCAAGCATAACAGTTCCTTTGCGTTTTTTTATTCGTAGAATATTAATTTTTTGATGTTTATACTGTGGAATAGAAATACTTGGTACATTGTACTTTAATGCACAGTATAAAATTAATCCTCCACTAATAATTGCAAAATTTGAATTTTTAAGATTTGAAAAAAAACTTCTTTTATCAAAAAATATATAACTAAGTTTCTTAAAGCTTTTACAAATTTTTCTATTTTTTTTTTCAATACAAATTTTTAAATTAAAATTTGTATTATTAAGTATTTTTAAGATTTTTTTTAAAATATTTTTGTTATCATACCCTCCAAAATATAAAAATATTTTTTTTTCTTTTGTTTTATCTCTTTTAATTTTTCCCTCTGGTAAAATTAAATATTCTAATCCAAAATTTTTTTTTGTGTATTTGTTCTTAATATGAGGATTTAAATTTAAATCTGAATATTTGATATATTTTGATACAGAGTCTATTAAAATAATTTTCCTATGGTTTTTTTTTAATTTAATTATTTCTTTTTTTTTTAAATCATCCAGTCTATCAATAATAAGTAATTTTGACTTAAAATTATTTAATGTATCTATCTCAAATTTATTTTCTAATTTACGATTTCTATTTGGCGAAAAGATATTATAACCTTCAGTCTTAATTAATTTAAAACCGTTATAAAAATTTTGATTTTTTTTTGTAATAAATAATATATTTTTTTTTTTGATTTTTTTAGAAACTAGGAATTTTGCAATCGTCAAACATCTATATATGTGGCCAGTTCCAATTTCGGATACATCTCCACCATCACATCTAAATATTATTCTTTTATTCAAAAAATTTTTTGAACTTATCGACAATGAATTTAATTTCATTTTTTCTTAGAGACTCATAAATAGGTATGCTTAAGATTGTTTCACCAATTTTATCAGCAATTAAATTTTTTTTTCTATTTATAATTTTGTTTTTATAAAATTTGTATTTGTTTATACTTTTGTAATGTACTCCACAACCTATATTATTTTTTTGTAAATAATTTAATAATTTTTCTCTTACTTTGTTACTTTTGACAATAATACTAAATAGATGATAAGAGTGTTTTTCATTAGTTGGAATTTTTTTTGGAAGCACCACTGGTAAATTTTTAAATGCTTTCATATAGGTATTCCAGATTAACTCTCTTTTTTTCCATGCTTTTTCAATATTATTAAGTTGGTGAATTCCAATACTTGCGTGGATATCCGACATATTAAATTTAAAACCTGCTCTTACTATATCGTAATGTTTAAATCCAGATTTTCCATATCTTTTCCAAGCATCTCTGTCCATTCCATGTAAACTTAAAGTTCTTAGTTCTTGAATTGCTTTTTTCTTTTTAGATATTATCATCCCACCTTCACCAGTTGATAAATTTTTTGTTACATAAAAGCTAAAACACCCGAAGTCACCAAAAGTTCCTGCATTTTTATTATCCAATTTTGTTTCAATAGCATGCGCACAGTCTTCAATTAGAAATAGATTATATTTGTTACAAATTTTTCTGATAGATTGCATGTCACAAATTTTTCCAGCAAAATGGACTATAATTAATGCCTTTGTTTTTGTTGTTATATTTTTTTCAATTTCCTGTGGATCAATATTTAAGGTTTCTTGGTTAATATCAGCTAATACGGGAGTGGCACCAACATGTAAAATTGAACTTACAGTAGAACAAAATGTTAGAGGTGTAGTAATCACCTGATCTCCTTTTTTTAAACCCAAGTGTTTTAAAGTTAAAAAAATTGCAGCTGTGCAAGAATTTAAAGCTAAACTGTATTTAGAGTTAGTATAATTTGAAAAATTTTTTTCAAATTTATAACTTTTAGGACCTGTTCCAAGCCAGCCACTTTTTAGTGTATTTGTTATCTCTTTTAATTCTCCAGGATAAAGACTTGGCTTACCAAAGGTAATAAATTTCATAATTTTTAATGCTTTATATATAAATTTGAATAATAATACAAATTAATGTTAGAGACTATCTCAATTTTTATTCACTTAGGATACCTATCATTATATTTAATTTATTTAAAATTTTTAAATCAACTTTCAAAAGAAAAGATAATATTTATTTTACTTTTAGTTTACTTTTTTTTACCAGGAAGATTTTCTACTTTACAAGTTTTTGATATATATTTTAGTAAAATCTATATTTTAATTTTTTTATTCCCTATATTTATTAATGAAATAATTAATTTATTTCAAAATCTTAAAAATAAAAAAAATATAAATTTTACAGTATTTTTAATATTTGTTCCTGCTGCATACTTAATGTTATTTTTTTTAAAGAGCAAGACACTTGCAAATTTAGGTTTTAACCTTCATTTTAAAAATTATTTTTTAGACCTACTAAATACAGTTATTTTCTTAATATTCATATTTAATGATAAAAAATTAAATTTAAAACAAATGAGTAAATATGTTGAAAAATTTATATTTATTGCAAGTATTTTTTTGATATTTGAACTTTTTGTTTTTTTATTATTTAAAATTAAGAATATAAATTTTTATGATACAAACGGTGCATTTAACTCTATATTTTTTCCAAGTTTTTTTGTGACTTCACTTTTTACTGGTATTGCAATTTTATTTGCAATCTATAACTTTGTTAAATATAAAAAATATTGGAATTTACCTATAATATTTTTGTTATCATCTATAATTATATTTAACATAGAATCCAGAGCAATAATTCTAAGTTTGGCAATTTCTTCATTAATTTTAATTTTTGTTTTGTTTAAAAAAAATATTGTAATGAGATTCTCAATCATTTTTTTATTTCTTTTTATTTCAAAAATATCCTTCAATTTCGATCAATGTACTTATCTTGAAAGTAATTTTTTCAAAACTTTAAAAAATTTCCAAATTAATCCTAAAAATTTATGTGATTATGAAAGTTCATATTATAGACTTGGTCTATTGCATAGGGAGATAGATGTTATTTTATCTAATTTACCTTTTGGTGTTGGTCCTGGAGTAGGAAAATTTTATTATAATGATATAGACACTTTAAATTACTTATATCCAGACAAAATTAATGGAAATAAATTAAGAGAAATTTACGCAGATATTTTAGACGTACATTTTGAAAATACTCAAATTTACCCACCTCAAGCATCAAATTTATTCACAGATGTATTAATGTCTTATGGAATATTTATAATAATTTTTATTTTTTATTTTTTTAAATTTGTTTCAAAAACATATGGTATTTCAAAGAATAATTTTATGAATATTTATAGTATTGGTATATTATTTATTTTTTTAAATTTTATTTTTAATTCCACATCTGGATTGATAATGTTACAAATTTTAATGACTTTATTGGCATTAACTTATAGAAGCGAGAAAGATGTTCAAAAAATTTAGTCTATATATTTTCATATTCATTATATTATTTTCTTTATCATTATTGTTTAATGTTTTAAGTTATAAAAAATACTATCTAAACTTTACTGTTTATTCAGACAATATTAGTGAAATAGACTCCATTGTTCATAATATGGAGAACTCTTCAAATCCTTTATTTAGCTCAGTTTTTTATGCAAGATCAACTAGTGGTCAATATGTTATTGGTTTAAAATCTAATTATTTAGAGGACTCGAAAAAATTATTAGAGAAAATTAGAAAAGGCTTTCAGTTGGCTTCTGTTCAAAAACTTCAAAAATTTTACACTGCAGCTGATTATTTTTTAGATTCAATGGATATGGATGTCAGATATGACCGAAAAATAATTCAAAGCCTAATTATGACTAATCAAAAGTTTTTTGAAGATCTATCATTAGAAATTTATGAAAAAATAGATTACAATGATAAGAAAGCTTTGAAAGAAGAAAAATTTTTAAAAAGAATGAAAGAAGTTTTTGGATTTGAAGATAAAGATACTGAAAACATTGATAGTTTAATTAAATACTTAATTTATTTTATTTCAGACAAAGGTATTAGTGATATTCAAGTTGAGATAAATCAAGATAAGCTTCTTTCTTTTAAAGAAGTCTTTTTATCTTTAATATTTTCTTTGATTTTTACCTTAACTTTTTATTCAGTGAAAAGAATTTAAAATTTCATTGATTTAAAATTTTTTTAAATAATGACTTATTAAGAACAAAGTCAGAACCTGTATTACTTAGGTGATGAGAATCTATGTAAAATATTTGATTATCATTATTTCCAACGCAATATTTTTTAATAAAACTATCGCACAAATAATCATTAGGTTTAATTTTAGTTACTTTTGAATTATGAGCTTTAATTTCATCTAAAAAATTTTCTACATTTTTGAGATCTTTTTTTATTTCTGCATAATCTCTTTTAATTATAAGATCTTTACTATTTGCCTTTAATCTTCTTAGCAATTCTCTTGGTACGTGATTTTTTTGTTGCGCAAGTGGATATATAATAAAAAAATCTATTTTATCATAATTAAATTTATTTAA
>CACITU010000002.1 GCA_902589725.1 uncultured Pelagibacteraceae bacterium
TACTGATGATGCAACAGGTATTTCTTCTAAATCAGTAATTGATTGGAGAGGTCAATCAAAAAGCACTGATTTAAAACCAAGAATAACTTTACGAGATGAAAAAGGAAATGTAATTAAAAAAGCTGATGATAATGAAGCTAGATATTATTTAGTACCAGACTCGATTTTATCAATTAAAGATGGTCAAAAAGTTTATGCTGGTGATGTAATTGCAAGATTACCCAAGGAAACTACGAAAACAAAAGATATTACCGGGGGTCTACCAAGAGTTGCTGAGTTATTTGAAGCTAGAAAAGCTAAGGATAGTGCTATCATTGCAGAAAATGATGGTAGTGTTGTATTTGGTAAAGAGGTAAGAGGCAAACAAAGAGTATCTATTGTTCCTGAAGATGGATCAGAACCTTCAAATTATTTAATTCCAAAAGGCAAACATATTAATTTTAACCCAGGTGAAAAAATTCAAAAAGGAGAATATCTTTTAGATGGTCAACCATTACCACATGATATTTTAAGAATTTTAGGTATTAAAGAATTAACAGAATATTTTGTTAACCAAGTCCAAGAAGTTTATAGATTACAAGGTGTAGTAATAAACGATAAACATATAGAAACTATTTTAAGACAAATGCTTAAAAAGGTTGAAGTTAAAGTGTCTGGTGATTCAAGTTATTTACCTGGAGAAGTTGTTGATAGAATTAAGTTTGATAATACAAATGAAAAGTTAGTTGCAGAGGGCAAAACTCCAGCAGTTGGTGAAAGAATTTTAATGGGTATCACTAAAGCATCACTTCAAACAGAATCGTTTATTTCAGCTGCTTCGTTCCAAGAAACAACAAGAGTTCTTACTGATGCTGCAATTAAAGGAAAAGTTGATCCATTAAATGGCCTAAAAGAGAACGTTATTGTTGGAAGATTAGTTCCTGCAGGGACTGGTAATATTAAAAATAAATGGAACAATATAGCTCTGGAGGATGATAACAATTTTTTAGCAGAGCAAGATAAGATAGAAGTATCCGAACCTGAAGAAACACAGACAAATCAATAAAAAATCACCTAAAAATTGCAGTTTTAGTTTGACAAAGGGCTATTAATAAGTAATTTGGCGATGTTTTTGGTTGGAATGTAGTGCTTCTAACAGTACTAAACGCTGCCACAAAATAACCTGTCAGTTATTTTCATCTAAAAATAAATTAATTAATTTAGAAAAATTTATGCCAACTATTAATCAGTTGTTAAGAAAAAAAAGGACTAAACCAGCGGCTAGGAATAAAGTTCCAGCCTTACAAAAACAACCTTTAAAGAGAGGTGTTTGCGTAAAAGTTTATACAACTACTCCCAAGAAACCAAACTCTGCATTAAGAAAAGTTGCTAGAGTAAGATTGTCAAACGGATTTGAAGTTACAGCTTATATTCCTGGTGAAGGTCACAATCTACAAGAACACTCGGTAGTACTGATTAGAGGTGGTAGGGTAAAAGATTTACCAGGAGTTCGTTATCATATTTTAAGAGGTAATCTAGATACACAAGGTGTTGCAAATAGAAAGCAAAGAAGATCTTTATATGGAACAAAAAAAGGTAAATAATGTCTAGAAAAAAAACTCAACCAAAAAAAAATGTAGTTCCAGATCCAAAGTTTAAATCTACTATTATTCCAAAATTAATCAATAATATCATGTACGATGGTAAAAGAGGTATTGCTGCTAAAATAGTTTATGATGCTATCGATAAAATTAAAACAAAAACGAAAGATGAGCCAATTAATATTTTTAATGAAGCAATTAACAATATCAAACCAACTGTAGAAGTTAGATCTAGAAGAGTAGGTGGAGCAACTTATCAAGTTCCTGTTGAAGTAAAAAGTAAAAGAGCACAAGCCTTAGCAATTAGATGGTTAGTAGAATCAGCAAGAAAAAGAAAAGATAAACATATGGCAGATAAAATTTTTAATGAGCTTTATGATGCTTATGAAAAAAAAGGAGCTGCTGTAAAAAAAAGAGAAGATGTACATAAAATGGCAGAGTCTAACAAGGCATTTGCTCATTTTAGGTGGTAATAAATTATGGCTAGAACTCATTCATTAGATAAATATAGAAATATTGGGATCATGGCCCATATAGACGCTGGGAAAACAACAACTACAGAAAGAATTTTATATTATACAGGTAAGAGCCATAAAATTGGTGAAGTACATGATGGTGCAGCAACCATGGATTGGATGGAGCAAGAACAAGAAAGAGGAATTACAATTACTTCTGCAGCAACTACTTGTTTTTGGAATGATCACAGAGTTAACATTATTGATACCCCAGGTCACGTAGACTTTACTATTGAAGTAGAGAGATCTTTGAAAGTTTTAGATGGTGCCGTAGCTGTTTTTGATGGTGTAGCAGGTGTAGAACCGCAATCTGAAACAGTATGGAGACAAGCAGACAAATATAAAGTTCCAAGAATTTGTTTTGTAAATAAACTAGATAGAACAGGTGCTGATTTCTTTAGATGTGTTGACATGATTAAAGATAGATTAGGCGCAAAGCCATTAGTATTACAAGTTCCTATTGGAATTGAGGCTTCTTTAACTGGAGTTGTTGATTTAGTGAAAATGAAAGCTCAAGTTTGGAAAAATGAGGCATTAGGTGCTGAATGGGAATACAAAGATATTCCTGATGATCTTAAAGAAATTACTGAAAAATATAGAACAGAATTAATCGAAACTGCTGTAGAGCAGGACGAAAAATTAATGGAATCTTATTTAAATGGGGAGGAAATTAAAGAGGAAGATTTAGTTAAGTGTATAAGAAAAGGAACATTGGACTTTAGTTTTGTCCCAGTTTTAACTGGATCTGCTTTTAAAAACAAAGGTGTTCAACCTTTGTTAGATGCCGTTGTAAATTACTTACCAAGCCCAGTAGATATAGGCTCAATTAAAGGCACAAAAGTTGGTTCAGAAGATGAAGTTGAGATGAAATTTGATGATGGTTCTTCTTTCTCAGGTTTGGCCTTCAAAGTTGCAAACGATCCATTTGTAGGTTCTTTAACATTTGTTAGAATTTATTCAGGAACAATTAAGTCTGGTACTGCCGTATACAACTCTTCATCTGACAAAGAAGAAAGAGTTGGCCGTATGCTTTTAATGCATGCTAATTCAAGAGAAGATATTAAAGAAGCTAACGCAGGTGATATTGTTTCACTAGCGGGATTAAAAAATACTATGACTGGTCACACTTTATGTGACAAAGAAAATCCAGTTTTATTAGAGCCAATGGAATTCCCAGACCCAGTAATTGAAATTGCTGTAGAGCCAAAAACAAAAGGTGACCAAGAAAAAATGGGTGAAGCATTAGCTAGATTAGCTAAAGAGGATCCATCATTTAGAGTTTCTTCAGATGAAGAGTCGGGTCAAACAATTATTAAAGGTATGGGTGAACTTCATTTAGATATTATTGTTGATCGAATGAAAAGAGAATTTAAAGTCGAAGCAAACGTAGGTGCTCCACAAGTTGCTTATAGAGAAACTATAGAAAAATCTGCTGAGTATGAATACATACATAAAAAACAAAGTGGTGGTGCTGGTCAGTTTGCTAAGGTTAAATTATTTGTTGAACCTCAAGAACCAGGAAAAGGAAGAGAAGTTGAAAGTGCTATTAAGGGCGGAGCTATTCCAAAAGAATTCATTCCTGGTGTCGAAAAAGGTATTGAAACTGTGTCCGATAGTGGAATTTTGGCGGGTTTTCCAATGATTGATTACAAAGTAACTATTGTTGATGGTTTACATCATGATGTTGACTCAAGCGTTTTAGCTTTTGAACTTGCAAGTAGAGCATGTTTTAAAGAAGCTTGTACTCAAGGTGGATTAAAACTTCTAGAACCAATTATGAGAGTAGAAGTCGTAACTCCTGAGGACTATATGGGAGATGTTATAGGTGATTTAAACAGTAGAAGAGGGCAAATTAGCACTCAAGAACAAAGAGGAAATGCAACTGTGATTACAGCTATGGTTCCTCTAGCCAATATGTTTGGTTATATCAATAATCTTAGATCAATGTCACAAGGAAGAGCGCAATATTCAATGTTCTTTGATCATTATTCTAAAGTTCCTCAAAATGTTCAAGATGAAGTAACTAAAAAGGTGGCGGGATAATGGAAAAGCAAAACATTAGGATAAAACTAAGAGCGTACGATAATAAGGTTTTAGACGCTTCTACAGAAGAAATTGTAAACACAGTAAAAAGAACTGGAGCTACAATTAAAGGACCTATTCCATTACCTACAAGAATTGAAAGATACACTGTATTAAGATCACCTCATATAGATAAGAAAAGTAGAGAGCAGTTTGAATCAAGAACACACAAAAGATTAATAGATATCATTGAACCTACACCACAAACTGTAGAGGCATTGATGAAACTTGATTTAGCTTCTGGTGTAGATGTGGAGATAAAGATTTAATTATGAGTGATATAGCTTTATTAGGAAAAAAAATTGGAATGACGAGAGAATTCTATAAATCTGGTCAGTTAGTTCCTGTGACTGTGCTTAAGGTTGAAAAAGCTAGAGTTATTCAGGTTATTGAAGAGGATAAAAGAGGATACAAAGCTGTTCAGCTTGGATATGGAAAGATTAAAAATTCAAAATTAACAAAAGCAATGAAAGGTGTTTTTTCTAAAAAAAATACAGAAGCTAAGAAAAAATTAAAAGAATTTAGAGTAAATGACACTTCTGTTTACAAAGAAGGAAACGAGTTTGGTTTAGAAATATTCAAAGATATTAAATTTGTAGACACAAGATCAAAGACAATTGGTAAAGGTTTTGCAGGTGCTATGAAAAGACATAATTTTGGTGGTTTAAGAGCTAGTCACGGTGTTTCAATATCACACAGAGCACATGGCTCAACTGGACATAGCCAAGATCCAGGAAAAGTTTTTAAAGGAAAAAAAATGGCTGGTCATATGGGTGACAAGCTAAGAACAATGCAAAATATTGAAATAATAAAAACTGACTTAGAAAACGAACTTCTTTACTTAAAAGGATCAATACCTGGCTCAAAAAATTCTGAAATAATGGTTAAAAAATCAGTAAAAAATATTAACAAAATGACAATTGGTGAGAAACAAGCAGCTGCTGAAGAGGCTAAAAAAACACCTGAGAAAAAGAAAAAATAATGAAATTAGATAAAATTAGTATTGACGGAAAAAAAGATAGTATCGAAGTTTTGGATAAGATTTTTTCTGCTAAAATTAACCATAAATTAGTTAGCGCTGTTCTTTACAAAACAAATGCTAATTACAAAGGGAGACATGCCAAAACTAAACAACAAAATGAAGTAAAAGGACCAACTTCAAAAATATATGCTCAAAAAGGGACAGGTGGTGCAAGGCATGCTAGTAGAAAAGCTCCTATATTTGTTGGCGGAGGTATTGCTCATGGACCAAAAGGTGAATTGGCTTATAAAAAAAGAAAACTAAATAAAACTGAGAAGAAACAAAGTGTAGCTTCTTTAATTACAGAAAAAAATAATAACAAAAATTTATTAATCTTAAATGATTTTACTTCTGAAATTAAAAAAACGAAAGAGATGAACACAATTATTAATAAACTTGAAATTACAAATTCACTAATAATTTTAGATAAAAATTCTAAAGAAAAAATTGAAAAATCAGCAAGAAATATTCCGAATGTTAAAGTTACAGACGTAAATCATTTTAGTGCTTATGACATTATCAAATTTAAAAAAGTAGTTTTCACTGAAAGTTCTGTAAAAGAACTAGAAAAGAGATATTCATAAAATGGAAAAAATTCATTTATACGACAAAATTCTTTCTCCTGTGGTTACAGAGAAATCAACTAACTTATCTGAACTAAATAAAATTGTGTTTAAAGTTCCAGATGGTGCAAATAAGAAAAACTTAAAAAAGAATATTGAAAAAATATTCAAAGTTAATGTGACAAAGATAAATATTATTAACAAACAGAACAGAACAAAAGTTACCAGAGGTAGAAAAGTAAAAGTATCTGGATATAAAAAAGCAATAATTACTTTAAAAAAAGGTCAAAGTATTGATCTAACAACAGGAATTTAATAAATGGCATTAAAAACTTTTAAACCATATACAAAATCTACAAGAGGTACCATTTTAGTCGATAGAACCGATTTATGGAAAGGTAAACCATTCAAGACTTTAGTTTCACCTAAAAATGCGATGAAAGGAAGAAATAATAATGGTCATATTACCTCTATCAATAGAGCTGGTGGGCATAAAAAAATGTACAGACATGTGGATTTTTATCGAAAAAAATTTGACATGGAAGCAACAGTTGAAAGAATAGAGTACGATCCAAATAGATCATGTTACATTATGTTAGTTAAATTTGAGGATGGTACTCACTCATATTTCTTAGCGCCACAAAAAATTAAAGTTGGAGATAAAGTTGAAAGCGGTTCTAAAAAAGAAATTAAAGTGGGTAATTGTATGCCATTGCAAGACATTCCAGTGGGTATCAATATACATAATGTTGAAATCCAACCAGGTGGTGGTGGAAAAATTGCTAGAGCAGCTGGTTCATCAGTTACTATTAGTGGTCTAGATGGAAACTATAGTTTAATAAAATTAGCCTCAGGTGAAGTAAGAAAAATAGATTCAAGAGCTTTAGCTACAATTGGAATTTTAAGTAATCCTGATCAAAAAAATATTAAAATTGGAAAAGCAGGTAGATCAAGATGGTTGGGTAGAAGACCTCATACTAGAGGTGTTGTTAAAAACCCGGTTGATCACCCACATGGAGGTGGTGAAGGTAAGTCCGCTGGAGGTAGGCATCCAGTATCACCTACAGGACAATCTGCTAAAGGTTTAAAAACTAGAGATAATAAAAGAACAGATAAATTTATAGTTAAGAGAAGAAATAAGAGGAAGGATACTAAGTAATGGCTAGAGCAGTTTGGAAAGGACCGTTTGTAGAAGAAAGCTTGATGAAGAAGGTTGACAAGTATAAAGACGATCCAAAGAAAATTCCTATTAAAACTTGGTCAAGAAAATCTACAATTTTACCCGATTTTGTAGGGGTAAGTTTCCAAATTTATAATGGCAAAAAATTTATACCAATAACTGTTTCAGAAGATATGGTTGGACATAAACTGGGTGAGTTTGCACCAACAAGAACGTTCTTTGGTCATACACCAGCTGATAAAAAAGCTAAACCAGCAACAGCAGAGAAGAAATAATTATGGGTAAGAAAAAGAAAATAGATAAATCTAACCAAAAAACAGTGAAGTCTGTTAATAACGGTATTAGATCAAGTGTTAGAAAGCTTAGTCCAATACTAAAAAGTATTGTTGGCAAAAAAGTTGATGTTGCAATTAGAGATTTACAGTTTTCAGAAAAAAGAGTTACTAGAGATGTTAGAAAAACTATCAGTTCAGCTGTGGCTAATGCTGAAAATAATTTTCAATACGATATTGATAAATTAATAGTTAAAGAGGCATATTGTGGAAAAAAAATAGTTATGAAAAGATTCAGACCTAGAGCCAAAGGAAGAGCAGCACCAATATTAAAACCTTGGTCAACTGTTACAATAATTTTATCAGAAGCAAAACAAATGGAGAAGCATGGGGCAAAAAGTTAATCCTGTAGGTTTTAGATTAGGTGTCAACAGAGGATGGGACTCTGTATGGTATGCTAAGAAAAAAGATTTCGGAAATTATCTAATCGAAGATTTTAAAATTAGAGAATATATCAAGAAAAATGTAATCAACTCTGGTGTATCCAAGGTAATGATCGAGAGAACATCTAATAAATGTTATGTTACAATCTATACTTCTAGACCTGGATTTGTTATTGGAAAAAAAGGAAGTGATATAGATAAAATTAAAAATAATCTCTCGAAATTCACAACCAATGAAGTAAATCTAAATATTAAAGAAGTTAAAAAACCTGAAACTAACGCTTATTTGGTAGCAGAAAATATTGCACAGCAACTTGTAAAAAGAATTTCATATAGAAGAGCGATGAAAAGAGCAATGCAATCATGTATTAGATTGGGAGCAAAAGGAATTAAAGTTTCTGTTAGTGGGAGACTTGGTGGAAATGAAATAGCAAGAACAGAATGGTTAAGAGATGGAAGTATTCCATCACATACTTTAAGAGCCGATATAGATTATGCAGAAGCTGAGGCTCTTACAACTTATGGAATCATTGGAATTAAAGTTTGGATATATAAAGGTGAAGTTTTTGCTAGAGAATTTAATCAAGAGACAAATAAAGTAACTCCCAAGGAAGGTAAACAATAATGCTTCAACCAGTAAGAACAAAATGGAGAAAGGCTCATAAAGGTAGAATTCATGGTAATGCTACAAGAGCAAGCACAATTAATTATGGTGCTTATGCATTAAAAGCTTTGCAACCAGAAAGAGTTACAGGAAAACAGATAGAAGCAGCTAGAGTTGCTTTGACAAGACATATGAAAAGACAGGGAAGAGTTTGGACAAGAATATTTCCAAATATACCAGTTTCTAAAAAACCAATCGAAGTCAGAATGGGTAAAGGAAAAGGTTCACCTGAATACTTTGCATGTAGAGTAAAACCAGGAAGAATATTGTTTGAAGTTGATGGAGTTTCTGAACAAATTGCTAAAGAAGCTTTATATAAAGCCTCAGCAAAATTACCAATTAAAACCAAAACTATTAAGAGATTTGCATAATGAAGAAACAGGAAATTAAAAAATTATCAAAGGACGAAATTGTGAAGAATATTGATAAGCTTAAAAAAGATCTTTTTAATTTCAGGTTTCAAAAAATGAATTCACAAGTAACAAATCCAGCTAAAATTGGGGAAACTAGAAAAACAATAGCGAGATTAAAAACAATTTTAAAGGGAAAAGCAAATGCCTAAAAAAATACTTACAGGTGTAGTTATAAGCGATAAACCAAATAAAACAATTACTGTTATGGTAGAACGTAAATATTCTCACCCAATTCTAAAAAAAGTAATCAGAGTTAGAAAAAATTATAACGCTCATGATGAAAATAATAAGTTCAAAACAGGTGACAAAGTTTCAATTATTGAGAGCAAACCTTTTTCTAAAAATAAAAAATTTCAAGTCATGGAGAGTACAAAGTAATGATTGGTGTTCAAACTGAATTGCAAGTAGCTGACAATACCGGTGCAAAAAGAATTGAGTGCATCAAAGTTCTAGGTGGATCAAAAAGAAGATACGCTAGTATTGGTGATACTATTGTAATTGCAGTTAAAGAAGCGATACCTAAAGGAAAAGTTAAAAAAGGATCTGTTCATAAAGCAGTAGTTGTAAGGGTTAAAAAAGGAATCCACAGAAATGATGGTTCAAAAGTAAGATTTGACAACAATGCAGCTGTATTAGTTGATGATAAAGGAGAGCCAGTAGGAACAAGGATTTTTGGTCCAGTTACGAGAGAATTAAGAAGCAGAGGTCAAATGAAAATCATTTCATTGGCGCCGGAGGTTTTATAATGATTAAAAAAGGTTTGAAAGTAAAAGTTTTAACTGGAAAAGATAAAAAAAAAGAAGGTGAAGTTATTGAAATTGATAGAGCTAATAATAGAGCAAAGGTTAAAGAAATAAACATGGTTAAAAAACATGTTAAAACAACAAAAGAGAAAAAAGGTGGAATTTTTTCGAAGGAAAGCTTTATTCATATTTCTAACTTAAAACTAATTGATGAAAAAACAGCTAAGAAAAAAGAGGCTAAAAAATAATGACACCAAGATTAAAAGAGATATTCAATAAAGAAATTCAGCCTGCATTAAAAGATCAGTTTGGTTTTAAAAATATTTATATGGCTCCACGAATTGAGAAAGTTATTTTAAATATGGGTCTTGGTTTAGATGCTACAGATTCTAAGATTTTAAAATCATGTGAAGAAGATATGGCTAAAATTACTGGACAAAAACCAGTTACAACCAAATTTAAAAAATCAGTAGCAAATTTTAAAACCAGAAAAGGATCAAATGCTGGTTTAAAGGTAACATTAAGAAAAAACAGAATGTATGAATTCTTAGACAGATTAGTGAATATTGCATTACCAAGAATTAAAGATTTTAGAGGTTTGTCACCAAAAGGCTTTGATAAATTTGGTAATTATACATTTGGAATTAAAGAACATATAATTTTTCCAGAAGTAAGCTTTGATAGAGCGGACAAGGTTAGAGGTTTAGATATAGTAATAGTAATTAAAGCAATCAATAAAGAGCATAGTTTTGCATTACTACAAAAAATGAATTTTCCATTTATTAAAAAAGGAGATAATTAAGCATGGCAAAGTTAAGCGCTGTTAATAAAAATAAAAAAAGAATTAAACTTTCAGATAGGCTTTATAAGAAAAGACAAACATTAAAGAAAATTATAATGGATAAAAAGATTCCATTAGAAGAAAGATTTAAAGCACAACAAAAATTATCTAAACTGCCAAGAAACTCGGCTAAAACAAGAGTTATGAATAGATGTGAGATTACTGGTAGACCTCACGGTGTTTACAGAAAATTAAAGATTTCAAGAATTGCATTAAGACAATTAGGATTACAAGGAAAGATACCCGGTCTAGTTAAGTCTAGCTGGTAGAAAGGAAAATTATGAGTTTAAGTGACCCTATAGGAGATATGATTGCAAGAGTAAAGAACGCTCAAGCTAGAAATCATAAAAAAGTAGAATTACCTTCATCTAATTTTAAAAAAAAAATTGCAGATATTCTTAAAAATGAAGGTTTTATAAAAGATTTTAATGTAAGTACTGATGAGAAAAAACCAACATTATCATTAGAACTCAAATACCATTCAGGCAATCCAGTAATAAGTGCATTTGAAAGAGTATCAAAACCAGGAAGAAGAATTTTTTCATCTGCAGATAGCTTGCCTAAAATAAATAACGGTTTAGGGATTGCTATTGTATCAACTCCAAAAGGTGTGATGACTGATATAGATGCAAGAAAACAAAAAGTTGGTGGCGAAATAATTTGTAAGGTATTTTAATGTCTAAAATAGGTAAAATAAACATATCAATTCCCGAAAAAGTAAAAGTTGCTTTATCTGGTAATATTATAAACATAGAGGGGCCACTTGGGAAAAAGTCAATCAATGTTGATCTAGATATGTTTAATTTGGACATAATCGAAGGAAAAGAAATTTCTATTAAGCCAAAAAAAATAGATCAAAACTCAAAAAGACTTTGGGGAATGAATAGAAGTTTAATCAATAACGCTGTAATTGGATCAAGCACTGGTTATGAAAAAACTTTAGAATTAGTTGGTGTTGGTTATCGAGCAGCACTAAAAGGGAATCAATTAAATTTACAATTAGGTTATAGTCATGATATCAATTTTGATATACCAGAAGGAATTAAAATTGTTGTTGAAAAACAAACAACATTAAAAATAACAGGCTTTGATAAACAATTAGTAGGTGAGGTTGCATCTAAAATAAAAACATTAAGAAAAATTGAACCGTACAAAGGAAAAGGTGTTCGAGAAAAAGGTCAATATATTCTAAAAAAAGAAGGTAAGAAAAAATAATGAAACTAAATACTAGTATTAGAAAAAGATTTAGAGTCAGCAACAAAGTTAAAAGAGTTGCTTCAAAAGATAGATTTAGACTAAGTATTTCTAGATCATCAAAAAATATTTCGGCTCAAATAATTGATGATACAAAAAATGTAACTTTGTTATCAGCTTCATCTATAGAAAAAGATCTTAAATCAGGTGATAAAATAAATAAAATAGAACTTTCTAAATTAGTTGCTCAAAAGTTAGCCAAAAAGGCCCAAGAAAAGAAAATTACAAAAATTTACTTTGATAGAGGTTCATATAAATATCATGGTAGGATTAAAGTTTTTGCAGAAACTTTAAGAGAAAATGGGATGGAATTTTAATTATGGAAAATTTAAAAGATAAAAAAACAGACGATATATTAGAAAAATTAGTCCACATAAACCGTATTACTAAAGTTGTTAAAGGTGGAAGAAGATTTGGATTTTCAGCACTTGTAGTTGTTGGAAATCAAGCGGGTAAAATTGGTATAGCACATGCAAAAGCTAAACAAGTACCTGATGCTATAAAAAAAGCAAATGAAATGGCACGAAGAAAACTTACCCATATACCACTTAGAGAAGGCAGAACGATACACCATGACGTTAAAGCAAAAGATGGTTCAGGTAGAATAGTATTGAGGGCAGCTTCTAAAGGAACAGGCATTATTGCTGGTGGACCTGTAAGGGCGGTATGTGAAGTTTTAGGTGTTAAAGATATAGTTGCAAAATCTATGGGAACATCTAATGCGCACAATGTTATCAGAGCTACAATGAAAGCACTGATGAAACAAAGTTCGCCAAAGCAAATATCAGCAATTAGAAATAAAAAAATTTCTGAAATAATTGAAAAAAGAGGATAATGATTACTTTAAATAATAGAGATAAAATCAATAAATCTAAAATGAGAGTAGGTAGAGGAATCGGCTCAGGAAAAGGTAAAACATCAGGCAGAGGTGTTAAAGGCCAAAAATCAAGATCTGGTGTAGCTATAAAAAGTTTTGAAGGTGGTCAAATGCCATTATATAGAAGACTTCCAAAAAGAGGTTTTAATCCAATATCAAAAGAGAGCATAGCAATTTTAAATCTAGAAAAAATTCAGTCTTTTATTGACAAAAAAAATATTAGTCCAAATGAAATATTAAACTCTGAATTATTAAAGAAACTTAAATTAATAAATAAAAACTCAAAAAAATTAAAAATTTTAGGATCTGGGGAAGTAAAAGATAAAATTAATATTGAAGCAGACCTGGCCTCTAAATCAGCAATAGAAAAACTTGAAAAAATTGGTGGATCTATTCAATTAAAAAAATAGTTTGTTTATATGAGTGCATCATCATCAACAAATGATTTAAGAAATAGAATTATTTTTACTATTTTAATTTTAGCTGTTTATAGATTTGGAACTTTTGTACCTTTACCAGGTATAGATCCTGAACAATTGAAAATAATGATGGAAGGTAATCAAAAAGGATTACTAGGCATGTTTAATGTTTTTGCAGGAGGTGCAGTTAGCAGAATGGCGATATTTGCGTTAGGCATAATGCCATATATTTCCTCTGCAATTATAGTTCAACTTCTGACGGGTGTTTCTGATTATTTTAAAAATTTAAAAGCTCAAGGTGAGACTGGAAGAGCTAAAATTACTCAAATTACTAGATATGGAACAGTTTTACTTGCAACAGTTCAAGGTTATGGTTTATCTGTTGGTTTAGAGTCATCGGCTGACTTAGTGATTAATCCAGGCGTTTTTTTTAAAATAACTACCGTTACGACTATTGTTGCAGGTACAATTTTTCTAATGTGGTTAGGTGAGCAAATTACTCAAAGAGGTATTGGAAACGGTATTTCCTTAATAATTTTTGCTGGTATCGTAGCTGAAATTCCAAGAGCTTTAGTGACAACTTTTGAATTAGGCAGAACAGGTGCAGTTTCCACATTTATGATTTTAGCACTATTTGTTTTGCTAATATTGGTAATTTTATTTGTTGTATTTATGGAAAGAGCTTTAAGAAAAATTCTTGTTAATTATCCTAAAAGACAAATGGGTAATAAAATGTATGGTGGAGAGTCATCTCATTTACCTCTAAAGATCAATCAGGCTGGAGTAATACCAGCTATCTTTGCATCAGCACTTTTATTATTGCCAGTAACATTTTCAAACTTTTCTTTTTCAAATAATGAAACTTTTTTAAATTTAAGCTCTTATTTTACTCAAGGACAACCTCTTTATATGTTGCTTTACGCATCTGGTATAATATTTTTTACTTTTTTTTATACTTCTATAACTTTTAATCCCGTAGAAACAGCAGAAAACCTTAGAAAGTATGGAGGCTTTGTGCCCGGAATAAGACCTGGTGAAAGTACAGCATTTTATATTCAAAATATATCAACAAAATTAACAACTATAGGTGCTTTATATCTAACAATGGTGTGTTTAATGCCTGAATTTTTAATTGCAAATTATCCAATACCATTTTATTTGGGCGGTGCATCGATTTTAATTGTTGTTGTAGTAGCCATTGATACTGTGACTCAAATTCAAACAAGATTAATGAGTTCACAATACGAACAACTTATTAAAAAAACTAAATTTGGTAGATAAGTGAATATAATTTTATTTGGACCACCTGGTGCTGGTAAAGGTACTCAGTCTAAATATCTAGTAAATAAATTAAAATCCTTTCAAATTTCAACAGGTGATCTTTTAAGAGAGGAAATCAAAAAAAATACAGATATTGGTAAAGCTATAACCAATGATATGAAGAACGGAAAATTTGTAAGTGACGATATTGTTAATAAACTTATAGAAAATTTAATATCTGATCCTCAAAAAAAAAATAAATTAATCTTTGATGGATATCCTAGATCATTAAGTCAGGCTTCAAATTTAGAGCAGTTATTAAAAAATTCAAATCAGAGTATAGATTTAATTTTATTTCTAAATGTAGGTAAAGAAACAATTCTTAAAAGACTTGAAAAGAGAAAAATTATAGAAAATAGGTCTGATGATAATTCTAATACTATAGTTAGCAGATATGAAAAATATATGGAAACAACAAAACCAGTTCTAAATTTCTACTCTAAGAATCCAAATTTTAAAGAGATTGATGGAGGTTTAGAAATTGAAGAAATAACAAGGAAAATAGACACTTTTATCAATGTATAAGACGTTGACTTTGATTAATCATCTTATATAAAAGGCACAATTTATCACAAAAATTATGGCTCGTATCGCAGGTATAAACATTCCACAAAATAAGCTTGTTCATATAGGTTTAACTTACATTTATGGAATTGGTGATAAATTCTCTCAGCAAATTTGTTCATCTTTAGAAATTCCAAAGGCTAAAAGAGTTAATGAATTAACAGATGAGGAGATTTTAAAGATAAGAGAGTATATCGACCAAAACTTTAAAGTCGAAGGTGATTTAAGAAGAGATTATTCATTAAGTATAAAAAGATTAATTGATTTAGCTTGTTATAGGGGAACAAGACACAGAAAAAAATTACCTGTAAGAGGACAAAGAACCAGATGCAATGCGAGAACAAGAAAAGGGAAAGCAATTGCAATAGCAGGAAAAAAATTAACACCAACTAAAAAATAATTATGGCAAAAGCTGATAAAGTTGAGAATAAAGATCAGAAGGTTGAGAAGTCCTCAAAAAAAAGTGTTAAAAGTTCTTATTCTAAAAAGAAAAAAATAAAGAAAAACATTTTAAATGGTATTGCTTATGTGCAATCTACATTTAACAATACAATCATATCTATTGCAGATACAAACGGAAATGTTGTTTCATGGGCATCTGCAGGACAAAAAGGTTTCAAGGGTTCTAGAAAATCAACCCCATACGCAGCACAGATAGCAGCAGACGCTGCAGCTTCTAAGGCACTTGAGTATGGAATGAAAACTTTATCAGTTGAGGTTAAAGGTCCTGGATCAGGAAGAGAAACTGCATTAAGAGCTTTACAAGCACGAGGCTTTAAAATTTTATCTATAAAAGATACTACACCTATGCCACATAATGGTACTAGACCACCAAAGAAAAGGAGAGTTTAATGGAAGTTGAAAACGTTAATAGTAAAAATTGGAAGTCTTTAATAAAACCATCTAAATTAGATGTTCAAATTAGTGATGATTTAACTCATGCAAAAATAATTGCTGAGCCGCTTGAAAAGGGTTACGGATTGACTTTAGGTAATTCTCTAAGAAGGATATTGCTTTCTTCAATAAGAGGTGCAGCAGTAACATCTATTCAAATCGATGGAGTTTTGCATGAATTTACTTCGATAAAGGGTGTAAGAGAAGATGTAACTGATATTGTTTTAAATGTAAAATCTCTTGCATTAAAAAGCAATTCTGAAGGCACAAAAAAACTAATCTTAGATGCTAAAGGACCGGGTGAAATTAAAGCATCTGATATAACTCCAGTTGCAGATGTAGAAATATTAAATCCAGATTTAGTTATTTGTAATTTAGATGAAAATACTACTTTTCATATGGAAATGAATGTTAATACTGGTAAAGGATATGTTCCTGCAGAATTAAATAAACCTGAGGAACCGCCATTAGGACTTATAGCGATAGATTCTTTATATAGTCCAGTTAAAAAAGTGTCTTATTCAGTTAGCACTGCAAGAGAAGGAAAAGCTTTAGATTACGATAAGCTAATCATGGAAGTTGAGACTAATGGATCAATTTCAGCAGAAGACGCGGTTGCATATTCTGCTAGAATTTTTCAAGATCAACTAAAAATGTTTATAAATTTTGATGAACCAGTAGAAGTTCCGGTAAAAGAAGTTTCTACAGAGCCTGAGTTTAACAAGAACTTATTAAGAAAAGTAGACGAACTTGAGTTGTCTGTTAGATCAATGAATTGCTTAAAAAATGATAATATTATTTATATTGGTGACTTAGTTCAAAAATCTGAGGGTGAAATGTTGAGAACACCAAATTTTGGAAGGAAATCATTAAATGAAATTAAGGAAGTTTTAACAGGAATGTCATTGTATTTAGGTATGGAGATACCCAACTGGCCACCAGATAATATTGCTGAAATGTCTAAAAAATTAGAGGAAGCAATTTAATGAGACACGGCTTAGCAAATAAAAAGCTGAACAGAACCTCAGAGCATAGAAAAGCTTTGCTTAAAAATATGCTTAATTCACTAATTAAGTATGAGCAAATTAAAACAACTTTGCCAAAAGCTAAATTTTTAAAACCTCAAGCAGATAAAATTATAACATTAGGAAAAAAAGAAACTTTACAAACAACTAAAATGCTAGTTTCTAAACTTCAAGATATTCAATCAGCAAATAAAGTTAAGAAAACCCTTTCTAAAAGATATGAAAATAGAAAAGGTGGATATACCAGAATAATAAAAGCTGGATTTAGATATGGTGATAATGCTCCAATGGCTATAATTGAATTTGTTGATAGAGACGTTGAGGCAAAAAGAGTTGATAAAAAGAAAAAAAATCCAACTAAAGAAGCTCCTAAAACAGAAGAGAAAAAACAAGTTACAGCATAAGTCTTAATTCATGAAAAAATCTTACATCGTTGACTCAACGTGTAAAGATATGCGCTTGGACAGATGGTTAAAGCTCAATATTGGAAAAATTCCACAAAGTCTTATTGAAAAGTATTTGAGAAATGGAAAAATAAAACTCAATAAAAAAAAGGTTAAAAGTTCATATAAATTGAGAATTCAAGATGAGATAAATACATTTAATATTGAATTTAAAGAAATTATTCAGCAAAAAAAAAATAAGTTTTCACCCTCAAAAGAAATTATTAAATCAAATGAAGATCAAATTATTGATAACAATAATAATTTTATAGTTTTGAACAAGCCTTCAGGTATATCAGTTCAAGGTGGAACTAAATCAAAGAAAAATTTAGTCGATATTTTTTCTAAAAGTAAAATTTTTGAAGGAACAAAACCTTATTCTGTTCATAGATTGGATAAAGATACATCGGGAGTTTTTATTATGGCAAAAAATAGAGAAACTGCACAATTACTTACCTCTTTATTTAGATTAAGAAAAGTGCACAAAACTTATTTAGCCATTTGTCAAGGAGAAATAAATAAAAAATCTGGTGTATGGGATGATGATTTAATTAGATATGATAGTAATAAAAAAATTATAGAAAAAGCAAAAACAATTTTTAAAGTTATTGATAAAAACTCGGAAGCTAGTTTATTAGAGTTAAAACCAATTACTGGAAGAAAGCATCAATTAAGAAAACAATTATATGCAATTGGTAATCCTATATTTGGAGACACAAAATATAAATTATTAAATTCTAACAAAGGTGTTAATAAAAATTTAATGTTACACTCATATCAAATTAAATTTAAAATAAATCAAATAAGACATACATATTCAGCCTTATTACCTGATTATTTTAAAAAACTTTTAAAGTCTAAAAGACTTACATTTTCAAATTTGAAATAAAATTTTTAATTAATTTATCACTTAAATTTGAATAATCTTGGTCTATGATGTTTTTTAAATTTGTAACTCCTTTATCAGAAATACCACAAGGTATAATTTTCTTATAATTTTCAAGGTCATTATCTATATTTATTGCAAAACCATGATAAGCAATCCATTTACTAACTCTAATACCAATAGCTGCAATTTTTTTTAATTCATTTTTATCCTTGTACCAAATACCTATATTATTTTTATCTGGAAAAGACTCTATTTTATAAAATTTTAAAGTTTCAATTATTGTATTTTCAATAATATTAATAAACTTACGGATATCCTTTTTTTTCCTTAAATCTAAAACAAAATAGCAAATTAATTGACCTGGTCCATGATAGGTAATTTTACCACCTCTATTTGTTTCTAGTATTTTAATTGATTTATCAATTATCTCATTTTCTTTATATGAAGTTCCTGCTGTAAAAACCTCATTATGTTCTAAAGTCCAAATTAATTCATCGCCATTATATTCATATAATTCCTTTAATCTTGTCTCCAATGCATTAATTGCATCAAAATAATTTATTGGTTTTATTGACTTTTTGATCTCTATACTCATTTATAATTTGTATTATCTTTATTATGTATTAATAGTGCAAATCTAAATTATAGGTAGATTTATGTCTTTAACTAAAAAAACTAAAGATAAAAAAGTAAATTTTGAATTTAATAAAGAATATATCAGAGTTGTTACGAGCAAAATAGCTAGCAATGACGCTCAATTTATTACTAATTCTTTTAATGAAATGCATCCGGCTGATGCAGCAGACATCATAGAGCATCTCAATGAGGGCGATAGAGAAAGTTTAATTAAATTAAATAATTTTAATATAGATCCAGAGGTTTTTGTTGAGCTAAATGAGTCTATTCAGTCTGAAATTATTACTTTTTTATCCTCTGATTCTATTGTTAAAATTTTAAAAGGCTTAGAGTCTGATGATGCAATTTCTATACTAGAAAATGTTCCAGAGGAGGATAAAAATGCAATTCTAAGCTCGTTACCACCAAAAGATAGATTTGCTCTATTAGAAAGTTTAAGTTATCCAGAAGATACTGCTGCTAGACTTATGCAGCGTGAATTTACGGCAATACCAAGTAATTGGTCTGTAGGTCAAACAATTGACTATTTAAGAGAAAATAAAGATTTACCTGAGGAATTTTTGGAGATTTTTATTGTAAATGAAGATTTTAAACCAATAGGTACAGTTCCTTCATCAAGGGTTTTAACAACACCACGTGATACAAAAATGGCAACTATTATGTCAGAGTCTCAATTATTAATTCCAGTTGAAATGGATAAAGAGGAAGTTGCTAATTTATTTGAAAATTATAATTTGAATTCAGCTGCTGTAGTAGACAAAAATAACAAATTAGTTGGTATGATTATGAATGATGATGTGCTTACAGTTTTAAAAGAAGAAGCAGAGGAAGACGCATTAAGATTGGCTGGTGTAGGAGATGAAGAAATAACTGATGGTGTTGTTAAAAAAACTAAGAGAAGATTTAATTGGCTTTTACTAAATTTATTTACTGCCTTTTTAGCCACTTGGTGTATTAGTTTATTTGGCGCAACTATTGAACAAATGGTTGTATTAGCTTTTTTAATGCCGATTGTAGCCTCAATGGGTGGAAATGCTGGTATGCAAACACTGGCTGTGACAGTTAGAACAATCGCAACAAATGATTTAACACAAAATAACTTTTCATCAAATGTTTATAAAGAATTTTCTATTGGTATTTTAAATGGAATTATTTTTGCTGCAATAAGTGCTTTTGTAGTTCAGATTTGGTTTCAAGATAGTATCCTTTCAATAATTATAGCAATATCAATGGTATTAACAATGATCATTGCAGGATTATTTGGAATTTTAATTCCCTTCACACTAAAGAAAATGAACATAGATCCAGCTATTGCCTCAAGTGTTTTTGTGACAACAATTACAGACGTAATTGGCTTTGTATCATTTTTAGGCGTAGGAGCTTATTTTTTATAAAATTAGAGATTATCAATTAATCTCACATTATTTAGGTAGTAAGCAATGAATATTCTTGAATTTTTATTTGTATTTGAGATTTTTAGATTATTTATATTTCTTAGCTCTAAATAATCGATTTCAATTTGGTAAATATTTTTTAATTTATTTTTTTGAGAATTTAAAAAATCTGAAATATTATTTTTTTTATTAATATTTTTTTTTATTCTTACTAATTTTTTATATATATTTTTTGCAACATTTAAATTAGATTTATTCAAAAGAAAATTTCTTGATGACAATGCAACATTATTCTTATCACGAATTGTTTTACAGGGTATAACTTTAGTTTTATATTTTTTTTCTAATAGTTTTTTAACTAGATATAATTGTTGAAAGTCTTTTTCTCCCATAAATATCTTCTGAGGATTTATAATTTTAGTTAATTTATCCATTACATCTAAAACACCTTCAAAATGACCTTTTCTAAATTTAGCACATAAAATCTTATCTTTCTTATGTAGTTTAATTTTAGACTTATTTTTATCTTTGTATATGTCCTTAAATTTTGGGAGATAAACAAAATCAATTTTTTTGTTTTTTTTTAAAATTTTTAAATCTTTCTTAATATTTCGTGGATAGGATTTTAAGTCTTTTTTGTTATTAAACTGTTTTGGATTAACAAAAATACTTACAATTGTTTTTTTACATAATCTATTTGATTTATTAATTAGTGATAAATGACCTTTGTGTATTCCACCCATAGTAGGAACGAAACCCAAGTCATTAAATGGCCTTAATGTTTCAAATAATGTTGCTTTGTTTAATAAAATTTTCATTTGTATTAAAATATTTAATAAGTAAAACATTTAAATGATTAAACAAGCAATTATTCCTCTAGCTGGTCTAGGAACACGGTTACTGCCTTTAACAAGTGTTTTTGCTAAAGAGCTTCTACCCATTAATGGCAGACCTGGAATCGAATATATTCTTGAAGAATGTATTGAAGCAGGTGTTAAAGAGATTGTATTTATTATTTCAACTAAAAAATTAATGATAAAAAAATATTTTTATAGTGACAAGTTTTATAAAAATATTATTAGAAAAAAGAAAGATCCTAGAATTATTAATGAATACAAGAAAATACTTAAATATAAAAATAAAATTAAGTTTGTATATCAAAACACTCCAAAGGGTACAGGTGATGCCGTTCTTAAAACTCAAAAATACATAAAAAATAAATATTTTTTAATGTTGTTGCCAGATGATCTAATAATTGAAAAAAATTGCTCAAAGTCAATGATAAAGGTTCATAAAAAATATCGAGCATCAGTTATGGCATCTATGAAAGTTAAAAGAAATAATGTTTCAAGATGGGGAATATATAAAATTAATAAAAAATTAAATAAAAGAAATTATATTATTGATGGAGTTGTTGAAAAACCATCTGTAAAAAATGCTCCATCAAATAATGCTGTTATTGGAAGATATATATTACCGCGTACAATTTTTAAAAAAATTAAATCTCTTAATCCTGCGAAAGGCAAGGAGATACATATTACTGACGCAATACAACTATTAATTAATGATAAAGAAAAATTTATAGCTCATGATTTTGATGGAAAGTATCTAGATTGCGGGACAATGAGTGGCTATATCAACTCTTCAAAAGAAATAGGAAAGATATGAAATTATGTATGATCGGTACTGGTTATGTTGGTTTAGTTAGTGGTGTTTGTTTTTCAGATTTAGGTAATGATGTAATTTGTGTTGATAAAGATATAAATAAAATAAATAATTTAAAAAAAGGTGTTATTCCAATTTACGAGCCAGGTCTAGAAGAAATGGTTTTAAAAAATTTTAAGAATAAAAGGTTGAACTTCTCATCTAATTTAAAAGACTCTGTAAGAAAATCAGATATTATTTTTATTTGTGTGGGCACTCCAACAAAAAAAAATAGCAATAGTGCAGATTTAAGTCAAGTATACGCTGTTGGAAATGAAATATCAAAATTTATAAATAAATTTAAAATTATAATAAATAAATCTACTGTACCTGTTACAACTGGCGATGAACTTGAAAAAATTATATCAAAAAAAGTAAATAAAAAATATTTTTCAGTAGTCTCAAATCCTGAATTTTTGAGAGAAGGTGAGGCTATTAGAGATTTTATTTATCCTGACAGAATTGTAGTAGGATCAAACGATAGTAGATCTCAAACTATACTAAAAAATTTATATTCACCACTGATTTCCAAAGGTGCAAAATTTATTTCTACACAAAGAAGAGCTGCTGAATTAATTAAATATGCCTCAAATGCTTTTTTAGCAACAAAAATTACCTTTATAAATGAAATTGCAAATTTATGCGAAAAAACAGGCATTGATGTCGAAGATATATCGATTGGTATTGGACTTGATAAAAGAATTGGTAGCAGATTTTTAAGAGCCGGACCTTCATATGGCGGATCATGTTTTCCCAAAGACACTAAAGCTATAGTTTCTACTGCTCAAAAATTTAAAACAAATCTATCAATTATAAAAAGTGTTATTAAATCTAATGATAAAAGATCTGACTTATTATCTAAAAGAATAAATTTAATTTTAAAAAAAAAGATTAAAAATAAAATTGTATCTTTTTTAGGTGTAACTTTTAAAGCAAATACTGATGATATGAGAGATTCATCTAGTCTAAAATTAATTCCATTTCTATCCAAAAAAGGTGCCAAAATTAAATATTATGACCCCACTGGATCAAAAAAAGAATTTAAAAAATTAAAAAATGTTGAATTTTCCAATTCAATACAGGAGTCAATCAAAGGATCAGATATTGTAATTATACATACAGAATGGAATGATTTTAAGTCAATTAATTTTAAAAAATTTACGAAAAATAAAAAACTTATTATTTATGATATGAGAAATATTTATTCACCAAGTAAAATTCAAAAACTTGGTTTCAAATATTTTGGTATTGGAAGATAATTTAGTTTAATTCAAAAATTGCATCTACTTCAACTGACACACCAAGTGGTAAGCTATTAGTACTTACTGCAGCTCTTGTATGCATTCCAGCATCACCAAAAATAGATGCGATTAAATCTGATGCACCATTAATTACTTTTGGTTGGTCGATAAAGTTATCTGTAGAATTAACAAAACCTGTTAATTTTAGACAAGATTTTATTTTAGAAAGGTCACCATCACACGCTACTTTTGCCTGGGCGACAATACTTAATCCACATCTCTTTGCAGCATTGTATCCTTGCTCCGTTGATAAATCTTTTCCAATTTTGCCTTTTATTAGATCACCATTTTCAGCTATAGATATTTGACCAGATATAAATAAAAGGTTCCCTGTAATTTTTGTTGCAACATAAGAACCTACTGGAGGCTTAGCTTCTGGCAGTTTTATCTTGAGCTCTTCAATTTTTCTCTCAAAATTCATAATAAATTTAATTTTTTTTAATTTTATTTTTAATATTATTAAAAATATTTTTTGTTCCTTCTGTTATTTGGTTAGTTTTATTAGCAGAACCCTCTTTAATTTTATTATTTACATTATTGGCACCATCTTTAATATTTTTAGCCTTGCAAACCAGATATTCTTTTGAGAGCTTTTTAATTCCTGAACAATCACTTTCATTAGCAAAAGAAACATTCGAAGATAATAAATAGAATATAAAAGTTAGTAGTATTTTTTTCATTTTTTTTTCTTAATTTTAGATTTTTTATTTTTATCGTATTCTCTTCTTTTCTCAATTAATATAAGAGCTTCTTCCATTGTCAGTTCTACTGGGTCTTTTTCCTCAGGTATTGTTGCGTTAAGAGATTTATATTTAATATAAGGTCCAAATTGACCTTTCATGATTCGAACTGGTTTTTTATCTTCTGGATGTTCTCCTAAGTCTTTTATAATTGAGGAAGACATTCGTCCAGGTTTTGCCTCAGCTATTAATGTAATAGCTCTATTTAATCCTATTGAAAAAATTTCCTCAACATTTTCAATTCTAGCTGATTTATTTTCACATTTTAAATATGGTCCAAATCTTCCAGTATTTAAGGTAATTTCCTTTTGATTTTCAGGATTGATACCTAATGATTTTGGAAGTGAACATAAAAATTTTGCTTTGTTTATATCTACACTTTCTAACTCAATTCCCTTTGGAATAGATACATTTTTTAATAGTTCATTTACTTCATTTTTCTTTTTTTTTGTTTTTTTTCCTTTTTTAGGTTTTTCTTTTTCAATATTTTCCTCAAGAACTTTCTCATATTGAAGGTAAGGACCAAACCTTCCATTTTTTAAGAAAATATCATTTCCATTTTCATGTTTACCAAGAAATTTTGGCTCTGCTAATTGAGACTGAGCAGCTGCTTTAGCTTTTGACAATGGTCTTGTGAATTTACATTCTGGGTAATTTGAACACCCAATAAAAGCCCCCCCTCTAAAACTATTTTTTAAACTTAGCGATCCAGTATCACATAACTGACATTTTCTAACTATCTTACCTTCTTTATCGGTATCAAATATCAATGCTCCTAAACTCTCGTTTAACAGATCCAAAACTTCTCTGGTTCTTTTTTCTTTTACCTCTGAAACATTGCTATTAAAATCTTTCCAAAACATTTCTAGAACTCTCAACCAACTTTCTTTACCTGAGGTTATGTCATCTAGTTGATCTTCCAGTCCTGCTGTAAAATTATAATCTACATATTTTGAAAACAGTTTTTCTAAAAATGCAGAAATTAATTTACCTCTGTCAGTTGGAAAAAATCTTTTATTAACTATTTCAGCATAACCTCTATTTGCTATTGTTGAGATTATACTCGCATAAGTTGAGGGTCTACCAATTCCTAACTCTTCTAATTTTTTAACCAAACTTGCTTCTGAGTAGCGTGGGGGAGGTTGGGTGAAATGTTGTTCATCAATCAAAGCTTCTATATTAATTGGTCCTTTTGACATCTCAGGTAAAATTTGTTCATCATCATCTTTACTTTGATTTGAATAAACTTTTAAAAACCCATCAAATTTCAAAACCGATCCACTTGATTTACACACCGTTTTACTGTCTTCAGTTTCAATCGTTATTGTATTTCTATCAAATTTTGCTGTTTCCATTTGAGAGGATAGAGCTCTAGACCAAATTAAAGAATATAATTTTTGTTGGTCAGAACTTAAATACTTTTTAACAGATTCTGGATTTCTATTAATATCAGTTGGTCTTATTGCCTCATGAGCTTCCTGAGCATTTTTTGCTTTTTTTCCTGAGTAATTGTTTGGATTTTCTGGCAAGTACTCTTTTCCATATTCTTTTTTAATAAAATTTCTAAAATCAGAGACAGCATCAGCTGATAAATTAGTTCCATCTGTTCTCATATAAGTAATTAATCCAACAGTATCTCCCTCAATTTCTATTCCTTGATAAAGTTTTTGTGCTATTTGCATTGTTCTTGATGCACCAAAACCCAATCTACTAGAAGCAACTTGCTGAAGTGTCGAAGTAGTAAATGGCCCTGAGGGATTTCTACTAACAACTTTAGAGGATATATCGGTTATGTTAAATTTTTTGCTCTTAAGTTTGTAAATTGCTTTTTCAATTTCCTCTTTATTTTTAAATGAAAATTTTTCAATTTTTTCTCCATTAAGTTGAGAAATACTTGCTGTAATCTTACTTTTGTTTTTATCCTGAAAATTAATACTTAAAGTCCAAAATTCTTCAGGCTTGAATAATTCTATCTCATGTTCTCTTTCAGTAATCAATTTCAGAGCAACAGATTGAACTCTACCGGCAGATTTTGAACCAGGTAATTTAGTCCACAATATTGGTGATATATTAAATCCCACTAAATAATCTAATGCTCTTCTAGCCATGTATGCATCGACTAATAAAGGCTCTATTTGTCTAGGATTTTCAATACCATGTGTCACAGCTTTTTTTGTTATTTCATTAAATACAACTCGTTCAATTTCTTTATCTTTTAGAAGTTTTTTCTCATCTAAATACTCTTTTACATGCCAAGCAATTGCTTCACCCTCACGATCTGGGTCTGTAGCAAGAATTATTTTTGAAGAGTCTTTTGCAGCATCAGTAATTTCTTTTAAATATTTTTTTGAAAAACTATCAACTTCCCATTCCATTTTAAAATTTTGATCAGGATCTACAGATCCATTTTTTGAAGGAAGATCTCTAATATGACCATAGCTAGCTAAAACGGTATAGTTGTCACCTAAATATTTATTAATTGTTTTCGCTTTAGCAGGGCTTTCAACTATGACTAGATTCATAAAATAACAAACTACTCAAAAGAGTTTGATAGTCAAATTAATAAATTTTTGTCTTAGTTTCCTCTTTATTTTTCAAGCGTTTAATATTTTCTCTGTGGGTAAAAAATATTAAAATAAACATTATTATGTAAAAAAATATATTTTCTAAATCCTTTAAAATTAAAATATAAACCGGTATAGAAAGTGATCCTATCAAGGAAGCTAAAGATGAATATTTATACATAAAAAAAATAATTAACCAACAAATACCAAATATTAAACCATAAATAATATTTAAAGAAAAAAGTATTCCTACATATGTAGCCACACCTTTGCCACCTTTAAATTTTAACCAAACAGGAAACACATGACCTATAAAGGCGAATAAAGCTGATATAAATACTGCATCAGGGAAATAAATTTTCACGTATAGAACAGGTATTATTGCTTTTAATACATCAAGTATTAGTGTCGAATAACCAATAAGTTTATTACCAGTTCTTAGAACATTTGTTGCACCAATATTACCAGAGCCTATTTCTCTAATATCTTTTTTTAAAAATATTCTAGTTAAAATTAATCCAAAAGGAATTGATCCCATTAGGTATGAGATTATACCTATTATAAAAAGTTCCATTTTTATATTTTAAATAATTCTATTCCTTTTACAAATGTATTGGTTACTTTTCCTTGAAGTTTCTTATCTTCAATTGAAGTATTTTTAGATTTAGAGATTAAATTTTCTTTTTTTACAATCCATGGTTTATTGATATCTACTATGCAAAAATCTGCATCATTTCCAACAGACAGGTTTCCTTTATTTATATTCAATATTTTTGCTGGGTTAGATGTTAATGCTTGAATAATAGTTTCAAGTTTTACAGATCCGTTATGAAATAGTTCTAAACTTAAAGATAATAATGTTTCAATACCAGATGCACCTGTTGCAGCTTGAGCAAAAGTTAATCTTTTAGATTCTTCATCTTCAGGTTTATGGTCAGAAACAATTACATCAATAGTTTTATCTTTTAATCCTTGAACTAAAGTTTCTCGATCTTCTTCTCTTCTCAGTGGAGGTGATAATTTTAAAAATGTTCTAAAATCTCCAATATCATTTTCATTTAATGAGAGATTATTTATCGATACACCGCAAGTAAATTTAACATTTTGTTTACGTGCCTTAATTATATCCACAGATTTTCCTGCTGATAGTTGAGATATATGATATCGACATTTAGTTTTTTCTAGGAGAGTAAGATCTCTTTCAATTATAATTCTTTCGGCAATATCTGGTATGCTTGATAAGCCTAGTTTTGTTGCAATAATACCAGAATTAATCATTCCATTTTTAGCTAAATCGTAATCTTCAGCATGTTGCATTATAAGACATCCCAAATCTTTAGCTGAATTCATAATTCTAGACATAAGTCTAGTATTTTGAATTGTTTTTACTCCATCAGTAAAAGCAATAATTCCTTTTTTAGCTAGTAACCCAAATTCAGTCATATTGGTGCCATCAGTGTTTTGAGTTAATGAAGCGCAAGGAAAGATATTTATTTTAGACTTATCACGTCCTCTTCTTTTTAAAAAATCTACAATTGATACATTATCTATAATTGGATCTGTATTAGGCATGGTTACGACGGAAGTTACTCCTCCAGACAATGCTGCATTACTTAAAGTCCTAAAATTTTCTTTATATTCATATCCTGGCTCTCCTACAAAAACTCTCATATCCACTATACCAGGAAATATATATTTACCTTTTAAGTCAGTAGGTTTTTCTCTTGTTGGTATATTATTTGTATTTACCTTTTTTCCTATTGCTTCTATCTTTCCGTCTTCTCCAATTATTAATCCACCATTTTCGTTTATGGAATTATGAGGATCTATAATGTTTGCATTTATAAAGTATTGTTTTTTCATTTATTCACAAAATATTTTTAGACATGCCATTCTTACAGCAACACCTAATTCAACTTGTTCTTTAATTACACTTTTGTTTATGTCATCAGCTAATCTTGTATCAATTTCAATTCCTCTATTCATTGGACCAGGATGCATAATTAAAGCATCTGATTTTGCATGATCAAGTTTATCTGGTGTTAATCCATAATATTCGTAGTATTCTCTGTTCGATGAAAGATATGAACTGGTCATCCTTTCATTTTGTAATCTAAGCATCATAACAATATCACAATCTTTGAGGCCCTTTTTCATATCAGTAAAAGTATTTACACCAAATTTTTCAATTTCTTTTGGCATCAGGTTAGATGGAGCAACTATATTAACCTCAGCTCCTAACATTGTGAGAAGATAAATATTTGATCTAGCTACTCTTGAATGAAGTATATCTCCACATATTGCTATTTTTAATCCTTGAATTTTTTTTTTTCGATTTCTAATTGTTAATGCATCTAGTAATGCTTGAGTAGGGTGTTCGCGTCTACCATCACCAGCATTTAATACGACACAATTAACTTTTTGAGATAATAGATTACATGCACCAGAGTCTTGATGTCTGATCACAATTATATCAGGATGCATTGCATTTAAGGTCATTGCCGTATCAATCAAAGTTTCACCTTTTTTAATGGCTGAGTTACCCATATTCATTGACATAACATCCGCACCAAGTCTTTTTCCAGCAAGTTCAAATGAGCTTTGTGTTCTAGTTGATGGCTCAAAGAATAAGTTTATTTGTGTTTTGCCTCTTAACACGTCAATTTTTTTATTTTTACTCTGATTTAATTTTATAAATACTTCCGACTCATCCAGGATATAATTAATATCATTAACTGATAAATCTTGGATACCTAACAGATGTTTTTGTGAGATTTTAATAGCTTTATTGGTTTTAATTGCCATTAAAATTAACTCTATAGCTATTAAGCATCTAAATGGCAAGGATTAATTATTTAAATAATCTATAGCTCCTTGAAGAATAAATGCAGCTGCATTTTGATCTATGTTTTTTTCACGCTTAGAAACATTAATATCAAGCTGGCTGGATAGATTAAATGCGCCAACGGTTGAAAGTCTTTCATCCCATAAGCAAACATCTACATCAACATTTTGGTCTATATTTTTAGATACATCATTTACTGATTGAGCAGAAGGACCTAATGAACCATCCATGTTAATTGGATATCCAATTATAATTCCCTTAATATTATTTTCCTCTATTATTTTTTTTAATTCGTTTATTAGATCATCATTATTGGTTTTATTGATCGTTTTAAAAGGTGTGGCTATTGACTGTTTTTCGTCACAAATTGATACACCGATTCTTTTTGAACCAAGATCTAAACCAATCAATCTAGAGGTTTCAGACTGTTTTTTTTTGAATTCTTCAATAGTGATCATATTGTATATTTTAAACTTAAGTGATAGTTTGCGACATATTTAAATACCATATGAGCATCGATCTTAAAACAATAAAGCACATATCTAAACTATCAAGAATTTCTGTAGATGAGAAAAAAGCAGAGAAACTTGCAGGAGATTTAAATTCAATTTTTGATTTTATTGAAAAACTTAACGAATTAAAAACTGACAATGTTGAACCATTAACTTCTGTTGCTGAAACAACTCTAAAACTTAGATCAGATGTAGTAAAAAGTAAAAACCTAAGAGATCAAGTAATAAAAAATTCTCCTAAGGAAAATGAAGATTATTTTGTAGTACCAAAGGTAATTGAATAATGTCAGATATAACTAAACAATCATTATCTGAGTTAGTTGAAAATATAAAAAGTAAAAAACTTTCCTCAAGTGAAGTCACTAAAGCATTTGTTCAAAGGTCAGACAAATCTAAAGAATTAAATACATATATAACTGAAGATTATGCAAATGCTTTAAATAAAGCAAAAAAGTTTGATGAAAAACCTAATCTTGATCTGAAATTACCTGGCATTCCAATGGCCATAAAAGATTTATTTTGTACAAGAGATTTAAGAACAACAGCAGGTAGTAAGATTTTAAATAACTTTATTCCAACTTACGAGTCAACAGTTACACAAAACATTTGGAATGAAGGAGCTATCCTAATGGGGAAATTAAATTGTGATGAATTTGCAATGGGTTCATCTAATGAAACTAGTTTTTTTGGTAATGTACAAAACCCAATTGATAAGAATTTAGTTCCGGGAGGTTCTTCAGGTGGATCGTCTTCTGCTGTAGCAGCTAAATTAACACCAATCACTATTGGAACAGATACAGGTGGATCTATAAGACAGCCTGCTTCATTTACAGGAACTGTTGGATTAAAACCTACTTATGGTAGTTGCTCTAGATACGGAATTGTAGCATTTGCATCATCCCTAGATCAAGCTGGTCCAATGGCGCAAAATGTTAAAGATTGTGCATTGTTGCAGGAAGTTATTAGCACTTATGATGAAAAAGACTCTACATCAATAGACTTTAAAAGAAACGAGTACAGTAAAGAATTAACAAAAGATATTAAAGGTAAAAAAATAGGTATACCTAAAGAATATAGAGTAGATGGTATGCCTAAAGAAATAGAAGACCTATGGAAAAAAGGTATTGAATATGCAAAAGACTGTGGTGCTGAGATTATTGATATATCTCTACCTCATACTAATTATGCACTGCCAACTTATTACATCGTAGCACCAGCAGAGGCTTCATCTAATTTGGCTAGATACGACGGTGTTAAATATGGTTTTAGAGCTGAAGGAGAAAATCTTATTGATATGTATGAAAAAACTAGATCTGAAGGATTTGGTGCTGAAGTTCAAAGAAGAATAATGATTGGAACTTATGTTTTATCTTCAGGATATTATGATGCTTATTATCTTAAAGCTCAAAAGGTAAGAAAACTTATAAAAAATGATTTTGATGAAGTTTATAAAAAAGTTGATGCAATTCTAACTCCATCAACTCCAAGTTCTGCGTTTAAAATTGGTGAAAAAACAAATGATCCGGTTTCAATGTATTTAAATGATATTTTTACTGTTCCTGTAAATTTAGCGGGTTTACCAGGAATTTCTATACCTGCAGGCCATGATGCAAAAGGATATCCATTAGGATTACAGATAATTGGTAAAGCTTTTGATGAACAAAATATTTTAAACATAGCATATGCTATGGAAGAAAAAATTAATTTTAAAAACAATATTACTGATTGGTGGATTAAGTGAGTAAGAACAAATCTGAATATTTAATTAATAGACATGATAATCAATATGAAGTTGTTATTGGTTTAGAAGTTCATGCACAAGTTACATCAGAATCAAAATTATTCTCAACATCAGCGACCAAATTTGGAGCTGAGCCAAATACTCAAGTAAGTTTAGTTGATGCAGCATTTCCAGGAATGTTGCCGGTAATAAACGAGTATTGCGTAAAACAAGCTATCAAAACAGGAATTGGTTTAAAAGCTAAAATCAATAAGAGATCTGTCTTTGATAGAAAAAATTATTTTTATGCTGACTTACCTCAGGGGTATCAAATCTCACAATTCAAAGATCCAATTGTAGGTGAGGGTAAAGTAATACTTGATATGCCAGATGGTCAAAAAGAGGTAGGTATAGAAAGGTTACACTTGGAGCAAGATGCAGGTAAAAGTATTCATGATCTAGACCCTAAAAATACTTTTGTAGATTTAAATAGATCTGGTGTAGCTTTGATGGAAATTGTTAGCAAACCTGATTTAAGATCTCCAGATGAGGTTAATGCATATATTAAGAAATTAAGATCAATAATGAGATATTTAGGAACATGTGATGGAAACATGCAAGAAGGATCTTTAAGAGCCGATGTAAATGTATCTGTTCGAAAAAAAGGTTCAAAAGACTTTGGAACTAGATGTGAAATTAAAAATGTTAACTCTATAAAGTTTATGCAGATGGCTATTGAATACGAAGCTAACAGACAAGTTGATTTAATTGAGGACGGTCAAACCATTGATCAGGAAACAAGACTTTTTGATACTAAAAAGAATGAAACTAGATCAATGAGATCAAAAGAGGATGCTCACGATTATAGATATTTTCCAGATCCTGACTTATTGCCATTAGAAATTTCTGATGATTTTATTGAAAATTTAAAATCAGAAATTCCAGAATTACCTGATGAAAAGAAAAAAAGATTTATAGATAAATTCAAATTATCACCTTACGAGGCTAACATTTTAGTTTCAGATATTGAAACATCTAATTATTTTGAAAATGTAATTAAGAAATCAGACGTTAAATTAGCAACAAATTGGATAATTGGTGAATTGTTTGCAGCCTTAAATGAAAAGAATTTAGAAATTAGCGAAAGTCCTATAAGCGCAGGCAATTTATCAAAGTTAATCAATTTAATTAAAGATGGAACAATTTCAGGAAAAATTGCAAAAACAGTTTTCGAACAAATGATGGAAGGTGACAAGGATCCTAAAAAAATTGTTGAAGAAAAAGGTTTAAAACAAGAGAGTGATCCAAAAGCACTTGAGGCGCTCATAGATAAAGTTATTGATGATAACAGAGATAAAGCTACCGAATATAAATCAGGTAAAGTTAAACTATTTGGTTTCTTTGTTGGGCAAGTAATGAAAGTTTCTGGTGGAAAAGCAAATCCTCAATTAGTTAATGAAATTTTAAAGAAAAAACTTTAGAATTTATGGGTTCAGACCTAAACATAACTAAAGAACTGCAAGAGTACATTTTAAGTCATGGATTTAATTTACATCCAGTCCAAAAAGAAATAATTGATTACAACACATCTCTTGGTGATATCAAAAGAATGCAAATCTCAATTTCACAAAGTCAATTTCTGCATTTAATTATAAAAATTTCAAATATTAAAAAAGTTTTAGAGATAGGGACATTTACAGGGTTAAGTACTTTATCTATGGCTCTGGCATTATCAGATGATGGCAAAATAATTGCTTTAGATAAAAATGAAGAAACCAATAAAGTTGCAATAGATTTTTTTAAAAAAGCTAATCAAGATCATAAAATAAAAACATTAATTAAACCTGCTTTAGAAAGTTTAAACGAAATTAAAAAAGAAATGTTTGATTTAGTTTTTATCGATGCTGATAAAATGAATTATATTCAATACTATGAGCGTTCTTTAGAATTATTGAAAAAAAATGGTCTAATAATTATTGATAATGTTTTATGGTATGGAGAAGTTGTTAATGAAAACAATAATGATAAATTTACCAAAAATATTAAAGAGTTTAATAGTCATATCTCAGAGGACACAAGGGTTGAAAAATTAATAATTCCTCTCGGAGATGGAATGACCGTTTGTAGAAAATTATAATGTTTGAAGTAGTTGGCTTTTATAAATTTGTTAAAATTTCTTATCTAAAGAAAAATCAAAAAGTTTTATTAGAAACTTTAAAAAAGAAAAACATTAGAGGAACAATAATTATCTCTAAAGAAGGGGTAAATGGAGCTATTTCTGGTAAAGCTGCAGAGATTAAACTCATAATTAACAATTTAAAAAGAACTCTTAAATTCAAAGAATTTAACACTAGCAATGTCTCTAAAAGCTCATTCCAACCATTTCATAAACCTAAAGTAAAAATCAAAAACGAGGTTGTACCTATGAATTTAATTTTAAATAAAAGAATAAAGAAAAAAGATAGCCATGTAGATCCAATCAAATGGAATAAGCTAATTAAAGCAAAGGAAACCTTTCTTATAGATGCAAGAAAACCATTTGAGTACAATGTTGGAACATTCAAGGGAGCAATCAATCCTGATGTTGATAACTTTAGAGATTTTCCAAAATATCTAAAAAAATTAAAAAAAAATCAACCTATAGCTATGTTTTGTACTGGTGGAATTCGTTGTGAAAAGGCATCTGTATATTTGGAAAAAAAAGGTTTTAATAACATTTATCAGTTAAATGGTGGAATTTTAAATTATCTGAAAAATATTAATAAGAAAAAAAGTCTATGGAAAGGTGAATGCTTTGTTTTTGATAACAGAATTAGTTTAAAACATGGTCTAAAAGTTGGTTCTTACTCGATCTGCAGTGGTTGTAGGAAGCCTATTTCTCTTAAGGATAAAAAATCAAAAAAATATGAGGAGGGCGTTTCATGTCCAAATTGTCACGATAATCTAACAGATAATCAAAAATCAAGATTTAGAATGAGACAGAAACAAATTAATCTTGCTAAAGAAGCAGGAAAAAGACATATCTTCCAAAAAGAGTATTAACAAATCTTAAATTAATGAATTTATTAAAAGATGAAGTTTCGTTGTTAGTAAGAAAACTTGCTGTACCAGCAAGCGTAGGAACCTTATTCCAAACACTTTACACAATCGTAGATACTTTTTATGCAGGAAAAATATCGCCAGAAGCCTTATCTGCTTTGAGCAAGTCTTTTCCGATATATTTTTTGATAATTGCAACATCTATTGGAGTTACCGTAGCGGGTACATCATTGATTGGCAGCAGTATTGGAGAAAAAAACGAAAAAAATGTTTTAAGTTATTTTGGAAATGTAATCATTTATTCGATTATAATTTCGGTAGTTGTATCTATTTTAGGATTTGCTTTTGGAGAAAAGATATTCTTATTAATGAATTCTTCCGAAGAAGTAACAATTCTTGGACTCGAATATATAAATGTAATTTTTATAGGTACGATATTATTTATTTTAGTAGTAGCATTAAATTCATTCTTACATGCAGAAGGAGATACTAAAACTTACAGAAATGTTCTAATATTTTCTTTTTTCTTAAACATTATTTTAAATCCAATTTTTATTTTTGGTTTTTTATTTATACCACCATTAGGAATAACTGGCATTGGGATAGCAACTTTAATTGCTCAATTTGTATCTTTGTTGGTTATTCTGATAAAAATATTAAATAATCAAAGAATTAAACAAATAACTTTAGACCATTTCAAAGCTAAATTTTTTTTCTTAAAAAATATTTTTTTTCAATCAATGCCAATTACAATTGCCATATTAGGATATTCTATCGCCGCAACAGTTGTTTTTACATATGTTGGATTATTTGGTGAATATGCTGTAGCAGGGTATGGATCTGCCACAAGAATTGAGCAAGTAGTTTTGTTACCAATATTAGGAATCAATACAGCAATAATTTCTATAATAGCGCAAAATATTGGAGCAAAATATTACGATAGAGTGGAGCAATCCTATTTCACCTCAATAAAATACGGTCTATTTATAATGTTAATTGCTGGTGTAGTTATTTTTATAAGTGCTGACATTGTTCCTAAATTCTTTTCTTCAAATCCTGATGTAATTATGCACGGCTCGATGTACCTTAAGATTTCTGCATTTATTTTACCTGCTTATCCAATATTTTTCTTATCAAATGGATTTTTTATGGCTTTAAAAAAATCTGAAAAAGCTATGGTTAATAATATTGCCAGAAATGTTATAGTACCAGTTTTATCCTTTTACATTGCAAAGTATTTTAATGCAGATTTTAAAACTTTTTTTTATATTTGGGCTATCTTTCAATGGTTGATATCATTGATGTTACTATTTTATGTTAAATATTATATTAAAAATAAATTAGCTAATATTTAATATTTTTTTAAATATGTTTTTTACAAAAAGGAAAGCGGTAATTTTAATTATAATTTGTTCGATTTTTTTTATTCTTACGTATAATGATGTAAGGTCTGAAGAGATTAAAGAAATTTCCGGAAATGCTCAAATTATTGATGGTGATACAATAAAAATAAATTCAAAAAAGATAAGATTGCATGGAATTGATGCGCCCGAATCCAAGCAAATGTGTAAAAAACCATATCTAAAAATAATTTTTTTTACTTTTACTAAGGATTATCCATGTGGAAAAATTTCAACTCGAAAATTAAAAAAAAAAATAAATAACAAAGTGATAACTTGTAAAATTTTGGATGTTGACAGATATAAAAGATTAATTGGAGAGTGCTATAAAAGAAATTTAAATCTGAATTCTTGGCTAGTTTCAAATGGTTATGCAGTAGCTTATAGAAAATACTCAAAAAAATATATATCAAACGAAATTAATGCTAAAAATGAAAAAAAAGGTCTTTGGCAAGGTAAATTTGAAATGCCATGGGACTTTAGAAGAAAAAAATAATTTTATAATCTTGAAGCACAGTCTTCAATCCAAGAACAAAGATGTTCAGCAAAAGATCTTCTAACAAACAGATTTACAATATTTTCATCTTTATGGTGCAGAATCACATCTATATGATTTAAAACTGTCTGAGTTGTTGATCCTTTCTTTTCTTTAAATTCATTAAAATTAAAGGGAGATCCTGCTGAAAAAATTTCATAAATATTTTTGCCTTTTATTTCTAATTGAACAAATTGATCTGTTACATCAGTAACAGCACCTAAATTTGTTTTTGAAATACTATTAAATAACATTTCATGTGTCTCGTATTTGTTGGTGTCCTTACTTACAAGCTGGTTAGAAACTATCATCCATTCATCTGGGCTAAGCCATATTGCTGTTAATTTATCACTAGTTGTTGAAGTGTTTGCCTCTGTAGGTAGGATCATATTAAGATTTTTACCAATATTTGTTAAAAACTCTCTTCTTTTACCTCTTAAATTAATTTTCATTACTTGAGAGATTTCTTTTACTGAAACACTTTCTTGATTAATTTCATTTTTAATAACTGAATTATAATTAAGCATTTAACCTCTGATTTTTCTCATCGTAAAACACTGGATTTGCAACAGTGACATTAATATTTTTATTTTCCATTGGCACAAAAAGTTGTTTCCCAATCATGTCTTTTCCACCTCTGACAACTGCAAGTGCGATTGATTTGTTTAGGTTGGGACTGAAATAACTTGAAGTTACATGTCCAAGCATTTCAACTGGACTTTTATTTAACTCAGAAACGATTTGTGCTCCTTCCTCTAAAATTACATTTGGATCTTCTGTTAATAATCCAACCAATTGTTTTCTATCTTCTTTCATTGTATCAGACCTATAAAGAGATCTTTTACCTATGAAATCGTATTTCTTCTTGCTTATTATCCAATCCATTTGAAGATCGATAGGGGTCATTGTTCCGTCAGTATCTTGACCAACAATAATAAAACCTTTTTCTGCTCTTAATAAGTGCATTGTTTCAGTTCCATAAGGTGTAATGTTAAATTCTTTGCCTGCCTCCATACACTTTTCCCATAAATCTTTTCCATAGCTTGCTTGAACATTTATTTCGTAGCTTTGTTCTCCAGTAAAACTAATTCTCATTATTCTGCATTGAATATTGCCGATTTTCGCTTCTTTGAATGACATGTGAGGAAAGCTTTCATCTGATAAATCTAAATCGGGAATTATTTTTTTAATAATTTTTTTACTATTAGGTCCACATATACTCGCCGTAGCATAGTGATCTGTTACAGAAGTTAAATACACATCAAGCTCAGGCCATTCTGTTTGAAGATAATCTTCAAGTTTACCTAAAACATTAGCAGCACCACCAGTTGTTGTGGTCATAAGGTAATGATTTTCACCTAATCTTGTTGTAACTCCATCATCATAAACCATACCATCCTCATTTAGCATTAAACCATATCTACATTTTCCTATAGCTAATTTTGACCAAGCATTTGTATAAACTCTATTTAAAAATTCAGAAGCATCACTTCCTTGAATATCAATTTTACCAAGAGTAGAGGCATCTAATATACCAGCACTCTCTCTAGCAGCTTTACTTTCTCTTTGTACTGCCTGATGCATAGTTTCTCCGTTAATAGGGTAGTACCATGCTCTCTTCCATTGACCGACATTTTCAAATTCAGCTTTATTTTCAACATGCCAATCATTCATTGGTGTTCTTCTAAAAATATCAAAAAACTTTCCTACATTTCGACCCACAATAGTTCCAAATGTTAATGGTGTGTAAGGAGGTCTAAAAGTAGTGGTCCCTAATTCTCCCATTTTAACGCCTGCTGTATCTGCAATTATGCCCAACGCATGCATATTTCCTAGTTTACCTTGATCAGTTCCCATCCCAGTAGTTGTGTATCTCTTCACATGTTCGATAGATCTAAAACCTTCTCTTAATGCTAATTTTATATCTTTAGCCGTTGCATCGTTTTGATAATCTACAAATGGTTTAGTTTTTCCTAAAGGTTTATCGGAAGGTAGTAACCAAATATTTCTTTTTGAATTTTCCTGATCAATCTCAACTTTAATACTATCTAAATCTGTTTCATTAATATTAAGAGTATCTTTAAGCTTTTGATTTAAATTTTTAAGGATTTCATCAATTTTAAAATCTCCACCACAAGATCCTACACTTACTTGTTCTGATGTATTCTGATTTGGTAAGAAAATCTGTTTTTCCTCATCAAACTTAAGTTTACTACCTGATTGTGTATATAAATGTACAGCAGGTGTCCAGCCACCAGCAACTCCTAAGCAATCACATAAAATAGAAATTTTACTTCCAGTAACCGAAGTGCCATCATTAGATAGTTTCATTATTGAAATACTATTTAGTCTTTTATAACCAGTTGTATCAACAATCGAGTATGACCAGTAAATTTTAATACCTGCTTCTTTTACTTTTTTAACAATTTTACTTTCGGATTGTTCTCTAATATCAACGATTGCTTCAACATTGATACCTTTGTTATATAGTGATAAAGCACTTTCATAAGCACTATCATTATTAGTAAAAAAGACATTTTTACAACCACATGCAACACCATAAAATTCACTGTATTTTTTTATTGCAGATGAAAGCATTATTCCTGGTCTATCATTATTATTAAATATCAAAGGTCTTTCTAATGCACCTGTAGCTAAAATAACTTTCTTAGCTCTAATTTTAAGAAGTCTTTGTCTGATTTTATTTGTTTTATCTTTTGCTTCTAAATGATCAGTTAGATTTTCTCTAGCTAAAAGATAATTATATTGATGATAAGCAGCTACACTTGTTCTAGTTTTTATTTCAAGATTTTTAATATTTTTAAGTTCCTCTATTTCTTTTTTTAACCATTCAGAAGGAGTTTTATTATTAATTTTGTTAAATTCATTGTTTTCATAAACAGTTGAGCCACCAAGTTCATTTTTTTCATCAACTAACAACGTTTTAAAATTATTTTTAGCTGCATTTTTTGCTGCTAATATTCCTGATATACCTGCTCCAACAACCAATACATCACAGTGAATATTTCTGTGGTCATAAATGTCAGGATCACTTGATGTTGGTGATTTCCCCAAACCGGCTGAGTGTCGTATGAAAAATTCATATTTCTCCCAAAAACTAGCAGGCCACATAAATGTTTTGTAATAAAAACCTGCTGGAAAAAAAGGGGAGAGAAAATTGTTTATTCCACCGATATCAAATTCTACACTTGGCCAACAATTTTGACTGGATGCCTCTAAACCTTCATAAATCTCTACTTCGGTTGCTCTAACATTGGGTTCCGTTCTGTTGGTACCAGGGTTGATTTGAACTATAGCGTTTGGCTCCTCTGAACCTGACGTCATAATTCCCCTTGGTCTATGGTATTTAAAACTTCTTCCTACTAAATGGACATTATTAGCAAGTAACGCAGAGGCTAAAGTATCGCCTTTAAATCCATGGTAAGTTTTGCCATTAAATTTAAAAGAAATTCTATTAGTTTCGTCAATATACTCACTGGATTTTACTCTTAAGTTTTTAGTCATTTTATTGAGCAGGTGGTTTTTCACCCATTTTGTAAATTGCTTTTATTTCATCATTAGATGTGTCTCTAACCATGTTAAACCATTTACGACAACCATGTGCATGATTCCATCTTTCAAATTGAACACCTTTAATATTTTTTCTCATAAATAAATATTCTGCCCACTCATCATCACTTAATTCTGTTGGTTGCTTAGGTCTTTCGATATGAGCTTCACCACCAGCTTTAAATTCTTGCTGATCTCGTTCTCCACAGTATGGACAGTTTATTAAAAACATTAATGGGCAACCGCTGCAGCCCCATGTTCATCAACAAGGTCTCCGCTTACAAATCTATTTAAATTAAATGCAGCATTAAGTTTATGAGGTTCATCGTTTGCAATAGTATGTGCAAACAAATCTCCAGATCCAGGAGTTGCTTTAAATCCTCCAGTACCCCAACCACAATTAAAGTACAATCCTTTAATTGAAGTTTTACTTAAAATTGGACTAGCGTCAGGACAAATATCCACTATTCCTCCCCATTGTCTCAACATTCTCATTCTACTAAAAATTGGATATAATTCTAAAATTGCATTTAATGTTCCTTCAACTATTTGATGACTTCCTTTTTGAGTGTAAGAAACATAATCATCTGTTCCAGCACCAATGACCAATTCTCCTTTATCAGATTGACTGACATATGCATGTACTGCATTAGACATAACAACAGTATCAATAATTGGTTTTACAGGCTCAGAAACTAAAGCTTGTAAAGGTTTACTTTCTAGCGGAAGTCTTAGGCCAGCCATATTAGCTATGACACTAGAATGACCAGCTGCAACAACACCAACTTTTTTAGTTTTAATAAATCCTTTTGTTGTTTCTATACCCTCAACGCTATCACCATTTCTTTTTATTCCTTTTACTTCACAATTTTGAATTATATCAACACCCATTGCATCAGCTCCTCTAGCATATCCCCAAGCAACTGCGTCGTGTCTTGCTGTACCTGCTCTACGTTGCAAAGTTCCTCCTAAAACAGGGTATCTAATATCTGGTGATGTATTTATAATTGGACAAAACTTTTTAACTTCTTCAGTGCTCAAATAGACTGCATCAATACCATTTAGTCTATTAGCATGTGTTCGTCTTTTTAAATCTCTAACATCTTGTAAATTATGTGCAAGGTTCATTACACCTCTTTGACTAAACATTACATTGTAGTTTAGTTCTTGAGATAAGCCTTCCCAAATTTTTAATGCATGATCATATAATCCTGCACTGGCGTCCCATAAATAATTTGATCTAATAATAGTAGTATTCCGTCCAGTATTTCCTCCACCAATCCAACCTTTCTCGACTACAGCAATATTATTCATATTGTGTTTTTTTGCTAAATAGTAGGCTGTTGCTAAACCATGGCCACCACCACCAACAATAATTGCATCGTACTCTTTTTTAGGAGCAGGATCTTTCCACGCTCTTTGCCAGTTTTCATGATACGAAAGAGCATTCTTGATTAGCGAAAATACTGAGTACTTATTTCTCATAATAATTGAATAATTACTTTATATATATTGAATTTTCAATACAATCGCTTAATACACAATGTCATACGGAAGAGTGGGTGAGAGGCTGAAACCAGTCGTTTGCTAAATGACCGTGCGAGGAAACTTGTACCGAGGGTTCGAATCCCTCCTCTTCCGCCATTAAAATAGAGGCTGATCTATAAAAAAGTTTTTCATGCTCACAGGACGTTGTTCCAGAATATATCTATATACATTATAATTTTCCATTACACGCTGAACGTAATTTCTTGTTTCTCTAAATTTTATTAATTCAACCCAATCAACATAATCAACTTGTTTTTTTTGTGGATCTTTATTTATTTTTTTCCAATATTTAACTCTATTAGGTCCAGCATTGTAAGCAGCTACAGCAAATGGGTAAGCACCATCATATTGTAGAATTAAACCTGCAATATAATGTGAACCTAAATTAATATTATATTCTGGATCAGTGGTTAATCTTGATTTTGAATAAGGAAGTTTAGCTTGTTTCGAAACCAATTTTGCAGTGTACGGCATCAATTGCATTAATCCTTTTGCACCAGCATGACTATTAGCTTCCAAATCAAATTCACTTTCTTGTCTAATTATTGATAAGATCAAAGCACTTTCTGGAATTTTTCTTTTATTAATATATTTAGGAGTACTAATTATTGGATAGTTGTATTTATTATGAAATCTTTTTTGATAAGATGCAATTTTTGAAACCTGAATAGCAAAATCATATCTGTTTATACTTGTGGCTAATTCTGCAGCCAAAACCTCACTGCCTTTAGCTATATTGTCGTTAGCTAAATGTCTTAAAATATGTTTTGTATATTTGTCTTTCTTTAATTCGTCTAAAAGATACGAAATTTTTACAAGCTCTTTATTAAAAAATTGAATTCTATATTTTGGATCAATTTCCATATCTTTTTCTAACTCAAATTTTCCATTTGGATTTAATTTTAAAAAAGCTAATTGACCATAATATGTGGTTAGGTATTTTGTGGCTTCTCTGTACCAATTATTTGATAGTTCTATCTCGCCTGTTTTTTCATATGCTCTACCAAGCCAATAAGCACCTCTAGATAAGCTTATTGGATAACTAACATTTTCATAAAAATTTTTAAAATGATCTTTAGCAGTCATTGGATCATTTAAAAAACTTAATGCTATCCATCCACTCATCCATTCTGCAGCTGCATATTCAGCTCCCTCGGTCATTCCATGATTACTTGAAATTTTATATGAAATTTCATATTTCTTTTTATAAAGCAACGCTCTTGAAATAATTTCTCTTTCTTTCCACCATTTATCAGGTCTAACTAGATACTCTTTATCATTTCTTATTTTCAATAAGATTTCTGTTGAAGAGTCTACACGTCCTTTTTTTCTTCTCCATTTTAATCGATCATAGTTTAACCCAGCATCATTCTTAAATTTTTGAGGAACATTCGCTATGGCTTGGTCAACCCCATATCCTTTGCTCATTAAAAGATGTCTTGCATTATATAAAAGTTCGTAATCTTTTGGCAGATACCTTATTAATCTTTGTAAATCCCAACGATCTCCATTCCAAGCTAAATAATCAGCTCGTTTTATATAGTCATTTGCATTTAAATATTTTTTAAATTTTTTTCTAAAATATTTTAATTCATTTTTTGATAAATCAGCTGTTATCCAGCCTTCTTTAATTAGTTTCGTACCTTTGTTTTTGTCTCCATTTAAAATGTAACTTTCTCCAAGTATCATTTTTCCATAACCACTTAATGGACCTTTTGCTCCAAACCAATTTATTATTTTTTTAGGTGAAACACTTTCTGTTGATAGTTTGTGTTCAGCAAGATATCTAATTCTGTCTATTCTTGGATAATCTGAATTTTTATTTAAAAAAACTTGATATTCGTAAAAGGAAGCTTGATTACCAGAAGTTAAAAGATGTCTCCATTGTATAAAATTATAAATTGAGTTGTCTTTTGCTTTTTTTGCTATTTTAAGTGCAGATAACCATTTACTTTTCTGCATTTCTGAAATGGCTTTTTTAGCCAACCCGAAGTCTCTTTTACTATAATATTTTGAAATCTTTATATTCATTGCTGAGCTAATGCCAGCTACTGTTGGCTTTTTCTTCGGTATTTTAAAACTTAATTTTTTTTCTTTTAAAACCAACTCTTTTTTAACAATTACTTCTTTGATTTTAACTTCTTTAGTTTTCGAGGGTTTCTTTAAAGGCTTAAGGATATTTATAGATATTTTCTTTTGAATTTCTTCTTTACTTAAAACAGGTTTTTTTAAGGGTACAATTGATTTGATTTCAGCAAAAAGATTATTTGAAAACATTAATATTGATACAGTAAAACATAAAAATAATATTTTTTTGAACATAATCTTTTAGTATATGAATCTTTAAACTATGTTATAAGTATTTATGTTCAAAGGATCAAATGTTGCTTTAATTACACCATTTATAAATAATGGTTTAGATGAGGAAGCATATATAAAATTAATCCATTTCCATATTGATAATGGTACTAATGGACTTGTTCCAGCGGGCACAACAGGTGAATCTCCCACGTTAAGTCATGATGAGCATCAAAGAGTAATAGATTTATGTATAAAAGAAAGTAATGGAAAAATTCCAGTAATTGCTGGAACTGGGTCAAACTCAACTGAAGAAGCGATTTCTTTAACTACTCATGCAGAAAAAGCAGGAGCCAATGGAGCTTTGATAGTTACACCTTATTATAATAAACCAACTCAGGAGGGTTTGTATCAACATTATAAAGCAATTAATGATAAGTGTGGCATTCCACTTATAATTTATAATATTCCTGGCAGATCTGTGATTGATATGTCAGTGGACACCATGGCTAGGCTGTTTGAATTAAAAAATATTGTTGGTGTAAAAGATGCAACAGGTGATTTAGATAGAGTTAATCAGACACTCGAAAAAATGGGTAAAGATTTTATTCAATTAACAGGTAATGATGATAATGCTTTTGAATTTAATAAACGTGGTGGGGTAGGAGCTATTAGCGTAACAGCTAATATTGCACCTAAACTTTGTTCAGATTTTCAAAAATTCTCAAAATCAGACACCGATAATGAAATGAAAGAAGCAGAAAGATTAGATAAAATATTACAACCAGTTCATCACTCAATGTTTGTTGAGAGCAATCCTAGTCCTGTAAAATATGCTGCAAAACTTTTAGGACTTTGTGATGACAACGTAAGACTGCCACTTGTAAAAGTAACAGACACAACAAAAGAAATTGTAAAAAAAGCTCTTCAGTCTGCTAAATTAATTTAATGAACAAAAAAACCAATCCTGGTTTGAAAATCATTTGTTTAAACAGAAAAGCTAGTTTTAACTATTTTTTTGAAGATCTTTTTGAAGCTGGAATTGTTTTAAAGGGATCTGAAATTAAATCAGTAAGAGATGGCAAGGTTAATATCGCTGAGTCTTATGCTGTTGAAAAAAGTGGTGAAATTGTTTTAATTAATTCACATATATCTCCATACAAGCAAGCCAGTTACTCTAATCATAATCCAACCGATGATAGAAAATTACTTCTTAATAAAAAAGAAATAAATAAATTAATAGGTAAAATGCAAAGAGATGGTTTCACATTAGTTCCAACAAAAATGTATTTTAAAAAAGGAAAGGCTAAAATAGAACTAGCCGTTGCAAAAGGGAAAAAGCAATATGATAAAAGAGCAACAAAAAAAAGTAGAGATTGGAATCGTGAAAAAGCAAGATATATTAGAAAATCAAGCTAAAATTGTTTTTTTAGGAATAGGTTCAAATTTAGGTATAAGAAAAAAAAATATAGAAAAAGCAAAATTTTTATTGGTAGAACATAACTTAGATGTTCTCTCGGTATCTAGTTATTATGAAACCCCTTCCTGGCCTGACCCCCAAAAACCTAAGTTCTTAAATATAATTTTAAAATTAAAATGTAATTACAGTCCTCAAGAACTTTTAAAAATATGCAAAACTGTAGAAACTCAATTAGGTAGAAAAAAAGCAAAAAAAAATGCTCCTCGCATATGTGACTTAGACATTATCGATTTCAATAAATTGGTATCAAAAAAAAATGCTAAAATTAATTTGCCTCACAAAAGGATGCACAAAAGAAGCTTTGTATTATTTCCATTATTTGAAATCCAAAAGAATTGGATCCATCCCGATAAACAAATCGATGTTAAAACCTTGATTTCTCTACTTCCTGATAGAGACATTAGATCTATTAAACAAATTTGATTTAGTGATATAATATTAATTATGCTTAATTCAAATGAACTTATAAATAAAGTTAAGAATTATAATAAATTCCTAAATCCAGAGAGATTGGATAAAGCATATAATTTTGCTGTTAATGCACATAAGAGTCAAAAAAGAGCTTCGGGTGATCCTTATTCAGTTCACCCTATCGAAGTTGCAAATATTTTAACCGAATTAAAATTAGATAGCGCTACAATTACAACAGGTCTATTGCATGACACTATAGAAGATACTTTTGCAACTTATGAAACCATCAAACAAGAATTTGGAGATGAGGTTGCAGATTTAGTTGATGGTGTCACAAAAATTTCAGCATTTGAAAATTCAGCTGGAGCAAATTCTAAAGTAGAAAATTTTAGGAAACTAATTTTAGCAACATCAAAAGACATAAGAGTATTGTTAGTTAAAATTGCTGATCGACTGCATAATATGAGAACCATTAAAGCAATTACAAAAGAGGAAAAAAGAAAAAGGATAGCTCAAGAAACTATGGAAATTTATGCCCCATTAGCTGATAGAATGGGAATGCATAGAATTAGAGACGAACTTGAGGACTTGTCTTTTGAAATTTTAAATAATGCCGCTAGAAAATTAATAAAAAAAAGACTTGATGAAATTAAATTAGATAGAAAGGATATATTTAAAGAACAATCTTTCGAGTTAAGCGAAATTTTAAATGATAATGAAATTAGCGCTGATATTTATGGAAGAGAAAAAACACCTTTTTCAATTTGGAGAAAAGTACAAAAAAAAAGGGTTTCACTTGAACAAATAACAGACATTATTGGATTTAGGATAATTTTGAAAAATGTAGATGATTGTTATAAGACTCTTGGAATTTTTCATAAAAAATGGAATTGTATCCCTGGGAAATTTAAAGATTATATCTCCTCACCAAAAATCAATGGTTATAAATCTATTCATACTTCAGTAATTGGTTCAAATAAAAAACCAATAGAAATTCAAATTAGAACACATGAAATGCACGAATTTGCAGAAAGAGGCATTGCATCTCATTGGCAATACAAATCTTCTGAAAAATTTAATTCTTTAAGTTGGAAGGAGTATGATTGGTTAAAAGATCTTGTTGAGATTATAGAAAAAAATGAAAATCCTGAAGATTCTTACGAATATACAAAATTACAAATGTTTCAAGAAAACGTATTTTGTTTCACACCAAAAGGTTCGGTAATAAAATTACCTAAAGATGCAACAGCTATCGATTTTGCATATGCTGTTCATACTAAAATTGGTAATTCAGCAGTTGGTTGTGAAATTAATGGGAACAAAAGCGAACTGCAAACTATTTTAAGAAATGGTGATCGTGTAAATATTATAACATCTAAAAATAATTCACCGTCACTTCACTGGATACCAACAACAAAAACAGGCAAAGCAAGAGCCGCAATAAGACGATATTGGCATGATAAAGGAGAGCAAAAAGAAGAAAAAGTAAAAAAATATAATACCACTCTATGGATGTCATTACCCGATAAGCCAGGTCAGCTAGGAGATATAAGCTCACTAATTGGAAGTCATAAATTAAATATATCAAACTTAGAAATGGTTGGTAAAAATCCTAATTATATTAATTTTAAATTTAAATTAATAATTAGAAACCTGAAGAATTTTACTAATTTTATTGCAGAGCTAAAACAAAAGAGTATAAAATTTAAGATAATTAGACACGAGGAAAAAAGAAATGCTTTCACACAAAAAATCCTTAAATATTTTAAAAAAAACTAATGCATTATTGGAAGGTCACTTTGTTTTATCTTCAGGTCTACATTCTTCAAAGTATATACAGTGTGCAAAACTTTTAAGTTTCCCAAATTTAGCTGATAAAATTTGTAAATCCTTAGCAAATAAAATTAAAAAAAAATTTAAAAAAATTGATTTAATACTAGCTCCTGCTTTGGGAGGAGTAATTATTGGATATGAAATAGGAAAATTACTTAAAAAAGAGACTATTTTTTGTGAAAGGGTAAACGGAAAATTTACTCTCAGAAGAGGATTTAATATTAAAAAAGGTGCAAGGGTATTAATTATAGAAGATGTTATTACTACAGGAAAATCTAGTCTAGAATGTGTAAAATTGATTAAAAAATCGAAAGCAAAATTAATTGGATTTGCATCTATAATTGATCGATCAACCAAACAGTCTTTAAAAATAAAAACTGGAATAACATCTCATCTAAAAATAGATGTTCCAACTTATAAATCAAATAAATTACCACCAGAACTTAACTCAATACCAATAACAACTCCAGGAAGTAGATATATTAAGTGAAGAGGTTAGGTGTAAATATAGATCATATTGCAACTTTACGAAATGCACGTGGAGAGAAACATCCTGATCCATTAAATGCTGCCAAAAAAGTGATTAGTTATGGAGCTGATTCTGTAACAATTCATTTGAGAGAAGATAGAAGACATATAAAAGATTTAGATGCAAAAAAAATATGTGGTTTAAAAAATGTAATTGTAAACCTTGAAATTTCTATGAATAAAAAAATTGTTAATGAAGCACTTAAGATAAAACCAAATTTTATTTGTTTAGTTCCAGAAAATAGAAAAGAAATTACTACTGAGGGAGGTTTAAATTTAAAAAACAATCTTAATAAATTAGAGAAAATAATTAAAAAATTTAAAAAAGCAAAGATAAGAACAAGTTTATTCATTAATCCTTCACCTAATGATATTAGACTATCTAAAAAACTAAATGCTGATTGTATTGAGATACATACTGGAAAATTAGCAAACTTGGTTAAATCCAAAAAAAAATATTCTCGTGAATTAAACAGAATTAAAAAAAGTGCAAAATTAGCATCGAGTTTAAATATAGAAGTTCATGCTGGTCATGGTTTAGATTATAAAACTACCAAAATGTTAACAAAAATAATAGATATCGAGGAATATAATATTGGACATTTTATAATTGGAGAGTCAATATTTGATGGACTTTCAAAAGTAATTAAAAACTTTAAAAAAATTATAAAAAAATAAATGAAAATTCTTGGTATTGGTGTGGATATTGTTGAAAATAAAAGAATTCAAAAGTTGATTAAAAACCCTTTATTTAAAAAAAGAATTTACTCATTTAAAGAATTGAAACAATCTAATGCTGCAAACAATAAAGTAGCTTATTTTTCAAAGAGATTTGCTGCAAAAGAAGCATTTTCTAAAGCTCTTGGGACAGGTTTTCGTATGAATTTAAATTTTAAAGATATAGAAGTTGTTAATAATAAAATGGGAAAGCCTTATTATGTTAAAAATAAAAAAATTTCAAAAATCATTCAAAAGAACTTTAAAATCAAAAATTTTAAATGTTTTCTATCAATTTCGGATGAAAAAAATTATTCAACAGCATTTGCAATTATTCAAACATCATGAAATTAAATAAAAATTTTTTTTCAGAAAATATAAAAACTTTAATTTATGCATTAATAATCGCTGTTATAATTAGATCGTTATTATTACAACCATTTTATATTCCATCTTCATCCATGGAACCCACTTTATTAGTAGGTGATAGATTATTTGTAACAAAATATACCTATGGATATAGCAAACATTCATTTCCTTTTAGCCCTCCAATATTAAGTAAAAGAATTATGTTTAGTAGCCCAAAGAGGGGTGATGTAATTGTATTCAAAACACCAGCAGATAATCGAACAGACTATATTAAAAGATTGATAGGTTTGCCTGGTGATAAAATTCAGTTTATAGACTCTAATTTATATCTAAATAACTCTGAAATTCTTAAATCTAAAGTTAAAAACAAAACCAATATATTCTGTGGAGACAAAAATATTGAAGTTTTTAGATTTCAAGAAAAGCTTCCAAATGGTAAAAAATTTCACACCGTTTATCTGCAAGACTATACTTATCAAAATTCAGACGTTTTTACTGTACCAAAAGATCATTATTTCTTTTTAGGTGATAATAGGGATTGTTCTAAAGACAGTAGGTACCTAACAAGTGTTGGTTATGTACATAAAGATAATTTAGTTGGAAAAGCTCAATTTATATTTTTCTCATCTGATAAAAAAAAAGGAAGTTTTATAGAAATCTGGAAATGGCATAAGTCAATAAGATTTAATAGAACATTTAATAAAATTGATTAATGAGAATTAGTTATCAGATTTTAGAAAAAAAAATTGATGTAAAATTTAAAAATAAAAATTTACTAATTCAAGCTCTTACACATAAAAGTTTTAATCCAAAAGAAAATAATGAAAAAATAGAGTTTTTAGGTGATAGGGTTCTTGGTTTAGTTATTGCAAAAAAACTTTTAGAAATTTATCCAGAGGAGAGAGAAGGTATTCTTGATAAAAAATTTGCTTCTTTAGTGAATAAAAAAACATGTTTAGAAATAGCAAAAAAAATCAATTTAGATAGTTATGTTAAAACGTTTAACCCTAATAATAAAAAAATAAAAATCGAGGACAAAATAATATCTGATAGCTGCGAAGCTTTAATTGGAGCTATATATCTCGATAAAGGTTTTACAATCGTTGAGAAAACAATTTTAAATTTGTGGAAAAATCACATTGAAAAAAGTGTTGTAACAGAAATAGATGCAAAAACAAAGTTACAGGAATTAACTTTAAAACACTTTAAAAGACTACCTACCTATAAATTAATTTCAAACACTGGACCAAGACATAAACCCATATTCAAAGTTGGAGTAAAATTACCTAATACAAAATATTTTACAGCTTCTGGTAAATCAAAGAAAGAAGCTGAGCAAAATGCAGCAATAGAATGCTTAAAAATTATAAATAAAAAATGAATTGGTCAGACGAAGGATTTTTAATAAGTAAAACCAAATATAATGAAAATTCATTAATTGCTGAATTATTTACAAAAGATAAAGGAAAGATATCTGGAATTATATTTGGTGGCACTTCAAAAAAAATTAAAAATTATCTTCAGATCGGCAACAAACTTCATGTTAATTATAATTCTAAAAATGAAAATAGGATAGGTTATTTTAAAATTGAAATTTTAAATGCTTATACCCCTTTATATTTTGACAATAAACAAAAGTTATCTTGTATTACATCTGCAATGAATTTAATTAAAATATTAACAGCAGAGTCTCAATCTAATGATAAAGTTTATTTTATAATTCAAAATTTATTTTTAATTTTAAAAGAAAAAAATTGGTTAAAAAAATATATATTTTGGGAATTGGAGTTACTTAAAATTTTGGGATATGACTTAGAAATTGAAAATCTAGTTGAAAAACATTTAGAAGGTAACAAAACTGTATATTATGCTAGTTCCTTAAATGAAAAAAAATATGTACCTAATTTTTTGATTGAAAAAGATATAGAGGTTAACGATCTAGATACATTATTAAAAGGCTTGAAACTAGTGGGTGATTATCTAGATAAAACTATATTAAGACCTAATAATTTAAATTTCCCAAATAGTAGATTATTATTCTTAAATACGTTAAAATAATTATTTTATTACTTTATCAATTCTATCAGCATAATAGCTTACTATAGCATTTGCACCAGCTCTCTTAAAAGCAACTAAGCTCTCATATATAGCATCTTTGCTTATCAATTTTCTCGCTATAGCTGTTTCAATCAAACTATATTCACCTGATACTTGATACGCAAAAACTGGTAATTTAAATTTTTCTTTTATAGACTTTATAATATCTAAGTAGGGCATTCCTGGTTTAACCATTACCATGTCAGCACCTTCTTTAATATCTAATGCAACTTCTCTTAAAGCTTCATCAGAATTCCTATAATCCATTTGGTAAGTTTTTTTATCTCCTTTTAACGAACTTTTAGAGCCAACAGCATCTCTAAAAGGTCCATAAAAGCTTGAGGCATATTTGGCTGCATAAGACAATATTTGAACATTTTGGTATTTATTCTTATCTAAAGCTTTTCTTATTTTTCCGACTCTCCCGTCCATCATATCAGATGGTGCAAGGACATCACAACCCATCTCTGCTTGAAGTAAAGATTGGTTAATCAGAATTTCAATAGTCTCGTCATTAAGTATAGTATTAGATTTTATTAAACCATCATGACCATGTGATGTATAAGGGTCAAGTGCTACGTCACACATTATACCTATTTGATTTTTGTATCTTTTTTTAATTTCTTTAATTGCTCTGCAAACTAAATTTTTTTCATTGAGTGATTCTGTTCCCAATTCATCTTTATGTGAATTATGGGTTTTTGGAAAAAGAGCAATCATAGGTATCTTTTGTTTTAATGCTCTATCTACTATTTGGCTTAATCGATTAATCGTATATCTGTATACTCCTGGCATAGATGAAATCTCTTGCCGTTTATTAGATCCTTCGATTAAAAATATAGGTAATATAAAGTCGTTTGGACTTAAAGTGTTTTCCTGAATCAGTCTTCTTGACCAAGATTCTTTTCTACTTCTTCTGAGTCTTAGACTGGGATATTTACCAATAATCATGTTTTTAATTTACTTTTAAATTGCGACAAATGTAATATACACATATACAAAAAAAAGAGTAGAAAGCAATCACGATGACAATAGAAAATTCAAAAGTAATAGACCTAAATTTAAAAAAAGAGGATAGAGTTTTAGATTTTAGTGATTTTCAAAAGCAAGAAATCAAGTTTGATATAGAAAAATTACAAGAGGCATATCATCAAATAGTAAAAATTAAAAAATTTGAAGATGCTGGTGTAACTCACTTCGGTGCAATATCATTAACTCAAATACCTGGTGATCCAGATTCAATCAAAGGTAACAAGGCTAGAGGTGTGTATTGGACAAAACCAGACAAATCAGGAAAAGAGGTTGTTAGAGACGAGTCTCTTGATGAGTCACAATATTCAGAATTTATAAAAGATTATGAAAATACTTATTTCAAAGAAGTATATGATGCACTGTCATCTAGATATAAACTAGGAAGAGTTAGAATTCTTTTAAAAGAACCAAGATCAACTTTAAGTTGGCATAGAGACCCTGAACCAAGGTTACATATACCTATAATAACTAACCCGGGCTGTATTATGGTTATTGACAATGTTGCAAAACATATGCCTGCTGATGGTTCGGTGTGGGTTACTAATAATACTAAGTATCACAATGCATTTAATGGTGGTGAAGAGAACAGGATACATCTAGTAGCTTGTGTATTAGATTACAAATTTAATTAATTTGAAAAAAATTTTTATTTCATCAGATCACGCTGGATTTAAATTAAAAGAATCAATTAAAGATTATTTAACAACCAAAAAAATAGAATTTGAAGATCTTGGACCTAAAAATGATAATAGAGTTGATTATCCAGACTTTGCTCATAAAGTAGCTAGAAGAGTTAAACTTAATAAAAGAAATGTTGGTATTTTAGTATGTGGATCTGGCACAGGTATGAATATTGCGGCAAATAAGCATAAAAATGTACGTGCAGCACAATGTTTTAATCTAAAATCAACAAAATTATCCAGATTGCATAATGATGCAAACATCATTACATTGGGTTCAAGATTGATATCTAAAAAAAATGCTTTAAAATTTATTAGTATTTTTTTAAATACTAAATTTGATGGTGGGAGACACTTGAAAAGAGTAAAAAAAATATAATTATGTCTAGTGAAAAAAATTATTTAAACGATAGTTATAAAAGTTTCTTTGAAGATAGTTTGTCAGTAAAAGATCCTGAACTTTATAAAGCTATTAAAGATGAATTAATCAGACAACAACAGCATATAGAACTAATCGCTTCTGAAAATATAGTTTCTCAAGCGGTATTAGAAGCACAAGGATCGGTTTTAACTAATAAATATGCTGAGGGCTATCCCGGTAAAAGATATTATAATGGTTGCGAGCATGTTGATGTTGCAGAAAATCTTGCAATTGAAAGATTAAAAAAATTATTTAATTGTAAATTTGCAAACGCACAACCACATTCAGGTGCTCAAGCAAATGGTGCAGTATTTTTAGCTTTGTTAAGCCCAGGGGATACATTTATGGGTATGAGTTTAAATTCAGGTGGACATATTACACATGGATTAAAAATTTCAATGTCTGGTAAATGGTTTAACGCAATAGGATATGATGTTGATAAAAAGTCGGAATTGATTGACTATGATAATGTTGAAAAGCTTGCTTTAGAACATAAACCTAAATTAATAATTGCTGGTGGAAGTGCTTATTCTAGAGTAATTGATTTTAAGAGATTTAGAGAAATAGCAGATAAAGTTGGAGCATATTTAATGGTTGATATGGCACACTTCTCTGGTTTAGTTGCGGGTAAAGGTTATCCTAATCCTTGTGACTATGCACATGTTGTTACATCAACAACACACAAAGTTTTTAGAAGTGCAAGAGGTGGTATAATTTTAACTAATCACGAGGATCTTGCTAAAAAATTTAATACAGCAGTTTTTCCTGGCTATCAGGGTGGACCTTTGATGCATATCATTGCTGCTAAAGCTGCTGGATTTTTGGAGGCCTTACAGCCAGAATTCCAAAATTATATTAAATCTGTTTTAGCAAACGCTAAAATGCTTGCAGAGACATTAAAAAATAATGGATTTAAAATATACTCCGATGGAACGGATACGCATTTGATGTTGGTTGATTTAAGGCCTTATAATGTAAAAGGTAATCTTGCAGCTGAAAGTTTATCAAGAGCAAATATTACCTGTAATAAAAATGGTATTCCTTTTGATACAGAAAAACCCATGATTACATCAGGTATTAGATTAGGCACACAAGCAGCTACAACACGAGGATTTGGATTAAGTGAGTTTAAAACTGTAGGAGAATTAATCACAAAAACTTTAAAAGGTTTATCTGAAAATCCGTCAGATAATAGCAAAATAGAAGAAGAAGTAAAAAATGAAGTTATTTCTTTAACTTCGTCATTTCCTATATATAAGAACCTTTAGGAAATGATTTGTCCGTGTGAAAAAAAGGGTGATACATCTGTAGTAGATTCACGACCTACAGAAGACGGTACAGCTATAAGACGAAGAAGACTTTGTGTTTGTGGTGAACGCTTTACTACTTTTGAAAGAATCCAAATTCGTGAATTAATGGTTGTTAAAAAAAATGGAAGAAAGTCAACTTTTGATCGTGATAAACTTTCTAAATCAATTTATATAGCACTTAAAAAAAGACCCATTGACACTGAAACAATAGAAAAATTTATAAGTCATGTGTCAAGATCATTAGAGGAACTTGGGCAAGGTGAAGTTTCAACCAACACAATTGGAACTATGGTGATGGAGGGTTTAAAAGATTTAGATCCAGTTGGATATGTAAGATTTGCATCTGTATATAGAAACTTTAGAGAAGAAAAAGATTTTGTACAATTCGTGGACAAACTTAATGTCTACAAAAAAAGTTAAATTTACATCAAAAGATAAATTTTACATGGAGATAGCCTTAAACTTGGCTAAATCACGTCATGGCCTTACAGGGTCAAATCCTTCAGTAGGGTGTGTAATTGTTAAAAATGATAAAATAATTTCTATAGGTCAAACTTCATTTAATGGAAGACCACATGCAGAGTCTAATGCAATTAAAAATAGTTTTGAAGATTTAAAAGACTCAAAAATGTATGTTACTCTAGAACCATGTTGTCATCATGGATTAACGCCACCATGCACTGATTTAATAATTAAATCAAAAATTTCTGAAGTCATATATTCTGTTACAGATATAGACAAAAGAGTAAGTAATAAAAGTTTTAAAATTTTAAATTCAAAAAAAATAATTGTAAAAAAAGGTTTATTAAAAAATAAAATCAAAAACTTTTATGATCCTTATTTTTTTAATAGAAAGAAAAAATTACCTTATGTAACTGGCAAAATAGCTATTTCAAAAAACCATATTATTTACACTAAGTATCAAAAAAAAATTACAAATATTTATTCAGATATGTTTGCACATCTTTTGAGATATCAGAACGATTGTTTGATGATTACATACAAAACACTAAACAAAGATAATCCAAGATTAAATTGTCGTTTAAAGGGTTTGAAAAATTTTTCTCCTAAAAGAATTATTTTAGATAATAATTTAAAAACTAAAACAAACAGCTATATAATAAAATCTTCTAATAACAAAAATACTTTAATATTTTATAATAAAGCTGATAAATCAAAAATTTCTAAATTTAAAAGAAAAGGCATAATTCTTGTTAAATCTAAAGTAGATAGAAATAACAGATTTGATATGGGAGAAATTTTGAAAAAGCTATATAATTTAGGCTGCAGGAATTTATTGATAGAAGGTGGAAATGAACTAACCAATTCCCTGCTCAAAAACAAAATTTTTAATAAATTTTATTTATTCAAAAGCCCTAAAAATCTTTCTAAAAGCTCTGAATATTTAAAATTTAGTGGTCTGGACACATTAAATCAAAAGTATCTTACAAAGATTAATTTAAATCTGAATTTGCGAAAAGACAGAATAACACTATATAGATAGAAATTATGTTTAATGGAATAATTTATAACCAGGGTATTATTACTAAAATTATTAAAAGACCCAAGGGTCTTAATATTTTTGTAAAAAGTAATCTTAAAGTCTCCAAAAAAGATATGGGTTTGTCCGTTGCATGTGATGGTGTCTGCTTAACTTTAATCTCATATAAATCAAAAATTATGGAATTTTATCTATCTAAAGAAACAATAAATCGTTCAAAATTTAAATTTTTAAAAATAAAGGATAAAATAAATTTAGAATTACCTTTAAAATATGGGACTAAAATTTCAGGACATATTTGTCAAGGGCATGTTGATACTGCTGGTAAAGTATTAAATATAAAAAAAATAGATAAATCATTTCTTTTTGACTTTGAACTACCTAAAAAGGAGAGAAAACATTTAATTAATAAGGCTTCAATTTGTGTAAATGGTATTTCTCTTACAATTTCAAAAGTAACTACAAAAGGTTTTCAAATATGGATTATACCACACACATACAGGGAAACTAACTTATCATCTTTAAAAAAATCTAGTTTAGTTAACATAGAGATAGATATCTTGTCTAAATACGTTAGAAATTATTTGAATGGAAAAAAATAATTTTGCTTCGATCGAGTCCATTATAAGTGTAGCCAAAAGGGGTGGGATGTTTATTTTGGTAGATGACGAAAAAAGAGAAAATGAAGGAGATCTAGTTATCTCTACGTCAGATTCAAATGCAAAGAATATTAATTTTATGGCAAAATATGGAAGAGGATTAATTTGTCTAGCCTTAGATAGTATTCAAGCAAAAAAATTAAATTTATCTTTAATGTCTCCTGTAAATCAATCAAGAAACAAAACTGCTTTTACAATTTCTATTGAAGCAAAAAAAGGGATAACGACTGGTATATCAGCCAAAGATAGAGCTAGAACTATTAATATTGCCTCAAAAAAGAATGCGAATAAAAATGAAATTGTTTCACCTGGTCACGTATTCCCAATAATAGCCAAAGATGGTGGAGTACTGGTTAGAGCGGGCCATACTGAAGCCTCTGTAGATATCTCTAAATTGGCAAAAAAAAATAACTCTGCCGTAATTTGTGAAATTATGAATGAAGATGGAACAATGGCTAAAGGACAGGATTTATTCAATTTCGCAAAAAAACATAAATTAAAAATTGGAAAAATAGAGGATTTGATCGCATATAGACTAAAAAAAGAAAAACTAATTAAACTTAAAAAGCAAAGTAAGATTGATGTTAAAAATCAAAAATATAATATTAGAATTTATGAGAATCTTTTAGATGGCTCAGAACATTTTGCCTTAATAAAGGGTAAAATAAAAAAAGGAATTTCACCAAGAGTAAGAGTAATTTCATCAAATGTTGTTCAAAATTATCTAATAAATCAATCTTTACCTAATTCATTCAATAAGACCTTAAATTATTTTAAAAAATATCAAAATTGTGTTTTAGTATTTATTAAAGACTCAAATTTAAAATCAGTAACACAGACCTTAAAAGATTATAAAAATAAAGATTTTTATAAAAAAGGGAATGACAAGTTAATAAAAAATTATGGTATTGGAGCTCAAATTATTAAAGACTTAAAAATTAAAAATATGATATTAATCACCAAATCTCAAAAAAAAGTAATTGGTCTTGATGGTTATGGTATAAAAATTACAAAACAAGAATTAATTTGATGAAAAAAAAATATCTAATTGTTGTAGCAGATTATTATAAAGACATTTCTGAAGGCTTAATAAAAAGTGCATTAAAAATAATACCAAAAAAAAATATAATAAAAATTATTAAAGTGCCCGGTGCTTTTGAAATCCCAGTTACAATCTCAAAAAATATAAAAAAATTTGATGGTTTTTTAGCCTTAGGATGTGTAATTAAAGGTCAAACTCCACATTTCGATTTCATTTCTCAAGCATCAACAGATGCCATAATGAAATTGTCTATAGATAGTAAAAAACCTATTGGAAATGGAATAATCACCTGTCTTAATATGACTCAAGCAAGAGCAAGAAGAAAAAAGGGTGCTGAAGCTGCAAAAGCAGTGATTTCAGTTCTATCTCAAAAATGAGAACACATTATAATCCAAAAAATAATCCTAGAGTTATAATTATTCAGAAATTATACGGGAAATTATATAATGAGGATGATGATTTAGATTTTCCAAAACATAGATTTAAAAAATTTATCAAGGACATTGTTTTAGGGACGATAGAAAGAAACGATCTCATTTTAGATGAATTAAATAATAAATTAGGTGATGAATTTGTAATTGAAAAATTAGACAAAGTTTTTCAAACAATTTTAAAAGCAGCAACTTACGAGTTTATGTATAAACCAAATTTATCAATTAATATTATAATTAAAGAATATTTGAATTCATCAAATTTTTTTCTTGAAGACTCACAAACAAAGTATCTTAATGCTTTATTAGATAACATTGGAAAAAAATTAAGATCTAAAAATGCATGAATTTGAGCTGATAAAAAATTATTTTTCAAAAATAGCTAAAAACAATAAATCTGCTCTTAATTTAAATGACGATGTTTTTTTTGATAAAAAAAGAGGTGTTGTTATATCTGTAGATACATACAATATTGGGACCCATTTTATTAATTTTAAATCACCTGATTTAGTAATTAAAAAAATATTAAGATCATCTATTTCTGATTTAATTTGCAAAGGTGTTAAGCCAAAGTTTTATTTTATTTCTGGTTCTGGAAGTAAAAAAACGTTTACAAAAAATAATTTATATAAAATTACAAAATCACTCAAATCAGAACAAAATAAATTTGATATAGATTTATGCGGTGGTGACACAACTTTTTCAAATAAACTAAGTTTTACAATCACTTCATTGGGATATTCAAAGAGAATAATTTATCGTAATAAAGCTAAATTAGATGATGATATTTATGTTACTGGAAATTTGGGAGATAGTTATTTAGGATTTAAAGCATTAAGTAATAAAGCTAAATTTAGAAATAAAGATAGATTATTCTTTGTAGATAAATATTACAAACCAGATTTACCTCTAAATTTAACAAAATATTTATTAAAATTTGCTAATAGTTCAATAGATGTTTCAGATGGGTTAATTGATGATTTGTCAAAAATGATTAATAGACAAACTTTATCCTTTCATTTATTTGAAAAAAAAATACCTGTTTCTAAGAAATTGAATAACTTGATTAAAAAACAAAGATTAAATAAAATTAATCTAATATCTAACGGAGATGATTATCAAGTGTTATTTACTGCAGATGTTAATAAAGCTAGAATCATTCAAAACGCATCCAAAACAACTGGAATTAAAATAACTAAAATTGGAAAAATTATATCTGGTAAAGACAGATCATTGATATTTGATCAAAAAGGTAAGCAAATACAAGCTAAATCTAAAGGTTATATTCATCAGTTTTAGAAGTTAATCGTTGTCTTTTCTATCTTTTTTTGTATTGTGCGGGCTTAAAATTTAACAACCAACAACTTAAGGTTAATATGAGCGGAACAGTCGAAACAATACTATTATATACAATTGGAGCTGGTTTATTATCTATCGTTTATGGATTTTTAACTGGTAAAAATATTCTAAATTCAAGTGCAGGAAATGCAAAAATGCAAGATATTGCATCTGCAATTCAAATTGGTGCAAAAGCATATTTGGCAAGACAATACAAAACTATAGCTATTGTTGGTGCTGTAGTTTTAGTAATCGTAAGTATTGCATTTAGTCCGCTAGTGGGTCTGGGTTATTTAATAGGTGCTGCTTTATCAGGTATTGCGGGCTATGTGGGAATGTTAGTTTCTGTAGAGGCAAACGTAAGGACAGCAGAAGCATCAAGAAAAGGCTTAGCTCAAGGTCTTTCTGTTGCATTTAAATCTGGTGCTGTTACTGGAATGTTGGTTGCCGGTTTAGCATTATTATCCATAGCAGTTTATTATTATATTTTATTAAAGTCTAATGTAGATGAAAGAGAAATTGTAAATGCTTTAGTTGCATTAGGTTTTGGTGCATCATTAATCTCAATTTTTGCGAGGTTAGGTGGCGGAATTTTTACAAAAGGTGCTGATGTTGGTGCCGATTTAGTTGGAAAAGTTGAAGCAGGAATACCTGAAGATGATCCTAGAAACCCTGCTGTAATCGCAGATAACGTTGGAGATAACGTAGGGGATTGTGCAGGTATGGCTGCAGATTTATTTGAAACTTATGCAGTTACAATTGTTGCAACAATGGTTTTGTCTTCAATTTTCTTTGTTGGTGATCTTAATATGATGATTTACCCTCTATCAATTGGTGCTGCATGCCTATTAACATCAATTGTTGGAACATTTTTTGTTAAACTTGGAAGAAGTAATAATGTTATGAACGCTTTGTATAAAGGATTTGTTGTTTCTGCTGTAGCTTCTTTAGTAATATTATGGCCAGTTACAGATCACGTAATTGGTTTTACAAATGAATTTACAGTAAATGATAAAACTTTTAATGGAATGGATTTATATTATTGTGGTGTTATAGGGTTAGTTATAACTGGATTATTGATCTGGATAACTGAATACTATACAGGAACAAGTTATAGACCAGTTAAATCTGTTGCTTTGTCATCGACTACAGGTCATGGTACTAATGTTATTCAAGGATTAGCTGTTTCTATGGAAGCAACTGCTATTCCTGCATTGATAATTGTTGCGGGCATCTTAATAACAAATACTATTGCTGGTTTGTTTGGTATAGCTATTGCTGTAACTACCATGCTAGCATTAGCAGGAATGGTTGTGGCTCTCGACGCATACGGACCAGTAACTGATAATGCGGGTGGTATTGCTGAAATGTCTAATCTTGATAAGAAAGTTAGAAAAACAACAGACGCTTTAGATGCAGTGGGAAATACAACTAAAGCTGTTACAAAAGGTTATGCAATTGGATCTGCTGGACTAGGTGCACTAGTGTTATTTGCTGCATATACAGAGGACATTAAGCACTTTTCAAAAGAAGCTGGTTCTGCATTAGAAGGAATAGTTGTAACTTTTGATTTATCTAATCCGTATGTTGTTGTTGGATTATTAATAGGTGGAATGCTACCTTATTTATTTGGTTCTATGGGTATGCAAGCCGTCGGAAGGGCAGGTGGCGCAGTAGTTGTTGAAGTGAGAAGACAATTTAAAAAATTCCCAGGTATAATGAAAAGAAAACAAAAACCTGACTATGCTAAGTTAGTTGATTTATTAACAGTAGCTGCAATTAAGGAAATGATTATTCCATCTCTACTACCTGTGCTTTCACCTGTGGTTTTATATTTCATTATTTTGTCAATTGGAGGTCAAGTAGCTGCTTTAGCAGCAGTTGGTGCGATGTTACTTGGAGTAATTATTACAGGACTGTTTGTTGCTGTTTCAATGACAGCTGGTGGTGGTGCTTGGGATAATGCTAAAAAATATATTGAAGATGGTAATCACGGTGGTAAGGGATCTGAAGCTCATAAGGCAGCAGTTACAGGAGATACTGTTGGTGATCCTTATAAAGATACAGCAGGTCCAGCAGTTAATCCAATGATTAAAATTACTAATATAGTTGCATTATTATTGCTAGCAGTTATCGCTGGCTAATTGTTTTTTGATTATCGGCCCTCTTACCTAGAGGGTCATTAATTTTTTGTCTCATACTAGACATAAATTCATAAATAAAAGAATTTCTTTTAAAGCCTTGCTCAGTTGTTGCCTCAACTATTTTAATTTTTTCCATATCATCTTTGTTATAAAATTCTTTCTTTTTTAAAATCCCATAATTATCTATTTCCAAAACTAAAACATCATTTTTAGATATTTCCATTTTACCAAATTTTATAATCCCAGACTGAGATTGAGTCCTTTCAATATATATCCAAATATCATTATCAAATTTACTTGTTGTTGAAGGAATACCTAATAACTTTTTAATATCATTTTTATTGGTTTTGTTAACAATTAATGATGCTTGTTTTTTTTCAAGATTAGGTACGCCATGATGTTTATTAACTTTATTTAATGTACAATTTGAAACTATAAATGATAAAATAATTATATATAATATTTTTCGCATGAATAAAAATTATTTACATATTTATAATAATTTAATCAATTACACTAGAAATAAAGATTTATATAAAAATCTAAATAGAAATGATAATTTTTCTGATCGTCTCACTCTCTTCTTATTTCATTTTTCTTTTTTCTTAAAAAACTATAAAAATGAGGAAAATAAGAATATTTTACAAGAAATCTATGATTTTAATTTTAGACAATTAGAGCTAAGTATTAGAGAAATTGGTTATGGTGATCAATCAATAAATAAAAAAATGAAAGATTATATCAATTTGTTTCACTCTATGGTTTCAGAAGTCCATTTTTGGGACAATCTATCAAATCAAGATAAATTAAAAAAAATTTCGTTTTTTTTTAGTGATTTCCAAAATAAAGATTATTTACTTAATTATTTTAATGATTTTAACTTAAATTTATCAAAAAAAACTTTGAATTCGTTCATAAAAAGTGTAAGTAACCCATAATTATGGCTGTACCAAAACGAAAACAAACTCCTTCTAGAACAGGGATGAGAAGAGCCCAGACGATGAAATTTTCAACTAAGAATATAGTTGAGGATAAAAAATCTGGGGAATATCGACTATCGCATCATCTAGACCTTAAAACTGGTATGTATAAGGGAAGACAAGTTTTAGACCCAAAAGAATAGTATATAATAATCTCTTATAATGTCAGAAATGATTAAAATTGCAGTTGATGCAATGGGCGGTGATGGCTCACCTAAGAAAATAATTGATGGAATAATTTTCAATCATTCAATAAATAAAAATAATTATTTCAAAATTTTTGGAGATAGAAATAAAATAAGTCCCATTATAAATGAAAAAATTTCTAGTGAGTTTTATGAAATTATTCATACAGAAAATAAAATTGAAAGCACTGACAGTCCTTTAGAAGGTGCTAAAAGAGGCAAAGATAGCAGCATGTGGCTTGCTATCCAAAGTGTTAAAGAGAAAGAAGCTGATATTGTTATATCTGCAGGAAATACTGGGGCTTTGTTAGTTGTATCAAAACTTAACTTAAAAATGATTGAAAACATAGACAAGCCTGCTTTGTCAGCCTTATGGCCAAATAAAAAAGGAATGAGTGTCGTATTAGATTTGGGTGCTAATATAGAATGTAGTTCTAAAAATTTATTAGATTTTTCAATAATGGGTGCATCTTTGTACACTTCGCTTTATCCTAATGATAAACCTAATGTTGCATTATTAAATATTGGTTCAGAAGAATTAAAGGGTAATGAGATAATTAAAGAAACCTATCAATTATTAAATGAAAAAAAATCAAAAAATTATAACTTTGATGGGTATATAGAGGGAAATCATCTTATGGATGGAAAAGTTAATGTTATTGTATCAGATGGTTTCACAGGAAATGTTGCATTAAAAACAGCTGAAGGAACTGCAAATTTTATCACTAGTGAATTAAGGAATGCAATGACAGGCTCTATTTTAGGTAAAATATCTTCTTTGTTAAATATTTCTAATTTAAATAAATTTAAAAAAAGATTAGATCCAAGGCTATATAATGGTGCTATATTTATTGGTTTAGACTCACCTGTAGTTAAAAGTCATGGAGGAACTGATTATATTGGCTTTTCTAATTCACTTGATGTTTGTAATAGAATTGTCAAAGGTAATTTGATAGAAAAGATAAAGCAAAATATTTAATATGAGAATCAATTTAACTAAAAGAGACTTAGTTAATTTGGTTTATATGCAGCTTGGTTTTTCCAAACAAATATCAGAAAGTTTAATTGAAGATTTCTTATCAACTATTGTTTCTAATATTAAAAATGAAAAAAAATTAAAATTATCTAAATTTGGAACTTTTACCATAAGAAAAAAAAAATCAAGGATTGGAAGAAATCCAAAAACTAAAGAAACCAAAGTAATTTCAAGCAGAGATGTTGTATTATTCAAGCCATCGAAGGAATTTAGAGAATTTGTCAATTTAAAAGATGACAGATAAATCAGATAAAGCCTATAAAACTATTGGTGAGGTGGCTAAAATATTAAGACTGAAATTAAACAATAAAGGAGTTTTGTCGACACATGTAATCAGATTTTGGGAAACACAATTTAAACAAATTAAACCAAAAATATTGAATTCTAATAGAAGATACTATGATGAAAAAACAATAGATCTTCTTAAAAAAATTAAATTTTTACTGAAAGACCAAGGTATGACAATAAACGGTGTTAAAAAAATATTAAATAATCAAGCTTCTTTAGAGCTTGACGAAATTGCTAATAAATCTATAAGAACTGAAAAATTAAAAAATAAATTACGAAAAATTTCATACAAATTAAAAGAATTAAAAGATGGCAAAAAAAACCCACGTTAAAGTAAGAATGGTTCCCGAAGCTAAGCCTGATAGTCCATTTTTTTACTATGTTAAAAAACCAGCTGGAGGAGAAAAAGCCAAAGTAAAACTTTCAGCAAAAAAATATAATCCCAACACTAGAAAACATGAAATGTTTGTGGAAAAGAAGCTTCCACCACATAGTAAGTAATTATTTTTTTTTAAAATTTCTTCTCTCGTAATCTATATAAGACAATATCATATTTTTCCATATACGATGAGTAATTTTAGGATCAATTTTTAGTTTTTTAGATTTTGAATTAATTTTTCTAAGAATAAAATTAATACGTTTTTTATCAACTATTTCCTTTTTAAATTCTTTAAGTTTTAAAACTTCTTTAACAAGATTTGTTCTATTTTTAATTAAAGATAATAACTTATTATCTAGCTTATCAAGCTTTGATCTTATTATATTTAATTTTTTTTTGTTTATAGGCGACATTAAATTTATTGGTTTAATTAATAATTATTATATTTATCTAATCATGTATAGCCAAAATAATTCTTTAAATTCTCATCTCAAAATATGGATGATTACTTTATTGATTATGATTATTCTTATTATTTTAGTGGGGGGGTTAACTAGGTTAACTGACTCTGGATTATCAATTACAACATGGGAACTTTTTAGTGGTACATTGCCTCCATTAACAAATGAAAAATGGATAGAATATTTTGATCTCTATAAAGTAATACCTGAGTATAAAGAGCAAAATTTTACTATGACTTTAAATGAATTTAAAATTATTTTTTGGTGGGAATGGGCACATCGACAATTGGGTAGACTAATTGGCTTAACTGTTTTTTTACCAATGATTTATTTTACAATTAAAAATGGTTTTTGGATTTTAAAAGAATATTCAATTATTTTTATTTTAGTTTGTTTTCAAGGATTTATTGGATGGTATATGGTTTCGAGTGGATTGGTTGATAGAGTTGATGTCAGTCATTATAGATTGTCATTACATTTAGTTACAGCTTTTATCATTCTATCTATAGTTTTTTGGAAATACTTAAATTTAATTGATATAAAAATTAATCAAATTAATATTAAATTAAACTCTATCAAGTTCTTTCTTTTATTATTATTTTTACAGTTAATAATTGGAGCATTTGTTTCAGGGATGGATGCTGGAAAAATTTATAATACCTGGCCTTTAATGGGATCATCATATTTTCCAGACGACAGTGTCTTCACTGATTTATTTAATATCGCAGTATTTGATGATCTATCACTTGTTCAATTTATTCATAGAAATTTAGCATATTTAATTGTCATAATATATTTTTACATACTTTATTTTGTTTTAAAAAATGGAAATATAAATTTAAAAACTCCAATTTTTATTATTGGATTTAGTTTATTTTTTCAAATTGTTTTGGGAGTTCTCACAATATTATCTGGAGTAAAAATGCTTTATGCATCTCTACACCAGATTAATTCTATTTTAATAATACTTTCAACTTTGTATTTTCTTTATATTTTAAGATATAAAAAACCTGTTTATTGATTTCTGCTAGTAGATATTGAAACTTCAAATTAACTAACAGCTTTTAAATTACCCTTTGAAGATTTATTCAATGCTTGATCTAAATCCTCAATAATATCATCAATATGTTCTATGCCAATACAAAGTCTCACATAACTTTGTGTAACACCTGATGCAGCTAGTTCTTTCTCATTTAATTGACTATGAGTTGTGCTTGCTGGATGTATTGCTAAACTTCTAGCATCACCAATATTAGCAACATGATAGAACATCTTTAAGGATTCAATAAATTTTTTACCAGCTTCGATTCCACCTTTAAGCTCGATGCCAATCATTGGTCCATTTCCACCTTTAAGATATTTTTTTGCTCTATCAGCAATTAGTTTGTCGTGTTCAGTAGAATAAATAACTTTTGTTACTTCTTTATGTTTTTTTAGGAAATTAACTACATACTCAGCATTAGCGCAATGTTGTCTCATTCTTAGAGCAACTGTCTCTAGTCCTTGAATTATTGCAAAAGCATTATCTGGAGCCAGAGCTGATCCTAAGTCTCTTAATAAACAGACCCTTGCTCTAACTGCAAATGGTACATTTGCACCGGTTAGTTCTGGCACAGCTTTTCCCCAGATTACATTGTTGTAACTCGCATCTGGCTCATTAAATAGTGGTTGTCTTTTTGGGTCAGCTGTCCAATCAAAGTTACCACTGTCAACTATACTTCCTGCAACTGCCGTACCATGTCCACCTATATATTTTGTAAGTGAGTGAATTACTATTGCAGCTCCATGTTCAATCGGTCTGCATATTACTGGTGCAGCTGTGTTATCCATTATTAGTGGAATGTTATATTTTCTTCCAATGTCAGAAACTTCCTTTATTGGAAACACCCTTAAATATGGATTTGGTAAGGTTTCACCATAAAAAGCTCTAGTTTTATCATCTATTAACTTTTTAAAATTTTCAGGATTACTTGGATCTGCATATCTTATCTCTATACCAAGCTTGCTAAGTGTATGCGTGAATAAAGATACTGTGCCACCATAAAGATCAGTTGAACTTACTATATTATCACCAGTTTGGGCCACATTTAATACAGCAAACGTTGAAGCAGTTTGTCCTGAAGATACAGTTACACATGATAGACCTCCTTCAAGAGCGGCAACTCTTTTTTCCAGGACATCATTTGTAGGATTCATTATACGAGTATAGATGTTACCAAATTCTTTAAGTGCGAAAAGGTTAGCAGCATGATCTGTGTTATTAAATTGGTATGATGTTGTTCTATAAATTGGAACAGCTACAGCGTTTGTCGCTGGATCACTCCTATAGTCACCGCCATGTATGGCAATAGTTTCAGGGTTATTTCTTTTTTTAGTCATTTTACTCCTTTTTTAGTGCTTCAACATTATGTTAGGTGCACAATACAGTTCAAATACCTACCGATTTTAGTAATTTTATGAAGTTCCTTTTTAGCAGTTATAAGCCCGCAATAGGATCAAATCGGCTATTAACTTTTAACAGAATAGCACCATTTTGCAAGGTAAATATAAAATTGACTTTGAATTATTTAATAGTATTAATCCTCGCACAATGACTAAATTTGTAAAAAAAGATCAAGTAACATCATCTTGGTATGAAATTGATGCTAAAAATGCTGTTGTAGGTAGATTAGCAACAGTTGTGTCAAATATCATAAGAGGAAAGAATAAAACTACATATACACCGCATATGGATGATGGTGATTTTGTTGTTGTTAAAAATATTGAACAAGCAAAATTTACTGGAAAAAAATTTCAAGATAAAAAATATTACAGACATACAGGTCATCCTGGAGGAATAAAAATTACAACACCTGAAAAACTTCATGAAAAAAAACCCGGAGAAACTTTAAAAATGGCTGTTAAAAGAATGTTACCTGGTGGAGTATTGGGTAGAAAACAATTAACAAAATTAAAAATTTATGCAGGAAATGATCATCCGCATTCAGCACAAAATCCAACTGTAATAGAGTTAGACAAATTAAACAGTAAAAATATAGCTAGAAACTAAGATGGAAAATACTCAATCAGCATCAAAGTCTCCAAAATTAAAATTGGATTTTAAAGATAGTAAATACGCTACTGGTAGAAGAAAAACATCAATTGCAAAAGTTTGGTTAAAAAAAGGTTCAGGCAAAATTTATGTAAATGGTAAATTATTTAGTGATTATTTCGCTGACGAAACTCATAAAATGCAAATTACAAGACCTTTTGAGATTATTAATCAAGCTACTGATTATGATGTAAGATGCAGTGTAAAAGGAGGAGGACCTACAGGCCAAGCAGGGGCTATGGTTCACGGTATTTCAAAAGCTTTAGTATTATTTGATGCAAATCTAAAAACCACCTTAAAAACAGAGAAACTTACTACCAGAGACTCAAGAGCAGTTGAAAGAAAAAAACCTGGTAGAAGAAAAGCTAGAAGAAGCTTCCAATTCTCTAAAAGATAATTTTTTTTTAATTTTTAACTGTTATAATAAAAAATGCCTAAGCTTAACGCATTAGTTGCTGGATCAACTGGATATATTGGAGTTCAATTAATTAAATTATTAGTTAAACACAAATATATTAATATTAAATACCTTTGTGGAAACTCTTCTGTGGGTAAACATGTCAAATTTTACGATAAATCTTTATCTAAATATAAATTACCAAAAATTTTAAAATTTAATAAAAAATTATTAAAAGATGTTCATGTTATTTTTACAGCACTTCCAAACGGGGAAGCACAGGATATATCCAAACATTTAAGCAAAAATCATACTCTAGTAGATCTTGCTGCAGATTTTAGATTAGAAAAAGCTTCTGATTATTTAAAGTGGTATAAACAAAAACATCGAGCAACTAATTTAATAAAAAAAAGTATTTATTTACTTCCTGAAATTAATAGAAAAGAGATTAAAAAATATAATATTATTTCATGCCCAGGATGTTATCCAACATCAATATTGCTTCCTCTATATCCTTTATTTAAGAAAAATTTAATTAAATTTAATAATATTATAATTGATTCAAAATCTGGATATTCAGGTGCTGGTAGAGGAGTTCACAAAAAATATAAAAATAAAAATCTATATGAGTCTTTAAGTGCATATGGAGTTAGTTTTCATCGTCATAATTCTGAAATAGATCAAATGTTAAGAAAATTTACTAAGAAAAAGTTTCAATTTAGTTTTACTCCTCATTTATCACCAATGTTTAGAGGCATTCTGAGTACTATATATGTTGATTTAGAAAATAATATTTCACAAACAAAAGTATTAAAAACACTAATGAGTTTTTATAAAAATGAAAGTTTTGTAAAAATTTTAAAGTCTGACACATTGTTGAGCACCAATGATGTAATAAATACTAACAATTGTTATATTTCAGTGTGTAAATCTAAATACAGCAATAAAATAATCATTTTATCCGCTATTGATAATTTGATTAAGGGTGGAGCAGGTCAAGCTGTACAAAATCTGAATAATAAATTTAATTTTTCTGAAACAACTGGATTAAAATGAGAAAATTTATAATAATTTTTTCTTCTTTAATATTAGCTAATTGTTCATTAAACAAAGATTCTCAATATTGGACAGAAAATTCTATCGAAAGTAAAACTAATCAAAAAAAAATAAATGAGATATTAAAAAAGTCAGACGATATAACATCTATGACATTAAAGGAATATGAGATTTATATAGATGACTATACAAAAAAAAGTAAATATCCAGATATAAGCAAATGAGTAAATTAATTAATATTGCAGTAGTAGGACTTGGTCAGGTTGGCAATTATTTGCTAAATGAACTAAATACAAAAAAAAAAGATATAGAGCTTAAAACAGGTAAGAAAATTAAAGTGGTCGCTGTTTCTGCTAGAAATATTAATAAAAAAAGAAAATTCAAAGTTAATAAAAAAATATTTTACAAAAATCCTCTAGAAATTTTTAAGAAAAATAATATTGATATATTATTTGAAGCCATAGGTTTATCAGATGGTATTTCTAAAAAAGTTGTTGAAACAGCTTTAAAAAGTAAAATCCATGTTATTACACCTAATAAAGCTTTAATCTCAAAACATGGCAATGAGTTAGCAAAACTTGCAGAAAAAAATAAAGTTAATTTGGAATTTGAAGCCTCAGTTGCTGGTGGTATCCCAATATTAAGATCTATTAAAGAAGGATTGGCAACAAACAAAATATCAAAAGTTTATGGAATTTTGAACGGTACTTCAAATTACATTCTATCCGAAATGGAAAATTCAGATGAAAATTTCTCAGATGTTTTAAAAAAAGCACAGACTCTTGGTTATGCCGAACCCGGTAATCCAAAATTAGACTTAAATGGTTTTGATGCATTTGCCAAAGTAAGAATTTTGTCTGCTTTAGCCTTTAATAGCAAAATTTCTAAACACAAATGTTTAATGGAAGGAATAGAAAAAATTGAATTAAAAGATATTAAAATTGCAAATCAATTAGATTTAAGAATAAAGTTACTGGGAATTTCTGAGTTAAAGAACAATCATCTTTTTGAAACCGTCCATCCATGTCTAGTTAGTAAAAAATCTTATATTGGTAATGTTAACGGTGTAATGAATGCAGTTATTCTTCAAGGTAAGCCCGTCGGAGAAAGTGTATTACAAGGAGAGGGAGCTGGACCCGGTCCTACATCTTCATCATTACTTTCTGATTTATTATCAATTTTGCGTGGAAATATAAAAAAACCATTTGGTGTAAGTGTTTCTAAGCTTAAATCTTTAAAACCATATAAAGTAAATAATTATGTTAATTCATTATATTTGAGATTCGAGGTAAAAGACAAGCCTGGTGTATTATCGGAAATAACTAATCGTTTAGCTAAATATAAAATTTCAGTTAAAAGGCTAATACAGACACCTGATAAAAAAAATAATAAAGCAACAATTGTTATTATTACGCATAAAACAACTGATATTAATATTCATAGTTGTTTGTCTATTTTCAAGAAAAATAAAAATATTTTAAAAACTCCAATATTAATTAGATTGCTTGGTTAATGGAAATTTATTTAAAACTTTTTGAAGTTTTATTTCCAGTATTCCTAATAGTAGGACTTGGATATCATTTGGGTAAAAAAAATCCAGATTTTGATACATCATTTATAACAACATATGCCGGTAATTTTGGAACACCAGCTCTCGTTATTTTTGCTATCACAGCAGGTGGTGTTACTTATGACGTGTTTAAAGAGTATTTTGGTTACTCAATAATTCTATTAAGTCTCTTTGGTGTTGTTGGATTAATTTTTCTTATACTTATGAAAAAAGATTATATTCGAGAATTACCAACTTTTATTTTACCAAACACTGGAAATATGGGTATACCTATATGTTTATTTGCTTATGGCGAATTAGGAATGGGGATAGCTGCAGCAATTTCATCTCTAATTGTTTTGCTGCATTTTACACTTAATATATTTTTAGCAAAACGCTCTTTTGATTTTAAAATTATATTAAAAAGTCCATCTTTTTATGCAATTTTAATAACAGTTATTTTTTTATATTTTGAAATACCGTTTCCTCAATTTGTATTAAATACTGTAATGCTTTTAGCCTACGGTATGATTGTTATGATCCTAATGTCTCTAGGAGTAGCTCTTACTCAAATGAAAGTATTTTCTTTTAAAGATGCCTTAATAACTTCTTTCGGGAGAGTAATCTTAGGTCCTATTATAGGATTTTGTGTTATAAAATTTTTTAATTTATCTGGAATACCAGCGGGTGTATTGTTAATACAATCGTGTATGCCAAGTGCAATTTTATGTTATTTGGTTGCCCACATGTACTCTCCTAAAGAAATTGTGGATAATATTTCTAGCACGATTGTTGTGTCTACAATCATGTCATTATTTACTATCCCAATTACATTATTCTTTGCTTTAAAATACTTCTATTAAGAGATATCCTTCTTTCATGAAGGCTATAATTTTAAATGCTACTGCTTGGATGATTGTTCCTGTGATGGATGCATTTGCTAAATATTTAAGCTCTTCTATGGACGTTTTGCAGATAACGTGGGCTAGATATTTTTTTACAGTGGTCTTTACGTTATCTTTAATGCTTATCTTTTATAGACAATCATTTGTATGGACAAAAAAACCAGCACTTCAATTAATTAGAGGATTAATTTTTGTTTTTTCTACTTATTTATTCTTTTATGCAATATCGGAAATTTCACTTCCTAAAGCCTTAACTTTAGCTTTTGTAGCTCCAATTTGTGTTACAGCTTTATCTCCATTTTTTTTAAATGAGAAAGTAGGGGTGAAGAGGTGGACTGCTGTATCATTAGGATTTATTGGAACTTTAATTGTAATCAGACCTGGTTTTATTGAGCTTAACTTGGCTACCATGGCTGCTTTAGGTAATGGAATTTGCTATGGCTTTTATCTTATTATCACGAGGAAGCTCAGTACCTCTGATAATCCTCTTTTAACCCTTTTACTATCGGGGTTAATAGGAACCATAATAATAAGCCTATTTATGCCCTCAGTATGGGTTAATCCTACGTCAAATCAGTGGATTTTAATGGCTTTAATCGGCCTTATAGCCTCTGTAGCGCATCTTTTCCTTATATTATCCCTCAAATACGCTGATGCCTCTAAATTAGCTCCTTTAGGCTATACAGAGATAATTACCAATATACTAATTAGTTATTATTTCTTCCATGAATTGCCTGATAACTGGACTTATTTAGGTTTATTTATCATTGTTCTCAGTGGTCTATATATTTCTAGAAGAGAATATTTGCTTACTCGTTCCAATTAATAGTAAATAAATAGTTACTAATATATAATGTATTAGTTTAATATATAATTTTAAACTATTGTAATTATTATGTTTTTTATTATATTATATTTAGATTAATTAACACTAATTATCCAATTAATTACTATTATTTTAAATAGATAAAGGAAAAAATAGCAATCTTAATAAAGAAAATAAACAGTAATACTTAAAAGTGTTTAATACCAATGGTTTTATTAGCTTATTAAAAATAAAATTTAAAATTTTTATTTTAATAAGTGGGTAGGGGAACAAAAATTTTTAAAAATTCACTAAAATTTGACACTAAATTTAGCCTTGTTATCATTGAAAAGTAGAGCAATGCAGTTATAGAATATATGATTTAAACGGCCATAGAGGTGCTTTATTTTGATATATCCTTACATATAGTGCAACTGAAGGGTGAATATTACTATTCATGTTAAAATAAGCTAAAATATTGAAAAAATGTTGATTTTACTAGTATTTTTAACCATAAAATAGGCTAAAAAAGCCACTAAATATCAACTTTTTCAGATCTCAGTAAGCGCAGCTTTGTCTTAATTCCACCTCTCCCTGAGTATCCACCAAGACCTCCATCAGACCGAATTACTCTATGACATGGTATTTTGGGAGCATAAGGGTTTTTTCCACATGCATTAGCTACAGCACGCGCTGATTTAGGGCTTTTTATAGCTATTGCTACTTGCTTATAGGTTTTAACAGTGCCTTTTGGTATAGTTTTAAGGTAATTCCAGACTTTTAATTGAAATTTAGTACCTATCATCAATAAAAATTTAAAATAATGAAGCAAATAACAAAGAAAATAGTCAAAATTGAAAGATAAATAGTTTCCAGTGTTTTTCCAGATTTTCTATAATTAATAAAACTCAATATTGCAAAACCAACAGATGTTATTAAGAAATATATTGGTTCAATTACACCATCAATACCCATATTTATCCTTTTTTTTCCATCTTGTTAGCCCAAAACAATAGTCCAATTAATATCATTAACGGTATGATTACATGGACTGCTGATATGTTAGCAATTATAACAAAAAACAAATAAATAAGATCTAGTGCAAAAAGTATCATCCACAATAAAAACAAAAGTGAACCTCTAAATAAATACCAGATACCTGCAGCCATCAATATAACTAAAACTGATAATTTTATTAGAACATCTATGTCCATTTTAATTTAATATATTTGTTGACATTAAAAATCACTTAATATATTACTAACGATAATTTATTGTTATCAATAGTAATTATATGAATGAGCTAACAACAGACTTAAAATCACTGCATGAGGAAACTTTAAATAACCTTAAAATTTCAAAAGCAAATAACACTTTAAGAGCTTATAAATCAGATTTTAGTAATTTCAGAATTTTTTGTTCAAAACACGGTTTTAGTTCATTGCCATCAGAACCTAAAATTGTCTCTTTATACCTAACTCATCTTTCAAAAACTTCAAAAATAAGTACTTTAAGACGTAGATTAGTATCAATTAGCATGGTTCATAAATTAAAGGGACATTATTTAGATACAAAACATCCAATAATAATCGAAAATTTTATGGGCATTAGAAGAACAAAAGGAAGTTTTCAAAAAGGAAAAAAACCTATATTAATCAATCATTTAAAATTAATAATTAATGCAATAAATGAACAAAAAAATAAAGATATAAAAAAACTACGTGATAAATCAATAATATTAGTTGGTTTTGGAGGTGGTTTTAGAAGAACTGAACTAATATCAATAAATTATGAAGACTTAGAATTTGTACCAGAGGGGCTTAAAATCACAATTAGAAAATCTAAGACTGATCAATTTGGCGAAGGGATGATTAAAGCTCTGCCCTTTTTTACTAATCAAAAATATTGTCCAGTAATCAGCCTTAAAAATTGGTTAGAAATTTCTAAAATAAAATCAGGACCTATTTTTAGAAGATTTTCAAAAGGTTCATTTTTAAAAGAAGAAAGATTAACAGATCAGTCTGTAGTTTTGTTGATTAAAAAATATTTAAATTTAGCAGGTATTGATAATACAAATTTTGCAGGTCATAGTTTAAGATCTGGGTTTGCTTCTGTTGCAGCTGAATCAGGAGCTGATGAAAGAAGTATAATGACAATGACAGGTCATAAATCAACTCAAATGGTTAGAAGATATATAAGAGAGGCTAATCTATTTAAAGATAACGCATTAAGCAAAATTAAAATTTAAAAGAAAAGTTTAAATAATTTTAATGAAGATATTTATTTATTTTCCCAGAATGATTTTTCTTTATTTTTTATATTTAAAGTTTTATTAATAATATAGTTAGCTACCAATTTTGAATTCATTTTACTAAAATATTTAATCATCCCATTTTTGCCAATTTTCCTTATTAAATGTGGTCTATCTTTATAATAAAGGATACTTTTGTATAAATCTTTATGATTTTTATAAAATACAGCCTCTTCTTTATTAAATAATTTATACAACTTAGTTTTAGAATCTATAAAAGTTAATATACCATTTCCCATTAATTGAGCGATTCTATCACTAGAATAAAATTTTAAAGGTGTTCCTTGACTTAAATTTAGGGCCATTTTAGATTTTAATAATTCATTTTTAAAGTTTTCTGACCAAATTGGTTGATTGTTTTTATTTCCATAAAAATTATATTTTATTTCATTTCCTAATTTTTCAAGTTTTTCTAAAAAAATTTCTCTTTTATCAATTTTGCCTTTTTTTAAAGTCCCTCTATGAACACCATGTGACATTGCAAAAAATAAATCATATTGAAAAAATTTATTTTTATAAATTTTTAAATTTTCAAAATTTTCATCAACTGGATTAGGTATATAATAAACTTTTTTATTTCTTAAATTTAAACCTTTTGGACAAGTAGTGCAAAAGCTAGAGTCCATTAAATTCATTTTTTTTTCAAATCTTATTTTATTATTAAGCCAGTCTTTATTATCCATTTTATCCAGGAACCACTGACAAATTTTTATACTGGGATAAAAATTTTTTATTTTCTGTAAAGTTTCATTAGATATAGCATCTGCGTGTCCTAATATGATAAGATTCGGTTTATAGTTACCTACAATCTCTAACAATTTTCCATTTAGCGATTTAGAACCATACAAATCTGAAATTTTACGTTCCTGGCTTACTGTGTCCCTATCGCTTAAGGTCTGAACTGTATGACCAAGTTTTAATAAACCATTATTAATTCTTCTACCTGTGTTATAAAAAAGCCTACCATTATGACGTAAATTAAAATTTGTTACATGTAAAATTTTTAAATTTTCATTTTTAATTTTTAAATCTTTAAAAAAATGACTTCTATACTTGTCAATTTGTGATGAAATCAATTTGTTATCTAGATAAAAATTTTTGTAGGATTTTTTTTGAATATCAATTAATTTTTTTTTATTTAATATTAAATTTTTAATATTTCTATAAAGATCATTTACAGTTAACTTTTTTAAAATTATGCCATCAGTAATTGTTTCAGGTAATCCACCCTTATTACTTATTATTACAGCACAACCTCTACTACTAGCCTCTAAACTCGATCTACCAAATGGTTCGTCCCACCTTGAGCATGCCACGGCTATTGAGGTTTTTTCAAGAAATTTTAAAACCTCTTTATTTGATTTATAGCCCATATTTATGAATCTTTTATGATCAAATAGAATTTTCTCTCTAAGTTCGTCTCCAAAAGCAATTGCTTTCCAATCTTTAAATTCATTTAAAATTTTTATAATTGCTTTACCAAAAAGGTCGTATCCTTTGGATTTATTTAATCTACCAACAAAGGTAACTATTTTTTCCTTTTTATTTAAATTTATTTTTTTTTTACTTGTAGATTGGTAAATTACCTCAACTTTTTCACTATTTAAGTTAAAATTATCTAAACCTAAAAAAAATCTTTTTTTTGTCCATTCACTATTAAAAATAATTTTATTACAAAACTTTAAAATAAATTCTCTTTCTGCGATAGAAGTAGAATCTTTCATTGATAAGGGATCGTTGTGAAAATAAAATACAACTTTTTTTTTAAAATATGTGAAATACTTTAAATATGAAGGACGGTTGTGTATTTCAATAATATCTGATTTTCTTTTTTTTTCTAGATTAATGAAATTATTTACATATATCTTTGAAGAACTTTGAAAATATTTTTTTCTAAATGGAATGTTAATATAATTTGTTGATAAATAATTTTTAAAATCAGTATTTCCATAAATTTTTGTAGATGATTTAAATTTACTGATTTTATTAACCTCATTGATAAATATTGATACTGCACCTGCATAATTTTTTGAATAATTCTCTTTATATGGAAGTAAAATTGATATTTTCATTTATATAATAAAAACTTTTTTTTTATTTCAGATCTTTTTTTATAGTTTTTTTTTAACAAATATTCTTCTTTTAATGCAAGTGATTTAGATTTATAGCATTTTTTATATGCTAAAATCCACAGCCTACCTCTGGTGAATTTGGCACCTTTTCCGTTGTTATGAAGTTTTATTCTTTTTTTTAAATTTGAGGTAAAGCCGACATAAGAAATTACCCTATCAGTATTTTTACTTATTAATAAATAGACGAAATATTTCATTAATGGCGGTCCCTAGGGGAATCGAACCCCTCTTTCGAGGATGAAAACCACGTGTCCTAACCGATAGACGAAGGGACCGAATTGCTGCTTTTTATTGTAAAATTAATCATTAATCAAGCTTATCATCATATATTTTGTTTTATTTTTACCACTTTTTTTAAACCTGAGGATTTATGAGTCACCAATGTTTCTGAGAAATACTCATCACCTTGTATATCAATTCCAGATACCAAATCACCAGAAGTTATACCTGTCGCACAAAAAATTGAGTCACCACACACAATTTCATTCAATTCATATTTTTTTGTCAAATCAATTATTCCCATTTTTCTTGCTCTTAACTTGTCTTCATCAGTTTTAAATAAAAATCTTCCCTGAAAATTACAATTAAATGCATCTAATGCAGCAGCTGTTATAACTCCCTCTGGTCCACCTCCAATGCCTAAAAAAATGTCAACATTATATTTCTTTTGTGTAACTAACAAAGCACCAGACACATCACCATCAGTAATTAATTTTAAATTTACTTTTAATTTTTTTAATTCTTCTATAATTTCTTTATGTCTTGCCCTGTCAAGAATACATGCTGTTAAATCTTCTGGATTTTTATTTAAATAATCGCTTAAGTTAGAAATATTTTGCTTAACAGTATAATCTAAATCAACAACATTTTTTTCATTCACTCTAGTCGAAATTTTTTCCATGTAGGTCTCGGGTGCTTTTAATAAATTATTTTTTTCAGAAACAGCTATAACTGATAATGCACCTGGTAAATTGTTTGCAGCAAAATTAGTACCCTCTAAAGGATCAACAGCTATATCAAATTCTGGACCATTTCTTGTTCCTAGTTTTTCTCCAATATATAACATTGGTGCCTCATCCAATTCACCCTCACCTATTACAATATGTCCATTTATGTCTATTTTGTTTAAATTGAATCTCATTGAATCTACTGCAGCTTTGTCAGCTGCAATTTTATCCTTTTTTCCAACAAGATATGATGATGCTAATGCAGCTTTTGATGTAACTTCAATAAAATGATCTACAAATTTTTTATCAATCGCCATTAAGCTTTTTCATCTACAAAGTCTTCTTGTTTAATTCTATTTTCAAATTCTCTTAAACGTTTATATACACTAGCAAGCTCAATAATTGTTGGCCAAGCCTTTAACAAATATTGCATAGATCCTTCAACTCTTCCAAACGCTCTTATGATTTGTTGCATAACACCTAAAGTAACTACACCAGCAACAATAGCAGGAGCCAAAAAAACATATGCAGATAAAACATTCGCTTGTAAATATGCAATTCGACCAATATTAAAATATAGATATCTTAAATAACTTAAAAAATGAATTTTACGAACATCATCAAATAATTCATCTATTCTCTTTGGTCTTACACTGCCATCATCTTCTGCAATAACTAAAATTTTCCTATATGCAGCCTCTTGTTTTTGTAAATCATATTCAATACCGACTAATCTAAGTATCAAACCAAGAACAATTAGAAAAACAGTTCCCCCTATAGTCCAAATCAATGCTCCGACTATAAGTCCATATTCCCATTCGCCAAAAAAGAAAATAGGAATACCTACGCTTAGGCCAAATAATATTGGAATAAATTGTATCAAAATCATAATAGACTCTATTAAACTTGTACCTAAACCTTCCATTATTCTTGTAAACTTAATTGTATCTTCTTGAACTCTTTGTGATGCACCTTCAATTTTACGCGCTTTATCATAAACAGAGTGGTACCACTCTACCATTGATGTTCTCCATCTAAATAAATAATGAGCTGTAAAGAAGCTGATAGCTACATAAACAGCAATATACATTGCTGCTAATGTAATAAATGAGAACAAGCTTGCAAAATATTCCTCAATTGTAACAGCGTTTGGTTCTGCGAGTGCTTTTTGAATCATATCATAAAAAACACCAAACCATTCGTTTATTTTGACATCTATTTCAACCTGAACCCAAAGTGAGGAAAGAATAATAAACGAACCTAACCACGACCAATAAAACCAGCTCTTTTCAGTAAAAAATCTAAACATTTGTTATTTTATTTTAGAAAATTATCAGCGTAAGATTTCTTTACAATTTTTCTCTTTCTTGGCTCAATTAATTCAAAATCAATTTTCTTTTTTTTTGCATAATTGATCGCAAGCTCTTTTGAAGAAAACTCTAACTTTAATTCTGTATAAGTGTCTGAAGAACTTTCCCAACCCATCAAGGGATTTTTTGTTGGATCTTCAGTTTTAAATTCCAATATCCATTTATTACTTTTAGCCAAACCTGATTGCATAGGACTTTTATTTGGAATGTAAATTATAGCTTTTTTCATAAAATATGGTCGGAGTGGCAGGATTCGAACCTGCGACCCTCTGGTCCCAAACCAGATGCGCTACCAGGCTGCGCTACACTCCGATCCGAGTACTAATACAGCAGTTATTGATAATTTCAATGTATAAAGAAGCCAAAATTAAAAGAAAATTGATTAAAATCTGGTATATAACGAAGCATGATTATTACTTGCCCAAATTGTAACAAGCAATTCAAAATAGAAAATTCTTTAATACCTGATGAAGGTAGAGATTTACAATGTGGTTCATGTAATCATATTTGGTTTTATAAAATTGAAGAACAAAACAACGAATTATTAAAGTTAGATGAAGAAATCGTAAGTGAGGACATAGAAATAACAGGCGAAAAGAAGGAAGAAAAAATTGATAAAAAGAAACAAGCACTAGAAAAAATTAAGTCTGAAATAAATTACGAAATAAAAGAAAATATTTCAGAAAAGCAAAAAAATAAAACTAGATCTGAAAATGAAGCTAATAAAGAAAGTAAGTTTTTTTCTTATTTAATTGTATTAATTATATCTTTTATCGCTTTAATTATTTTGCTTGATACTCTGAAAAACCCGATAATTAATGTGTTTCCTGGATTAGAAATTTTATTATTTAACCTTTTTGAAACATTGAAAGATATAAAACTATTTATTATAGACCTAATTTAATTTTTTATGATTAATTATATATCTAAGCCTTTTAGATGGTTTTTTAAATTAGAAGCTGCAAGTGGATTAGTATTATTGTTTGCTGCAATAATTGCATTATTTATAAGCAATTCTGGACTAGCAGATTTATATTTTGCCACTCTAAATAAATATTTATTTATAGGTATAAATAATTTTGGATTAAAATTATCAGTATTGCATTGGATCAATGATGCCTTAATGGCAATTTTCTTTTTCTTTGTTACTTTAGAAATTAAAAGAGAATTTTTGCAAGGGGAGCTTTCAAATATGAAGCAAGCTTTATTGCCAATCATAGCTGCAGTAGGAGGTATGTTGGTTCCTGCATTATTTTATGTTTTCATAAATTTTGGTGATAGCGAGACATTAAATGGGTGGGCAATCCCATCAGCTACGGATATTGCTTTTTCTTTAGGAGTTTTATCTTTGTTGGGTAAAAGAGTTCCTTTGTCATTAAAAGTATTCTTAACTGCATTAGCTATAATTGACGATTTAGGAGCAATAGTAATTATTGCCCTATTCTACTCTGGAAATTTGAGTATTAAGTATTTAACCTTAATGTTGTTGGCTTTTATTGTTTTATTATTAATTAACAAATTTAATATTAAAAAGTTTCTACCTTACTTGGTTGTAGGTCTTTTCCTTTGGGATTTTACACATAACTCAGGGATACACGCTACTATTGCGGGAGTTTTATTAGCCATGACAATTCCTCATAGAAAAAAAGAAAAAGATTTTTCCTTATTGATTAAAATAGAACATGCAATTAGTCCGTATGTTGCTTTTGGAATAATGCCTCTATTCGCATTTGCTAATGCAGGAGTATCTTTAGAAGGTTTATCTTTCGCATCGTTATTAGATAAAGTCCCTCTAGGTATAGTGCTAGGACTGTTCCTGGGTAAACAATTAGGTGTATTTATATTTTCTTATATATCAATAAAATTAAAAGTAGCTCAAATGCCAAATGATACCAGTTGGTATAATTTTTATGGTGTGGGTGTACTTACTGGGATTGGTTTTACAATGAGTTTATTTGTTGGAAACTTAGCTTTTGTTGAAAATATGCAATATATGGATGGTGTAAAAATAGGAGTATTAACTGGATCATTGTTATCTACTTTATTTGGTTATTTTTTAATATTACTTACTCCAAATAAACCTAGTAAATGAGAAAAGTAATATTTCTATTATCTATAGTTATGTTTTTTTTTAAAACTTCAGCATTTGCAAACTATGAAAAAAAAATTTATGATTTCAGTATAGAAAGTATATCTGGTGAAAAAATAAATTTCAAAGATTACAAAAATAAAGTTATTTTAATTGTTAATACTGCTAGTTATTGTGGTTTTACAAAACAATACGATGAATTGCAGGAATTGTGGAATTTATATAAAAAAAAAGGTTTGATTGTTCTTGGGGTCCCATCAAATTCATTTAATCAAGAAAAAAAGAACAATGCAGATGTAAAAGAATTTTGTGAAGTAAATTTTAATATTAATTTTCCATTAACAACTATAACAAAAGTAAAAGGTAACGATGCTCATGAGATTTTCAAATGGGCAAAAAAAAACCATGGTAAATCAGCTGTTCCCAAATGGAATTTTCATAAAATTTTAATCAACAAAGAAGGCAAGGTAGAAGATACTTTTGCATCAATGACAAAACCAATGTCAAAAAAGATAATTAAAGCTATAGAAAATATTTTATAAATTTATAGTTAAACCATCATGTGCTGGAATAATATTTTTAGGTAACTTTTTTTTAAGTATCTCATAATCTAAGACTGGAGATAAATTTGTAAAAATAGCTTTTTTAGGTTTAAATTGTTTTACTGCTGCCAAAGATGTTTCTAAATTAAAATGTGATGGATGAAAATTATACCACAAGCAATCAATGATTAAATACTGAAGATTTTTAAAATATTTAAAATCTTTATTATAAATTTTACTTACATCGCTAATGTAGGCTAGTTTTTTATTTATAATGAAACAATTCGATTTGACCTTTCCATGTTCGACTATAATGGATCGAATACTTACTTTTTTTTTATTATTTATAGAAAAAATGTAATTTGGTAATTTATTTAATTTCAAAGTAGCGGGATATTCTTTGGAATAACTTTTAAATATATAAGAAAATGAATTTTTTAGATGTTTTGAAGTATATTTATCAGCATAAACATCAAGTTGCTTTCTACTATTTATATAAAAGGATCTCAAATCATTTATTCCATGAGTTTGATCGCCATGCATATGAGAATATAATACTTTATTAATTTTTTTTATTTTATGTCTTAAAAGTTGTTGTCTTAGATCAGGAGATGTATCTATAAGAATATTTTCATCTGAAGTTTTTATTAAGGCTGAACATCTTGTTCTATAGTTTTTTTTATTGTTTGGGTCGCAATTTCCAAAGAAACCGTCTGGTCTTGGTACACCCATTGAACTACCACATCCTAAAATAATAAATTTCATTAATCTCGATTAAAAAAAAGTTTATTAAAGTTATCTGTAGTTTTTTTAACAAGATCCTTTTTAGATACTTTTTTAATCTCAGCTAATTTTGCAGCAGTAAAATCAATAAATGATGGTTCATTTTTTTTTCCTCTTTTAGGAACAGGTGCTAAAAAAGGACTATCAGTCTCAATTAAAATATTATCCATCGGAATCGACTTGAAAGTATCTTGTAAACCCTTTGAGTTTTTGAAAGTAATGATACCACTAGCTGAAAAGAATGAATTAAAAGTCATTAGTTTCTCTGAGAATTCTTTAGATCCAGTAAAACAATGCATTAAAATTTTAAGATTTTCATTTTTATATTCATTTAAAATATCAAAGGTTTCTTTTTCTGCATCTCTTGAATGAACAATTAATGGAATATTAGTTTTTATAGATGCATCTATATGTTCTTTAAAGCTTGATATCTGTTTATCTTTTTCACTATTATTATAATAAAAATCTAAACCAGTTTCACCAATTCCAATTATTTTTGAATTTTCATTCAGACTTTCAATGATCTGTTTTGAAGTGATAATATTTGTTGCGCTTTCATGTGGATGAATACCAATAGTACCATAAATCATCTCATCTTTATTAATTAACTCTTTTACCCTAGAAAAACTCTCAAACGAGGTTGAGATAGTCAATAATTTTTCTATACCTACTTCTTTTGATCTTTTTATTACATTAGAGAGGTCACTTAATAATGGTTCATGATCTAAATGGCAATGTGAATCAATCATTTTTTTTTTCTATTTTTTTAAAAAGTATATCTATTTTATTTATTTTATTACCTTTTGTTAAATAGTCATTATTTGAAACTGTATCTAATTTTATATCATTTTCTTCAATGTCAAAAATCTTTAATGCCTTTAGAGAAGATCCAGGAATAACTGGATACAACAAAAAACTTATTTTTCTTACGATTTCTAATGTGGTGTAAACAATAGTATTTAATCTAATTATATCATCTTTCTTTTTCCATGGTTCTTGATCATTAAAATACTTGTTGGCTTCAAACAATGAATTAACAATATAATCTATATAAAAATTAATATTTTGATTGTCAATTTCAGACCTAATATTACCTAAATTATCTTTATACTTATTTAGAATTAATAAATCCTCATCATTAAATTTAACTTCTAATGGAATTTTTCCATCACAATTTTTAATTGCAAAAGCAGTTACACGCTGACATAAATTTCCATAATTATTAGCTAAATCACTATTAATGCAATCTTCGAGTCTTTCTTGAGATATGTTTCCATCATTACCAAAAGAAACTTCTTTTATTAAATAGTATCTTAAAGGATCTAAACCATATTCTTTAATTATCTCTAATGGATCAAGTATATTTCCTTTAGATTTAGACATTTTTTCTTCACCTGACAATATCCATCCATGTCCGTAGACTCTCTTTGGTAATTCAATTTTTGCTGCTAATAAAAAAGCAGGCCAATAAACTGCATGAAATCTAAGTATATCTTTTCCAATTAAATGAATTGAGGCTGGCCAAAATTTTTTAAATAACTCATCATCTGTGTTAGGATAATTTAATGCACTTAAATAGTTTGTTAATGCATCAAGCCAAACATATATTACATGGTTTTTGTTATTTGGAACAGGTATTCCCCATGTAAAACTTTTTCTACTTACAGAAAGATCTTTAAGTCCACTTTTAACAAAACTAATAACTTCATTTTTTCTTGACTCTGGATAAATAAAATCTGGATTAGTTTCGTAATAATCTAATAACGGTTTTTCCCACTTTGAAAGTCTAAAAAAATAGGACTCTTCTTCAATCCATTCAACAGGAGATTTTGACGATAAAGCAATTTTTTTTCCATCAATGTCCTCAATTTCATCTTCATTATAAAAGGCTTCATCTGATACTGAATACCATCCAGAATAATTTGACAAGTATATATCATCATTTTTTTCAAGTTCATTCCAAAGATGTTGAACTGTTTTTTTATGTCTAGTTTCCGTAGTTCTTATAAAGTCAGTATTTGATAAATTCAAAGTATCTGAAAGATCTCTAAATGTTTGACTAATTTGATCACAAAATATTTGGGGCTCCTTCCCTGCTTTTTCTGCTGACCTTTGAATTTTTAAACCATGCTCGTCTGTACCAGTTAGAAAATGAACCTGGTAATTATCAATTGTTTTAAATCTTGCAAAAAAATCTGAAATAATGCTTGAATATGCATGACCCATATGAGGCTTAGCTGAGGGATAGTATATAGGTGTGGTAATGTAAAAAGTTTTATCCATTTAGTATTTTATCCTCAAATTCCATGAACAATGTTTCCTCGTCTAAATTATAAATTTTTGTATTATTTATTTTTTCTAAAAAATAATGGTATGACTTTAGTAAACTAATATTTTTACTAGATATATTATTTCTAAAATAAAGTTCAATAAAAGAATAAATAATTTCAATTATTGATTTATCTTTTTTATAAATTTTATCTTTTATTATAATTGTTAGAATTGTATTTAAATCAGAATTAGCAAGATCTAAGTTATATTCTTTAGACAACTTAATTAATTTTAATAATTTTCCAGGAGTAGAATAATAATTAAATAGATTATCATTAATGATGGCATTAATATCATCATTTAGTAATTGATTAACAATTCTAATAGACTGATCTTTTGTTAAAAAAACTTTGAAATTCAAACATCTGGATTTAAGAGTTGGTGGCAATCTTCTATTATTGTTTATTAAAATGAAATTTATATTTTCATTAGGTTCTTCCAAAATTTTTAATAAAGCGTTAATAGAGTTTAAGTTCAATAATTCAATATTATCAATTAAAACAAATCTTTTTTTTTTATTAAATGAAGATTTATTTAAGTTAATTATCAATTCTCTAATTTGATTTATATCAATATTTTTTTTATCCTGCAGGACATCAATTAGTTGAAAGTTTGGGTTAGATTTATTTTGTATAAGTTTGTATGATTTATTATCAGAGTTAATTATATTATTTTTATAATCATAATGAAATTCCTCATTTTCTGACAATACAAAATTAATTAAATGATATGCGAATGTTGATTTTCCAATACCTTTTTCACCAGATAAAAGAATTTTATTTGGCAAATTTTCGTTTTTATATAATTTATATAAATGATTGAAAATTTCTTTGTGCTCAAATAAACTTAATTGAGTTGATGGATTTAAATTCATTTAATTAATTTTTTGAGTTGATTTAAAATTAAATCTTCATTTTTTTTTATATCAGAATTTGAATCAATTATTTTATATGATTTTTTGTTAGATTTAGCTAATTTTAAAAAACCTTTTTGAACTTTATTATAAAAATTTATATCAAATTGGTCATATCGATTTAGAGATTTTCTTTTTTTTAATCTTTGAAAAAGATTTTTTTTATTTACAATATTGAGAAAAGTAAAGTTTACTTTGATTTTTTTTAATAAAAATCTATTTATGATATTTATAATTTTTAAATCAACACCCATCCCATAATGTTGGTATGCAATAGTTGAGTCTGTGAATCTATCAATTAAAATAATTTTTTTTTTATAAAATTTTTTTATAAGATTTATATTTTCACTACGTGCAGCTAAATACAAAAGTAAATCAGTATGAATATTAAAATCAGATTTTTTATTTAAAATTAATTTTCTTATTTTTTCTGAGTTAAAACTTCCACCAGGTTCTCTTATCTTCAAATAACTAATATTTTTCTTATCTAAATATTTAGATATTTTATTTATATGATGGGTTTTACCACTGCCCTCTATACCTTCAAAGACAATGATAGGTTTTTTAGACATCACCCCAAATTAAATAATTAATTGATTTTATTAACCTTGTAAAAAAATTAACTTTTTTAATTTCTTTAAATGAAAGCAAGTCATATTCTCCTACAAGTTCTTGATCATAAACAACTCTTAGAGTTGCTATTTTTTGGTCTTTATCTATTGGCGCTTCAACTGGACCATCATATTTAACAACAACTTTTAGAAGTTTTTTTTTCGCTTTTTTAATTGTCTTAAAAATATCTTCATTTGTGTAAGCTTCCACTGTATTTTCTTTACCCAACCATACATCTATTTTGTGGAAGGGTTTATTAGCTCTAGCTATTTCAACAAGATCAAAGTTAGTAAGACCAAATGTAAGTAATTTTGTACTTTCTTTGGATCTAGAATTTTTTGACTTAAAACCACTTCCAACTGCGATTAATCTTCTTCCATTTCTGTCAATAGATGAGGCTAAAGAATATTTTTCAACAGCTAAATAGCCAGTTTTTATTCCATCTGCTCCAAGATTTTTATAAAGCAATGGATTTCTGTTGCCCTGTGTAATTGGATCTCCCCCTGTTCTGTCCCAAGTAAATTCTTTTTCAGCAAACATTTTATAAAACTCTGGATGTTCTTTGATCAAATATCTAGACATTTTTAAAATATCTCTAACAGTTGAATAGTTATCGGGGTCGTTAATACCTGATGAATTTGAAAAATTTGTATTTTCCATACCTAACTCTTTTGCTTTAGTAGTCATTAAAATTGCAAATTCTTCCTCTGTACCTGCTATTCCTTCAGCTAAAGCAATGCATGCATCATTACCGGAGGCAACAATAATCCCTCTTAACAAATTTTCCACAGATACTTCATCACCTACCATTATAAACATTGATGAGTAACCAGATGTAGATAATCTCCATGCTCTTTCAGATATAATAAATTTTTCATCTAGGCTAAGATCACCTGATTTTATTAAGTCAAAAGCAATAATTGCAGTCATAATTTTAGTCATTGATGCAGGATAAATAGAAATATCAGGTTCTTTTTCATAGAGAATTTCTCCTGAATGGTAATCTTGTAGTATTGCAGTCCTTGCTTTTACATCAAAATTAGCTTTTGAAACATTTACTGATGAAAAACTAAAAAAAATTACAATTATTAATATTCTAAACATCTTTTAATATCTCTATATTTTCAAAATTTAATACTTTTATTTCGTTAAATGATTTTTCTAGTTTTTTTATATCATTAAATGGACCTAATAATACCCTATATTTAGTTTTGGATAATTTTTTAATTACGGATTTTTTTATATTGGTCTTATCTTTTATTCTAGTAACCATATTTTCTGCTGAGTCTCGGTAATAAAAATCTGCAATCTTTATTGAATATAAAAATTTATATTTTTTTATTTTAACTTCTTTATCTTTTTCTTTACCCAAATTATCTATGGTAATTCCGTCTACAGGAGCTTTTTCAGCTACGTTTTTCTCTTCATCAAAAGTCTTTGCTTTTTTAGCAATAAATGTCGAATTTTTTGTTATTAAAACAAGATCAATATAAGGTTCTTTAGGGTCAAGTGATAACTCATCAGCAATTCGTTGCGTAATTACAGAGTTATAAAAAGAGGAGAATTTAACGTTATTAGAGATTACCTCAGCTATAATTGACTTATCATTAACAGGATTGGTAATTTTAACAAATGAATTTTTTTTAATTTTATTATGAAAAATTAAAAGAGATCTATTATCAATTTTTTTAGTTATTTTTTTTTCTTTTTTTAATTCATCATCATAAATTAAAGCAAATCCAGTGTTACTATACTTTTGATCGCTAATATAGACTAGGTTTTTATTATTTTGATCAAATTGATTACACCCAGACAAAAAAAGAATAGAAATAATTAAAATTATTTTTTTAAAGTTCATTTTTAAATTTATCTTTTAATGTACAAACGGCTAAAGCAAATCGCAATGACCTATTCCATTTCAATATTATCTCATAGTTATCAAATACAATATAAGCTGGATTTAAAGTTTCGGCATCAGGTATGATATCTTTATCTGGAGTTATAATGGCGACTTTTAAAGCGTTATATTTTTTATCTATTAGATCATTATTTTTAATAAATTTTCTAAAATATTTTAATTTTTTTTTATCATGAAGTTTTTTTGCAGAAATGTTTAAATACTTGCTTGGTATATTTTCTGATAAATCAATTCTATAAAAACAAGGACTCTCACTTTTCCAACCTATTTGATTTAAATAGTTTGATGCTGAAGCATAAGCGTCATTATTATTTTTTAAATCTATATACCCGTTACCATCATGGTCAATTGCATAATTTTTCATTGTTGATGGCATAAATTGAAAAAAACCAAAAGCTCCCGCCCAAGATCCATATAACGTTTTATAATCTATTTGTTCATTTTCAATTAAACGTAAAAGAATTAATAATTCATTTGTAAAAAATTCTGATCTTCTTTTATCAAAACTTAAAGTAGCCAAAGAAGATAAAATATCCATTTTACCAACATACGTTCCAAAATTAGTCTCTATTCCCATTAGAGCCAATAATAACTCTCTATCTATATTAAATTCGTTTTCAACAGTATTTATTAATATTGAATTATTTTCGTAGAATTTTTTCCCTAACAAAACTTTTTTTGAAGATGTTCTTTTTGAAATATATGTTTTAGTATCCTCATAAAATTCAGGTTGATACCTGTCATATTTTATTACATCTGATAAAAATTTAGTATTGGACATAACTCTATCAAATGTTTTTTCTGAAATATTATTTTCTAAGGCTATTTTTTTAAAACTTAATTTCCAATTTTCAAATTCTTTATTAATATCAGCAAATGAGAAATTAATGGAAATAAAAATAAAAAATAAAAAAAAATTAATTAGTTTCATTTAAATCCTTCAAATATATAATTACAGCAATCCAAATAAAAATAAAACTAACTAATTTTGTTATTGAAAAAGGCTCGTTGTAATAAAAATACCCTAATAAAAACTGAAAAGTGGGAGTTATATAAAATATCATACCAGTAGGTCCTAAACCACAAAGTTCAACTCCTCTTACATATAAAAACAAAGGTATAATTGTCATAGGTCCAGCAAGATAAATAAATAGCATCATCGATGGATCGGATAATTGAAAATCATTATATCCTTTGTTTGCTATCAAATAAAAAGCTAACAGTGCGAATGGTAATATAAATAAACTCTCTATAAGAAGGCCTACATCAGTATCAACATTAATTTTTTTTCTAACAAGATTGTAAAATCCCCAACTTACTGCAACAATTAAACCAACCCAAGGCAATGATTTAATACTTACAATTATTAGAAAAAGGATAGATAGAATAACTAATAGAATTGAAAAAACTTTTTTTTTATTAAGTTTCTCTTTAAAAAAAAAATAACCCAGCATTACGCTTAAAATAGGCATGATAAAATAACCAAAACTAGCATCTATAATTCTATCTGTTGCTATAGCATATATCCATACACCCCAATTTATAAAAATCAAAAAACCTGAGATAAATAAATAAAACAAGTTTGATGTATTTTTTACGATTTTAAAAAAAATACTCCATTTAGATAAAAAAAAAGTTGTAAAAATTAAAGTGAAGGCTGTCCATAAACATCTATGAACTACTAATTCAATATGCCCAATATAAGCAATATATTTAAAATAAATTACACCAAAAAATCCCCACCAAAAAGATCCAAACCCAGCAAGTAATAAGCCTTTATTAAATTCTTTATTCATAGAAAATCATGATGCTTGTAATTAATAAATTTATTAGACTATTTTATGGTTGAATTAAATAATTATAATTATAAAACCTTGCTCACGGAGAGATGGCTGAGCGGTTGAAAGCACCGGTCTTGAAAACCGGCAAAGGGGCAACTCTTTCCTGGGTTCGAATCCCAGTCTCTCCGCCATCATTTTTTAGAATATTCAAAATTTTTATACAATAAATTGATGTTATTATTTTCAAATTCAAAATCAGTTTTAAAACCATTGTAAAAATTGTACAAATTAGTGTCGTCAATATTAAGAAGTTTTTCTAAATCAATAAGATCATTTTCATTTAAATTATTTATATATTTTTTTGTAAATGCGCCTAAAAGATTATCCATTTCTTTTGTGCCCCTATAATTAGATCGATAAATAATTTTTTTTTTTAATTGATCTATATTGATCATAATAATTATAATATATTAGTTGTTTGTGAATTATAAAACAAATTATCAATATTTATTGTCCGACTTAAGTTCCTTAAAAGGTGTGGGAACTAAAACAAAAAATTTATTAAAGAAGAAAAATATTAATAATTTGTTTGATTTACTGTGGAAACTTCCAAAATCTTTTACAGATAGAAGCTTATCGTCAAAAATAAAAGATTTAAAAATTGGTGAAACACAAACAGTAACTATAATTCCACAAAAATATAATTTCCCACGTATAAGAAAATTACCTAATAGAGTTTTATGTACAGATGAGACAGGTGTATTAGATTGTGTTTTTTTTAATAGTTATGAGGGGTATATAAAAAAAATACTTCCTTTAGGAAAAGAAATAACCGTAAGTGGAAAAATAGGACATTTTAGAAATAAATACCAAATTACAAATCCCAAATACATATCAGAGGATTCTGCATTAATTAAACAGGTACATAATAAGTACTCTTTAACTGATGGTATAACTGAAAAAATATATAATAAAATTTTAAATCAAATTATTACTAATTTACCAGATTTAAATGAATGGCACTCTAAAAATGTTATGTTGAAATTTCAAAACATAAGTTGGAACAAATCAATTAAAGAATTACATAAACCTGAAAATATTGGAGACTATAAATCAAATTTTTATCAAAGGCTTGCTTATGATGAAATATTTTCAACTTTTCTAGTTAATTCAGAAATAAGAAAAAAAATAAAAAGAACTAAGAAAAAAAATAAAATAATTAATGTAAATAAACAAAATTCATTAATTAAAAATTTAGATTTTTCCCTAACAAATGATCAGAAGAATGCATTAGATGAAATAAACCAAGATTTAAGCTCTTCAAACAAAATGTTTAGACTCTTACAAGGAGACGTAGGTAGTGGAAAAACAATCGTATCTCTATTAGCTGCACTAAACACTATAAACTCTGGTTTCCAAGTTGCAATTATGGCACCTACAGAAATTCTTGCGAGACAACATTTTAATTTAGCAAAAAAAATATTTCCTAAAAATATTAATTTAGAATTAATTTCAGGAAAGTCAGAATACAAGATAAAAAAAGAAATACTTAAAAATTTAGAAATTAATAAAATTGATATAATTTTTGGGACACATGCAATTTTTCAAAAAAAAGTTATATTTAGAAAATTGGGATTAATAATTATAGATGAGCAGCACAAATTTGGTGTAAACCAGAGAAAGAGATTGTCCGATAAAGGTGGTTTAGATTGTGATGTTCTTTTAATGACAGCAACACCAATACCTAGAACATTAACAATGACAATTTATGGTGATATGGATATTTCTATAATCCATGAAAAACCTAAAAATAGAAAACCAATAAAAACTTATAGTAAATTAGAATCTAAAATTGATGATGTTTTAAAATTTGTAGACAAACAAATTAAATTAGGTAACCAAATTTTTTGGGTATGTCCTTTAATAGAAGAGTCAAAAAAACTAGATCATACTTCTGCTGTAATGAAATTTGAATTTTTAAAGAAACAATTTCCCAACCAGGTTTCCTTACTTCATGGCAAAACAAATTTAGAGGAAAAAAATGTAATACTTAATGATTTTTTAAATAATAAATTTAAAATTTTAGTTTCAACAACAATAATTGAAGTTGGAATTGATTTTCCTAATGCTAATGTAATAGTAATAGAGAATGCAAATAAATTTGGACTTTCGCAACTTCATCAACTAAGAGGTAGAGTTGGTCGTGGTGATAAAGAGTCCACTTGTATTCTTATGTTTAAATCTAATTTAAGTGATAGTGCAAAAAAAAGAATTAAAATTTTAAAAGACTCTAATGATGGTTTTCTAATATCCAAAGAGGACATGAAATTGAGAGGTTTTGGAGATATCTTGGGTTTTAAGCAAAGTGGAATTAAATATTTTAAATTAGCAGATCCAATTCATAATAGTGATCTTTTTAATTTAGCTGAAAAGGAAATAAAAAGAATAGAAAAATCTAATGAAGATATAGGAAAATTTAAACCTTTGATCAAACTATATGATAGAGCTGATATAATAAACGATATCGCTTAAGATTTTTTTGTTGAGGTACCCGCTGATACTATAAATTTAGAAGCTTCTTCAAAAGACATATTTAAATAAATAACATCTTCTACTGGAAACATTAATAAGAAACCACTTGTTGGGTTTGGTGTGGTTGGAACAAAAACATTAATTAAATTTTTTCCTGTTTTTTCTGCCATCTCTCCTTTGTTTTCTTTTGTAGCAAATCCGACAGCCCAAACCCCTTTTCTGGGATATTCAATCAAAACAACACTCTTTTTACCATCATCTTTTTTTGAAAAGGTTTCAGTCATTTGAACAATTGCTGAATAAACTGTTCTTAAAAAAGGAATTCTTTTAAACAAATCATCAATTAATTTTAGAATTCTTCTTCCAAAAAATGATAAAGACAGGCCACCAACAATAGTAATAAGTAAAATTGAAATTACTATTTCAACACCAGGAATATTAAAAGGTAAATAACTATTTGGATTAATGTTTTTGGGAATTAAGTTTGAAGATATTCCTATTAAAATTTTTGTTAAATATAAAGTAAAACCTATTGGAATTAAAACAACAACACCAGCAATAAAATAGTTTCTTAGGGTTAAAGATAAAGATTTTTTAGTACTTTTTTTAGCCATAAAATTAACTGTAACTTGCGTAAATAACAAACAATATAGTAATAATAAACAAAACTATTAATATTTTGTTATTAAGATTCATGTTAATCTAGTATTATCAAATTTTTTAATTATGAATAGAAGAAAATTCTTATCCTACATGGGCTGTGGATGTGGAAGTTTATTATTATCATCTTGTGCTTCAGCGCCGATTACCGAAAGAAAACAATTAAAAATTGTCTCTGAAGCAAAATTAAATGCTCAAGCAGCTCAGATTTATGAAAAAATAAAAGAAAAAGAAAAAATGAGTGATGACACAAAAACCCTTAATGAAATTAAAGAAATTGGGAAAAGAATGGAAAACTCAATTTCTGAATATTTTTATAGAGCAGGAATTGAAGACCCAACAATTAACTTCGAATGGGAATATATTCTGATTGATCGTAAAAAAGTTAGAAATGCATGGTGTATGCCAGGAGGCAAAATAGCTGTATATACTGGTATTCTTGAAGCAACAAAAAATACTGATGGTTTAGCTGCAGTTATGGGTCACGAAATTGCTCATGCTGTAGCAAAACATTCGGTCGAAAGAGCAAGTAGAGCGACACTTGTAAATACAGGAACACAACTTATAGATATTTTTAGTGGAGGAAAACTCTCGCAAGTTAATAGAACAACTGGAATAAATACAGTTGGATTGATTACTCAACTAGGATTATTAAATCCTTTTAATAGAAAACAAGAGAGTGAGGCTGATTATTTAGGAATGATTTTTTCATCATTGTCAGGTTATGATATCAGAGAAACTGTGAAAATTTGGGAAAGAATGAAAGAACTTAATAAAGGTAAAGAGCCTCCTGAATTCATGAGCACACATCCATCATCTGATAATAGAATTAAAGATCTAAATGAAAAGATGGGTGGAGTTATCTTAGATTACCCACCAATTGAAATTAGCTAATCCAATTGATGGTGAGCCGTGATGGACTCGAACCATCGACCCATTCCTTAAAAGGGAATTGCTCTACCAACTGAGCTAACGGCCCACAAAATTGATTCATTTTTTTTAAATGAATATTGTGTGTATACAGATAAATTTTTATTTTTCAATTCGTTGAATTTAAAAGTTTTTGCTAATTAAGGTTGTTAAATTAAGGAATTTTACATTATTATTCATACAAAATGGCACAGTTGCTCTAACTACAACTTATCTATGTATTTATTATGAAAATCATCAAATGTGCCAGAATTAATATTTTTTCTAATTTGTGACATTAATTCTTGATAAAAATTAATATTATGAAGCGTCAATAACATTGAAGCTAATATTTCATTAGTATTAAATAAATGATTTAGATAATTTTTTGAGTATTTGTTTAAGTTAAGATTTTCACAACTAGGATCAAGTGGAGTATTATCATTTTGATACTCACTATTTTTAATATTTACTCTTCCATTCCATGTAAATGCTAAACCTGTCCTTCCAGATCTGGTAGGTAACACACAATCAAACATATCTATACCTCTTTTGACGGCACCTAAAATATCTGATGGTGTTCCAACACCCATTAAATAGTGAGGTTTTTTTATAGGTAAATATTCTTTGATATCATCTAAAACATTAAACATTTCATTTTGTGTCTCACCTACTGCTAATCCTCCAACTGCATAACCATCAAAACCAATTTTAATTAATTCTTCAAGTGATTTAAGTCTTAAATCTTTAAATAGACCTCCTTGAACAATTCCAAATAAAGCTTTATGAGGATTATTTCCAAAAGCTTTTTTAGATCTTTCAGCCCAATAAAGTGACAGATCCATAGATTTTTGAATAATATTATAATCATCAGTTTTTTTTGGGCACTCATCCATAATCATTACTATGTCTGAATTTAAACCCAACTGTATTCTGATGCTCTCCTCAGGACTTAAATAAAATTTTTTACCATCAACATGAGAATTGAATATGGCACCCTTCTCTCTATCAATCTTATTTAATTTAGAGAGAGACATTACTTGAAAACCACCGGAGTCAGTTAATATAGGTAAATCACAATTCATAAAATTATGAAGCCCACCAGCAGATTGAATTCTTTCAACACCTGGACGTATCATTAGGTGATAGGTATTTGAAAGTATTATTTCTGAACCTGTTTTTTTTATATCATCTATTGTACAAGCCTTTACTGTGGCTTGTGTTCCAACAGGCATAAAGGCAGGTGTTTGTATATTTCCACGATGTGTCTCGATTAAACCACACCTGGCAAATTTATCTTTTTTTAAGACGTTAAAGGCAAATTTTTTTAATGCCATTAAAAAATTTATTGGGATTTGAAACTAATAATCTTATCTGGATCAGTTACAGCACCATTATTGTTTTGATCGCCTCTTTTTATTTTATCTACAAATTCCATACCCTCGATTACTTTTCCAAATACTGTATATTGTCGATCTAAAAAAGGAGCTGGTTGAAAACAAATAAAAAATTGACTATTTGCACTATTTGGATCTTGAGCTCTTGCCATTGATAAAGTTCCTCTATCATGCGGTAGACTATTAAATTCTTGTTCTAAGTCAGGAAAATCTGACCCTCCCATGCCAGCTCTTCTAAGATCAAAATCTTTAGATTCTGAATTCCCAAATTTTACATCTCCGGTTTGAGCCATAAAGCCATCTATAACTCGGTGAAAAACAACATTATCGTATTTGCCACCATTAGCTAAATCTTTAATTCTTTTTACATGATTTGGGGCAACATCCTCAAACAGTTCAATTTTAACGTCTCCATCTTTTAATTTTAATATCATTATATTCTCCTCAGCTATTGATTGATGTATGATTAAAAAAAACAAAATAAGTATTTTAATAAAAATTTTATTCATATTTATCTTTTAGTGATTTAATTGTGCTTTTTGTAGTAAATTTTTTTATATCACCTTTTAATTTAACAATTTCTTTCACAAATTTTGACGAGATTATTTGATTTTCTACATCAGACATTAAAAAAATTGTTTCTATGTTTTGGTTCAATTTTCTATTCATGCCTGCTAATTGAAATTCATATTCAAAATCAGATACAGCTCTTAATCCTCTTAAAATAATGTTTGATTTATATTTTTTACATAAATCAGTAGTTAAAGATCCGAAAGAAACTACTTTTATTTTTTTTTTATTTAATTTTAGATCTTTAAATAAGGCTTTATTGACTATTTCTATTCTTTCATCAGAACTAAATAGATAATTTTTATTACTTTCGTCAGAAACACCTACTACTATTTTATCAAATAGTTTTAATGATTTTTTTATGACATCTATATGACCAAACGTGATTGGATCAAATGTTCCAGGATAAATTGCAATTTTGCTCATTAAATTAAATTATCATCAATTTTAATTGCTGAAACAACTTTTTCTTCTCCTGATAACTTAATTATTCTAACTCCTTGAGTATTTCTGCCTGCTGTTCTAATTTCTTTAACAGCAACTCTTATAACCCTACCTTTATTCGTAGAAATTAAAATTTCATCACCCTCATAAACAGGAAAGGATGAGGTAATATTGCCATTTCTTGGTGAATTTACTATTCCTATAATACCTTTTCCACCTCTGTTAGTAACGCGGTAATCTATATGTGAGGTCTTTTTACCATAACCATTCTCACTTATTGATAAAACAAATTTTTCTCGAGCTTTTAATTCAGATTTTTCATCTTTTGTTTTTTTTCCATTTTTGTTAATTTTATCATTATCGATAACTGATAAAGATACTATTTGATCATTAGGTGCTAACTCTATACCTTTAATTCCTTTCGAAGATCTACCTTTAAAAACTCTAAGTTTCTTTGCTTCAAATCTAATGCATTTTCCAAATCTTGTACTTAAAATTATATCTTGATCATCTTTGCAAATTTTAACACCTACAATTTTATCATTGTTATCCAATTTCATCGCAATTTTTCCAGATGCATTAATTGAAGAAAAATCTTCTAAACTATTTTTTCGTACTTTTCCCTGTGCTGTAGCAAATATAATTTGATAATTTTTTAAATCAGTTTCATCTTCTGGCATTGGCATAATTGAACTTATTGCTTGGTGACTCTTTAAGGGTAAAATATTAAATAAAGACTTTCCTTTAGATGATGATGAGCCTTCTGGGATTTTCCATGCTTTAATCTTGTAAACTAAACCCTCAGTAGAAAAGAAGAGTACTGAAGTATGAGTATTTACAGATAATGTTTGAATAACAGAGTCTTGATCTCTAGTTGTTATGCCTGATTTTCCCTTGCCACCTCTTTTTTGTTTTTTCACTACATCTAGAGAACCCCTTTTTATATATCCTTGTAATGTAACAGTAATTATTACTGATTGTTTTTGGATGGTTTCTTCAATATCGTAATTTAAAACAGCATCTATAATTTTAGTTCTTCTTGGTATCGCAAATTTCTCTTTAATATTTTTTAACTCTTCACTGATTACTTTTAAAAGTTCTTTTTTTGATGAAATAATCTTTTTATACTTAGTTATTAGTTCAGCTAATTTTTTAATTTCAACTTCGATTTCATTTATTCCTAATGCAGTTAATTTTTGAAGTCTTAATTCTAAAATTGCTAAAACTTGTGGTTCGGATAAAGAATAGAGGTTTTTACCTTTTTTTCCCTCAACTAAGGAAATTAATTTTTGAGACTTGTTTATTTTCCATTTAGTTTTAAGAATTGATATTTTAGCATCATCGGGTGTTTTGGATGATCGAATAATTTTTATTATTTTGTCTAAATTTTCAACTGAAACCGATAATCCAATTAATATATGTGCACGTTCCTCTGCTTTTTGAAGATCAAATTTGGTTTTTTTAATTACAACATCTTCTCTAAAAGTTAAAAAATTAGATAAAAAATCTTTTAATGTGCAAGTTTGTGGTTTTCCTTCAACAATAGCTAAAGTATTAAAACCAAATGAACTCTCTATTTGAGTGTTTTTATATAATTGTCTCTTTATAGTTTCTGGTTCTACACCGTTTCTTAAATCTATTGCTACCCTAATACCTTCTCTGTTAGACTCGTCTCTAATATCTCTTATTCCTTCAATCTTTTTTTCTCTTACTAATTGAGCAATCCTTTCATTTAAAACAGATTTGTTTACTTGATACGGTATAGAAGTTATTACAAGTCTTTCACGTCCGTTTTTTTGTTGCTCAATTGAAATTTCACCCCTTATCTTAAAGGACCCTCTACCATTGTTATATCCTTGTTTAATTATATCTTTACCTATAATTACACCACCAGTTGGAAAATCTGGACCAGGTATATGTTTCATTAATTCTTTAATTTTAATATCTTTATTATCTATTAAGGCTAAGGTGCCATCTATAATTTCACCTAAATTATGTGGAGGTATACTTGTAGCCATACCAACAGCGATACCGCCAGCTCCATTTACTAATAAATTTGGAAACTGTGCTGGTAAGACACTAGGTTCTTTCTCAGTTTCATCATAATTGCTTTTGAAAGTAATTGTATTTTTTTCAATATCATCAATTAAATATTGAGAAACTTTCGATAAACGAGTTTCTGTATATCTCATTGCAGCAGCGGGATCGCCATCTATAGAACCAAAATTTCCTTGACCTTGAATTAAGGGTAAGCTCATAGAGAAGTCTTGTACCATTCTAACTAAAGCATCATAAACAGACTGATCACCATGAGGGTGGTATTTACCAATAACATCTCCAACTATTCTTGCAGATTTTCTAAATTGTTTAGACCAATCATATCCACCTTTGTACATTGCATATAAAATTCTTCTATGAACAGGTTTTAAACCGTCTCTTACATCAGGAAGTGCACGACTTACAATTACACTCATTGCATAAGAAAGATATGATGAGCTCATCTCATCATGCATTGAGATTAATTTTATATTTTTATCTTTAAACTCTTCAGTATTTTTCATAGAAATTAAAATGGAATCTCATCATCCATGTCTGACACCTGTGAAGAATCCTCAATATTATTTTGTTGAGTTGTGTCATTTTGAATTCCGCCACTAGAATTACCACCACCCAACATTGTGAGCGAGGAATTATATCCTTGTATGACTATTTCAGTTGAATATTTATCTTGTCCTGATTGTTCATCTTTCCATTTTCTTGTTGTAAGTTGACCTTCTACATAAACTTGAGCACCTTTTTTTAAATATTGTTGAACAACATTTACTAAACCTTCGTTAAATACAACTACACGGTGCCACTCAGTTTTTTCTTTTCTTTCACCAGTGTTTTTGTCTTTCCACGATTGACTCGTTGCAAGGCTTAATCTAGCTACGCTTTTGCCATTTACCATTTGTTTAATTTCAGGATCTGCGCCTAAACGACCAATTAATAATACTTTATTTAAACTTCCAGCCATAATATTTAATATTTGTTAAATTAGTTAAATAGAATTATACCACAATTCTTCTGAATATTAATTTTATTAACTCAAAGCAACTAAAATTATGATGAAAAAGATAGTTATTAAGGGCGCTAAAGAGCATAATTTGAAGAATGTGACAGTTGAAATTCCAAAAGACAAATTTGTGGTCATAACGGGTCTATCAGGATCAGGAAAATCATCTTTAGCATTCGATACTATCTACGCAGAAGGTCAAAGAAGATATGTAGAGAGTTTATCTGCGTATGCACGTCAATTTTTAGATAAAATGAAAAAACCAAATGTTGATTTAATTGAAGGATTAAGTCCGGCTATTGCGATAGAACAAAAAAATACGTCAAAAAACCCAAGATCTACTGTTGCAACTGTAACTGAAATTTATGATTACATGAGGGTATTATACGCAAGAGCAGGTATCCCCTACTCGCCATTTACAGGTAAACCAATAACCTCTCAAACAATTACTCAAATAGTTGATTTAATTAAAAAATTACCAAAAAAATCAACGATATATATTTATGCTCCAGTGGTGAGAGGTCGTAAAGGTGAATATAAAAAAGATATTTTAAGCTACAAAAGAAGAGGGTTTAGAAAAATTAAAATTGATAATGTTTTATATGATATTGAAAAATCACCTAATTTAGACAAAAAACTAAAGCATGATATTTCAATTCTTGTTGATAGAATAGTTATAAATTCAAAACTAGGAAATAGACTAGCTGAAAGTATTGAAACAGCTGTAAATTTAGCTAACGGTTTAGTTTTTGTTGAATACGAAGATGAAACCCTTCCACAAAAATTTAGAAAAATAGAAAAATTAATTTACTCAACAAAGTTTGCTTGTCCAGAAAGTGGTTTTACAATTGAGGAAATTGAACCAAGATTATTTTCATTTAATAGTCCATATGGAGCCTGTGAAGAATGTGAAGGTATTGGTATGAAATTAAATGTTGATCCAAATTTAGTTGTTCCAGATGATAGAAAAACTTTAGCGGATGGTGCTATAGAACCTTGGTCAAAATCTACTACGTTATACTATGCTCAAACTCTCTCATCATTAGCTAAACATTATGGTTTTTCATTAGATGAAAAATGGAAAAAATTACCAAAAAAAATTAAAGATATAATTCTTTATGGTTCAGATCAAGAAGAAATAAAGTTTAATTATGATGATGGTTATGAAAAGTATTCTTATAAAAAAACTTTTGAAGGTGTAATAAATAATCTTGAAAGAAGATTTTTAGAATCTGATAGTGAGTGGAAAAGAGAGGCAATTGCTGAATATCAATCTGATACAGCGTGTGAAGCTTGTAATGGTGATAGATTGAAAGAAGAAGCTTTATGTGTAAAGATAAATAATCTAAATATAAGTGAGGTTACAAAAAAATCTATTTTAGATGCATCAGAATGGTTTAAAAATTTAGAAAACAACCTGGATAAAAGACAATTTAAAATAGCTGAGCATGTTTTGAAAGAAATAAACGAAAGATTAAATTTTTTATTAAATGTGGGTTTGGATTATTTAACATTATCTAGAGAATCTGGAACATTGTCTGGTGGTGAAGCTCAAAGAATAAGGCTAGCATCTCAAATAGGATCTGGTTTGACAGGCGTATTATATGTTTTAGATGAACCTTCAATTGGGTTGCATCAGAAAGATAACGTAAAATTAATTAATGCTTTAAAAAGATTAAGAGATCTAGGAAATACGGTTATTGTTGTTGAGCATGATACAGAAACAATGGAAAACGCTGACCATATTATTGATTTAGGTCCTGAAGCCGGAAGCCATGGTGGCCAAGTAACAGCTCAAGGCTCATATGCCGAAATTAAAAAAGATAAAAATAGTATTACAGGACAATATCTTGCAAATAAAAAAAAAATTGAAATTCCTAAAACAAGACGTTTACCAAAAAATGGTAGATTTGTTGAAATTAATGGTGCAAGTGGAAATAACTTAAATAATGTAAATTTAAAAATACCAACTGGAACATTTACGTGTGTAACTGGTGTATCTGGAAGCGGTAAATCAACTCTTATACTGCAAACCTTATTTCATGCATTAAATTTAACTTTAAACAGTAAGGCCAGAAAAACACCAAAATCTTTCAAAGGTTACAAAGGTGTAGAGTTAATTGATAAAATAATTGATATCGATCAATCTCCTATTGGTCGAACACCTAGATCTAATCCAGCAACATATACCGGAGCTTTTGGACCTATCAGAGATTGGTTTACTAGTTTGCCAGAGTCTAAAACGAGAGGATATAAACCAGGAAGATTTTCTTTCAATGTTAAAGGAGGTAGATGTGAGGCTTGTGAAGGTGATGGTGTAATTACATATGAAATGCATTTTTTACCTGATGTGTATATACAGTGTGATGAATGTAAGGGGACTAGGTATAATAGAGAAACTTTAGAAATTAAATTTAAAGGTAAAAGTATTGCGGACGTATTAGACATGTCAGTTGATGAAGGGTGTGAATATTTTGAAAATATATCAAATATAAAAACAAAATTGTTAACACTTAAAAAAGTTGGATTAGGTTATATAAAAATTGGACAGCAAGCAACTACGCTATCAGGTGGTGAAGCACAACGAATTAAGCTTGCAAAAGAACTTTCTAAAAGATCAACAGGAAGAACAATGTATATATTGGATGAACCAACTACAGGTTTGCACCAACATGATATAAAAAAACTATTAGAGATACTTCATACATTTGTAAAACTTGGAAATACAGTTGTTGTTATTGAGCATAATCTAGATGTCATTAAAACAGCTGATTACATTGTTGATATGGGTCCTGAAGGTGGTGTGAAAGGTGGTAATATTGTCGCCGAAGGAAAACCTGAGGAAGTATGCAAAGTTAAGGGGAGTTATACCGGTCAATTTTTAAAACCTCTTTTGGCCTAAATTTAAAAACTTAAAAATATATAAAAATTAGTGTATATTTATAAAGAATCATGACTAATTTACTTTCATCATTATCAAAAACAATTCATACATCTCTCGCTTTGGCAATAATCTTGTTTTTAGGGTTGTTTTATTTAAATGATGGAATAGCTTTTGATACGCTATTCTGGAGCTGGTTGTTTAGATTGATACATGTAATCGTTGCAATAATGTGGATTGGATTACTTTGGTATTTTAATTTTGTTCAAATTCCAAATATGGGAAAAATCCCAGACGAACAAAAACCAGCCATAGGTAAAGTAATAGCACCTGCTGCATTATTTTACTTTAGATGGGCTGCTGCATTTACTGTTCTTTCAGGTTTAGTTCTTGCACTTCTAAATGGATATCTTCATGATGCAATGACTTTAAGTATTGGTTCAGGCGTACCTAAGCATACTGCAATCGGAATTGGTATGTGGCTTGGAATAATTATGGCATTTAATGTTTGGTTTGTAATTTGGCCAAATCAAAAAAGAGCTTTAGGAATAGTGGAAAGCGATCCAGACATAAAAGCTAAGTCAGCTAAAACTGCAATGCTATTTTCAAGAACTAATACTCTTTTATCTTTACCAATGCTGCTTTCTATGGTTGCAGCACAAAATTTATATTAAAAAAATTAATATTGCAGCTCTTTAATATTTTTGAATTGATTTAGTGATTCAGGATTAGCCAAAGCTTCTTTATTTTTTATTTCATTTCCTTCAATTATATTTTTTACTGCTAATTCAACAATTTTACCACTTTTGGTTCTTGGTATTTCATTTATTTGAATTATTTTTCTTGGCACATGTCTAGGTGATGCATTTTTTTTAATTTGTAGTTTTAATTCATTTAATAATTTATCTTTAAGTTGATACTTTGGGTTTAAAATTACAAATAAAATTATTCGAACATCATTGTCCCAAGATTGTCCAATAACTAATGATTCATTTATTTCTTTAAAGCGTTCTACCTCAGAGTAAATTTCAGCAGTACCAAGTCTTACTCCACCAGGATTTAAAGTAGTATCCGATCTTCCTGATATTATAAATCCATTATTTTTTGTAATTTTTGCGTAATCGCCGTGGTGCCATATATTTCTATATTTATTAAAATAAGCTTTTTTAAATTTTACATCTTTTTGATCATTCCAAAATTTTGAAGGCATTGATGGGAAAGGATTAACACAAACCAATTCACCTTTTTGATTTAAAATAGATTTCCCGTTTTCATTGAATACACGAACATCCATACCCAATCCTTTACTTTGTATTTCTCCAGCATAAACTGATTGATATAAATTGCCTAAGACAAAACAAGAAACAATATCTGTTCCTCCAGAAATAGATGCTAAATGAACATTTTTTTTAATATTCTTATATACAAATTTAAAACAATCTGACGATAATGGAGATCCAGTAGAGCAAATAGTTCTAAGTTTTTTTAACTTATAAATTTTCTTATAATTTTTTTTAGTTTTTCTTAAAGCATCGATATATTTGGCACTAACTCCAAATAAAGTTATATTTTCTTTATTAGCTATTCTTAATAGAAGATCATCACGTTTATACATTGGGAAGCCGTCGAATAATACGATTGATGCTTTTGAAGCTAGAACTGAAATTAGCCAATTCCACATCATCCATCCACATGTTGTAAAATAAAACACATTGTCATTCTCTTTAATATCACAATGCAGTTGATGTTCTTTTAAATGCTGAATTAATACACCACCATTTTTATGGCAAATACATTTGGGTTTACCTGTTGTACCGCTAGAATAAAGAATTGCTAAATCATGTTCAAAATCAAACTTAGGAAATTTAAATCTTGAAACATTTTCTTTAACTACATTAGTCCAATAATGTGTTTTGATATTTTTATATTTTGGAAGTTTTTTTAAAATAGGCTGGCCTGGGTAAATAGATATAATTACATGCTTTATAGAAGGTATTTTTTTTATTATCTCAGGGATTCTTTCTAAAATATTAATTTTTTTTCCATTGTAAAAATATTGATTAGTAAGAATTAAAATTTTCGGTTTAATTTGAGAAAATCTTTCTATAACTCCATTAATTCCAAAATCAGGAGAACAAGATGACCATATAGCACCAATAGCAACTGACGCCAAAAAAGCTTCTACTGTTTCAGGTATATTTGGCATATAAGCTGCTATTCTATCCTTTGACTTGAGATTTAATTTTTTTAAATTATTTGATAAATTTTTTACATTTTTATTTAACTCATTCCATTTTCGTATTTCACGATAACCATTTTCACTTATAAAAGTAATTGCTTTTTCATTTGTATTTTTTGAAAGTAAATTTTCACAAAAATTTAATTTTGAATTTTGTAAATAAATATTTTTATAAAATTTTTTTGACTTTTTGACTTTAGTATTGCCTTTAGTGCCCTTAACTTTTGAAAAATCCCAGACACTACTCCAAAAATCACCTTGGTTTTTAACTGACCAATCATGAATTTTATTGAAATTTACATTAAATTTTTTATTAAATTTTTTGGCTATAAATTTTTCAAATTTGAATAGCTTTGAATTTTTTATTGTTTTACTAGAAGGTTTCCAAAGTCTCATATTCTTATAATAATTACAATACTATGAGTATTATAATGTAATTTTTAAATTTTTAATGATTAATTTAATTTTTTTGATCGTCTTCTCTCAAAACTGTTTTTTGAGAAACTCTTAATCTTACTAGAACAGTATTCGCTATATAAATTGAGGAATAGGTTCCAAAAACAACACCTAATATCATAGCAAGTGAAAATCCTTTAAGTATCTCACCACCAAAAAAATAGATGGCTAATAAAGCCAGTAAAGTAGTTGCTGATGTTATTATTGTTCTTGATAAAGTTTCATTAATTGAAATATTTGTTAATTCAAAAATTTTTATATCCGAATATTTCCTTAAATTTTCACGAACACGATCAAATATAACTACTGTATCATTCATTGAATATCCAACTATTGTTAATACTGCTGCTATAATTGATAAGTTTATTTCTAGACTAAATAAAGAAAAAACTCCAAGAGTTACAATTACATCATGAAACAAAGCTAAAATTGCACCTAGACTAAACTGCCATTCAAATCTAATCCAAATGTAAATTAGCATTAATGCTAATGATAAAGATATTGCTATTATCCCTGATTTTAATAATTCAGCACTAACTTTTGGACCAACATTTTCAACTCTTCTAAAATCATAGTTGTTTCCAAAAGATTTATCTAAATTAACTTTAATTTCTTCAATGATATTTTTCTTATTGTCTTTATTTTCAAATTTTACCAAAAAATCAGTATCATTACCAAATTTCTTAACCGAAACATCTCCCAAATCCATTTGGTTAAATCTATCTCTTAATGAACTAACATTTATTTTTGAGTCTGAGGCTCTTAATTCAATTAATGTCCCACCTTTAAAGTCTATACCAAAATTAAGTCCTTTGAATATTAATAATAATAACGAAACAACAATCAACGCTGAAGATAATAAATTAAAATGATTATAATATTTATTAAAGGCAATCATTATATCAATTTTTCCTTATTTTTATTTCTTGATACATAAATACTAGTGAATAATCTTGCTATAAAATAAACTGAAAATAGTGTTGTAAATATTCCAACTCCTAGGGTTACAGCAAAACCTTTTACAGGACCTGAGCCCATAAAAAATAAAATAATTGCAGCTAATAATGTAGTAATATTTGCATCTAAAATTGCTGTTCTTGATTTAGTATAACCACTATCGAAAGCCAAAATATTGTTAGTCTCGTCTTTTAATTCTTCTTTAATCCTCTCAAATATTAAAACGTTTGCATCAACTGCCATACCTACGGTTAGAATAATACCTGCAATACCAGGCAATGTTAAGGTGGCTTCAAATAAAGTTAAAACACCTAAAAGAATAAACAAATTCACTATTAGTGTTACATTCGTAATTAATCCAAAAATTTTATATTTTACGAACATGAAAATTATAACCAATATAAAACCTATTGCTAAGGCAATCATTCCTGCATTAATTGAATCTTGTCCAAGATCTGGACCTACAGTTCTTTCTTCAATTATTTCTAATGGAGCTGGTAAAGCTCCTGATCTTAATAATAAAGCTAGATCAGTTGCTGTTTGAAAAGTAAAGCCACCACTTATCTGACCAGATCCACTAGCAATCGTGTCTCTAACTACGGGTGCACTAATAATTTTACCATCTAAAACAATTGCTAATTGCTTTCCAATGCCAGTTGAGGTTGCCTTACCAAACCTTTTTGCTCCTACTCTATCTAAAGTAAATGAAACAATAGTTTGATTAGTTTGAGTGTCCATTTTTGGCTGAGCATCAAGTAAATTTTCACCACTTATAATTATTCTTTTACTAACTGTGGCTTCTTCAAGACCATTTTCAAATTTTAACTTCTCAACACCAAAACGGTCATTTTCGTCATTTGTTACAAAACGAAATGTGAGATTTGCAGTTTTTCCAAGTAAAGATTTTATTCTCATTGGATCATCTAATCCAGGAAGCTCAACTAAAATTCTGTTATTCCCTCTTTTGAGTATATTGGGTTCATTAGTACCAACCTCATCTACCCTTCTTCTAACTATTTCTATAGCTTGGTCTTGAGAAGAATTTTTAAGTTTAATTAAACCCTGTCTTGAAAAATTAACTTTAAAATTTAATCCTGTATCTTCAATTTCTAACTGATGTGATTTAAATCTTGGGTAATAAGGATTTAGATCACTATTTTCATCCTGAAAAACATCTAACACAGATTGTTTATCATTATCTATTACATTAAAAAAAATATTTTGATTATCTATTTTTATATTGATTATTTTAATATTTTTCTCTTTGAAGTAATTTCTGATTGTTGTTGTTAAGTTTTGTAATTTTTGTTCAATTACAGGTTCATTATCAATTTCAAGTAGTAGATAGGAACCACCTTGAAGGTCTAATCCTAGATTAATTTTTTTATCAAAAAAACTATCATCAAACTTAAAAAGATTTGATGAAGCAATTAAAATAAAAAGAACTGAAAAGAGAGTTATAAATAAAATTCTTAACTTAGAGAAATAAAGCACTTAACTAAAAATAATTATTTTTTAACTTCTTGAGTGTTTGTATTAACAAGACTTTGAATACCAGTAGATTTAACTATCTCAACTTTTACATTTTCAGCAATTTCTACTTCAACTTTATCGTTATCAATTAGTCTCTCCACTGTACCTGTAATACCACCAGAAGTAACAACCTTGTCACCTCTTTTGAGGCTTTCAACCATAGCTTTATGTTCTTTAACCTTTTTTTGCTGAGGTCTGATTAAGAAAAAATAAAAAATAACAAAAATTAAAATTAACGGTATAAATTGTCCTATTCCTGAACCTTCCATAAATCTCCTTATAAATTATGTGAATACTTATACTATCTGTGTAATTAAAACAACTTTATTTAGCTGAAATCGATTCCAAATTATTCATATACGGTCGCAGTACCTTAGGAATAATAATCGATCCATCTTTTTGTTGATAGTTTTCTAGTACAGCAATTAGTGTTCTACCCACAGCTAAACCACTGCCATTTAATGTTCCAACAAAAACAGTTTCTTTGTTTTTATTTTTATATCTTGATTTCATTCTTTGCGCCTGAAATGTTGAACAAGAAGAGCATGATGATATTTCACGATACTTATTTTCTGATGGCAACCATACTTCAATATCATATGTTTTTTCAGCACTAAAACCCATATCACCAGAGCATAAAATTATTTTTCTATAAGGTAGCTCTAACTTATCAAGAATATCTGTTGCACAATTAGTCATTCGCTCTAATTCATCTAAACAATTTTCTTTTTCAACAATACTTACCAGCTCAACTTTATAAAATTGATGTTGTCTAATCATTCCTTTTGTATCTTTTCCATAGCTACCAGCTTCTTTTCTAAAACATGGAGTTGAAGCAACAAATCTCATAGGTAATTCTTTTTGATCAACGATTTTATCTTTAACTATATTGGTTAGTATTACTTCTGCTGTTGGAATTAAAAATTTTCTATCAGATCCTTGATCAAATTTTATTTCAAATTGATCGTTTTCAAATTTTGGTAATTGGCCTGTTCCATACATTGTATTATCAGAAGCTATTAATGGAGGTGAAATTTCTTGATAACCATTTTGAATAATATGAGTATCTAGCATAAAATTAGATAAAGCACGTTCCAAGAATGCTAGCTCTTTTTTAACAAATACAAATCTTGATCCAGTTGTTTTTGTTGCAAGATCAAAATCAAGCATGCCTAAATTTTCACCAAGTTCGTAATGGGATTTAGGTTTAAAATCAAATTCAGGAACTTTCCCAGCTTTTAGGACTTCCACATTGTCATTTTCATCCATTCCATCTGGAACATCTTGATGAGGTATGTTTGGTATACTTGATAAAATATTATCTAATTCAATTTTAGTATTTTTTTGTTGTTCAGAAATCTTCTCTAATTCTATAGATATTTCTTTAGATTTTTTAAATAGGCTTTCATCTTTAGATTTTGAAATATCTTTTTTTTCTTTTTCTAAATTTTCTTTCCTTTGTATTAAATCTCTATTTAACTCATCAAGTTTTTTTAAATTATTAAAATCAATTTTTACCGAGCGTTTTACAAGATCTTTTTCAAATTTTGAAAAATTTTTTCTAATTTCTTTTAAATTATGCATCAGTTTTTTCTAATTTTTTGTTCTCTATAATTTTTACTGAAAATATAGATAATTCATATAAAATTAATAATGGGATGGCTAAACCAATTTGAGTGATTGGATCTGGTGGTGTTAGTAGTGCTGCAGCAGCAAATATAATTACAACAACATATTTTCTTCTTGCTTTTAGAAATTGACTGTCAACAACACCTATTCTGGCTAATAAACTTAAAACTATAGGTAATTGAAAACTTATTCCAAATGCAAAAATTAACTTCATAACAAGTGATAAATATTCATTTACCTTAGCCTCTAACTGAATTGGAAGACTTGTAGACATCCCTGTGCTTTCAAAAGATAAAAAGAATTTGATAGCCAGAGGCATTATCAAATAATAAACAAGCATGCCTCCTAAAAAGAAAAGTATTGGTGTTAATACAAGGTACGGGATTATTGCAACTTTTTCATGTTTGTATAAACCAGGTGCAATAAATTTCCATATTTGCATTAGAATAAATGGACAAGTTACAAAAAAAGCAGTGAAAAAAGATACCTTTATATAGGTTAAAAAAGTTTCTTGTAAGGCTGTAAAAATAAGTCTTCGATTAGATCCATCATCTTTTACTGCTTGAGCAAATGGATCAACTAAAAAACCATAAATATGTTCTGCAAATATATAACAAATTACAAAAAAGATTATTAGAAATACAAAACTATGTATTAATCTTTTTCGTAATTCTGTTAGGTGACTAACAAATCCACCTTCGTTTTCTTCATTACTCATCTTTTTTAGTTTCTTTTTTTATTTCTTTATCAATTTTTTCTTCATCAATTTCTAAATTAGAAACTTCATTTTGAATGTTGCTTACATATCTTTTAGCAGTCCCTATCCAAGAACCAGCTTTCTTTAACATGATTGGAAAATCTTTTGGGCCGAGAACAACAATTGCAATACCAACAACAATTAATATCTCAAACCAACCAATAGTAGGCATGTGATTTAATCTTTTTTTTCTGAGTCTTTATTTTCGTCGGAAATATTTTTTGGCTCTGTATCGTCAGTAACATCTGACGCCATTCCTTTTTTAAAACTTTTAATTCCCTTAGCTACATCACCCATCAGACTAGAAATTTTACCTCGTCCAAATAATAAGACTACTAATATAACTACGATTGCAATTTGCCAAATTCCTATGCTCATAAAAAACTTATAACCTTTTTACGATTAATTTAAAAGTTACTTTTTTGTTAATCTTTCTCTTCTGTATCAAGAGTACTATTTAGCATCTCATCAATATTAGAATAAATATCCTCTTTTTTTTCTTCTTGTTTTTCTTTGTAGAATTTACCAGTTCCAAAAATTGCACTATCGACACTAGTGCTGTCAATTAATCCAGCAGCACCTAATTCATCAATTGTTGGTAGATCAGATAATTTTTGTAGATTAAAATGACTTAAAAATTCATCAGTCGTAACATACTGAATTGGTCTACCTGGTACATCTTTACGACCACCTGGTTTTACCCAATTAAGCTCCATCAATATTTCAAGAGTATTTGTTCCGAATGCAACACCTCTTATTTCTTCAATCTCTGCTCTGGTAACAGGCTGATGATATACAATTATAGCCAAAGTCTCCACCGCAGCTTTAGAAAGTTTTTTTTCAACTGTCTTTTCTTGTGACATGATGTTTGACAAGTTAGGAGAAGTTCTAAAGGACCACTTTTCTTTTATGCAAACTAGATTAATTCCACGTTTAGAGTATTCTTGCTGCAGCTTTTCTAATGATTTAGATACATTACCTTTTTTCGTTATTTTACTTTCTATTGTATCAACATCTAATGGTTCAGCAGCTGCAAATATAACAGCTTCAATCTCTTTATCTAAATCAGTTAGCTTGGATGGAAATTTAACAATATTATCTTTTGCAATTTTTTCTTTTTTAATCATTTTTTTCCTTCACATAAATATCATCAAATAATTTATCTTGTTTCATAGTCAGGTTTCCTTCTTTAACTAATTCTAATGAACCAGCGAAAATTCCTGCTTTTCCAGTACATTTATATTTTGAACCATTTTTAAAATTTTTAGGAATTAAATCATCTAATTTTTTCCAATCAATTAATTTACCAAAAAATTCTCTTATTGTTTTAATTCCATCTTCAGCAGTAAATACAGGTAATTTTGGAATATTCATTTTTTGAAAATCCTTGGTCATAATAATTGTTGAATATGACTTGAGAAGCTCAAATAAACTTAAATTATACTCAGTACTATAAATAGATCTTATATTTCCTTTCATTCCTCTTGATCGAATTTCTCTACCTAGTCTTTTTCTTTTAAGCATTTGTTCTGAAAGCAATCTAATTAATTCTAATTTTTTAAGTTGTAATTTTAATTTTTCAGCTACTTCTTGAACTTTAAATTCTTCTTCTGGTGTACCCGGAAGTAATAATTTAGATTTCAAATATGCTAACCAAGTTGCCATCAATAAATATTCTGAAGCAATTTCTAAATTTAAATCTTTTTCTTTTGTAATATATTCGTGAAACTGATCTGCTAATTTTGTAATTGATATCTCTTCAAGATCCACTTTTTGAGCTTTTGCTAAATCTAAAAGTATATCTAGAGGACCATTGTAGTTACTTATGTCGACATTAAATAATGCAGAATCAGAAATAGTCATGCTCAGATATTAACTTAAAATTTTATAAAATAGTGATGTTTTTTTTATAATAAAATTGCTTACCCTTGGTGAATTATCACCAACCACCTTCATTTCAGACAATTTACCATTACAATGAAGAGCAAGATTACAACCTGCACTAAATGTTTTGATTGTATTAGTTTTTAAATCATCTTTTAAACTTTTCATTGATAAATCATCTGAAATCAAAATGTTCCTAAAGCCAATTTTGTTTCTAATTAAATTTAGAATTTTTTTAGAATGTGTAGCAGTATTCAGCTTATCAATACTTCGATATATAACATGTGCTGTCATTGCAAAATAAGTCTGTTTTTTTTTAAATGGATAAAAATCATTTTTATTCAAATAATTTAAGTTTTTTTTTACTACAGGTGTAAATTTATGACTATCTACCTTGGCTAATCCATGTCCTGGTATGTGTTTCATCACAGTTCCAATTGAATTTTTACTAAAATAATCAATACAAATATCACCAATTTTAGAGATATTTTTTTTATTTTTTGAAAAAGACCTATCACCAATGATGTTGCTAGCTCCCTTAACTCGAATATCTAAAACAGGAACAGTATTTATATTTACACCGATTAATTTAAGCAAATACGAGGTTTTATCGATAAATAGTTTATAAATAATATTAAATTTTTTCTTATCTTTTGTGAATAAATTACCAAAATATTCAGAAGTCAAATTATCAAATGAAATAATTTTACTTAATCGATTTATTCGTCCACCTTCTTGATCAATTAATATTGGATATTTTTTATCTTTAAATATTTTTTTAATTTTATCAGTTAATTTTTTAGTTTGTTCAATTGAACTTATGTTTCTTGAAAATAAAATAACTCCCCATGGTTTATATTTCTTTAAAAAATTTATCTCTTTGTTTGATAATGTTGATGATTTTAAACCAACTATAAAGGCTCTTCTATTCTTAATCATTTTCTAAAAGTTTCCAAAAATTAAACTTTTTTTTCTTTTTTTTGTTTGTTTGCTTAACATATTCTATTACATTTTGTGTGTCGTTTTCTAAAACAGGTAAATTTTTTGAATATAATAAAATTTTTTCATCGTTATTTTTATAAGATCTGTATGATTTCTTCTTATTTTCATCTGAGAAATAATATCTACCAGTCAAAAAAATAAATAAAGCAATTACAACAATAAAGATTAAATACTTAATTTCTTTTAGCATTACATTTTATTTGGTGTATCAACACCAACTATATCCATTCCTGATTTTACAACGTTAGATATCGCTTTTAAAAAAATTAGTTTATCTAGTGAAACTGTTTTTTGATCATTAATAAATCTTTTTTCTGGGTTTTGTTTACCAAGGTTCCAATAGGAGTGAAATTCTGAGGCTAGATCATATAAATAAACAGGTATTCTATGTGGCTCTAATTTTGAACTAGCTGCATCAATGCATTTGGGCCATTGTGAAATCTTTTTTAAAATTTTGATCTCATCAATTGAGTATTCAAAACTAAAATCATCCAATTCAATGTTAGAATTTATATCTTTATCAATATGTCTAAAGACAGATGAAATTCTGGCATAACAATATTGAACATAATATAACGGATTATCTTTTGATTTTTCTTTAACAGCGTCAAAATCAAAATCTAATTCTACATCACTACTTCTGCTAAGCATGATAAATCTGGTTGCATCTTTTCCAACTTCTTCAATTAAATCATCAACGGTAATGTAGTCACCCTTTCTTTTAGACATCTTAAATGGTTTGTTATCTTTAATTAATTTTACAAGCTGACTAATTTTACAGATCAATTTATCTTTTTTTCCTGATAAAGCTTCAACTGAGGATGAAATTCTTTTGACGTAACCAGCATGATCTGCACCAAGAATATTTATTAAGTAATCAAATTTACGATCTACTTTATTTTTATGATAAGCAACATCACTTGCAAAATAAGTCCATGTTCCATCTGACTTTTGTAATGCTCTATCTTTATCGTCACCAAAATCACTAGATTTAAAAAGTAATTGTTCTCTTTCTACCCAATTTTTATTGTCTTCTCCAGCTGGAGCTTTAATTTTCCCTTTGTATACAAATTTATTCTTTTCTAAAAATTTTATTACACTCTCTACTTCATTGTTTAAAACAATGCTTTTTTCACTAACAAAATTATCATGGTTAATTCCTAAACTCTTAAGATTCTTTTTTATTAAAAGTAGAGCCTGTTCTATAGATAAAACTGTTAGCTTATCATCAATTTCATCATAATTATCAAAATTTAACTCTGAATTATCTGAAACTATATTTTTTGCAAAATCAATCAGATAATCTCCTGGATACAAATCAGGATTATCTTGAGGAAAAGATTCGTTAAACTTTACTTCTCTAATTCTAAAGTATACAGATTTTGTAAAATTTATAATTTGATTACCATAATCATTTACATAATACTCTTTTGTAACCTTGTGCTTATTAAATATTAACACATTAGATATGACATCACCTAAAATAGCTCCTCTACAGTGACCAACATGCAAAGGTCCTGTTGGGTTGGCTGATACGTATTCAACCAAGTAATTATTTTTCTTCTCTTTCTCATTAATTCCAAATTTTTCAGCGTTACTAATAATTTCTTTAATAAAGTTTGACCAAAAAGATGGCTTAAATTTAATGTTTATGAAACCAGGTTTGGCAACGGATATATTGTCTATTTGATCATCGCTATTTTTGATTTCAGGTACAAGTTTTTCTGCCAATTCTATTGGTGAGGTTTTGTTTAGTTTGGATAAAACCATTGCAACATTAGTTGAAATATCACAATCAAATTTTGGAGGTGGTATTTCCGCATTGATACCATTGAAACTTTCTGGAACGATAAGTTGATTTTTTTTACTAAGTTCAACAATAACAGATTTAATTTTATCTAAATATAATTCAAAAATATTCATTTATTATCGTTATAAAGGTTAATTGCGTATCTGTCTGTCATACCAGATATAAAATCTGAAATAGCTCTATATTTGTCTTTAGTCAATTGCTCTTTAGTAAGAAATTTTCTAGGATTTGATTTAATTATTTTAAATAATTTCTTAATTATCATTTTACCTCTTTGATTCTTATTAAGCACAGATTTATTGTCATACATTCTGTGTCTTAAAAATGATCTGATTTCTTGTTCTGAATTTTGTATTTTATCTGAAAAAGAAACTATTAATTGATTTGATTTTGACACATCTTTAAATGACTTAATTTTAAATTTTTTAATATTTTTCTCTGTATTACTTAGTAAATCTCTTATCATAACATCAATTGAGTCTCTGATAATTTGATAAATAGCAATTTTATAATTTTTTTTATTAATTTTGTTTTTATATTTTTGATAAATGTCTTTAAAAAAATCTAATTCAACTAATTCCTCAAGTTTAAATAAGTTTGCTTTAATTCCATCCTGAATATCATGATTATTATATGCAATGTCATCTGATATAGCTGATATTTGAGCTTCTAATGATGGATACGTATTAAAATTAATCTTTTTTTTGAAAACTTTTGATCCAATTAGCTTATTTATCATGCTTAGATCATCTACTGGTCCGTTATGTTTTAGAAGTCCTTCTAAAGTTTCAAGAGTTAAATTTAGTCCATCAAATTTGAAATATTTATTCTCTAAAAACATTACTATTCTTAGTGTTTGAAGATTATGATCGAAACCTCCATAGTTTTCCATACATTCATCTAGAGCATCTTCTCCTGCATGACCAAAAGGAGTGTGACCTAAATCATGAGCAAGACTTAAGGTTTCTGCTAAATCTTCATTTAATTTAAGGTATTTTGCAATTGATCTTGCTATTTGAGCAACTTCAATTGAATGAGTGATCCTTGTTCTAAAATGATCCCCTTCTGTGTTTACAAAAACTTGGGTTTTATGCTTTAGTCTTCTAAACGATGCGCTATGAATTATACGATCTCTGTCACGTTGAAAAGGAGATCTATATTTTGAATTAGCCTCTTTATTAAGTCTACCTTTACTTTTAAATACGCCTAACAAAGTGTCTTTTTTCATCCTTTAATTTAAATAATTAAGTATTATATTAGTAATATCAGTGTTCAGACATGATTAAAGAAATTAAATTTACGGATAAAGCGTTAAAACAAATAGATAATTTGTTATCAAAAAAAGATAAAGGATCATTCTTTAGAATCGCTATTAAGGGTGGAGGATGCTCTGGTTTTCAATACGAATTTACTTTTGATAAATCAAAACAAGATGATGATTTAAATTATCAAAATATTTTAATTGATAAAACTTCAGCTGATTTACTTAAAGGGTCTGAGGTTGATTATGTGTCAGAATTAATTGGTGAACAATTCAAAATATCTAATCCACAAACCAAATCTTCATGTGGTTGTGGAGTTTCTTTCTCACTTTAATGCTCATTTCATCTTGGAATGTAAACTCGGTAAGAGCAAGAATTGAAAATATCAAAAGTTATTTATTAAAATATAAACCTGATATTTTAATGATGCAGGAAATCAAAACTGAAGATGTTAATTTTCCATATGATGATTTTTCATCTATGGACTATGAAAGTCATGTATTTGGTCAAAAAAGTTATAATGGGGTGGCAATTATATCTAAAAAAAAATTAAAAAATGTCAAAACAGATTTAATTAAGGATAAGTTAAAACAGTCAAGAATAATTTCAGCTGAGTTTGAGCATAAGAAAAAAAATATACAATTAATTAATATTTACACCCCTAATGGTAATCCTGTTGATACAGAAAAATATGATTATAAAAAAGAATGGCTAGATCAATTAATAAAACAATTAAAAACTTTATCTAAAAAAAATTCAAATATTATTTTATCTGGTGATTTCAATATTATACCTTCAGCAGAAGATGTTTATAATGTTAAAAGTTTTGAAGACGACGCATTATACAGACTTGAAATAAGAAAAAAATTTAGAGAAATGATTAATATTGGTTTTAAGGATGTCTATAGACATTTTTATGAAGATAAAGAAGGATATACATTTTGGGATTATATGAGAGGTGCTTGGCAAAAAAATAATGGTATGAGGATTGATCATTTTTTAGTTTCAAATTCTATAATTGATCAAATTAAAGACATTAACATTAATAAAGATCCACGTGGAAGAGAAAAACCTTCTGATCACACACCAATTGAGATTAATTTAGCTTAAAGATTTTATTTTATTTACTAATTCTTCGTTAATATTTCTTGGACCAGTGTCCAATCTATTTTTATGACGTCTTTCTCCAGGTAACCTCACTTCACCCATTGATTTCATTTTTTCAAAAAATTCGTCAGCATGTTTTTGCCAATTAGTACCTGAAGTTTTATCTGGGTTAATGGCTAGTATGAATTCACCGCCACTTGGAGGACCACCATCATTATTATCTTTTGCTGCTGTTTCAAAACTAAAATTATCTCCAACTAATGCACCTGCCATTAATTCAACCATCATTGCAATTGCAGATCCCTTGTAACCACCAAAGGGTAATAAAACTCCACCATCAGCAATTTCCCCTGGATCAGTTGTTTCTTTACCATCTTTAGTTAATCCAGTTCCAAGTGGAACTTTGTGCCCTTCTCTTTTAGCAACTTGAACTTCTCCCATTGCCATTGAAGCAGTTGCCATATCATAAACAACTGGGGTTTTGCCTGGACGTGGCCAAGCAAATGAAATTGGGTTTGTTCCAAATAATGGTTTAATAGCACCTGCAGGTGCAACTGCAGGCTTGTACGATGTACAAGCAAATGCAACTAAGCCATCTTCTGCTAATTTTTCTGTTTCAGGCCACATAGCAGCCATATGATGAGAATTATTTATTGCTAATACTGCAACACCATTTTCTTTTGCAGCTTTTGCTAATTCTGGTAATCCTTTATTTAATACAACAGGTGCTAAACAATTATTTCCTTCAACTTTTATTACAGATTGAGATATTTTTTTTACTTCAGGTTTCCCTTTTCCATTTATCTTTCCACCTTTAAGACCTGTTACATAAGCTGGCAATCTGAATAAACCATGTGATACAGAACCATCTCTTTCAGCATTTCTAATTAAGTCTGATAAAATTGATGCTGTTTCATTATCACAACCATTTGCCAAAAGAGTTTTTTTAGCTAGTTCAAATATTTCGTCTAAAGTTAATGAAACTGTGCCCATTATTTTGATTTACATTTTTTACATAAACCAAAAAATTCTAAATTGTATTTGCTATATTTCATTCCAGAGTTATCTGAAAAGTTAGATAAATATTTTGAAAGTTTTGAATTACTTATTTCTGATACATTCTCACAACTTTCGCAAATTGAAAAAGCTGTTGCTTTTGAAACCTGACAGCTTGAATTTTGACACGCAATAAAAGCATTTCTGCTTTCAATCTTATGGATTTTTCCTATTTCAACTAATTTATCTAATGCTCTGTAAACTTGTAGTGGCGCTTTAATTCCTTTTTTTTGAACATTAAAAAGGATTGAATAAGCTTTCATTGGTCCACCAGATTTATCAATTAAGTCAAAAATTATTTTTTGATTTTTGGAAAGGTTATGTTCTTTTTGCATCTTTAAATTCTTATCAATATGTTATCAGTTTTTCAATTTAATCGATTGTTTTATTTTAAATAAAGACAGTATGAATAATACTAACGAGGCAGCAATTATTGATGGTCCTGAAGATGTATTAAATTCTAAAGAAGAATATAAACCTAATACAACAGACAGTAATCCACCAATAATTGAAAATATAACCATTTTTTGAGGACTATCTGAGATATTTCTAGCCATAGCCGCTGGTATAATTAGCATACCTGTAATTAACAATAGACCAACCATTTTAATTGATATTGCTATCACAGCAGCCATAAGAATTGTAAAAATAGCTTTTGCTCTATCTGGGTTTAATCCTTCTGCTTCTGCTAATTCATAATTAACTGTAGATGCAAACAATGATTTCCAAATCAATTTAAGAACTAATAAAATTACAGCGCCACCAGTCCAAATAATTAATAAATCATCAGTTGTTACAGCTAGTATATCACCAAATAAAAGACCCATAATATCAAAACGAATAAATGCTAAAAAACCTATTACTACTAATCCAACAGCTAATGAAGAATGAGCTAAAAGACCAAGCAAAGCATCCCCGGGTAAATTAGTTTTTTTCTGAAGTTGAATAAGGATTAATGCGATTACTGAAGAAATTAAAAACACTGAAATAGCAATATTTAAATCTAAGGTATATGCCATTGTTACACCAAGAAGTGCTGAATGAGCTAATGTATCACCAAAATAAGATAATCTTCTCCATACTACAAAACAACCTAATGGTCCTGTCACAAATGCAATTCCTATTCCTGCAAATAATGCTCTTATAAAAAAATCATCAAACATATTAGTTTTTCTTTATTTCTCCTTCATCAGAATGAACGTGGTCATGTTTATGTTCATATACAGAAAGAATTTGAGATGCTTGTTCACCAAATAAGGATTTATATTCATTGTTTTTAGCAACTTCCATTGGTGATCCAGAGCAACATACGTGGCCATTTAAACAAACCACATGATCAGTTGCAGTCATAACTGTATGCAAATCATGTGAGATTAATAGAATTCCACAATTTAGTGTATCAGAAATTCTTTTTATTAATTCATACAAAGCAATCTCGCCAGTGTAATCAACTCCTTGAACAGGTTCATCAAGAACTAATAATTCAGGTTTTTTTGAAATAGCTCTTGCAATTAAAACTCTTTGAAATTCACCACCTGATAAATTTCCTAAATTTTTATTCTTAAGATGGATAACACCTGTTAACGTAAGCGCTTCATCAATTGCCTCATCTTTAATATTTTCAGTTAAAAGCATAAAATCATAAACTCTTAAGGGTAAGGTCCAATCAATAGATATTTTTTGAGGAACATATCCAACTCTATTTGTGTATTTCTCAACACTTCCTTCTATGTTTTTGTAAATTCCCAATGCAATTTTTGCGGTAGTACTTTTTCCAGAGCCATTAGGTCCAATAAGTGTAACGATTTTTCCCTTTTTAACAGATAATGAAACACCTTCAACTAGCCATTTATCATTTTGTTTAAAACCAGCGTTATTTAGTTTTACTAATGTACTATTTTCTGAGCTCATATATTGCTTGACTTATAAATGTTATATTATTACATAACGTTATATTATAACAACCAATTAAATTACTTATTATGAAAAATATTAAAAAAATACCACTTATATTCTCAATATTATCAATTCTAACATTATTTACACCAGCAAATGCTGAAATAAAAGTAGTTGCTTCTATTAAACCAATTCATTCATTAGCTAGTTACTTAATGGATGGTATTGCTAAACCTGATTTAATAGTTGATGGATATGCTTCTCCACACGGATTTGCAATGAAACCTTCGCACGCAAAAATGCTACAAAATGCAGACCTAATATTTTGGGTTGGTGAAGATTTAGAGAGTTTTTTAGAAAAACCATTGAGTTCAATTGCTAAGAAAGCAGAAAAAATTGAATTAATGGAAACTAAAGGATTACAAGTATTAAAATTTAGAGAGAGAAATATTTTTGACGAACATGATCATGACGATCACGGACATGACGATCACGGTAAAAAAGAAGATGATCATGACGATCATGGACATGATGACCATGGTAAAAAAGAAGATGATCACGACCACGATCATGACGATCATGGTAAAAAAGAGGATGATCATGACGACCACGGACATGACGATCATGATGGACATGCTCATGGTGAATTTGATCCACACATTTGGTTGGACCCAATTAATGCAAAAGCTATGTTAAATGAAATGGCAGAACATTTAATTGAAAATGATCCTAAAAATGAAGCTAAATATAAAAGTAATTTAGCTAAAGCTTTACAAGAAATCGATAAACTTACAATTGATGTAATGACTGATTTAAGTAGCAGTGTTGCTTCAATTGTATTCCATGATGCTTATCAGTATTTTGAGAAAAGATTTAATGTAAATATATTAGGTGCTTTTACTGTTAATACAGATGTAATGCCTGGAGCAGAACAACTAGCAGAAATCAGAGAGATAATTGAACACGATAAAGTTGCTTGTGTATTTTCTGAACCTCAATTCAACCCTGATATCATTAAAGCAGTTGCAAAAGATATGAATATTAAAACCGGTGTAGTTGACCCATTAGGAGCGACTCTAGACCCAGGAAAAGACTTGTATTTCAATTTAATTAGAAATATGTCTGCTTCGTTTAAAGGTTGTTAACAAAGCATTCATATTTCTATATAATGTAGAATATGAAAATTAGCACTGGCGATAAATTAGAGGAAATTACACTTCCAGATCAGAATGGTAACTCATTTAATTTATCTCAGACCTTAGGGAAAAAAGTCTTATTAACTTTTTATAGAATCGCAGGTTGTAGCTTCTGCAACCTAAGACTTAATGAAATTAATAAGAGATTTGGTGAACTTGGAAATAATTTTACGCATGTTGGAATATTTCATTCACCAGTAGATAATTTAAAATCATATATGGATAAGCATAAGAATTTACCATTCACAGTATTAGCAGATGAAAATTTTGAATATTTTCAAAAATATGAAATTGAGAGATCAGTGAGTAAAACACTAAACGCAATGTTGTTTAAAGCACATAAAATTATTCCTGCTATGATGAAAGGATATATTCCTACAAGAATAAAAGGTCATTTAGATATAGCTGTGACCGACGTTCTAATTAATGAGGATGGTGTAGTTCAAGATGTTTATTATGCTAAAAAGGACATTGCAGATCATTTTGAATTTGAAAAAATTAAGCAGTTTGCACTTAATTAAATAAATAATGAAAATTGAATATTATTTTAGTGTCTTGTCTCCATTTACTTACTTAGGTGCTGATAAATTTACAAAAATAGTAAGTCAATATAATTTAGAAGTAATAGAAAAACCACTTGATTTAGTTGGTGAAATTTTTCCAAATACCGGAGGATTACCAGTTCCTAAAAGACACCCTGCAAGACAAAAGTACAGACTTTTGGAAATGGAGAGAATTTCAAATAAATTAGGTTTGCCAATTATTAAACAGCCAAAATTTTTTCCACCTAGTGATCCACATTTGCCAGCAAAATTTGTAATCGCCTCAAATAAAATGGGAAATAAACTTCATTTTGGAAATGAGTGTTTAAAATATTTATGGTCTATGGATAAAGATCTTTCAGATCACAAAATACTTCGGGAAATTTGTGAAAAATTAAATTTAAATTTTGAGGAAATGAAAAAGTTAGCTTTAACTGACGAAGTAAACATTGAGTACCAAAAAAATTCAAAAGATGCAGTTAATAACCATGTATTTGGTGCTCCTTCATATGTCTTAAATAATGAGATTTTTTGGGGTCAAGATAGATTGGATTATCTTGAAGATGCATTAAAAAAATAATTTAAAATTACTAAATTTTATTAATAATTTAATTAAACATTGTATTTTTTTATAAGAAGATTTATTTTTATTTACAATCTGCATTTATGAATGATTTGAATTTATTTAAAAAAAATGGCTTTCTTGTTAAAGAAAATCTAATTTCTCAAACAAAGATAAATAAAATTAATAAAATTGTTAATGAAGTAATTTCAAAAGAAAAAAAAAGAAAAAAAGGTAATGGTACAAATGGAACTCAGTCTTATGATAATTACCATTTTGTTTACAATTCAGGATCTCCAAAAAATAAAGAAATTCTAAGACTTAATAATCCTCAGAACAGGCATAAAGTTTTCTATGAATTATCTAGAGATAAAAGAATTATATCTATAGCTAAAAAATTATTAGGTGGAACAGTTAGATTTCATCTGGGTAAATTAAATTTTAAGCTTCCAAATAAGAAAAAAGGTAGTGAAATTGGATGGCACCAAGATTGGGCTTTTTACCCTCATACAAATGATGATTTAATCACAGTTGGTATATATTTAGATGATTGCTATGAAAAAAATGGGCCACTTAAAATAATAAAAAATTCACACAAAAAAAAATTGTACAGCCACCACAGTAAAGAAAATTATTTTGTTGGAAAAATAGACACTAAGAAAAATAAAATAGGAACTAAGGATAGTGTTTCCATAACTGGAACGGCTGGAACAGTAGTATTTTTTCATTGTAGATCAGTTCATGGGTCTGGACACAATCAAATGAATAACTCAAGACCCTTAATTTTATTTGGTTATAGAGCTTGTGATGCGTGGCCATTAATCAATGATGGAAACCCTCATCCTGAGGTTAATTTAGATAATTATGACAAAAATATTATTGTAGGAAATAAATCAATAAAACCAAGATTGACTAAAGTTCCAACCATAATCCCACTCCCTAAGAAGAAACATTATATTTCTATCTATGAACTTCAAAAAAATTAAATCACATTAAAGTTTATTGTAATAAATCTTTAAAATTACATTTATATAAAAATCAAATGTCATTTCTAAAAAAAAAAAACTATTACAGGCTTTAAGAATTAATACTTTTAAACTCCAGCATATCTTTAAAAGTATACATTTCAGGTTTTTTGAAAGTAATTTTTGGAAATTTTTTATTAAAGTCAGAGGATAGTTGTTTATTAAATTCAATTAAGTTTTTTATTTCAGTCTCATTAAGTTGTCTCAAAATATAAGCTAAAGTAATATGGAAAGTATATCTTTGATGATTTTCAAATTTAATTTTTAACAAGCTACTAAGTTCATCTCTACAATTTCTTAGAATTTTTTCATCCTTTTCAGAAAAGGGTACTAAAATAATACTATAACCACCAAAAAAAGTTTTTAGTTTAAGATTAAATTGTTTTGGAAAATTATAATTTTCAATTTTTTTATTTAATTCAACAGCTATATCTTTATAATCCATATCAGGATCTATATCGGATGGCCAATAATTGGTGTTTTTTGTATTTAAATTACAACAATCAAATAATGTCATATGAAAACTAGATGGAGGTAAATAGAAATAAGTTTTTTTAGGATTAAAATTTTCTATTTTTTTTTGGAAACTAATAATTTGATTAGATAAATCGGTATTAATAGGAATATTACAAATTATTGTGCAGCCTGGAAATGATATAGGGTTTCCTTTGTTGTCAAATTTATTTTCAGCACCTTTTAAAGTGTAACCTTCAAGTTTACCTGCTAAAAACTTTTCCTCATTATTAACTATGTTTAAATCCATTAAAATATACTAAAACCATTTTTTATTTTCTTTTTCACAAAGTTCTTTCAGCCTTAGAGGATAATCTGTAAATATTCCATCTACACCATATTCAATCATCCGCATCATGTCGCTTTCTCTATTTACAGTCCAAGTATTTACCACTAGTCCATGATTGTGTGCTTCTTCAATATTTTTTTTTTTTATATCTTTGTAAAAAGGATGCCAAGCAATTCCACCTAAATTATTTATAACTTCTGGAATTTCACTGTTATTAAAAAATGGAATAAACCCCATCCAAGGTGAATTTTCATAAATATTTTTCCTTGTTTTTTTTAATTCTTGTTGTGTTGATAAATAACCTCTAGAAATTTTTGGTAATTGTAATTTAAATTCTTTTAAAACTCTCCAATCAAAGGAAGAAACTAAAATTCGATCGCTTAAATTAGAGACTTCTATTTCTTGCTTTACAAGTTTTACAATCTCAATAGGTTCAGGAACTAGATTGCTAATTAATGGACTAGACTTAAATTCTAAATTAATTATTAAATCTTCAGTTTCATAAGATTTTAATAATTTAAATAATTTGTTTAAATTTGGTATTCTCTGGTTTTCTAAACTTTTTTGATTTAAAAATCTTCTGCCATAACTAGATAATTTATTAACAGCTCCTATATCATAATTTAATAATTCTTTATAAGTTTTACTATTAATTTTCATATATTCATCTTCTATCCAATTACCATCTAAGTCTTTAGTCTGATCTCTGTCTAAGAAAAAATCATGGGTAATTACTGGCACCGAATCTTTAGAAAATAAAATATCTACTTCTAATCCACTAAAATTATTATCAAATAAATATTTGAAACTCTCTAAAGTATTTTCAGGAAGATCACCTCTAGCTCCTCGATGACCATAAATTTTTATATGATTTGGTTTACTTAAAATCAAATTTAATTAACTCTTTTGCCAGTACTTTTATCAAAAATATAATATTTATTGTTCTCCATATTTACTCTTAAATTAGAACCTTTTTCAACAGTTTGATTTCCTGGACACCTATAACAAAAGTCTTTTTTATTTTTCAATTGACCATAAACAATATTATCCGAACCAAGCTGTTCCACTAAGTCTACTGTTAAATTAATTAAACCACTCTCAGATTGTACTAAATGCTCAGGTCTTATTCCTAATGTAACCTCACCCTCAAAGTCAGTATTAACATCTTTAATTTCAAAACCTTCTGCAGATAATGTTTTATTTTTTAAATTACCATTTAAAAAATTCATTTGAGGTGAACCAATAAAACCAGCAACAAATAAAGATTTTGGATTATCATATATCTCAATAGGAGTTCCAAGCTGTTCAATAATTCCATTATTAATTACTGCCAATCTGTCAGCAAGTGTCATGGCCTCAACTTGATCATGTGTAACAAATATACTTGTTACTCCAACCTTTTGTTGAAGTTTTTTAATTTCAAGTCTCATCTGAATTCTTAATTTTGCATCTAAGTTTGAAAGAGGTTCATCAAATAAGAATATTTTTGGATTTCTTACAATTGCTCTTCCCATAGCAACCCTTTGTCTTTGACCTCCAGATAACATTGAAGGTTTTCTCTGTAAATAATCTGAAATTTGTAACAGTTTAGCTGCATCATTTACTTTTTGCTCAATTGTTTCTTTATCAATTCCTCTGTTTTTTAAACCATAAGCCAAATTATTATACACATTCATATGTGGGTATAATGCATAGTTCTGAAACACCATTGCTACATCTCTCTCAGATGGATCAACTTCATTAATTAATTTTCCATCAAGATTAATATCACCCTCTGTAATGTCCTCTAAACCTGCAACCATTCTTAATAAAGTTGATTTTCCACATCCACTTGGTCCTACAAAAACCATAAACTCTCCTTCATCTACACTTAATGAAGTTTCGTGAACAGCCTTAGTTCCGTTTGGATAAATCTTAGTCACATTTTTTAAATCTAAAAAACTCATTTATTTCTCCGTTTGAATTAATCCTTTTATGAACCATTTTTGTAAAAATACTACCACTAAAACTGGTGGGATCATTGATAAAATTATATATGCAAATCTTTCTGCTGTTCTTGGCAAAGCAACTCCTTCATAGCTTTCTGTGTAAATAATTTTCATTCCCATTACAACAGTCCAATATTCTTCTGCAGTTGTCATTATTAGCGGCCATAAATATTGGCTATATCCATATACGAACATAAAGATAAACATTGCTGCTATCATAGTTTTTGATAGTGGTACCAAGAAATCTATGAAAAAACTCCAAGCATTTGCTCCATCTAATTTTGCCGACTCCAAAAGTTCATCTGGAATTGTTTTGTAAAATTGTCTGAAGAAAAAAGTTGCTGTAGCTGAAGCAACTAACGGAAGAATAAGGCCTGTGTATGAATTTGTTAAACCTAAATCAGATACAATTTTATAGCTTGGAAAAATTCTTACCTCCAAAGGAACAAGTAGAGTAATAAAGATTAACCAAAAAATTGGTACAGCTAATTTAAATCTATAATAAACCAAAGCATATGCTGACATTGCAGAAATAACTACTTTAAGTGTTGCAATCCCTAATGCCATTATAAAACTATTAATAAACATTTTTGCAGCAGTAACTTCTTCTGACCAACCACCTTTTTCATTTAAAACTTCGTTATAGTTTCTTGCTAGCTGATCACCTATATGAAACTTCATACCTTCCGTCAGTATAGTTACAGAGTCATGTGAAGAACTTGCAAAAGATATCCAAATAGGAACTACCATTAACAATACCCCTAATATTAAAATAATATGAGCAATTATTTGAAGTGGTTTAATTTTCATTTATCTTGAAAAACCCCCTTAATAAAATGTTTCTGCAACACAATTATAATTAAAATTGGTGGAACCATAGACATCATCACAAAAGCAAAACGATGAACAATAGAACCCGACATCATTTTTAATCCCATAACCACTGTCCAATATTGTTCTGAAGTTGTTACCAATAGCGGCCATAAGTACTGATTGTAACCAAAAACAAACATAAATATTAACATCGCTACAATCATCGTTTTTGACAAAGGAATTAAAAAATCAACAAAAAATCTCCAGGTATTTGCCCCATCAAGTTTTGCAGACTCAAGTAATTCATCTGGAACAGTTTTATAAAATTGTCGAAAGAATAATGTTGCTATAGCTGATGCTGAAATTGGAACTATTAATCCAAAGTAAGAATTTACTAAATTAAGTTCAGCCATTACTGAATAAGTAGGAAAAATTCTTAACTCTAGTGGTACTAATATCGTGATAAAAATTATCCAAAACAATAATGTTGCATGTTTTATTCTATAATAAACCAATGCGTAGGCAGCCATTAAAGATGTGACAACGGATAGAATTGCAACTCCCGTAGCCATTAAAAAACTATTAAAAAACATTTTTAATGCTGTTATCTCTTTAAAGAAACCACCCTGATATAATAAAACCCGTAAGTAATTTTCATAAAAGCTATCTCCTAAAAACATTTGGAGACCATTCATATTAATCATTGAACTTGTGTGCGTTGAGCTAGCAAAAATCATCCACACAGGAAGTACCATGATAAGTATTCCAATGATTAAAATTAAATGTGAAAAACTTGATGTGATAAATCTAGTCATTAATTATAATGTATTTTCCCTTCGATATATCTAAATTGAAAAATTGTAATTACTAATACAATCAACATCATCATTATTGATTGAGCTCCAGCACTTCCTAAATCTAATCCTCTAAATCCATCCATGTAGGCTTTATAAACTAGAGTTCTTGTTTCACCTGAAGGAGCACCTATCGTTGTAGTATCAATAATTCCAAATGTATCAAAGAAAGCATAGGTTATATTAATAATTATTAAGAAGAATGTAGTTGGCATTAATAATGGGAATGTAATTGTCCAAAATCTTCTAAAACTATTTTTACAATCAATCATTGATGCTTCAATTACAGATTTTTGTATAGCTTGAAGACCTGCCAAGAAGAAAATAAAATTAGCACTGATTTGCTTCCAAGAACCAGCTATTATTACATAAATATACGAGTCAAAAACACTCTCGTACCAATTGAAACCCCAAAGTTCGTGAAATAAATGATAAAGGAGCCCAAATCTTTCACTAAAAAAATAATTTGCCATTACACCTACAACCGCAGGCGCAATTGCATAAGGCCAAATTAAAAGTGTTTTGTAAGTGCTTTTACCATGTATTACATTATTGGCCTGAACGGCAAGCAGCAAACCGATTGAGCCGGTAATTAATGTAATTGCAAAACTATAAATAATAGTAAATTTGAAAGCTATAAAATAAGCTGGATCATCAAAAATAAATAAAAAATTATCAAACCATACAAACGTCGCTCCAAATCCAAAAGCATCTTGCATTGTAAATGCATCTCTGAAGGTTTGTATGATTGGCCAATATAAAAAAATTAATAAAATTCCTAACTGTGGTGCTAAGAATAAATATTGTGAATAGCTAGATTTAAATTGGACTTTTTTCATATAAGTAAAATAAAAAATAAGGAGGGTAAATCAACACCCTCCTTATTTAAATTATTAATTATAAAGTTTTAGCGAATTGTTTTAACAATTTAGCTGCACCTTTATCCATGTTCTGCAATCCTTTTTCGATTGATATTTTGCCGTTTAACATTGGCTCAACATTTTCGTAAATTACTTCACGAATTTGTGGCCAATTACCAGCTCTATATCCACCAGGAATAGTCGAACCTTCTAAGCTTAATTGTTCACCAACTGCTTTATGATATGGAGAAGCTCTATAGAAATTTATAGTTTCAGCTAACTCTATTCCACCTTTAGTTACTGCAGAGTAACCAGTCATATTGTGATAATACAGATCCATCTCTGGAGAACCCATAAATTCTATAAATTTAGCAAGTCCTTTGTACTCTTCCTCAGTATGACCATTTAAGATCCAGTTAGCAGCACCACCGATAAACGTTGGATACTCTTTACCACCAGTTACAGAATCCCAGTAAGGAATATGGTTTACTGTAAAGTTAGGTACAACACCTTTCATTCCACCGAACGAAGCAGCTGAACCAAACCAAAATGCAGCTTCACCAGCTATAAATGGAGCTTGGTTATCTCCCCACGCTCTTCCTTTATATCCATAAAAGCCTTTTTCATACCATTCCTTGACTTTTTTCCAATGCATTACAAATGCATCTGTTTCAGCAAATAAAGTTTTTGTTGGAACAGCATCGTAACCATTGTTTCCATCAGTCATAAGTAGATTATGTCTTGAAAAGAAATTTTCTGTCCATATCCAAGGAAAGTGACTTTGAACTAAAGGTATGTATCCGGCAGCTTTAATTTTTGGAGCTATAGCCTCAAACTCTTCATAAGTTTTTGGAACTGACTCAATTCCTACTTTTTTCAATATGTCCATGTTTGCATACATCAAACAAGTTGAGCTATTGAAAGGCACACCAATCATTTTTCCATCAGAGTCTGCATAGAAATTTTTAATGCCTGGAATATAATTGTCAGCATCTACATCAATGCCATATTTCTCTGCCATTTCTTCAAAACCGATGACAACACCATTTTTTACTTGCGCTACCATTATTGCAGCACCAGCATCATAAACCTGTGAATAGTGTGGTTGGTCTCCTGCTCTAAATGCAGCAATAGTTGCCGCCATGTTATCTTCATAACTTCCTTTTCCTGTAGGAATGACCGTATATTGATCTTGTGAAGCGTTAAATCTATTTGCAATTTCAATAATTACATCACCAAGAAAACCACTGTTTCCGTACCACCAATGAATTTCTGTTTTTGAATAACTGTGTGATGTAAAAGAGAAAGTAAATAGAATTGTTAAAACACTAAGTATTTTTTTCATATCTATCCTTCTGTTAAGTTTAGTTTATTTAATTTTTTATTAATAATTAATTAATGTTAAGGTATTATGAAATTGTAAATAATTTCATTTAAAAATTTTAAATTTCTAAAAGAGGTTGTATATTTTTAAAAAATCATGATTTAAATGTCTAAAATTTTTGATTTATTCATAATAGGTGGCGGTATAAACGGCGCAGGTATTGCGAGGGATGCTGCAGGTAGAGGTTTATCAGTTTGTTTAGCTGACAAAGGTGAGATTGGAGGAGCAACCTCATCTTGGTCGACGAAATTAGTACATGGTGGTCTTCGTTATTTAGAAAATTATGAATTCAAATTAGTTAGAGAATCTCTCAAAGAAAGAGAAATTGTTTATAAAATTGCTAAACATATTTCCAAACCGATTCCTTTTATAATTCCTTATGCAGATAAAATTCGACCAGCCTGGTTAATTAAATTTGGTTTGTTTTTGTACGACAATTTAGGTGGCAAAAGCAATATACCAAAATCAAAAAAATTTGATCTTACAAAAAAATATTCAAATATTCTTAAAGAAAAATATAAAACTGGTTTTCAATATTTTGACATTCAAATTGATGATAAAAAATTAACAAAGTTAAACGCTCAAGATGCAAAAAGAAACAACGCTAAAATACTAGAATATAACAAAGTTAAAAAAGCTGAAATTATTAATAATGAGTGGGTCATTAGTCTTCAAAATGGAAAAAAAATAAAATCAAAAGTTTTAATCAATGCATCTGGACCATGGATAAATGAAACTTTAAATAAAAATATAAAAATAAAATCTAAGAAAAAAATAAGACTGGTTAAAGGAAGTCATATCATTACAAAAAAATTGTACAAAGAAAACGTTGCATTCACATTTCAAAATACAGATAAAAGAATAATATTTGTGTTACCTTATAAAGGGAAGTTTTCTTTAATTGGAACAACTGAAGTGGAAGTGAAATCACCAGAAAATAAAGGGATATCTAAAAAAGAAATTAGCTATTTAATTAATTCAGTAAACAATTACTTAAAAAAACAAATCAGTACAAAGGACATCGTAGATACTTATTCAGGAATACGACCTTTAATTGAAGACTTTAATTCAGCTTCAAAAGTTACAAGGGATTATGTTTTTGATCTAAAAATTATTAAAAAATTGCCTTTATTGAATATCTATGGAGGAAAACTTACCACCTACAGAAAATTGTCCGAAAAAGTTCTTGTTGATCTAAAAAGGTTTTTACCTAAGACAAAAAAAGGTCCATGGACACACAAAAAGAAGCTTTTTTGATTTCCATTCCCTAAAATGAAACATTATGTTTCTATCTTTGAACTTCAATAAAATTAAATCACATTAAAGTTTATTGTAATAAATCTTTAACAAAACATTCATATAAATTTTGAATGTCATTTTTAAAAAAATATCTTAAGTGGATCAGTACACTTTTAGTGTTAACAGGTATTTTACTTACAAATCTTAATATTTACCCGCTGAATATTTATTTTCATGGGCTTGGTGTTGTTGGATGGACAATTTCAGGTTTCTTATTAAAGGATAAGGCCATTTTAACTAACTTTGGATTACAAATTCCATTATTTGTAATCGGAATTTATAAAATTATTTTTTAATGAAAAATATTTTATTTGTATGCACAGGAAATTCAGCAAGAAGCATTATAGCTGAGAGTATTATCAATAATGAATACTCAAATAAATTTAAAGCTTTTAGTGCTGGTAGTAATCCATCTGGAACAATTAATATTTATGTTAGAAGTTTTTTAGAGAAAAATAAAAATTATGATCTAACTAATTATAGTTCTAAAAACTTTGAAGAGTTTATAAATAATGAAATAAAAATGGATCATGTAATAACAGTATGTAATAACGCAAATAATGAGGTATGTCCTATTTGGCCTGATAAAAACCAAATTATACACTGGAATATAGACGATCCAGTGGCTAAACTTCAAACTGCAAATAACGAAGAAAAGCAAATAATCATTAGAAACACTTTTAATATTATAAGCAATAAAATTAAAGATTGGCTAGATGAAAAATAAAAAAAAATATTTTCTTTCAGAATTTATTGGAAGTTGCTTTCTAGTAATGATCATAGTTGGGTCAGGTTTAATGGCAGAAAATCTTACCAATGATACAGCGGTAATGCTAATTGCAAATACTATAGCAACTGGAGCTGGATTGTTTGTGCTAATAACTGTTTTTGCTGATGTGTCTGGGGCTCATTTCAATCCATTTGTAAGTATTGCTATGACAATTACAGGAAAGTTAAAAAAACGTCTTCTACCCTTTTATATTTCAGCTCAGATCCTAGGATGTTTGTTAGGTGTGGCTTTAGCTAATTTCTTTTTTGAACATCAGATTTTTGAATTATCGACAAAATCAAGAGATGGTATCTACATTTTTGTATCAGAAATTATTGCTACTTTAGGACTAATAATCATTATTTTTGGATCCATGAAGTCAGGTAAAATTACCGTAGCTGCATCTGTTGGGTTATATATTACAGCTGGTTATTGGTTTACTTCATCAACATCCTTTGCAAATCCTGCTGTAGCAATAGCAAGAACATTCACAGAGTCTTTTACTGGTATAAGTTATTTAAACACTCCTTTTTATATAGTTGCTGAATTAATTGGTATGTTAATTGCTGTTTTTATTGCAAAAAAATTATTCTTAAAAAAAAATTAAAAAATTTTAAAGTTATAATAAATACGCCCGATAAAATTAATCGAGCGTATATTAAGGGGTGGATTGATAATTAAAAATTTAAATATTTTATAATTTATTTATAAAATAAAAATGAATGAAATATTTATTTTTTATTAAAAATTTATTACAAAGAAACTATTATTAAACTAATAGTTGTGTTTTTTTTAAAGAGTTTAACTATTTGAATATAATACTCTTGGTTCTAAAAATAATTCTCGTGCAAGAGCTTTAAATCTTTTTGTAACTTGTTTAGAAATTATTTCTTGATGTTGTGCTGGAATTTTTAAAAATACAGAGTTACCTCTTTTATACAATTTAAATTCCTCTAAGAAGATAGTTGAAATAGATGTAAGTGAGTGAGCAAATCTTAAGGCTGCACCAACTTGTTTACTAGAAAAAATTTCATTATTATTTAAAAATGTCAAATATTCTATTTTAGGGTTGTATTTAATGCTGCAGTACCTCCAATAACATGAAAGAGCTATTTGAATTCTTTCTTTATGTGAAAGTCTCAATAAAGGGGTATTTAATGTTTCTTGAAAAACTAATTCTGCCTTTTGAAAAGCACCAAGTCCCCAATCCATATGACTTAAAACACAAGCCAAATTAAGTAATTTTTCATTAAAATGTTCATTACCCTCAAATACAGGTTTGATAAATTCATGATATTTTTTGTAAGTTAATCCCAAATCACCTCTTTTCTTAGAAATATATTCTAATGATTTCTCAAAAACTTGAGAGTTATCAATATTTTTAAAGTAATCTTTTGCTAGAGATCCCTCTCTAATTCCGCTTATAGAACATATTATGTTTTTTGGATTTGTTACATTCATGATCTCATCTAATATTATAGCGCTGTATGGTAGATATGGTGTTCTAGATTTAGATATATATTCAACTGTTTTTAGTTTTGCTTTATTGAAAGATGCAATTTTTTCTAAAAATGATGATATAGTTTCATAATTTACCGAATACTGATGAATTATGTGGACAGGGTGTTTATTTTGAAACAAATGAAGTTTAAATAAAGCTCTCCATGTTCCACCAACTAAATATAGGTTTTCAAATTTTTTTTTAGATAACCATTTCTCGTCTTTGAAAAGTTTTTTTATATATTTGGAAAGGTTTCTCTTTTTTACAATTGGATTATTTATTAATCTTAAAACACCTAAGGGTAAAGATGTTTTATTAGTGATCAAACCATTTTCAACTCGAGCTAGTTCTAAACTACCTCCACCAAGATCAGCAACTAACCCATCTACATTATCAAATCCAATTTTAACACCTTCTGCTGAACAAATTGCTTCTTCCTCACCACTTAAGATTTCTATTTTTTTCTTAAAAAGATTTTCTACATATTCAACAAATGGTTTTGCATCAGTTGCTTCTCTTAAAACAGCAGTTGCTATTATTTTTAAATTAACAATTTTAGAAACATTTAAAATCTCTGAAAATCTCTTCAATACTTTTTGAGCATAATCAACACCAGACTTATGAAGTTTTCTTGATTTATCTAAATTTTTACCAAGTTCACAAACAGCTTTTTCATTGAAAAATGGCACACGAGAAGAGCTAAAATCTTCATAAATTAGCATCCTAATAGAATTAGATCCTATATCAATAACTGCTAATTTAGCAGGTTTTAATTTTAAATTTTGTTTATTTTTAAAAACTTTAATTTCCACTTTTAATTAATCTTAAGTTTAATTTTTTCGGTTTCATTTTTAATTTAGCTTTACCTCTTCCAGATAAACTAGGATTATTCATAAAATAATCATGGGCTGAAAAAGAATCATTTTCACTATATTTTATTTTTTTATAATTTCCACTAGCATCGAGTTCCCAACTTTGTTTTTTATCTAAATAATTAGCTAACATAATTTGATCAAGAACTTGTTCATGGACTGTTTGGTTTTCAATTGGAACTAGAAGTTCAACTCTTCGATTTAAATTTCTTGGCATTAAATCTGCTGATGAAATAAAAACTTTTGCATCTCTACTAGGCATTGTTTTTCCATTTGAAAAACAATAAATTCTTGAGTGTTCCAAAAATCTTCCAATCATGCTTTTAACTATTATATTTTCAGATTTATCTTTAACTCCAGGTCTTAAACAACAAACACCTCTTACAAATAATAATATCTTTACTCCAGCATTTGAAGCTTCGTAAAATTTATCAATTATCACTGGATCTACTAAGGAATTCATTTTGGCCCATATTTCACCTTTTTTACCTTTTTTGACATTTGCTATCTCGTTAGCAATACATTTGTTCAAAGTTTCCCTAAGATTAATTGGTGATATAGATATTTTACTAAGATTTCGTGGTTTTGAATAACCAGTTACATAATTAAAAAATTTTTCTACATCAGTTGCTATTTTTTTATCAGAGCTAAATAAAGATAAGTCAGTATAAATTTTTGCATTAACTGGGTGATAATTACCAGTTCCCAGATGTATATAAGTTTGAATTTTTCCCTGCTCTTTTCTTAATATTAAAGATGATTTTGCATGTGTTTTATATTTTGCAAAACCATAAACTATTTGAATTCCTGCCTTTTCTAAACTTCTTGAAAGTTGAATGTTTGCTTCTTCATCAAATCTTGCTTTGATCTCTATTAAAGCGGTTACTGTCTTTCCATTTTCAGCTGCTGTTATTAAGGCTTTAACAATTGGAGAGTCTAACGTTGTTCTGTATAGAGTTTGTTTAATTGCTATAACTTTTTTATCATATGCAGCTTGATTTAAAAACTCAACGACAGCATCAAATGTTTCAAAAGGGTGATGAACTATTAAATCCTTTTTTTTTATAGTATCAAAAAAATTATTATTAAATTCCTTTAATCTCTCAACCTCTCTGGGATTAAAATTTTTAAATCTTAATTTAGAATTTTTAATTTTACAAACTTGGTCGATATCTTGAATTCCAACAATGCCTTCAATTTCATAGATGTATTCAGATTTTACGTTTAACTTATTGGTTATAAACTTAATTAAGTCATTATTACTATTTTTTAAAATTTCTAAACGTACGATGTCACCTGTTCTTCTTCTTTTTAAAGCCAATTCAAAAGATCTTACTAAATCTTCGGCCTCCTCTTGAATTTCTACATCACTATCTCTTATAACTCTAAATAACATTTTTTTATCTAAATCATGATCAGGAAATATTTCAGAAGCAAAAAAACTTATAACATCATCAATAATTAAAAATTTTTTAAAACTTTTATTTCCATCTATTTCAATAAATCTTGATAAAGCTTTTGGAATTACTATTATTGCATTTAAAACTCTTTTTTTATTTTTCTTATTTAATCTCATAACTAATGCTCTTCCTTGATTTGAAATAAATGGAAAGGGATGAGCTGGGTCTATTGCCGATGGTGTTAGCAGAGGGTAAATTTCTTCATTAAAAATTTTAAATAATCTTTTTTGATCCGATTTACTTAAATTTTCAGGTTTAACTATACTTATATTTGCTTTTTTTAATTGAAGAATTAAATCTCTATATATTTTATTTTGTTTATTAAGAAGATTATTTGTTTCCAAAATAACTTCACTCATTTGTTCATCAGGAGTAAGACCATCAGAGCTAAGAGAATCTACCTCTTGCTTGATTTGACTATATAAACCCGCGACACGTACCATAAAGAATTCATCTAAATTTGATCCAGCTATAGATAAAAATTTAATTCTTTCATAAAGTGGGTTTTCAATATTTTGGGCTTCTAGAAGAACTCTGTCGTTGAATTTGAGCCAAGACAATTCTCTATTTATGTATTTAGATCTAAGTATTTCTTTATCTTGTTTTTTTAATGCAGTCATATATTTAAACTTTATGCTCAAATTATACGTTATGCGTCATGCAAAATCTAGCTGGGACCATCCAAATCTTGAGGATCATGAAAGACCTTTAAGTAAGCGTGGCAAGAAAAATGCAAAAAAGATTTGTGAATTTTTTGTTAAAAAAAAATATAAGTTTGATTACATATTACTTTCATCATCAAAAAGAACAAAGAAAACGTTAAAAATTTTATTAAAAAAAATAGAAAAACCAAAAAAAATTATTTCTTCAAAAAAATTATACCTATCAAGTGAAGATAAAATTATAGATATAATAAAAAAAACACCTAAAAAATTTAAATCTGTGCTTTTAATTAACCACGAGCCTGCTGTTAGAAATCTAGTACGATCACTGACAAAAAATCATAACAACAATCATTTTAAGTTATTAAACTATAAATTTCCAACATCAGCTTTTGCAAAAATTTATTTTGATTTTAATGAATGGAATAAATTAGATGGAAGTGGTTTAATTAAGGAATTTATGAGACCTAAAGACCTTCAAGATTCTAATGAATAACCTGCTGATCTTACAGTTCTAATTAATGGTTTGGTTTTATCTATATTAATAGCTTGTCTTAATCTTCTAATATGTACATCGACTGTTCTAGACTCTACATAAATATTTTCACCCCAAACATTGTTTAATAGTTGTTCTCGTGAATATACTCTTTTTGGATTTTTGATAAAAAAATCTAATAATTTAAATTCTGTAGGACCTAAATTTATTTCAACATTATTTCTATAAACTCTTTTTGTTATTCTATCTATTTTTAGATCTGTAAACTCAACAACATCTGCAGATGATTGTGGTTTTGATCTTCTAAGTAGTGATTTAATTCTTGCATTAAGTTCTTTTTGACTAAATGGCTTTGTTACATAATCATCTGCACCTGTATCAAAAGCTCTTAATTTGTCCTCTTCCTCACCTTTTGCTGTCAACATTATTACAGGTATGTCGTTATACTTTTTGTCTTTTTTTAAATTCTTACATATTTCAACACCTGACAAATCTGGCAACATCCAATCCATTAATATTAAGTCAGGATGCTTATCTTTGATTTGTTTAAGTGCATCTTCACCATTTTCGGAATAGCTTACTTTGTGACCTTCTTTTTCAAGATTATATTTTAGCAGCGTTACTATTGAAGTTTCATCTTCAGCAATAAACACGTGAGCAGACATTTATTACTTTTCTCCTGTTACTATTGGCTCTGTTCCTTTTGGACGATCTCCTTCTAAATACTCTCCTGTAACTAAATAATATACCTGCTCTGCAACGTTTGTTGTGTGATCACCGATACGTTCAATATTTTTAGTAACAAATAATAAATGAGTACCATCATCTAGATTTTTTTCGTCTTCCTTCAAATATTTTATTACTTCTTGCATACATAAATTTGTTAAATCATCTATTTGTTCATCACCTTCCCAGACATTTATAGCCATAGCAGATGACCTATCTAAATATGCATCCAAAATAGATTTGAGTTGTTTTTGAACATTAGAAGAAACTCTTACCAAAGCTTCGGTCAAATTTTTTGGTAAATTTTCATTTAATAATAATGTTCTTTTTGAAATATTCTTTGCCAAATCACCTATTCGTTCTAAATCAGATGAAATTTTCAATGCGGTTACAGTTTCTCTTAAATCTATTGCCATTGGTTGTCTTAAAGCAATTAGATTTACCACCTGTTGCTCTATTAAAGTTTCAAACTTATCTATTTTTTCGTCATCTTTTATAACAGCTTCCGCATTATCACTATTTCTTGTGGTAATGGCTTGAATAGCCTTGCCTAATGACTCCTCGCAAAAACCACCCATTTTAATTATATTACTATTTAAATTTTTAAGTTCTTCCTCGTAAGACTTAACCGTGTGTGGTGCTTCAACCATTATCCAAACCTCCCTGTAATATAATCCTGAGTTCTTTTATTTTCAGGATTCTTAAATATTTTATCAGTAGAACCATGTTCTATCAATTCTCCCAAATGAAAAAAGCCTGTGTTTTGGGATACTCTTGCTGCTTGAGCCATTGAATGAGTAACTATTATAATAGTATGGTCTTTTTTTAACTCATCAATTAGTTCTTCTATTTGAGCTGTAGCAATAGGATCTAAAGCAGAACAAGGCTCGTCCATAAGAATAACTTCAGGTTTAACTGAAATAGCCCTTGCTATGCATAATCTTTGTTGTTGTCCACCAGACAAACCAGTTCCTGGTTCATGAAGTCTATCTTTGACCTCTTCCCATAACGCTGCTTTTTTTAAGCTATTTTCAACTATTTCATCCATTTCATTTTTTGATTGAGCCATGCCATGAATTGTTGGGCCATAAGAAATGTTTTCATAAATAGTTTTAGGAAAAGGATTTGGTTTTTGAAAAACCATACCAATTTTTTCTCTTAATCTAACTACATCACAACTCTTGTCATTGATATCAAAATCATTGATAATAATCTGACCTTTAACTCTGCATATATCAATCACATCATTCATTCTATTAAGACATCTTAAAAAAGTAGATTTACCACAACCTGAAGGACCAATTAGTGCTGTAACCTGATTTTCTTCAATATCTAAGTTTATATTGAATAGAGCTTGTTTCTTTCCATAGAAAACATCTACATTTTTTGAATTTATCTTTATCATCTTAACTCCATTTTTTTTCAAATTTATGTCTAATTATTTGTGCAAACAAATTCATTATGATTAAAAATCCCAATAGGACCATAATACAAGCAGAAACTTTCTCGACAAATCCTCTTTCAGCACTCTCTGCCCATATATAAATTTGTACAGGCAAACTTGCAGCTGGATCTAAAGGAGATCCTGGAATTGTATTTACAAAAGCTACCATACCAATCAATATCAAAGGTGCAGTTTCACCTAAAGCTTGAGCCAAGCCAATAATTGTACCTGATAAAGTTCCTGGCATAGATAATGGCACTGTATGATGCATTGTAGTTTGCATTTTACTAGCGCCCATTGCAAGTGCAGCCTCTCTTATACTTGGAGGAACTGCTTTTAAAGATGCTCTACAGGCAATAATTATTGTTGGCAATGTCATCAACGATAAAGTTATTCCACCAACTAGAGGTGTTGATCTAGGTAACTGAAATACAGCCAGCAAAATACCTAGTCCCAAAAGACCAAAAACAATTGATGGAACAGCTGCTAAGTTATTTATATTTACCTCAATAAAATCAGTAAATCTATTTTTTGGTGCAAATTCCTCTAAATAAATAGCTGCTAGCACTGCAACAGGAAATGCAATAACTAAACAAACTAAAATAGAAAAAATCGATCCCATAAATGAGCTTGCTATACCAGCTAATTCAGCCTCTCTTGAATCTGGGTATGTAAAAAAACTTAAATTGAATTTACTTTCAACTCTTCCCTGTTCTACAAGTTGATCAAAAATCTTTAATTGATAATCTGTAACTCTTCTTTGATCTTCGGGTAAATCCCTTGGATAATTGCCTTTAAATACTTGATCTAAATCATCTGAAGCAGTTAAGTAAACATCTTTTGTTTTTCCAATTAATGAAGGGTCATTTAAAAGCTCCCTTTTAATCTCTCTTTCAAAAAAGTAAGAGACCATTCTCTTCAGATCATTTTGTTGTTTTTCTGAGGCACTTTTATCTAAATTAAACATTGTTTGTAAAGCTAGATCAAAATAATCTGCATCCTCTAAGTCTTCTTTAGAAGGATTTTCGTCAAGGTACATGGTTTCAGCATCAAAGGTGACTGGTACAATCAACCAAGTTTTCTGAAACGCTGTATAGCCAGTAGAAAAGATTTTAAAAATAAAAATTGTTAAAAATAATAGAGCTAAAAAAATTGCGCTTTTCCCGTAAAATTGAAATCTTTTTTCGGCCCTATATCTAGAATTTAGGAGTTTTTCTTTATTTTTATTCATATTTTTCCCTATATTTTTTAACAACTCTTAATGCAAAAATATTTAAACTAAGTGTTACCAAAAACAATGTCATACCTAGTGCAAATGCTGCCTGGGTTTTAGGATCTCCAAAGGCCTGATCTCCAATTAATATTACGACAATTTGAGCAGTGATAGTTGAAGTAGATTCTAAAGGGTTAAATGTTAAGTTGGCTGCAAGGCCTGAAGCCATAACTACAATCATTGTTTCTCCAACAGCTCTGGAAACACCTAGCAAGATAGAACCAACAATTCCTGGTAATGCTGCTGGAAAAATAACTTTTTTTATTGTTTCTGATTTAGTAGCCCCCATTGCATAACTACCATCTCTTAAACTTTGAGGAACACTAGTAATTACGTCATCACTCAAACTAGATATAAACGGAATAATCATTATCCCCATTACACCCCCTGCAGCTAGAGCACTCTCTGCAGATACTTCTAATCCCATTGCCGTTCCTATATCTTTAAGGAATGGTCCAACTGTTAAAGCTGCAAAAAAACCATAAACTACAGTTGGTATGCCTGCTAAAATTTCAATTAAAGGTTTTGCATATTGTCTTACTTTGGTTGAAGCGTATTCAGCTAAATAAATTCCACTCATCAATCCAATTGGTATAGCAACACACATTGCAATTAATGCTATAAAAAATGTTCCGGCAAAAATTGGTACAGCCCCAAATGTATCAGAATACATTGATGGATCCAAAGGCTCAGAAGCATCTCTCACAAATGCTTTAGCTGGATACCAATGAGTTCCAAAAATAAAATCAAACAAGGGAATTACTTTAAAAAAATCGATAGTTTGAAATATTAATGAAAAAACAATTCCAATAGTTGTTAATATAGCTGCCAAAGAAGCTGTAAATAAAACAGCATTTAAAAATTTTTCAACCGGTTCTCTTGTTCTGTTGTTTGAAGAAATTCTTTTATAACCATAAACTATAGAAGCTATAATTATTGCCAAAATTAAAACAACTTTAGAGTTTTGGGCTATAGATCGAAGATTTAAATATTTTTCTGCAGATGTTTCAAGATAAGTAGTAATTTCTCCACTAAACTGACCACGAGATAATGATTTAGTTTTTTCATAAATTAGATTTAGTTCGTCATCAAGATATCCTTGATTGCTATAATCACTTAAAATTATTAACTTAACTATACTCGGCTCAAATATTGCCCATAAAGAATAAATAATAAAAGCGGGTATTGCGCACCATATTGCTAAATAATACCCATAAAATTGTGGAAGTGCTGTTAATCTAGTATTTGTTGCTTGAATTGAGTAGGCTTTTTTTCTTCCAAAATAGTAACTAGTAAAACCAAGAAGTACAATAAAGATGAATATAACTAAGTTCAAAGAATCTCCTAATGTTTTACTTTACACTTTCTTAAAAAAAAAGGGGTCTAAAAAGACCCCTTATCTTTATTTGTTAACCAGCTTTATTAGTCAGCCATTGCAACAAGATCTTTCGCATTAGTTCTAGTTGTCTTGTACAACTTCTTATCTAATGGTACTAAACCAATATCAGCCAAATAGCCATTTTTACCTATAGCTTTAGTTGTAGTGAACTCTTTTACAAATTCATGTAATCCAGGGATTACACCAACGTGAGCTTTTTTCACATAGAAAAATAATGGTCTTGCAACTGCATAACTGTAGTCTTGAATACTCGCAAGAGATGGTTGACCACCATCAATGCTAGCAGCTTGCAATTTGTCTTTAGCAGCTAAGAAATAACTAAATCCAAAGAAACCAAACATGTCTTTATCTTGTACTAATTTTTGAATGATTAAACTATCGTTTTCACCAACTTCAATAGCAGCACCATCTTCTCTATAAAGTTTTTGAGGTTTTTTGTATTTTTTATTTCCAGCCTCATAACCAGCTTTATAAAGAGCTTTAGCTTCTTTAGTCATACCTTTTTTCATTACCAAAGAATTCCAAGCATCTCTTGTTCCAGAAGTTCCTGGAGGGATCATTACAGAAATTTTCTGTTTAGGTAGACTTGGATCAATTTGGTCCCAAGTTTTATAAATATTTGGAACTAATTTACCATCAACAACTGTATGTGCAGCTAATGCTAAATATAATTGCTCTTTAGTAAAGTTAATTGGTTTTGCATCTTTACTATAAGCTAATGTAATACCGTCATTACCAATAACGATCTCAACGATTTCATTAACTCCATTTTTTTTACATAGAGCTTTTTCTTTATCTTTCATGGCTCTTGATGCATTCGTAATATCTGGATGTTGCTCACCAACACCAGCACAGAATAGTTTAGCTCCTCCACCAGTACCAGTCGACTCGATTACAGGAGTTTTAAATCCTGAACCACCGAATCTTTCAGCAACAACAGTCGCGTAAGGGAATACTGTAGATGAACCAACTATTTTAATTTGATCTCTTGCTTGAGCAACTGTCGCAATTGTTAAAGCAACAAGCGAAGCAATTATTATAGTTAGTTTTTTCATTATCTTTAATCCTTTCATTATTAATTAAAAGATCTCAGACTCGTATAAATTTATTGAATCTTTAATATTACAGAATTGTTACAGTTTTGTTAAAAAGGTAACTTTTTAGTTGTATTTCATTGAGATAATAATCTCATTTTTTTCGGTTTCCAAACCACCTTTGCATGAAACTGGATTAACATTATCCTTAAAAGCAAGTTCTGTTGTAGGCCTTAAAATAACTTCCAATTTCACGAGATTAACTAATTCCTCAAGAACACTTTGATCATAACGCCATTTGGGCCAACTACTTGGAGTTGAAAATATAGATGTTAAATAACTTGTTGCCATAGTAAATCTATAATTACTCATATTTTCATTTCTTAGTAAATGATCTCTGACAGAATTAAATATATTTCGACATCTAAATGAATCTGACATGTAGTTTTCTTTTTTTAAATTTTCATTTACGGGAATTGAAATAATTAGATCTACTGAATTGTTTCGATATGAAGTAAGAACATCCATGTAAATATCTTCATATGGGACATCTTTATGTTTTTTAATTTCAGGATAAGTGCTTTTTAAATCTTCTTGTAATCTAAAAACACCAATATCGAATACAGTTAATTGTTGATTCCTTAGAATTGTAGATATATCCGATGATATACTTTTAGTAATCATCGACATAAAAACAAATAAGATAATTAAAATACTATGCAATACCTTAATCATATTAAAAATTTAATTAAAATAGGATACGAATCAACAAAAGATTTGTTAAATATTGATCGAATAAGAGTTAATTTTAAACAACTTTTTAAATTAATTATTTTGTTGGAAGATATATTTTAATTTCAGTACCTTCATTAAGTTTACTAAGAATCTCGTAATCACCTCTGTGTTGAGATATAATATGTTTCATGATAGCTAAACCTAAACCTGTGCCACCAACTTTTTTACTTTTTTCTGTATCTACTCTAAAAAATCTTTCAGTTATTCTTGGAATTAACTGTTGAGGTATTCCAATCCCTTCATCTTTAATACTAATGACAATATTTTTACCAATTAATTTACCTTCACTGTTTTGACTTTTGACATATATATTTTTTCCACCTTGAGAATATTTAATTGAATTATCAATTAAATTTGAAAATACAGTTAACAATTTATCATTATCACCAAAAACTAAAGTTGGTTCAATAAGTTCAAGATGTAAATTAATTTTCTTTTTTTTAAGAATTAATTCAAAGTTACTTTTAATATTTTTAAAAATATCATTTAGATTAATGATTTTATTTGGTTTAATGTGTTCTTCAAGCTCAATTCTGCTTAAAATCAATAAATCATTGATTAAGTTTTCCATTCTCAATACTTGATCAGACATGATAGACATAAATTTTTTTTGAGCCTCTTGGTCTTTTGAAGCTGGTCCAAGAATAGTATCTAAGGAGCCTTTAATTGAAACTAAAGGTGTTCTTAATTCGTGACTCACATTAGCAACAAAATCAGTTTTTAATTTTTGTGCTTTTGTTATTTCTGTAAAATCTTTTAGAAATAATACAACCGAGTCTAATTCTGGAAACAAATGAGTAGGACCAGGAATAACGTAAATTTTGTAAAGCTGATAAGATGGTAAATTGATTTCTACATTAACATTTTTTGTGGTTTGGTCCTTAATAGCTTCATCAATTGTTTCTAATAGTTTTGTATCTCTTATTACACTTGAAATATTTTTATCAATTAAGTTTTCGCCAAAACGTTGTTTTGCACTTTTGTTAAGATATTTGATTAAGTTATATTTATCTAAAGCAAAAAATTGATCTTCTAATTCTTCAATAATTACTCTCTTTCCTAAATCATCTTTATTGGTCTTATTTACAACTGGAGCTGTATTTTCTGGCTTAATATTTTTTTTAAATAAAAAATATAATAAAATAATTATTACAACTATGAGTATCAACTCTGTCCAAAACATGGATATGTTTTAACAAATGTAATGAATATTGTCTTTAATAATTAGGTGAAATATTTTCAAAAAATATTTTTGCTGTTTCTTCCCATGAATATTTTTTTGCAAAATCAAGACAATCTTGGCGACTTACCTTCAAAGCTTTTAAAGCAGAAGCCTTCAAATCATCATCTAAAGTATCAATATTAGTTCCACCTAATATATCTTTAGGTCCTGGCACTGGATAAGCTGCAACTGGTGTACCACAATTTAATGATTCCAAAACAACAATACCAAATGTATCAGTTTTACTAGGAAAAACAAAAACGTCTGATGATGCAAAATGAGATGCTAATTCTCCATTAGTCTTTTCTCCTAAAAAAATATCATTTGGAAATTTTTTTTTCAAATTGTTCAAATCTGGACCTTTTCCAATAATAACTTTAGTACCTTCAAGATCGAGATCTAAAAATGCTTTAATATTTTTTTCAACTGCAATCCTACCAACATATATCCATATAGGTCTTTTATAAGGTAAGTCTCTCTTAATGGGATTTTTAAACGCACCATGATTACCTCCCCTAGTCCATGTAACCATTTTATTATTATCAACACCTAATGCAATTAGCTCCTCACGCATAGATTCTGTTGTCACTAAAATTCTTTCAGCTTTATTATGAAAATTGCATAAAAATTTCTCTGACCATTTAGCCGGAATGATAGGCATATAAAGTTTCATATATTTATCAAATCTTGTATGAAAACTCGTTGTAAACTTTAAACCTTTTTTAATACAATGTCTTCTTGCCATAAAACCAAGAGGCCCTTCTGTTGCAATGTGTATTGCATCAGGTTTAATTGAATTGATTAAATTACTTACACGAGGCCAAACATTTAAAGATAATCTAATTTCATTATATTTGGGCATAGGTACAGTCAGAAATTGTTGAGGTGTAATATATTCAATAGTGTGACCTTGTGATTTAAGTATTTCACCTGTCTGATGGAGAGTTCTTACTACACCATTAACTTGCGGGTAATAAGCATCAGTAACTATTAATATTTTCATTTTTTAGGATGCTTTTTTGAAAGAAGTGAACTTGTCTTTATCAATATTTTCTGAAATATATTCTTTTCTTTTTTTATCCCAATAAATTATCTCAAAAGTTCCATCATATTTTTCTGTTAATGCTGTACAAGACTCAACCCAATCACCACAATTTAAATAATTCACACCATCAAGGTTTAAATTTTCAGCGTGATGTATGTGACCACAGATTATTCCATCAAATTTTTTTCTTTTTGCATATTTTGAAAGTGTGTTTTCATATTCACCTATATATTTGACAGCATTTTTTACCTTATATTTTAAAAATTTTGCCAAAGACCAATAGTCTTTACCTCTCAACTTTCTAAAGAAATTTATAATAATATTAATTTTAAGTAATAATTCATATGCAATAGCTCCTAATTTAGATAGCCATTTTGCATGTTTCATTACTCCGTCCCAAGCATCACCATGAACAACTAAATATTTTTTTCCTAACTGAGTTTCATGAATAACTCTATTTACTATTTTAATATCACCCAAATGCATTGGGATAAATTTTCTAAACACCTCGTCATGATTACCAATAATGTAAAATACTTTTGTTCCGTGCCTTGCTTTTCTTAATATTTTTTGAATGACATCATTGTGCTCTTGAGGCCAATAGAAACTCTTTTGCATAGCCCAAACATCGATGATGTCTCCAACCAAATAAAGATTTTCAGATCTTGAATTTTTGAAAAATTCTAGAAGCTTGTTTGCTTGACAACCTTTAGTACCAAGATGTACATCAGATATGAATATACTCTTATATTTTAATAGTGGGGCCATTAAAAAAACCTTTTTTGTAACACAACTGTAACTCGAATCATCTATTTCTTATTTCATTGAAATGTTAAGGATTTATTAAAATTTAATTACGAAAAAATTATGCATTATTGTTTAATATATAATCTCAATTCATCATCAGGGAAAAAAGTAAAATTAGTAAATAAAATTTATGAAAAATTAAAGATCAATAATACTGTTGATTTTTTCAAAACTAAATCTGAAGAAGAGGCAAAAAAAATATTTCTTGAATTTAAAAATAAAAATTATGATAGATTGATAGTTGCTGGTGGTGATGGATCAGTATCATTTGCTATCAATGAATTAATCAAAAATGACTTTGATTTTAATGAAAATTTTGCAATTGGGTATATACCGGCTGGGACTGCCAATTTACTTCAAGCAGAGTTATCTATAACCAAAAAAGTAAATGATGTTTGCAGTGTTTTAACATCAAATAATTATAAACAATCTAATCTTATAAAAATAAATGAAAATTATTTTTTTTTAATGGCTGGTATTGGTTGGGATGCTAAAATTGTTCACTCTATTGATACGCGTATAAAAAAAATACTAGGAAAGATAATTTTTGGTTTAAAAGGATTTCAACATTTTTTATTTATGAATAATAATAAACTTAATGTTTTCTTTGACGGTCAAAAACATCAGGCTGATTGGATATTGTCATCTAATACAAGGTATTATGCTGGTCATCATAAGATAAATAAGTCAGATATTTTTGATGATAGATTGGTAACTTACGTGTTCAAAGATTTAACAAGATTAAAACTAATATATTATATAATTTTAATTATTATTTATGGAGATTTATCGAAAAACAAATCTGTTATCACTACTTACTCAAAAAATATTCATATTGATGGTAATAATTTTGAAATTCCCGTTCAGATTGATGGGGACAATTTTGGATGTCATAAGCAGATTGATATTGAATTTTCAGATAAAAAAGTAAATTTTTTACTATAATTTTAAATAACATAATTTAACAAAAAATTATTTTACTTATATATTTAATTTAAATATGATTGTTTTTTAAATTTACTGTAGGGGGTTGTCATGAGTAAAAAACTCAAGAAAAATGAAAAAAGAAAAAAGAAATTTATCAAATCAATAGATAAACTTAAAAATAAGATAAGTTTAAAAGAAAAAAAATTATCTAAAATTAATATAAAAATTGCAAGTTTAGAAAAAAAAGCTGCTGAAAAAAGAGCAAAAAAAATAGCTAAGAAACAAGCTAGTGAAAGCTCAGCATCTGTAAATAATTAATATCTGAATTCGTCTTTCTCTCTTCTCAATTATGAAAAGAGAGAAAGTAGTTAATTAACAAAATTTAAAATAAATACGAGAAGAATAATTTATTATTTAACTATAAATTTTGTTAGCAAACTTTAGATAAGTTTAATTACAAAAATATTTATCTAATATTACAATTCAGTTAATTTACCATTGCCCCTAAAATGCTGTTGCTTTTGAATACAATAATTATTCTTAAATTATTCAACTATATTTAAAATAGCTTAATCCCAATCACCCCAATAACTATAAGCACAATCGATATAATTTTTTTAAGATTGATAGTTTCTTTTAAGAAGAAATAGCCAATAAATATTGAGAAAAAAATACTCGTTTCTCTTAGAGCTGCAACTAGAGGAATTGGAGCCTTTGTGAAACCCCAAACAACAATTACGTAAATAATAAAAGATATAGATCCTCCTGCCCAAAATATCATTTTTGCATATTTAAAAACCTTTGAAAAAATATTCTCATGTTTATTTAGTTTTAAAATGATAGGAAAAACTAAAGCACTAAATAAAAAGGAAAAACTAATATAGGAAATTGCTGATGTACTTACTCTTGCTCCGTATCCATCAATCAATGAATAAAGACCTATAAATGATCCAGTAAGCAGTGAGTATTTAATTATTTCAATTTTATTTTGATTTTTTGAACCAAATAATCCAAGAAACATTATTCCTACACAGATTAACAATATTGAAACTAGGGTAGGTATTTTAAATACTACACCAAGAAAAATTATGGAGATCAATGTAGCCAATAAAGGACCAAAGCCTCTGAATATTGGATAGACATTAGTGTAGTCACCTACCTTGTAAGAATTCAGCATATACCATTGATAACCTTGATGAGCTAATACGCTTGCAATTATATACGGTAGCGACTCTTTTCCAGGTAAAGGAAAATAAAAAATACAAATTAAAGCTAAAGGAATGTGGCCTAAAACAATAGCTAGAACTGCAATCGCTTTATCTGGATGATGTTTAACCATCGCATTCCAAATGGCATGCATAATAGTTGCTAATAGAATTACAAAAAAGACTGTGGTGTCCATTAATTATTTATTTTACTCTACCGTAAACGTCTTGGTATCTTACAATGTCAGTTTCTTTTAAAATTGAACCTACCTGAGCTTCAACAATCTTAACTGCTTTCTTACCTGAATTTTGAACTCTATGAATAGCTTCTAATGGAATAAATATATGCTCACCTGGTTTTTTAGTAATTATATCTTTATTAAGTGTTATTTTAGCATTTCCTTGTGTAACTAACCAATGCTCCGCTCGGTGATGGTGTTTTTGTAAACTTAGAATGCCTTTTGGTTTTACATATAGCTCTTTAATTAGAAACTCTTTTCCTTCAAATAGATTGGTATATCTGCCCCATGGACGGTAATAGACATTTTTTTTCTTAATATATTTGTTTTTATTTTTGTCATACATCTTCAGAATTTCTTTCCAACTACCAAGATCTGACCAAGGGATATCTAGTTTGATAGCGTTAATTTGTTTGGTTTTTTCTAGAATTGCATAATCAAAAGATTTAGCAGTCGCTTTTATAAATGACGCTTTATTTAAGTAATAAATATTAGCTTTATATTTTGCTTTATTAACTGCATTTGAACAATTTTTATAAGTTTTGGGCTGATATATTTTAAAGTTATTAATAATAGAATCTTTTCTAAGATAAAACATTCCAGAATTCCAATAACCTTTATTCTTTATAATTTGTTGTGCTTTAGCTTCTTTTGGTTTTTCAATAAATCTTGTTACTTTATTGATATTACCTTTAATTTTTTTGGTTAAAAAATAACCATATTCGTTAGATGGTGAGGTTGGTTTTATCCCAAATATAAATATATTTTGATCACTTAAGTTTTTTTTATTTTTACTAATAGCCTTATTAAAAATACTCATCTTTTCAATTAAATGGTCTGCTGAAAAAAACATTAAAGGTTGATCGTTTGGAATGTCTTTAATCAAAGCCGTACTTAATATAGCTGGTGCAGTGTTTCTTTTTGCAGGCTCTACAACAATTTTATATTTGCTTATTTTGTTTTTTCTTAAATGCAGTTTAACTTTATTTAAGTAATTCTTATTGGTGCTAATGATTGGAGAATCGTATATTGATGCTTTTGTTCTCTCAAGTGTTTTTCCAAGTAAAGTCCAATTACCAAAATCAATAAACTGTTTAGCTTGATGATTTTTAGAATTTGGCCAAAGTCGAGTTCCAGCTCCTCCACATAAAATAACTGGACGAATTTTCATTAAATCTCTGAATAATCCTTAACTTCTTTTTTCTTACCTGGATGTGTTGGTGCACCTAAATATGCAGGTCCAACTGTTTGTGCATATTTCCATAAAGTACCTGATCCAAAATCTGATTTTCTAGCTTTCCATTTTCTTTTTCTTGTAGCTAATTCTTTTTTAGAAAGTCTTACGTTGATCGTTCCTTTTTTGGCATCAATATCAATGATATCTCCTGTACGTAAAAGGCCTATAGGACCCCCTAGAGCGGCCTCAGGGCCTACGTGACCCACACAAAAGCCTCTTGTGGCTCCAGAGAACCTACCGTCTGTAATAAGGGCTACTTTCTCCCCTTTTCCCTGTCCATAAATTGCGCTTGTTGTAGATAACATTTCTCTCATCCCTGGACCTCCAACAGGTCCTTCGTATCTAATTATAATTACATCACCATCGTTATACTTTTTGCTTTGAACAGCTTTCATTGCACTTTCCTCATTTTCAAAGCATCTTGCTTTTCCAGTAAATTGTAATTTTTTAAGTCCAGCAACTTTAACAATTGCACCCTCTGGTGCTAAGTTTCCTTTTAATCCAACAACACCACCTGTTGGTGATAATGGATTTTTATAAGATCTCATTACTTTTTGTCTTGGATTAAATTTAATTCCTTTTAAATTTTCCTTCATAGTTTTTCCTGTAACCGTCATGCAATCACCATGAATATATCCACCTTCATATAGAGTTTTTAATAACATTGGAACACCACCTGCTAACCACATATCTTTTGCAACATATTTTCCACCTGGTTTTAAATCTGCAAGATAAGGTGTTCTTTTAAAAATTTTAGCAACATCCATTAAATCAAATTTTATTCCTGCTTCATTTGCAATAGCAGGTAAATGTAATCCTGCATTTGTAGATCCACCTGTAGCAGCAACAACTGTTGCAGCGTTTTCTAGAGCTTTTCTTGTAACAATGTCTCTTGGTTTAATTCCTTTTTTCAAAAGGTTCATAACCGTTTTACCACTAGCTTTTGCGTATTTATCTCTTTCTTCATATGGAGCTGGTGTTCCTGCTGAATAAGGTAATGCTAATCCAATTGCTTCAGATACACATGCCATTGTATTTGCAGTAAATTGACCTCCACAAGCGCCTGCACTAGGACAAGCAACTAATTCTAATTTTCTAAGTTCTGCAGCAGACATTTGACCTGTTGAATGTTTTCCAACCGCCTCAAATACATCCACAACTGTTACGTCTTTCCCTTTATATTTGCCTGGAAGGATCGATCCACCATATATAAATACACTTGGTACATTTAATCTAACCATAGACATCATTAGACCTGGTAAAGATTTATCACATCCTGCGATACCAACTAAAGCATCATAACAATGACCTCTAACTGTAAGTTCAGCTGAGTCAGCGATTACTTCTCTGGATATCAATGAAGACTTCATTCCTTCATGCCCCATTGCAATACCGTCAGTAACGGTAATTGTACAAAATTCTCTTGGAGTTCCACCATTAGCTCTAACTCCTTTTTTAACTGATTGAGCTTGTCTCATTAGTGCAATGTTACAAGGAGCTGCCTCATTCCATGTAGAAACGACACCAACAAAAGGTTTTGCTACATCTTTCTCGGTTTCCCCCATAGCATAATAAAACGATCTATGTGGAGCTCTATCTGCCCCTAATGATGTATGTCTGCTTGGAAGTTTCTTTTTATTGAATTTAGCCATTATATACCCTTTATTGTTACTGATATTTTCTCAATATCATTCTTTAAATTATTATAATTATTTTTTTCTTGCTCAACAATCTCTTTTGGAGCTCGATCTACAAAACTTTTATTATCCAATCTTTGAGATATTTTATTCATCTCTTGCTCTAATCTACTTTGTTTATTTGTTAAATTTTCTTTTATTAATTTTAAATCAACATCTTTATCAAAATAAATCTTAAACAAATCACCAGAAACAACCATTGTCGCAGCTGGCTTATCTAAATCCTTATCTAGTATGCTGTTTATTCTTCCTAGTTTTTTTAGAATGATTTCATTTGTATTAATAAAGTCTTTTTGATTTTTATTAATATTGCTTATTGATACATCAATAAATGAGCCTGGGCTTACATTTAGCTCATTTTTAAATGATCTGATCTCTGAAATAATGTTTATGATATTTTCAACCTGTTCGGTGCTACTATCTTTGTTTATTTCTCCAGATAACCAATTTTTCAACATCAAATAATCACTACCATCATTATCAAATTTATTTTTGAGCCATATTTCTTCGGTTACAAAAGGAATAAAAGGATGTAGCAAAATTAAAATTTGTTTAAATACAAAAGATGATACTTTTTTTACCTCTGCTTTAGCTTTTTCATCATCTGAAAAGAGTATAGTTTTAGATAGTTCTAAATACCAATCACAATACGAATGCCATGCAAATTGATAGGCATTTTTAGCAGCTTCATCAAATCTATAATCTTCGAGGTTTTTTTGTATTTTGTTTTTAGTTTCAACAAGTTCTGAATAAATCCATTTGTTAATATTTAAATTTAAACTTGGAACTTTTTCTATATCTTTAAAATCACATTCATTAGTGATTAAAAAATTATTTGCATTCCATAATTTATTTAAAAAATTTCTATAACCTTTTACTCTATCCTCAGAAAGCTTAACATCAGTTCCTGGTGAAGCCATTGACAGTAAAGTAAATCTAAGTGCATCTGCACTATATTTCTCAATTAAATCTAAAGGATCAATTACATTTCCTTTCGATTTAGACATTTTCTGCCCTTTTTCATCTCTAACTAACGCATGAACATAAATATCCTTAAAAGGTTCTTTGTTTAAAAATTCAGTTCCAAACATAATCATCCTAGCTACCCAAAAAAATATAATATCAAAACCTGTAACTAATACTGATGTTGGATAAAATTTATCTACATATTTATTATCATCTGGCCAACCAAGTGTAGCAAAAGGCCATAAGCCAGATGAGAACCAAGTGTCCAAAACATCTGGATCACGATTTAATTCAACATCTTTATCGTAATGTTTTTTTGCTTGTTGTTTTGCATCATCTTCATTTTCTGCAACAAAAATTTTTTTATCTGGACCATACCAGGCAGGTATTTGATGTCCCCACCAAAGTTGTCTTGAAATACACCATGGCTCAATATTATTCATCCATTGAAAATAAGTTTTTGACCAATTCTCAGGAAAGAAATTTGTCTTTTTTGAATTAACAACTTCTTTAGCTTTAACAGATAATTTACCCGCGTCAGCAAACCATTGTTCTGTTAGGAAAGGTTCAATTATTGAATTAGATCTATCTCCATAAGGAACTTTATTTTTAATATTCTCCTCTTTTACAAAAAATTCTTTTTCTTTAAGTTCTTTTAAAATTTTTTTTCTTGCCTCAGACCTATCCAGACCTACGTAAGTTTGTGGAGCATTTTTATTTATTTTACCTGCTTCAGTAAAAATATTTATAATTTCAAGATTGTTTCTTTGCCCAACTTCATAGTCATTAAAATCATGAGCTGGAGTTATTTTTAATGCTCCAGTTCCTTGTTCAGGATCTGCATAATCATCTTCAATAATTTTAATTTTTCTTCCAACAATTGGGATAGTAACTGTTTTACCAACTAAAGATTTAAATCTTTCATCTTTTGGATTAACAGCAATTGCTGTATCACCTAACATCGTTTCAGGTCTTGTTGTTGCAATTGTAATAAATTCTTCAGTCCCATCTATTGGATATCTGATGAAATAAATTTTAGAATTTACCTCTCTTTGATCTACTTCTAGATCTGAAATAGCTGTTTTTAAAACTGTATCCCAATTGACTAATTTCTTATCTTTATAAATAAGTCCTTTATTATATAGATCAACAAAAACCTTGATTACAGACTTTGATAAATTTTCATCCATAGTGAAAGCATTTCTTGACCAATCACAGGAACAACCTAGTTTTTTTAACTGGTTTATTATTATGTCGCCATATTGATCTTTCCATTCCCAAACTTTTTCAATAAATTTTTCTCTTCCAATTTCATTTTTATCAATTTTTTCTGAAGTTAATTTTTTCTCGACTAAAGCTTGAGTGGCTATACCAGCATGGTCTGTACCTGGTTGCCATAAAGTTTCATAATTATTCATTCTGTGATAACGAATTAATAAATCTTGAATAGAATTATTAAGAGCATGACCCATGTGCAAACTTCCAGTTACATTTGGTGGAGGAATTACAATTGAGAATTTTTTTGAATTTTCTCTAGGTTTAAAAAGACCATTTTTTTCCCAATAAGAATAAATTCTATTTTCTACATCAGAATGTATATATTTCTCGCTACTCATTGATTTTAAAGTTTATAATTTAATAATCTAAATTAACAATAATCAATTTGGATCGTTATTTAATAGACTAATAGAAAAAATTTATTATAAAAAGGCATCTGTAGCTATTAGTTAAAAATAAGATGGCAACGTGGCGGAATGGTTACGCAGAGGATTGCAAATCCTTGTATCCCGGTTCGATTCCGGGCGTTGCCTCCAAAAAAATTCTTGTTTTAGTTATAAAAAAAAGTAAGTTGGCTTTTTACATTCCTCGGTAGCTCAGTTGGTAGAGCAGTTGACTGTTAATCAATTGGTCGCAGGTTCGAGTCCTGCCCGAGGAGCCAGAAATAAAATGTTAAAATAAACTTTGTAGTAAAGTATACTAGGGTCTTAATTAAATTTTAATTAAACTGCTTTTGAAATTCCTGAACCTGAAATTTGTAACGATTTATTAAATTTTAATTTTTGATCAGCATTAAGTTCTGAATATAATTTTACTAAAAAATTATAATTAACATTCATGTGACCTTCCTGTGATTTTTCTAAATTAACTAAATATTCTGAAAAATCTTCAAAGAAATAATTAATTGGAACTTTTAAATAATTTGCAAGTTGAAGTAATCTTATCGAACTTACACCGTTAGTCCCTTTCTCATACTTTTGAATTTGTTGAAATGTTACATTAATTGCTTTTGCTACTTTAGTCTGAGTTAAACCTAAAGCCAATCTTCTTAGCTTAAGCTTGTTGCCTAAGTGTTTATTGAAATTATCTTCCATTAAGACCCCTCTTAATTAAATTTTATAAAGCTCATTCAACCTATTTATTAATGTTACTGCAATAGAAAAATTTATTTTTTTTTGTAAGAAATTTGAAATAATCAAAATACTGTCAAGCATTACTTGAATAGAAAATTGACTTATTTAGATTGTTTAAATCTTATATTATACCTTATAGTAGTTATATTTTTTAAAGGATTTGACTTAAAAATAGCTTGGTTCTATCACTCTTAGGGTTTGCAAAAAACTCCTTAGTTTCAGCTCTTTCAACAATCATTCCTTCATCCATAAAAATAACCTCATCGGCAACCTCTTTAGCAAATCCCATCTCATGAGTAACTACAATCATTGTCATACCTGCCTTTGCTAAATTAACCATAGCATCCAAAACTTCTTTGATCATCTCTGGGTCTAGTGCTGATGTTGGTTCGTCAAACAACATTATTTTAGGCTCCATACATAGTGCTCTAGCAATTGCACATCGTTGTTGTTGACCACCTGAAAGTTGACCTGGATATTTGTTAGCTTGGTCTGCAATTTGTACTTTTTCTAGGTGCTGAAGAGCTAAATCTTCTGCCTCTTTTTTTGGCATTTTTTTTACCCAAATTGGAGCTAGTGTGCAATTATCTAAAATAGAAAGATGAGGAAATAAATTAAATTGTTGAAACACCATTCCAACTTCAGCTCTAATTTTTTCTATGTCTTTAGTATCTTCTGTTAATTCATTTCCATCTACTATAATTGAACCTTTTTGATGTTCTTCAAGTCTGTTTATACATCTAATTAATGTCGATTTACCTGATCCTGAAGGTCCACACACAACAATTTTTTTATTCTTTTCAACTTCTAAATTAATATTTTTTAATACTTGGAAATCACCAAACCACTTATTCATTTCTGTAATTTGAATTATTTTATCTGACATTATCTTTCCGTTTTATATTTTTGTTCTAAATTATAACTATATTTACTCATTGCATAGCAAATAATAAAAAATAGTACTGATGCAAACACATAACCTTCCATTGCAAAACCTAACCACTCAGGGTTAGTTTTGGCAAGGTTTAACATTCCAACAATTTCTAAAAGTCCTACAACAAATATTAAAGGAGTATCTTTTACAAGCGCTAAGAAAGTATTAGCAATACCAGGTATTACAAGTTTAAGTGCCTGAGGTAAAATCACCAAAATATGCATTTTCCAATAACCCATTCCTAAAGATTTGGCAGCATCATATTGACCTCTTGGCAATGCTTGCAAACCACCTCTAATAACTTCTGCTACATAAGCAGCTTCAAACAATGAAATTGCAATAATTACCCTAACCAATTTATCAATAAACATATCCTCAGGTAAAAACATTGGAAACATTACTGAAGACATAAATAATACTGTAATCAATGGAACTCCTCTCCAAAATTCAATCATTCCTATTGAAATATATTTAATTATCGGAAAATCTGATCTTCTTCCTAGAGATAAAAATAAGCCTATAGGAAAACAGAAAATCAAACAGAAGAATGAGACTATAAAAGTTAAAGACAAACCTCCCCAAGCACCTGTCTCTACCCACTCTAATGCTTCCAGTTTACCAAGTTCAATAAGTTCTTCATAAAAAAATACATATTTTAATAATATGTAGAGTGTGATCGGAACTATAATGAAATAGTACATTTTAAATTTTGAAGGAATAAAAAAACCTAAAATAATTGAAATTACAGCCGCAATAATTCCATAGGAAAAATCAAAAAAAATTGGACCACCAGATATAAAAAAGAAAATAAAGAAAAAAGCAATGATTGGATAAACAACCACATAATAGAGCGTCAAATATTTTTTAAATTTTTCTGTAGCAAAAAAACCAACACATCCTAAAAAAGCCAAAGCAATAAATGATAAGTTAATACGCCATTGCTCAGGATTGGGATACATTCCATACATAAATCTATTAAACCAAATTTTAATATAAGTCCAACAAGCGCCACTACCTGTACAAACATCTTTGGAGTCACCCGCAATGTTTGCATCTATAATAAACCAACTCAATAATGGTGGGAGTGATTTGATAACTACGAACACAATTAATAATGATAAAAAAGCATTAAAATTGTTTGTATTAATATTTTTATTAATTGAGTCTAAAAACCTTAAGCCTGAATAATCAATTCTAATTAGATGAAGTCCTGTAAACCCTAAAATTAATGGTAAAAAGAAGCTAATAGGACCAGGTAAAAAAGAAACTATATCTTTATTAAAAAAAGAATTTAAAAAAACTATAAATATACTTAAGGCAACTAAAATAACTCCTGTATATAGGTAAGTATAAAAGTTATTTTTATTTGGTTGCAAAAAGTTTAATTTGTTCATTATTTTTCTTTAATAGCTATTTTTTTATTATACCAATTCATGAATATTGAAATTGATATACTTAGAGATAGATATGTTAACATTGTTATAGAAACAATTTCTATCGCTCTACCTGTTTGCATCAAAGCAGTCCCAGCAAATACAAGAACTAAATCTGGATACGCAATTGCAGCTGCAAGTGATGAGTTTTTAGTTAAATTTAAATATTGATTAGTAGTGGGAGGAATTATTATTCTTAAAGCTTGAGGCATCACCACTAATTTTAGAACTTGATTTGGAGTTAGTCCTATAGATGCTGCGGCTTCCTTTTGACCTTTGCTTACGCCTTGCACACCCGCTCTTACACATTCAGCAATAAAGGTTGCTGTATATAATGATAAAGCTAATGCTAAAGATATTAACTCTGGAGGCAGTTTAATTCCTCCTTCAAAAGTAAAACCAGATTGAGATAATTGTTTGATTACAGGTATTTCAACTGAAGCATCAACACCACCAAATAAAAAACTTAAAATTGGTAAAATTAACAATAGACCAATTGAAATTGACAAAACTGGTGTCTGAATACCTTCGTTCTCTTGTTTTTTTTTTGCGTAAATTCTAATAAAAATTATTGAAATTATTGCAGCAATTATTGAATAAATAAAAACATCTAAATTGTTCCAAACAAAAGCAGGAACAAAAAAACCTTTTATGGTGAGAAAAAAAACTCCAAACATAGGTTCTGTATCTTGGGGCAATGGTAGTGCTCTTAAAGCAGCAAAATACCAAAAAAATATTTGTAACAACAAAGGAATGTTTCTAAAAAATTCTACGTAAACTGAAGCAGTTCTATTAATAAGATAGTTATTTGATAACCTTGCAATTCCAACAACAACTCCAATAATAGTCGCAAATATAATTCCAATAACGGAAACTAAAATAGTATTTAATAATCCTACTAAATAAGCTCTAAAATATGAGTGAGAACCATCATAATCAATTAATGAAAATTGGACATCAAATGAAGACTCTTGAGATAAAAATCCATAACCAAAGGTTATCCCTCGGTTTTCCATATTGATTTGTGCGTTATAAGAAAAAAAACCAAATACAAGAATTACTACTAAAAGTGTAAGTAATTGGGGTAATATTTTTTTAATATTCACGATAATAAATGACTTATAAAAAAAAGGGCTAGAAAAATCTAGCCCTTTTTAGATATTTAATTAGATAAATTATCTTGCTGGTGGTACATAAAGAATTCCACCTTTAGTCCATAATTCATTTGGACCTCTATCAGGTAAAATTCCTGTGTCAGCTATATTTCTCTTATAACTTTCACCATAGTTACCAACTTGCTTAATAATTCTTAAACTCCACTCGTTATCTAAACCTAAAGCAGCACCTAATTCACCTTCAGCACCAACTAATCTTTTAACAGCTGGGTTGTCAGAAGTTTTCATAGAATCTGCATTAGCAGAAGTAACACCGTACTCTTCCGCCTCAATCATAGTGTTTAGTGACCATCTAACGATATCTTCCCAAACAGAGTCACCTTGTCTAACAACAGGGCCTAAAGGCTCTTTAGATATAGTTTCTGGTAAAACCATATGATCATCAGGGTTACTCAATTTAATTCTTTGAGCAGCTAAACCTGATTTGTCAGTAGTGTAAGTATCACATCTACCAGCATCATACGCAGCTACGACTTCGTCCGCTTTTTCAAAAGTTACTGGCTCATATTGAATTCCTTTTGAATTAAAGAAATCTCTCATGTTAAGCTCAGTAGTTGTTCCTAGGTTTGTACAAGCTGAAACACCTGCTTTGAAATCATTCACAGAAGATATTCCAGAATTTTTTCTAACCATAAAACCTTGACCATCGTAGAAGTTTACACCTACGAAAGTAAGTCCGATATCAGCATCCCTAGAAAGAGTCCAAGTTGTGTTTCTTGATAAGATATCTATCTCATTAGAAGTTAAAGCAGTAAATCTTTCTTTAGCACTTAATGGCGTAAACTTAACTTTGTTTGCATCACCTAGTACTGCAGCAGCTACTGCTCTACATACATCAACGTCAACACCAGTCCAATTTCCTGCAGCATCAGCGTTAGAAAATCCTGGAAGACCTTGAGATACTCCACATCTTACAAAACCCTTCTTTTGAGTGTTTTTAAGTGTTTTAGATTTTTTAGCAGCCATAGTTTCTGTTGTAAAAGTAAACAACACTGCCACCATAGCAACTAAAGAAGTTAATTGTTTTAAGTATTTAAACATTATTCTTCCTTTATGTTATTTTTATTTGTTAACAAATAATTCAAAATTACTTTTGAATATTCATAATTTAAGCATGTAAGAAAATACTCTTCAAGAAAAATTAATTTTTAAATTGTATTTTATAAAGATTCTAGTCAAGCAAAATTTTAAATAATTAAGCGTCAAAAACAGTAATAAATGGCGCGCCCTGAAGGATTCGAACCTACGACCCTCGGTTTAGAAAACCGATGCTCTATCCAGCTGAGCTAAGGGCGCACTAAAACTAAGATACATATATAATATTTAATTAATATTTAAAAAGAAATTTTTTAGCAATTAAAAGTAAAGAAATAAGTTCAATTCTTCCAATAATCATAAAAAAAATAAGTATAAATTTAGGAAAAATATATAGATCTAAGAAATTAAATTCAGCTATTCCATAAGCAGAGGAGTTAACCGTATTCATTAAAGTTAGAATTGCTAATTTAAAGGATCTTTCAAAATCTATATCACCCAAAGATAGCAAAATAGTTAATGCAAAAAATGACAAAACAAAGATTAAAACTGTCAAAAAATATTTATTTATTTCTTTTGTATCAAAATTTATCTTAAAGAAAAATAATTTATTCATAAAAACATTTTTAGGTCTACTAAAAGAAAGAATTTGATTGAGTGAGTATTTCGTTAAAGAATAAATTTTTAAAAACCTTAAACCTGAGCTCGTAGAGAAGAATGAACCACCTATCAGTACTAATAATAAATAAATTAAATTTAAATTTGATTGATTTAATTCAAGAGAAATTCCTATATTTGAAATACTGCTTGTCAAAGATAAAAAACTATAAATAAAATTGTTATCATAACTAAAAAAAACAAAAAAAATACTTACAACTAAAATTAAATATAAGAACAAATGAATATCCTCAAAAAAGAAATTTAAATTTTTATTTCTTAAAAAAATTAAGTTGTATGTAAAAAAAATACTAAAAAATGAAATTAACATCATTAGTGAAAAAATTATTATTTGTGAATTATAAATTAAAATTGACGAAAGATTATTAACGGGTAAAAATCCACCTGAAGAAATAATGGTCATTGCTAAATTTAAAGAGTTAAATAACCTTATGCCAAATATATTTAAAACAATAAAAATAAAAACAGTTAGACCAGAATATAAAAGAAATATTTTGACAGCCTGTTTTAATTCCTCTGAAGTACTAAACGATAAAAAATTTGTTAATGATTTTTTTAAACTTTCGTCATAAATATCAATTAAAAAAATAATAGAATATAAAAAATACAGCCCACCTATCCATTGTATTGATGATCTCCATAAAATTAAGCCTTGGTCAATATGCTTAATATTCTCAATGACAGTGAAACCTGTTGAGGTAAATCCTGAAACAGCTTCGAATAAAGAATTTAAAAAAGATAAATTATAAATACTTAAATAAAAAGGTATTGATAAAATCAATGGCATTAAAAAATATCCCAACAAAACAGTTAATATTTTTTCAAATATTGTAGGTTTTTTTTGATTAGTTTTAATTTTATAAAAAATTACACCAATAATAGCAGAAATAACTAAGCTGAAATAATATGTGTTTAGATTTAGATATAAATTAAAATAATATGAATAAATTATATTTAAAAAAGAAAAAATAGATATTAATATAAAAAAGAAACTTAAGTACTTTACTCTAAAAAATGACATTTAATTAAATAGAACTTATTCTAAATATATTTTCTACTACTGAAATAGAATCTTTCTTTGCTAAAAAAACAACTTTATCCTCTTTTTGAAATACAAAATTTGATCTAGGTATTATAACTTTATTTTCTCTTAGGATTGCGCCAATTCTTATCTCATCTGGCAAATTTGAATTTTTTAATTCTTTATTAATGAGCTCTGATGTTTCTATAATTTCAGCTTCAATTACTTCAAATTCACCGTTCATAATAGTGTAAGCTGTTTCAATTGTGCCTTTATGAATATGCTTTAGAATACTAGACACAGTATTCATTCTTGGATCAATTAGATCATCAATTTTTAAAGAGTTTTGTAATAAAGAATAATTAGGCTTGTTAATTAAAGCCATTGTTCTTTTGTCATCAATTTCTTTTTCATCTTTTGCAAATTTTTCAACAAGAACACTTACCATCAAATTATCCTCATCATCATTTGTTAAAGCAAGAACTGTTTCAGCTTCTTGTAAATTTGCTTCTGCTAATACTTCCTCGTCTAAAGCATCACCATTAATGACAATGGTATTATTTAATTCACTAGCAAGAAATTCAGCTCTTTCTTTATTTTTTTCAATAATTTTAACTCTTGCTGCATCCAAAGTTTCTTCAATGTTTTTAGCCAAGTTAAAACCTATGTTACCACCACCTACAATTAAGATATTTTTAGATACTTTTTCTTCATGTCCAAAAGCTTCTAAAGTGTCTGACATTTGTGATGAATTTATTAGCAAATAAATTTTATCATTTTTTCTTACATCATCATTTTTCTTTGGAATTAAAAATTTTTCATCTCTTATTATTCCAATAATATTTGCATCTAAATTAGGATACTTTTTTGTTAAATCATTTAGCTTGATGTTAATTAATTTACAATTTTCGTTAATTAAAATTTCTAATAATCTAATTTTATTATCAGCAAATGGAACGCTATCTAATGCTCCAGGAGCCTCGAGTTTTCTTTGTATTGATTTAGCAATTTCAATCTCTGGTGAAATAATCACATCTATTGGGAGATTCTCTTTGTTATATACTCTTGTAAATTTTGGGTTTAAATAATCTTGAGATCTTATTCTTGCTATTTTTTTTGGAATTTTAAAAATTGAAAAAGCTATTTGGCAAATAAGCATATTAATTTCATCATTTCTTGTAACTGCTATAATCATATCGGTCTCTGATGCGTTTGCTTTTTCTAATATAGATGGATAAGTACCTTTTCCTACTATAGCCTTAACGTCTAAAGCATCATCGATTTTTTGAATATCTTCACTAGAAGGATCAATAACAGTTATGGAATGCCCTTGTTCACTTAGCTGTTTAGCTATAGTGAACCCAACCCTTCCAGCGCCACAAATGATTATATTCATCTAATTAAATTCTTTGATGCCCAAACCTTTTAATTTTCTGTGTAAAGCACTTCTTTCCATTCCAACAAAATTTGCTGTTTTTGAAATATTTCCATTAAATTTTTTCAGTTGAATAGTTAAATACTCTTTTTCAAACTTTTCTCTAGCTTCTTTTAATGGCACAGAAAGGCTATTTTCAGACAATTGATCATCAAAAATACTATTTTTTAAAGATTCTTTAATAATATTAGAAATTTTATCTTTAGTATCAGGTTGCAATATTGCTATTCTCTCAATCAAATTCCTCAACTCTCTAACATTACCATGCCAATTATGATTAAGTATGTAACTGTTATTTTCATCTATATCTAATTCTTTAATTTTATAATTTTCAGATATTTTTTTTGAAAAATATTCAATTAACAAAGGGATGTCTGAAATTCTTTGATTTAATGGTTCAATATTTATTTCAAAAACATTTATTCTATGAAATAAATCTTCTCTAAAATTTCCGATTTCTATTTCTTTTTTTAAATCTTTACTTGATGAACATATTAATCTTACATCAACACTAACATCATTAGTTCCGTTAACTCTCTTAAATTTTTGATCAATTAGAACTCTTAATATTTTAGATTGTATATCTAATGGTATCTCTGAAACTTGATCAATTAAAAGTGTTCCTTTATTAGCCTTCTCTAAAGCACCATATGCGATGGAGCCATTTTCTTTTTCTTCACCAAATAATTCTAATTCATATTTGTTGGTATCTAGTAAAGCACCATTTAAAACAATAAATGGATTTTTGCTTCTTAAAGAAGCTTTATGAATTTTTCTAGCAATCAATTCCTTTCCAGAGCCTGAGGGACCACTTATAAAAACTCTACTTTCAGTAACTGATATTTTTTTAATTTGATCAATTATATTTACTATATTTTTGCTATTTCCGATTAATTCATAAGATGAAAATAATTTACTTTCGTATTCTCTATTTTGTTTTTTTAAATTGAAATTTTCAACTGCCCTTTTAACAAAATTGAGTAATCTTTCCTGATCAAATGGTTTTTCTATAAATTCAAATGCTCCATGCTGCAATGATTTTACAGCCATTTCAATGTTCGCATGTCCAGAAATAATTATAACAGGTGTATCTTTATTTTTAGATTTAATATGTGAAAGAAGCTCAATACCATCATTATCTCCCTTATCCAATTTAACATCAAGAATTGCAACATCAGGCAATTTTTTATCTATTTCAGCAAGTGCTTGATTATAATTTGCAGCTAATCTAGTTTTATAACCAGCATCTATAATTAATTCATTAATTATATTTCTGATATCAGCGTTATCGTCTACAATTAAAATTTCTTCACTCATTATTATTTTAAAAATATAATATTAATTTTTGCACCATTTTGAATTGGTATAAAGTCTATTTTTCCATTGTGATCATTAATTATTTTATTAACTATTGATAGCCCTAAACCTGTTCCATTTTTCTTAGTTGTGAAATACGGATTAAGTATATCTTTAATGTTATTTTTTAATTCACTAAAACCAACACCGTTGTCTTCTAAAGTTACTTTTATGTGGCTATCATCTTCAGTAAGTTCAATAGCTATATTTTTACTGAAATTGTTGTTGTTTTGAGCTTTTTGATTAATACTTTCTATAGAATTTTTAATCAAATTTAAAAATACTCTACTTATTTGCTCTTTATCACTCTCTAACATAATTTTTTCAAAATTTTTTTTAAAAGAAATGTCAATAGAATTGTCTAATTCTTTAAGCAAATTTATATTTTCATGAATTATATTTACTAAATTATTTTCTCTAAAAATTGGTTTAGGCATTCTAGCAAAGTCAGAAAATTCGTTAACTAATTTTTCGATTTGTTTTATTTGATTATTTATAATTTTTAAATTTTCTTTAAAGGTTTCATTTTCATTTTCATCTAATTGTTTAGAATATTTATTTTTTAATCTATCTAAAGTTAATTGAATTGGTGTAAGTGGATTTTTAATTTCATGAGCCAGTTTTCTAGCTAAGCTACCCCACGCCTCATGTCTTTCATTAATAATTAGTTTTTCTTGCTGGCTTTTCAATCTGTCTATCATTAAATTAAAATTTTTATTTAAATTTTCTAAATCTTTATCTGTCTTAACTTCGGGAACTTTTGCATTGAGATTCCCTTGACCAATAGATGTTGATGCAAGAATTAAATTATTGATAGACCTAAAAAACCTAGACGAAAATCTTATCGCTATAGATATAGAGACAAACAACAAAACACTAACAACTATAATATAAATAATAGCAAATGAAATTTTAATACCAGTACTTTTTTCTTCAACTGTGTAGTAAAAATTAATAGCTTCTTCAGACTCTGTTAAATACCTTGAAATATTTTTATCTAAATATTTAACAACATATAAAAATCTATCCTCAAAATTTTGTAGTCTCATTATTGCAGCAGAAATATTTTCAGGTGCGTTAATAATCTTTAATGGACGATCATCATCCAAAACTAAGTTTAAAGCTCTATCAACTGGAGGGACGTATGTTTGATCATCATTTAAGGTTGAAAATAAAAGTTTTTTATTAATATCTATAATATGTACCTCATCAACATCTCTTATCAATTTTTGTGTATTTAGAAATCTCTTATATTCATTTTGATTATCATTTAAAAATTTTTTACTTTTATTCGTATCAAAAGCTATCAAAACAATATCAGATTGAATTTTATTTCTAATTTCTTCAACATAATTCCTTGCTAATTCATAAGAATTATTAACAACAGTAGTAACCTTTTTGTCAAAATACTTCTCTAAAGCAAAAGAAAATAAAAAAAGTGAAAATATTGAAATTAATACTGATGGAATTAAAGTAAATAATCCAAAGTATGTAATATATTTTTTATTAGATGTTAAACCATCTTTATCGATATCATTTTTAATTGCACTCTTAATCTCAATAAAAATAAAAATAAAAAGCGCTACTAAAAGAACAATGTTTAGAACTAATAAAATTTGTAAATTTTGATCTGATAATTCAATAAATCCTTTATCAATGAAAGTTAAAAAGGTTAAAAAACCTATCGATAATGTGATAATAAATAATATTATTAGATATATATTTTTTTTTATAAATTCGTACATTTGAATATAAAAACTACCATATAAATGAATAATTATTTTATAATACTAGCTTCAGGACAAAGTAAAAGATTTAATTCAAAAAAACCAAAGCAATTCAATATTTATAAAAACAAGGCTCTTTTTAAACATTCTTTAGAAAAAGCAATAAAATCAAAGCTGTTTAAAAAAATTATATTAGTAGTTAACAATAAAAAAAATATTAAGGAAAAATTTCCAAAAAATGTATCCATTATAAAAGGTGGCAATGAAAGATCTGACTCTTCTCTAAAAGCTTTAAATTATATAAAAAAATTTAAACCTAACAATGTTCTAATTCACGATGCTGCTAGACCAAACTTCACTATCAATCTTTTAAAAAATCTAATTAAATCACTTAAAAAAAATAAAGCAGTGATACCCTCTATAAATTCAAAAGATTCCATTAAATACAAATTAAAAAACCAACTTTTTAACTTAAATAGAAATAATTCAATTTTAACTCAAACTCCTCAAGCTTTTAAATTTAAAGATTTATATATTCTTTCAAATAAGCAAAGAAATAAAATTACAGATGAAGCAACATTATTTATTGAAAACAATTTAAAAGTTAAATTTATTAAAGGCGAAAATTTAAATAATAAAATTACATTTAAAGAAGATATCGAAACTAATAAAACTTATTATGGTATTGGTTTTGATATTCATAGGTTGATAAGAGGTAAAATACTTTTTTTAGGCGGAATAAAAATCCCTTATCACTCAGGGCTTAAAGGTCATTCAGATGGTGATGTAATTATTCATTCAATAATTGATTCAATACTTGGAGCAATGAGAAAAAAAGATATTGGTACTTTTTTTCCAGATAACCAAAAGAAATATAAAAATATTAGATCTCCTAAAATGCTTAAGCCAATTGTTGAAATATTAAATAATAATAACTTTTATATAAATAATTTAGATATAAATTTAATATGCGAACAACCAAAAGTTTCAAAGTATCGTGATAAAATAATCAAATCTTTATCTAATTTATTAAATATTGATAAAGAATTTATTAACTTAAAAGGTAAAACAGTAGAAAAACTAGGATTAATTGGAAAGGAAAAAGCAATAGCTTGTGAGGTTATCTGCTCAATTACACAATGAAAAAAATAAATGTTTTGTTATCTACTTTCTTTGGTTATGGATATTTAACTAAAATTCCAGGCACTGTAACCTCTGCTGTAACAACTGTTTTTATTTATATTGCTTATGAAATTTTAGGTTACACAGATCTTAAGTTTTCAATAATTTTTTTTATACTTTTATTCTTTTATTCATTTTATGCAGTAAAAGACTCTGAGACCGAATTTAAAAATAAAGATCCAAGACAAATAGTAATCGATGAAGTTTTAGGACAATCCATGCCTTTAATTATGTTGTTGTATTTAAATCAAACTAATCAAATAAGTATTTCAATTGAAATTTATTATATTTTATCTTTTGTTTTTTTTAGATTTTTTGACATTCTAAAACCTTTTCCAGTAAGTTATTTTGATAAAAACCATAAAAACTATTTTGGAATAATAATGGATGATATAATGGCTGGGCTATATTCAATGATATTAATTTATTTAATTAGTTTTAAATTTTAATGAATATTCAATTACTTCATAAAAAATTAATTAAAAAAAAATTGACTATATCCGTAGCTGAGTCTTGTACAGGTGGATTGTTGGCTCATAATTTAACTAAATTAGCTAATTCATCAAAATATTTTCAAATGGGTCTGACCACCTACTCTAATCAAGCTAAAATAAAGATATTAAAGGTTAATAAAAATATTATCAGCAAATATGGTGCTGTAAGCCATGAATGTTGTAAGTCAATGGTTCAAAATTTATCTAAAATATCAAAGAGTAAAATCAATGTATCAATAACAGGAATTGCTGGTCCAGGTGGTGGATCAAAAGAAAAACCTGTTGGCCTTGTTTATATTGGTATTAAAAAAGGTAAAACTCTGCTTATTAAAGGAAATAAATTTAAATCAAAAAACCGTAATTCAATTCAAAAATCAACAGTTAGCACCGTAATTAAGATAATCAGTAAAATTATTTGATACTTTCAGCTCTCTTTTGAAACGCATCTGCTATCTTTTCTAAACCAAATTGAAAAGATTTGGTCATTAAAATATTTAAAAACTTATTTTCGATTTCAAAATCAATATCAAATAAAACCTCTGTTTTATAACCCTCAGTATCATTCCCTACCTCAATAAATTTCCAATTATTTTCTAAATGATTTAATGGTCCGCCTAAATTAACAACATGAATATGATCATTTTTTTTATCTAACTTAACATCGCTTTTAAATGTATCCTTAAACGGCCCCTTACCTATTGTAAGATCAGCAATTATATTTATTGTATCGCCGTTATCACTTCTCTCATAGACTTTTGAATTATCACAGAAAGGAATAAATTCTGGATATTTTTCAATATCTAAAACGAACTCAATTAGTTTATCTTTTCTGTTATCAATTAATCTCTTAACTGACGCTTTTGGCATTAATTATTTTTTAATCTATTTTGTTGAAGTTTGGCAAAATCCTCATCTGCGTGATATGAAGATCTAGTTAAAGGGGATGAAGACACTAACAGAAAACCTTTGGCTTTAGCAATTGTCCCTAAATTCTCAAATTCTTGTGGTGTGTAATATCGATTTAATGGATAGTGTTTGGTTGATGGTTGTAAGTATTGACCGATGGTTATGAAATCAACATCTGCAGCTCTTAAATCATCCATGACCTGCAAAATTTCATCTCTTGTCTCCCCTAAGCCAACCATTATTCCAGATTTGGTAAAAATGTTTTTGTTAACTTTTTTTACATTTTTCAAAAGTTCTAAAGATGCAAAATATCTAGATCCAGGTCGAACTTTTAAATAAAGACTAGGCACAGTTTCAATATTATGATTAAAAACATCTGGTTTAGCATCTAAAACTTTTTTATACGCATCTCCTTTTCTTAAAAAATCAGGTGTAAGAACTTCAATAGTAGTATTTGGGTTTGATTTTCTAGTTTGATTAATCACTTCAAAAAAATGTTCTGATCCACCATCATTTAAATCATCTCTATCAACTGAGGTAATTACAACATGTTTTAAATTTAATTTTTTTACTGCTTCTGCAATCTTAACAGGTTCAAGTTGATCTAATTTTCCTGGTACACCGGTTTTAACATCACAAAAAGCACAAGCTCTTGTGCAGGTGTCTCCCATAATCATAAAAGTTGCATGTCGCTTACTCCAACACTCAGTTATGTTCGGGCAGTTTGCTTCCTGACAAACAGTTACAAGATTATTATTATTTACTATTGTTTTAGTTAAAAAGAATTCCTTACTATTTGTAAGTTTTGATCTAATCCATTGTGGTTTTTTTTTAATTGGATTGATCGGTTTGTTTTCTTTTTCTGGATGTCTACTTTTCATCTTTTTTAATTATATAAATTGTCTCATTTTTTTTACCAAACAAAAATCTTTCTCTAATTAAGGTCTCAATATAATCAAGATCTAAATTAGTACTCAGAAGTGAGTTTTTATGATCCATTTCATCTATTTTACTAGTTAGGGTTAATTCTTCTTTTTTCAAGTTAGACAAAAGTTCTTTTTTTTCTATATACGAAAAAAGACCCCGCTCTCCAGATACTAAATTAAATGCAAAATATAAAATAAGAAAAACAGATATTAATAAAAAATAATTTCTTTTTATTAATCGAAGCATTAATTGATCTTATTCATCCTCGCTTTTTTTCCAAGTTCTTCTTCAATACGGATTAATTGATTATATTTTGCAACCCTTTCGGATCTAGCTAAAGATCCTGTTTTAATTTGATTTGAATTAGTACCCACTGCTAAATCAGCAATAAATGTATCCTCGCTATCACCTGACCGGTGAGATATGATTGTTTTATATCCAATGGTTTGTGCAAATTTGATTACATCTAATGTTTCTGAAACAGTGCCTATTTGATTTAGTTTTATTAAAATGGAATTAGATGAAATATTTAAGAAACCTTTCTTTAATCTTTCAAGATTTGTTACATACAAATCATCTCCAACAATCTGAACTTTTTTTATTGATTTCATTAATTTATTCCATGCCAACCAGTCATTTTCAGCAAATGGATCTTCAATGGACTTGATTTTATATTTTTTAATAATTTTTTGATATTCTTTAATGGATTTATCTACTGAAATATAACTTTTTGAATGAATAGAGTATTTGTTCTTTTTATATAATTCATTAGCAGCCACATCTAGACAGATAGAAACATCTTTACCGTTAATGAATCCTGATTTTTTGATTGCACTCACAATTAAATCTAAAGCTTGATTATTACTACTGATCATTGGTGCAAACCCACCTTCATCACCTACTGAAGTTGATAAACCTTTAGCTTTTATTAATTTACTTAAGTTTTTAATGACAACAAAACAAATCCGCATCGCCTCAGAAAAACTTTTTGCTCGATCAGGTCTGATCATAAATTCTTGAATTCTAAGACCATTATTTGCGTGCGCTCCACCATTGATAATGTTCATTAATGGATAAGGTAATTGAAAATTATTTTTTTGAAAAAAAGTTTTATACAAAGGTAATTTTTTTGCTTTTGCAGACAGTTTTTTAACAGCCATAGAAACCGCTAACATCGCATTAGCTCCTAAGTTAGTTTTTTGTTTTGTACCATCTAAGTTAATTAACAAAGCATCAATTCTTTCTTGATTATGGATACTTTGTCCTTTTAATTTTTTTGAAATCTTTCTGTTAACTAAGTTAACCGCATTTAAAACACTTTTTCCTAAATACCGTTTATTATTTTTGTCTCTTTTTTCAAAAGCTTCAAAAGTTCCTGTGGAAGCACCTGAAGGACAAATAGCGGATGCGCTATTATTTTTAATATAAACTTCTGCCTCTACTGTTGGATTTCCTCTACTATCAAAAATTTGACGAGCTCTTACTTTTAAAATTTTACTCACTATTTTTTTATTAGATTATCTATATCGTTTAATTGTTTTAATAGATTCTCTAATTTATTCAATGGTACCATGTTTGGCCCATCCGATGGAGCGTTATCAGGATCTTGATGCGTTTCAATAAATACACCTGCAACTCCAACCGCAACTGCAGCTCTTGCTAAATATTCAACAAATTCTCTTTGACCACCAGAGGATTCTCCTTGGCCACCTGGTTGTTGAACAGAATGAGTTGCATCGAAAATTACTGGATAACCATTCTTTGCCATAATAGGTAATGATCTCATGTCAGAGACTAAAGTGTTGTATCCAAAACTTGCACCTCTTTCCGTGACTAGGATATTTTTATTTCCTGAGTCTGAAATTTTTTTAGTTACATTAACCATATCCCACGGTGCTAAGAACTGACCTTTTTTTACATTAATAATTTTGTTTGTTTTAGCTGCAGCAATTAAGAGGTCTGTTTGTCGACATAAAAAAGCAGGGATTTGTAAAACATCAACATGCTTTGAAACAACTTCACATTGTTCTGCATTATGAATGTCTGTTAAGATTGGAATACTTAGTTCCTTTTTAATTTTATCAAATACAGGAAGTGATGCATCTAATCCTGCTCCCCTTTTACCTTTTAAACTTGTTCTGTTCGCTTTATCAAATGAAGTTTTGTAAATAAATCCAAGGTCAAATTTTGAGGTAATTTCCTTAATTTTTCCCGCCATATCCAGTGCATGTTGCTCTGTCTCAAGCTGACATGGACCTGCAATAATACAAATCTTATTGTTGTTTGAAATTTCTATATTTTCACAATTTACTTTAATCGCACTCATCTATGATTTTTTGCTGCTTTGATAAATGAAGAGAATAAAGGATGTGGGTTCAAAGGTCTAGATTTAAATTCTGGATGAAACTGAACTCCTATAAACCAAGGGTGATTTTTTAGTTCAATTATCTCTGGAAGCTTATGATCTGGAGATAAACCTGAAAATATTAATCCTTTCTTCTCAAATTTTTCTTTATATGAAACGTCCACTTCATATCTATGTCTATGTCTCTCTTTAATTAGTCTAGTTTTATAAATATCTCTAATTTTAGATTTATCTTTCAAGATTGCATCATAAGAACCAAGTCTCATAGTACCCCCTAAATCTTTATCTGTTCCTTTAACTTTCTTGCCACTTTTTTCCCATTCATGCATCAAGCCGATAATATGAACTCCACTTTTATCAAACTCAGAAGAAGTTGCTTTTTTAATCTTTAATTGATTTCTAGCAAATTCAATTATAGCCATTTGCATTCCATAACAAATTCCAAGAAATGGAATTTTATTTATTCTTGCATACCTTATAGCTTCAATTTTACCTTCTGTTCCTCTTTTACCAAATCCACCTGGAATTAAAATTCCTGAAACATTTTTAAGTTTATTTTTTATTTCTGAAACTTTTAATTTTTCAGAATCTATTCTTACTAAGTTTACTTTAAGATTATTGGATATTCCTCCATGAGTAAGTGCTTCATCTAAAGATTTATACGCATCTTTTAACTCAACGTATTTACCAATGATTGCAATATTAATATGTCTTCTAGTATTTAGAGTAATTTTAGTTATTTTCCTCCAAGGTGTTAAATTATTAGATTTTTTTGATTTAATTTTGAAAAAACTTAAAACTTGAATATCTAATTTTTCTTTTGCAAAACTAATTGGTGCCTCATAAATGGTTTTAACATCAACTGTTTCAATTACATTTTTAATATCTACGTTACAAAACAAAGATATTTTTTTTCTATGTTCTAAAGGAATAGGTCTTTCTGATCTACAAATTATAATATCAGGTTGAATACCAATACTTCTTAACTCTTTAACTGAATGTTGTGTTGGTTTGGTTTTTATTTCATCAGATGCTTTTAAATAAGGAACTAAAGTTAGATGAATAAATAATGCATTTTTTTTACCAATATCATTCGAAAATTGTCTTATCGCCTCTACAAAAGGAAGACTTTCTATATCACCTACTATTCCTCCTATTTCACAAATGACAAAGTCTTCTTTAGATGTATCGAATTTTATAAATTCTTTTATTCTATCTGTGATATGGGGAATTACTTGAACTGTTTTACCTAAATACTGACCTTTTCTTTCTTTTCTAAGAACATCACTATAAATTTTTCCTGTTGTAATATTATCAGTTTTCTTTGCTGTTACTCCTGAAAATCTTTCATAGTGACCTAAATCCAAATCTGTTTCAGCCCCATCATCTGTTACAAAAACTTCTCCATGTTGAAAAGGACTCATGGTTCCTGGATCCACATTTAAATAAGGATCTAGTTTTCTTAATCTAACTTTATAACCTCTTGATTGTAATAAATAAGCTAGAGATGCTGAAGAGAGACCTTTACCTAAGGAAGAAACCACGCCGCCAGTGACAAATATATATCGCGCCATGGAAGTATCTTATAGCGAATAAAAAAAGAATTTAAAAGGATTAATTAATTATTATCTGGAATTGAAGGTGTGTCCTCAGTTTTTTCCTCAATAGTATCTAATACAGAGCTCGAAGGAGTAAGTTCTGCTCTAGAAATTATTGTAAGAGCTAAGCTACAAATTATAAAAAGTGTTGCTATAATTGCAGTAGCTTTAGTCATAAAACTTCCAGCTGATCTAGATAACATAAAATTTTCTTGAGAAACTCCAATTCCTAAAGCACCACCTTCTGATTTTTGCATTAAAATCAAAAGAACTAAAATAACTGCAAGTATTATATTAATTACTAATAATATAGTTTCCATGAGGCTTTTAAATAATGGTTTTTTTAATTATATCAATAAATTTTTTTGGATTCTGTGATGCTCCACCAATCAAAAAACCATCAATGTTGGGAATTCTTTTTAAAGTATCAGCGTTGTTAGTATTTACAGATCCACCATATAAGATTTTAGGATATTTTTTTACAAATCTACTTTTTATAAATGAAATAGTTTGAATTAAAGCAGCCTCTTTTGGTATTATTCCTGTGCCTATAGACCACACTGGTTCATAAGCTACAATAATTTTAGATTTATTTTTTATTGATTTTAATCCTTTTTCAATTTGTCTTTTTAAAACTTGATTTGTTTTTTTAGTTCTTCTTTCTTTTAAAGTTTCACCAATACAAAATATAACTTTTAGACCTGACTTAATCGCGCTTTTAATTTTTAAATTAATTAAATTATCTGTTTCACCTAGTTGTCTATTTTCTGAATGACCTAAAATAACATACTTTGATCCAACATTTTTGAGCATACTAGAATTTACTTGACCTGTATGTGCACCATAGTCATGACTGTGATGACAATTTTGAGCACCAACTTCAATTTTAGTTTTTTTAAGCCTTCTAGACATAGGTCGAATTAATGTATTTGGTGGACAATAAACTATTTTAAACTTATTTTTTTTAATCGTTTTCGAAAACTTTATTACTTTATCAAGTGAATTAAGAGTTCTTAAATCACCAAACATTTTCCAATTAGCTACAAAATACATATATTTATTTGTCATAATTGACTTTTTAATCTATAGATTTGTTTTTTACAGATCAATAAATTTATAACGCAATGATTGAAAAATTAAAAAACTTAGGCTGGAAACAATTTGGTGGATTGGTGTTGATTGTTATAATTATTATTGCTTTTGGCTTTGGTGGTTTCGGTGGTGGATTTAGTACAAATAATCAAAACAATATTGCAAAAATAAATAAAACAAATGTCACCACTCAAGATTTTATGGATTACGTTAATCAAAGTGGAATTTCAGCAGATGCGATTAGAAATAATTTAGATAAAAATAT
>CACITU010000003.1 GCA_902589725.1 uncultured Pelagibacteraceae bacterium
AAGATTTTAAAAGGACAGTAAGAGAAAAGGCAAAAAAAGATTTTCCTCAAGACGTTAATGAACAATTGCTAGGAGCAATAAGTGCCGTATTTTTATCTTGGGAAAGCAATAGAGCAAAAGTTTACAGGAAACTAAATCAAATTCCATCTGAGTGGGGAACTGCTGTAAATGTACAATCAATGGTGTTTGGAAATATGGGTGATGATTGTGCAACTGGAGTTGTTTTTACTAGAAATCCATCAGATGGCTCAAATGAAATATATGGCGAGTATTTAATAAATGCACAAGGCGAAGATGTTGTAGCTGGTACAAGAACTCCTCAATACATAACAAAAAAAGCTAGGCGAGATTCTAAAGTAAAAGAGTTATCAATGGAAGAATCTATGCCAAAAGTTTTCAAAGAACTTCAAAAAATTTTGAAAAAATTAGAAATTCATTACAAAGATATGCAAGACGTAGAGTTTACAGTCGAAAGTAATAAACTATGGATGCTTCAAACAAGATCAGGAAAAAGAACAGCAAAATCAGCAGTCAAGATTGCAGTTGATATGGTTAAAGAAAAATTAATTTCTAAAAAAGAAGCTGTATTAAGAATTGACCCTAACTCTTTAGACACACTTTTGCACCCTACTTTGGATGAAAAAAGTTCAATTAATGTAATAGCAAATGGATTGCCAGCATCACCAGGTGCAGCCAGTGGTAAAGTTGTATTTACATCAGAAGAGGCTGAAAGATTAACTTTAATGATGCAAGATACAATTTTGGTCAGATTAGAGACCTCTCCAGAAGATATACAAGGAATGCATGCTGCTAAAGGAATTTTGACTGCCAGAGGAGGAATGACAAGTCATGCAGCTGTTGTTGCAAGAGGTATGGGAAGACCATGTGTGTCAGGATCAAGTGAAATTGATATAAACTATGAAAATAGATCTTTTAAAACTTCTTCAATGGAGATAAAGGAAGGAGACCTAATTACTATTGATGGCTCAACCGGAAGAATTATTGCCGGAAGTGTTTCAACTGTGAAACCCGAAATATCTGGTGATTTTTCCAAGTTAATGTCTTGGGCAGACAGCTTTAGAAAATTAAAAGTAAGAACAAATTCTGAGACCCCGAAAGATACTAGAACAGCAAAAGATTTTGGTGCAGAGGGTATTGGATTATGCAGAACTGAACATATGTTTTTTGATGAAGAACGAATTTTGTCTGTAAGAGAAATGATATTATCTAAAACAAAAGAAGACAGAGCAAAAGCATTACAAAAACTTTTACCTCATCAAAGAAAAGATTTTATAGAAATTTTTAAAATCATGAGTGGATTACCGGTTACAGTTAGATTGTTAGACCCACCATTACATGAATTTTTACCACGTACAGAAAAGGAAATTAATGAGGTTGCTAGTATAGTTAATCTTCCAATTAAAGAGGTTGAGTCAAGAATTGAAGAGCTTCATGAACAAAATCCTATGTTAGGTCATAGAGGATGTCGTTTAGGAATATCTTTTCCAGAAATCTATGAAATGCAATGCAAAGCAATATTTGAGGCTTTAGCTTACCTCAAAAAAAGTAAAATTAAATCCGCATTCCCTGAAGTGATGATACCTTTAGTATCTACGGAGGCTGAGATCAAAATAATGAAAGAATTAGTAGTAAGAACTGCTAGTCAAGTTCAACAAGAAAATGAATTGAAAATAGAATTTTTAGTTGGAACGATGATTGAATTGCCTAGAGCGGCAATAAAAGCAAAGGAGATTGCTAAGCATGCAGAATTCTTTAGTTTTGGAACAAATGATTTAACTCAGACTACTTTTGGGATCAGTAGAGATGACAGTGGTAAATTTTTAAATGATTATTTAGAAAACAAAATATTTTCTGTTGATCCTTTTGTTTCAATAGATGAAGGAGTTTCAGATTTAGTTGAAATAGCAGTAGAAAAAGGACGAAAACAAAATAAAAATCTAAAGTTAGGTATCTGTGGAGAGCATGGAGGAGATCCACATAGTATATCTTTTTGTTCCAAAGCAGGATTGAATTATGTTTCTTGTTCACCTTATAGAGTTCCTGTTGCAAGGTTGGCCGCTGCTCAAGCTGAAATTAAAAAAAATTAAATTAATTAGGGGAGGGGGGTGTTTTGTTGCCAGGTGCTCCAGACTTTGTTTCAATGATCTTTGTATTTCAACACTCAGCAATAATCAAATTAGATAAATTAAAGAATAATTCTGAACAAATACCGACTAAAAATTGGTTAGATTAGATTTTAATTTTGGACTCATGTTTTATAATTTGGTAAAATTGAATTATGAAAAATTTTTTATCAATAAGTCTAATGCTTTTAATCCTGTTAATGTTCAATAATGAAGTTAATGCAAAAAAATATAAAGTTAATAATTTAGTTCAAAATAAGATTAATTACAGCAAAAGTTTCGTTTTAAATTTGCCACCTGGTAATTGGACAGTCCTACGAAATTCTATGGAAGACTATTATGGCATAAGAGGCAAGGTTTACACTTTAGCAAGAATAGAAAATAACACTATTTTAGAAACTTTAGAAATTGGTGAATTAAACACTGCTGGATTATTTCCAACTGAAATCAGTCATGCCATATACGAAGTAATATTTAAAAATAAATATGATGGATGTTATGAACGTCCTGAATATTTTTTAGTGAAAGTATTTAAGAAAGGTAGTACTCATAATTGCCTTGTAATTGGACATTCAGATGTAAATAGAGATTTTTTTACACCAGATGATCCAGAGATTTCCAATGCTGAATTAAAAAAATGGGTAAAAGATAATAATATACAATTGCCTAAAGTAGCACTTACAAGTTTTCACGCTTATTATTCTAGATTAGTTAAAGGTAGATGGTACTTATTATCTTATGCAATTAATCCTGAAATTCTGAATGCACCAAAAAATAATTTTGTAAGCGAAGAAACTTCAGAATATCATAAAAACAATATTTCAAAATATCCAGAGCATGAAAAAATAATGAATAAATGGGTTTCGATTTCAGCACAAAGACATATTGATTTTGAAAATATTGTTAAAACATTAGAAAGGCATAAATTAGATTTAAGTGATCTTTCACCTTCGAAATCATTTTCAAGCAAAACATCTTTAAATGATATTGCTGATGAAATAAACAAGTTAAATGATTTATATAAAAGCGGTATAATAACAAAAGAAGAATTTGATAAAGCTAAAAATAAGGTTTTAAATTAATTATCCCAACTATAGTCCGAGTCACTTTATTATGTTTTTTAAATAACTTTGATACTGCAAATCAATTTATAAATCAGAAGGGGCGTTCTGTTTCTCGTCGCAAGACAGATAATTAGCATATTTATTTACTTAATAGAATTTCTTCGTTGTAATCTTCGTTGTCATATTTCTCTATTTTGTCTTCACTTTGTCTTTTGACTGCGTTGTCTTCGTTGTATTGAATAATTTCTTATGTTCAGACACTAGCATCTAATAACACTTGTCTAGGTATTTTGATTTTATATTTGTTGATAATTAATCTTACATTTTTAATATTTATAGAAGAACTTAAATAAATATTTTATTACTAAATAAATCTTTAATTTCTTCCTTTTCGATAAAGGAAAAATATCTATCTTCTTTAGTTTCTAAATTATTTTTTTCAAAACTAGTTAAGTTAGTATTTTCATCTAGCATTTTTTTTAATAAGAAAACTCTTAAAGCGGGATCAAAAAAAGAATACCAAATTTTATAAAGATCATGACTGCTAAATTTTTCATAATTTGGAAAAAATATTTTGTCAAAGTTTATTCTAAATCTTTTAAGAATTTTTCCAGTATCAATTTTTTTTTCCATTAAAAAACATGAAGCACCAATTTCATTAAAATGTTTAATACTATTCAAAGTACCATCTGCTCCTCTAACTTTATATAGGTAACCAGGATGAATATGATAAAAATTTTTATTTGTGTCAAAAATATTTTTTAAGATTTTATTCCCAGTATTAAGAAAATTTTGCTGATCAATTTCATCAAAGAATTGAATGTTATTGTTATTATTAATATCGTAAGATTTAGCAAAATGGATATTTTTAAATTTTAAAATAATTTCAAAATTATACATTTCTATAAGGAAATTTTCACTTAAATTAAAATATTTTTCTACATTTTTAATAAATAACAATACATTTTTTGATCTGAGGTACCTTTTTGTATTTTTAAAATTACTATTGAATATTGATTTTAAAAAAAAGTTATTAAAAATAAATTTCGGATTTAAATATATGATTTTATTTGAAATTAAATTTTCTTTAAAAAATAAGTAAAGATACGCTCTAGCAATAGGGTTCTCTGAAAATATTAATGATATATTCCTAATTGAATTTTTCATATTCTTATATAGAGGGGCGTTCTGTTGCCAGGTGCCCCAAACCCCGTTTGCTTAATTAACTAAGTTAATTAGGCAGCAAGTGCGTAACTTTCGTTAGCAATTATAAATTAGCCCGTTACGGTGGAACAATCCCGAACGAAAGAATAGCTTTTAGTCACCCGTCGAATCTAGTTCACCCCCATAAGTTGCAATGGTGGAGGTGGTGGGTACTGCCCCCACGTCCGCAATGGTTATTACGAAATTCATTTATCGTCGTAGTTGGAAAACCAACATTATTAATATAAAAGTAATTACAACAGATTCAATAACAATCATGAAATTAACTAAAGAACAACAAGAAGAAATAAAAAATCAGCAATCTCAAACCAATCAGACTAAGAGGGTTACTGCTCCTGAACTTGAAAAAATCTTATATGAAGCAATTCCAGCTTTAGATCATGGTTTTGTTAGAGTGATTGATTATATGGGCGATGATTCATCCATAGTACAATCAGCTAGAGTGTCGTATGGAAAAGGAACAAAACAAGTTTCTACTGATAAAGGTCTTATTAAATATCTTATGAGGCATTGGCATAGTACTCCATTTGAAATGTGTGAAATTAAATATCATGTTAAGCTTCCAATATTTATAGCCAGACAATGGATTAGACACAGAACTGCAAATGTTAATGAATATTCTGCAAGGTATTCAATTCTAGATAAAGAATTTTATTTACCATCACAAGAAAATTTAGCTGCTCAATCAACTAGTAACAGACAGGGTAGAGGAGATATCCTAGAAGGAAAACAGGCAGAGGAAGTTTTGGAACTTTTAAAAAGTGATGCGGAGAGAACTTATGATAATTACGAGACTATGCTTAATGAAAGATTTGATGGATCAACTATTGATGAAAACAAAAAAGGTTTAGCAAGAGAACTTGCAAGAATGAATTTAACATTAAATACATATACTCAGTGGTATTGGAAAACTGATTTATTAAATTTAATGAATTTTTTACGATTAAGAGCTGATAGTCATGCTCAATATGAAATTAGAGTTTATGCTGATATAATGCTGGATACTGTAAAAAAATGGGTTCCTATAACTTACGATGCTTTTATGGATTATAGAGTTGGTGGAACCGAAGTTTCTGCAAAAGGAAAATTAATTATTCAAAAACTTATAAAAGGCGAAAATGTAGATGTTGAAAGTTCTAATTTGTCTAAAAGAGAATGGAATGAATTAATGACTGCTTTTGAACTTAAAGATAAATTAATTTAATTTTTTCAGCAAAATTTAAATATATCTTAGATATTTCATGCTCAGGGTTAGCTTCTACAATTGGCTTTCCCTCATCACCAGTTTTACCAACTTCAGGATTAATTGGAATTTCACCTAAGAATTCTTTTTGGAATTCTTCTGCAGTTTTTTTAACCCCACCTTCTCCAAAAATTTTATATTTTTTTCCATCGTCTCCAATGAAAAAACTCATATTATCAATTAAACCTAAAATCTTCACCCCTAGTTTATCGAACATTTTAATTCCTCTTTTTACATCTAAAAGTGCTACTTCTTGTGGTGTACTTACAATTATTGCACCATCCATTTTTATTTCTTGAGAAAATGTGAGTTGTGTGTCACCTGTTCCTGGTGGCATATCCACAATAATAAAATCCAAATCCTTCCAATTTACTTTCTGAGTAAAAGTTTTAATTGCACTTGTAACCATAGGACCACGCCATATCATTGGAGTTTGTTGATCAGCTAAAAAACCAATCGACATACACTGAATGTCATACTTTGTAATTGGATCTAATTTTTGACCATCGCTTTTTGGTTTTTCATTAATATTAAACATTTTAGGAATTGATGGACCATAAATATCTGCATCTAAGATACCAACTTTGCATCCAACTTTTTTCAAAGCTAAAGCAAGATTCGTAGCAAAAGTAGATTTTCCAACTCCACCTTTTGCGCTAGAAATTGCAATTGTAAACTTAGTTCCAAGAATAGGATTTTTAGTGAATTTTTTAGGTTCTAGCTTACTTTTCATTGCGGCACTAAGTTCAGGTTTTTTATCAGTCATGAAAGTATCATTACTTGTTTTTTACATTAAAGACACTATATAAGTTGTCATGTCAGACGATTTTAAAGATCAAAGTCCTTGGGGAGCACCTCCTGGTGGCGGTGGTAGTGGTAATGGATCAGGTAGAGGTCCAAGACCTCCAAACGTAGACGAATTAATTAGAGAACTTCAAGATAAAATAAAAAGATTTTTACCTGGTGGAAAAACTTCAGGAGGAAAATCAATAAGTCTAATTTTATTAGTTTTGGCTTTTATATGGTTAGCAAGTGGACTTTATAGAGTACTACCAGATGAACAAGGCGTTGTATTAAGATTTGGTAAGTTTGTCAAAACTACACAGCCTGGTTTGAACTATCATATACCTTTTCCTGTTGAAACTGTTCAAACACCAAAAGTAACAAAAGTTAATAGAATGGATATAGGATTTAGATCTGAGAGAGATAGTGGTTTTTCTACAGGTGGTGGAGTAGCAGATGTACCACAAGAAAGCCTAATGTTAACCGGAGATGAAAATATTGTTAATATAGACTTTTCAGTATTTTGGGTGATTAAAGACGCAGGTAATTTTTTATTTAAAATTCAAGATCCAGAAGGAACTGTTAAAGCAGCTGCTGAAACTGCCATGAGGGAAGTAATTGCAAAAAGTGATATTCAGCCAATTTTAACAGAGGGAAGATCTAAAATTGAGCTTGAAACTCAAGAAATTATTCAAACTATTTTAGATGATTATGAAAGTGGTATTCAAATTACACAAGTGCAAACTCAAAAAGCTGACCCACCTGATCAAGTAATTGATGCATTTAGGGACGTACAGGCTGCAAGAGCAGATATGGAAAGATCTAAAAATGAGGCAGAGGCTTATGCTAACGATGTGATCCCAAGAGCACGAGGAGAAGCACAGAAAATTTTACAAGCAGCAGAAGCATATAAAAAAGAAGTTGTTGCAAAAGCAGAAGGTGAAGCAAGTAGATTTATAGCAATCTACAATGAGTATAAAAATGCAAAAGCAGTCACTCAAGAAAGAATGTATTTAGAAACTATGGAGAAAGTCTTAGCAGATATAGATAAAGTAATTATAGAAAAAAATGCAGGCTCAGGAGTAGTTCCATACTTGCCTTTGCCTGAATTAAAAAAGAAAGCGACAAATTAAAATGAAGGCTGGAAAAATATTAGCAGTTATATTAGTTGCAATTGGTGTAGTAGCTTTTTTATCAGTAATTATCGTAAAAGAGGTTAATCAAGCAATTATTCTTCAATTTGGTGATCCAAAGAGAATTATAATGAAACCAGGGTTAAACTTCAAAATTCCATTCATCCAAAATGTTGTTTATTTGGATAAAAGAATTTTAAACTTAGATGCTCCACCAGAAGAAGTTATTGCATCAGACCAGAAAAGATTGATTGTTGATGCATTTGCAAGATTTCAAATTGTAGACCCACTTAAATTTTATATTTCAGTTGGCAATGAAAGAGTTGCAAGATCAAGATTATCGACAATTATAAATTCAAGAATTAGAAATGTTTTAGGTCAAGAGGAGTTACAAACACTATTATCAAAAGATAGATCTAAGCAAATGGCTTTAATTAAAGAAGGTGTAAATAATGAAGCACAAAACTTTGGAATAAATATTGTAGATGTCAGAATTAAAAGAGCAGATCTTCCTCAAGCAAATAGTGATGCGATTTATAGAAGGATGCAGACTGAAAGGGAAAGAGAAGCTAAAGAATTTAGAGCAAAAGGTGCAGAGATGGCAGTTACTATCACATCTACTGCAGATAAAGAAGTCACTGTTATTTTAGCTGATGCCCAAAAACAATCAGAGATAATGAAGGGAGAAGGTGATGGAGAAAGAAATAAGATATTTGCCGATGCGTTTGGTCAAGATCCAGAATTTTTTGCATTTTATAGAGCCATGCAAGCATATGAAAAAGCTCTAATTGGCGGTGAAACCTCTTTAATCTTGTCTCCTGATAGTGAATTCTTTAAATTTTTTGGAAATATAAAGCCTGAAATCCAACAGTAAATTTTAAATGCGTGAGCTAGTCATAGCTTTGGGTCTTTTCTTGTTTATTGAGGGAATTTTGTACGCCTTATTTCCAGCAAAAATGAAAAGTATGTTGAAAAAATTAGAACTCGTTAAAAATAGCCAACTAAGATCAGGTGGACTTATTTTTGCGGTAATAGGATTTATAATAATTTATTACATTAAGAGCTAATATGAGAAAAATTAAAATTATATTTTTAACAATAGTTCTAACATTTACTTTTTCCTTTAGTGTAAACTCAAAACCAGTTCCTTCTTCATTTGCAGATCTTGCAGAAAAACTAATGCCATCTGTTGTAAACATTTCTACAACAACTACTATCACAACAAATTCTAATCCTTTTCCGTTCCAATTTCCTCCAGGATCTCCTTTTGAGGATATGTTTAAAGAATTTGGGACACCTCAACAAAGACAATCTGCAGCGTTAGGCTCTGGATTTATTATTGATGAAAAAGGAATTGTTGTTACAAATAATCACGTTATCCAAGACGCTGACGATATTATTGTCAGAGTAAATGGAGATCAAGAATTTAAAGCAAAGGTTCTTGGCGCTGATCCACTTATGGATATTGCGGTTTTACAATTAGAAACAGACGAAAAATTTGTCCCAGTAGCATTTGGAGATTCTGATAAAGCAAGAATTGGGGATTGGGTTTTGGCAATTGGAAATCCATTTGGTTTAGGTGGAACTGTTACTGCTGGAATTATTTCAGCAAGAAATAGATCAATCGGTTTATCAAGATATGAAGATTTTATTCAAACTGATGCTTCTATAAACTCTGGTAATTCAGGAGGACCTTTGTTTGATATGGAAGGAAATGTTATTGGAATTAATACAGCGATTCTTGGACGTAACGGTTCTATTGGTATTGGATTTTCCATACCATCAAACAGTGCTCATATTGTAATTAAACAATTAATCGAATTTGGCGAAACAAAAAGAGGTTGGCTGGGTGTTAGAATTCAAGATGTAACAAAAGAAATTGCTGAAGTTGAAAAATTAGACAAAGCACGAGGAGCATTAGTTGCTAGTGTTGCAGAAAATAGTCCATCAGAAAAAGCAGGCATACAAGCTGGTGATATAATTTTAGAATTTAATGGAGAAAAAATAAACCAAATGAAAGAACTTCCAGCTATTGTAGCAAGAACAGAAGTTGGAAAAAAAGTTGAAGTAAAAATTTGGAGAGAAAAAAAAGAAATAATTAAATATGTTATTTTAGGAAGATTAGAAACATCAGAGGACTTCAAAATAAGTAAAAATCAAGAAACACAAAAACAAGATAATGAAGAAATAATTGAAAGTTTAAGAATTGCTGTAAGACCTTTGACTAAAGAAGATATAAAAAATAGAAAATTACCAAATCAGACAACAGGAGTTGTTATAACAAAAATTGCAAACAACAGTCCTGTAGCAAATTCGATAGAGCTTAATAGTATTATTGTTGAGGCTCAGAAGAAAAAAATCAGATCAGCAGATGACTTAAGAAATATTACTAAAGAAGTTTTAAATTCAAATCAAAAAACAGTTTTACTTGCAATCTATAATAATCAAAATCAAAGAAGATACATTGGTATTAAGCTAGATTGATAATGGATTTAAGATCCAAGATTATACTTATATCGGGACCTACAGCATCAGGAAAGTCAAGCTTAGCAATTAAAATTGCAAAGAAAATTAATGGAGAGATAATCAATGCAGACAGTATGCAAGTTTACAAACAGCTTAAAATTTTATCAGCTAGACCAGATCTAAAACAATTCCAGAAAATTAGACATCATTTATATGGTTTTCACGATGTAAAGAAAAACTTTTCTACAGGTGATTGGTTAAAGCTTGTTAACAAAACAATAAAAAATGTACAAAAAAGAAAAAGAATTCCTATTCTTGTTGGAGGTACAGGTTTATATTTTAAGGCATTAACCGACGGACTTGTAAAAATTCCAAAGATTTCATTAAAATTAAGAAACCAGATTAGAAATATGCAAAAAAAACTTGGACAAAAAAAATTTTATGAAAAACTGTTAAAATTAGACCCACTTTTAAAAGGAAAAATAAATCCTACTGACTCTCAAAGATCTATTAGAGCTTACGAAGTAAAAAAATTTACTAAAAAATCACTTTATGAATGGTTTAAAAACACCAAATCAAACTTTTTAGAGGCCGATTTCTTAAAAGTTTATATTGACTATCCTCGACAAGAATTAATAGGGCGTATTAATATCAGAACAAAGGAGATGATAGAAAGTGGTGCAATAAAAGAAGTTAAAAATTTTATAAAACTTAAGGTTAGAAAAGATAAAAGTGCAAATAAGGCCATAGGAGTTATGGAGATTAAAGATTTTCTTAATAAAGAAAAAGATTTGGAGCAAATAAAAGAAAAAATAGCCATAAAAACTAGACAATACGCTAAAAGACAAAGCACTTGGGCTAGAGGGAACATGATGAGTTGGATAAAATTAAAGCCAAAAGACATAAATAAATTTTTAAAAAAAATTTAAAATTTTCATTGTTAAACTTGACCAATGAGTACAACTTCAGCTAGATTGCATAATGCCAAAATTATATACTGGAGCAGAAATTGTATTTAAATGTCTTGAAGACCAAAAGGTAGAACATATCTTTGGTTATCCAGGTGGAGCAGTGTTACCTATTTATGATGAATTAAAAAATCATCCTTCTATAAAACATATTTTAGTTAGACACGAACAAGGTGCTGGCCACGCAGCTGAAGGATATGCAAGATCATCTGGAAAACCAGGAGTAGTTTTAGTTACATCAGGTCCTGGAGCTACAAATGTTGTAACTGCCTTAACTGATGCTTATATGGATTCAGTTCCATTGGTTTGTATTTCTGGTCAGGTTCCAACACATTTGATTGGAACTGATGCTTTTCAAGAATGTGATACTACAGGAATTACAAGGCCTTGCACAAAACACAATTGGTTAGTTAAAGATATTAATGATCTTTCAAAAGTTATGCATGAAGCATTTAGAGTGGCAACAACTGGAAGACCTGGACCAGTTTTAATTGATATTCCAAAAGATGTTCAGTTTGCAAAAACAAAATATAAAAAACCAATTAAAGAAAAAAAATTTAATGGAAAATCACATAATAAATTTTCTCAAGATCAAATTGACGAATTAGTAAAACTATTAAGCAAAGCAAAAAAACCAGTGATTTACAGTGGTGGAGGAGTAATTAACTCAGGACCAAAAGGAAGCCAGGCTTTGAGAGACTTTGTGGATTTAACCGGTTTTCCAATTACTTCTACTCTTCAGGGCTTAGGTGCATACCCTGGAGATGATAATCAATTTTTAGGAATGCTTGGTATGCATGGTACATACGAGGCAAATAATGCTATGCATGATTGTGATCTGTTAATTAATATTGGCGCAAGATTTGATGATCGAATTACTGGAAAAATAGATGAGTTTTCACCACATTCGAAGAAAGTGCATATAGATATTGACCCATCATCAATCAATAAAATTATCAAAGTGGATCTTGCAATAGTTGGTGATGTCACAAGTGTAATAAGTAAAATTAATAAGACAATCGCTAAAAGAAAAAATGGCCATAGTAAATCAAATAAACCAAATATTGCCAAGTGGTGGGAACAAATTGAAAAATGGAGAGAAAAAAACTCTCTTAATTTTGTTAATAGCGATAAAAGTATAAAACCACAACATGCTGTTCAAAGACTTTATGAATTAACTAAGGATAAAGATACTTATGTTACTACTGAGGTTGGACAACATCAAATGTGGGCTGCTCAGCATTATAAATTTAACAAACCAAATAGATGGATGACATCTGGCGGCTTGGGTACTATGGGATATGGTTTACCAGCAGCTGTTGGTGTACAAATTGCTCATCCTGAAAAATTAGTAATTGATATTGCAGGAGAGGCCTCCGTTTTAATGACTATGCAAGAGATGTCTACAGCAGTTCAATACAATCTTCCTATAAAAATATTCATATTAAACAATCAATATATGGGAATGGTAAGACAGTGGCAGGAATTACTGCATGAAAAAAATTATTCTGAAAGTTATTCAGAGGCATTACCAGATTTTATGAAAATGGCAGAAGCTTACGGTTGCAAAGGTATTAAAGCAGATAACCCATCTGATCTTGATTATAAAATTCAAGAAATGATCGATTACAATGGACCTGTTATTTTTGATTGCCATGTAGATCCTAATGAAAATTGTTTTCCAATGATCCCGTCTGGAAAACCACACAATCAAATGATCTTGGGCCCAAATGATCAAGAGGATAATAAAATTAAGGGAAAAGGCAAAGCTTTAGTATAATAAAAATGCCAAAATCAAAATCAGCTTACAGTATACCTACAAAGAAAGAAAAACCAGAGACATATATTTTTGTTGTTTGGGTTGATAATGAAGCTGGTGTACTTGCGAGAGTTGTTGGTCTTTTTTCAGGAAGAGGGTACAATATAGAGTCGTTAGCTGTTGCTGAAGTTGATGCAATTAAAAATATTTCAAGAATAACAATCGTTACTACAGGAACACCTCAGGTAATAGATCAAATAAAGCTTCAATTGACAAAATTAGTTCCTGTTCACAAAGTAGCTGAATTTAAAAGGGAAGATAAAAATGTAATTTTTAAAGAAATGGCTTTATTTAAAGTTGTTGGCAAAAGAAATAAAATAGAAAAATGTTTAAATGCTTGTAAAAGATTTAATCCCATAATATTAGATGAAACTAAAACTTCAGCAGTAATTCAAATAACTGCACTTAGAAGAGAAATTGACAAAATGAATAAAAAATTAAAGCCCTTAGGACTTATTAGCACTTCGAGAACTGGGGCAGTGGCTATGACAAGAGGTGCTAAAATATTTAATTAAATTAATAGGAGAGATAATATGAAAATGTTTTATGAAAAAGATGCAGATGTGAATTTAATAAAAAGTAAAAAAGTTGCTATTTTTGGATATGGTAGTCAAGGTCATGCCCATGCATTAAATTTAAAAGACAGTGGAGTAAAAGAGATTGTTGTAGCATTAAGAGAAGGTTCATCTAGTGCAGCTAAAGCAGAATCAAAAGGACTAAAAGTAATGAATTTATCTGATGCTGCTGAATGGGCAGATGTAGTAATGATTTTAACTCCAGATGAGCTACAAGCAGAAATTTACAAGAATCACATTGAACAAAGAGTAAGAGAAGGAACAAGTATTGCATTTGCTCATGGTTTAAATGTTCATTACGATTTAATTAAAGCTAGAAAAGATCTAGATGTTTTTATGGTTGCTCCAAAAGGACCAGGTCATTTGGTCAGAAGCGAATATGAAAAAGGAGGTGGAGTACCTTGTTTATTTGCAGTACATCAAAATGGTTCAGGAAAAGCTAGAGACCTAGCTTTATCTTATGCTTCAGCAGTTGGTGGAGGAAGATCAGGAATTATTGAAACTACATTTAAAGACGAAGTTGAAACAGATTTATTTGGTGAACAAACTGTATTGTGTGGAGGTTTAGTTGAACTAATCAAAAATGGTTATGAAACTTTAGTTGAAGCAGGATATGAACCTGAAATGGCATATTTTGAAACCGTTCATGAAGTTAAATTAATTGTCGATTTAATTTATGAGGGTGGAATTGCAAATATGAATTATTCAATATCAAATACTGCTGAATATGGTGAATATCAATCAGGGCCAAGAGTAGTAAACAAAGAAGAAACTAAAAAAAGAATGAAAGAAGTTTTGGTTGAAATTCAATCTGGAAAATTCACTAAGGAGTGGATGGATGAATGTAAAAATGGTCAGAAAAATTTTCTAGCTACAAGGGCTAAATTAGCTGAGCATCCAGTCGAAAAAGTGGGTGCTGAACTTAGAGCTATGATGCCTTGGATTGCTAAGAAAAAATTAGTTGATAGTGATAAAAGTTAAATTTTATCAGTAAATTATTGCTACTATAATTCAATTATTTCACTTATACTTTTTTAAATAAATTTTAAAAATGAGGGGAATAATGAAGACTAAAAATATAGTAAGAATACTATTGTCATTAGTTCTAGTATTTGGATTTTCTTCAGCATGGGCAAAAACTATTAAATGGTCTATGCAAGGAGACAGTCTAACACTAGATCCACATGCACAAAATGAGGGTCCAACTACACAAGTATCTAGACAAGTTTATGAAGCTCTAGTTCAAAGAGGATTGGACATGAAAATAGGACCTGCCTTAGCTACAAAATGGAAAGCTACTGATCCAAATACTTGGATTTTTACTTTAAGAGAAGATGCTAAGTTTTCAGATGGTTCTGGAATGACATCTGCAGATGTTGTTTTTAGCATACTAAGAGCTAAGCAAAGAACATCTGATTTTAAAGAATACATCAGCACAATTTCAAATGTTGAAGCGGTTGGAGATTACTCAGTAAAAATAACTACAAGTAAACCTAACCCTATTCTTTTGAACCAATTGTCTAACATTTTTATAATGTCTAAAGCTTGGTCAGAGAAAAACTTTGCAATGTCTCCACAAAATTGGGACGCAGGACAAGAAACTTTCTCTGCTACTAATGCTATGGGAACTGGTCCTTTTAAAATAACTTTAAGAGAGCCTAATACCAAGACGGTGTTTAAAAGAAATAAACATTGGTGGGGTGAAATGAAAGACAAAAAAGTAACTCAAATCGAATTAATGCCTATTAAAAATGCAGCTACAAGAGTAGCAGCTTTATTATCTGGTGAAATTGATGTAGTAACCGATGCTCCTGTTCAAGACTTAAAAAGAATTGGATCTTCTTCAGGTCACAAAGTTGAAAGTACAGCTCAAATGAGAACAATTTTCTTAGGTATGGATCAAGCAGTTGACAAATTAAGAACTGGTAACACAGGTGATAATCCATTTAAGAAAAAAGAAGTAAGACAGGCTCTTTATCAAGCAATTGATATTGAAGCGATCAAGAAAAAAGTTATGAGAGGTTTAAGTGAACCAGCAGGAATTATAACTTTCCCAGGTGTAAATGGATATACAGCTGATCTTGATAAAAGATTACCTTACGATGTTAATGCTGCAAAAAAACTTTTAGCTGATGCGGGCTATCCTAATGGTTTTGACGTTGAACTTAGATGTCCTAATGACAGATATGTAAACGATGAGGCAATATGTACTGCTGTTGTTGGAATGTTGGGTAAAATTGGAGTTAACGTTAACTTATTCGCTCAAACTAAAAGTAAACACTTCAAAGAGCTTAAAGATGATCAAGGTGATTTCTATATGCTAGGATGGGGTGTTCCAACTTTAGATAGTCACTATGTTTTCCATTACCTATATGAAACTGGTGCTAGCTGGAACAAAGTTAACTTTAGTAATGCTGATGTTGATGCTGCAATTAGAGTTATGGAAGGCGAAGTTGATTTAGATAAAAGAAATGCTGCAATTGCAAAAGCTTGGAAAATTGTAAAAGATGATATTTCTTATCTTCCTTTACATCACCAAGTAATTTCTTGGGCATCTAAAAGCAATGTCAATGTTCCTATCAGACCGAATAACGAACCGTTATTCAGAACTGCTAGTTTTAACTAATTAAAAATTATTATAAGCCCTTTAAATTTTTAAAGGGCTTGTAAATTTAAATCTTCACAAATTGATAAAATATTTTTTTAAAAGGCTGTTTCAATCTGCTTTGGTGATGTTGGTTGTCGCCTTTGTATCTTTCTCTTTATTTAATTTTGTTGGAGATCCAATTAATAACATGGTTGGAGAAGAGACTTCTGACGAGGAAAGAGCAGAATTAAGAAAAACATTAGGTTTGATGGATCCAATTCATGTACAATTTTCAAGATTTATAGTTAATGCTTCTAAGGGCGAGTTTGGAATTTCATATCAATTAAGAAGACCTGTCTCAGAATTAATTGTTGAGAGATTACCAGCTACTATTGAACTAGTAGTTATTTCAGCACTAATTGCACTTGTAACTGGTACATTATTAGGAGTTTATACAGGTATAAATCGGAAAGGTTTTTTAAGTGATTTTGTCTTAGCCATCTCCTTATTGGGAGTATCACTCCCAACATTTGTTATTGGAATATTATTTATATATTTGTTTGCGGTAATCTTAGGAATATTACCCTCTTTTGGAAGAGGAGAAGTTGTTGATTTAGGTTTTTGGACTACAGGTTTCTTAACAGTTTCAGGACTGAAAGCAATTATACTTCCTTCAGTAACATTAAGCCTTTTCCAAATGACTTATATTATCAGACTTGTGCGAGCAGAGATGATGGAAATACTACAAACGGATTACATTAAATTTGCACGTGCTCGAGGCATTGGTGAAAATAGTATTAAATATAAACATGCACTAAAAAATGGATTGATACCAGTAATAACTATAGCAGGAATAAATATTGGAACCCTAATTGCTTTTTCAATCATTACTGAGACTGTTTTTCAATGGCCTGGTATGGGTTTCTTATTTATTCAAGCAGTACAATTCGTCGATATACCAATCATGTCAGCTTATTTAGTTTTTATAGCTTTTGTTTTCGTGATGATAAATTTTATAGTTGATATTCTTTATTATTTAATTGATCCAAGAATAAGAGTTAAGGGAGATGTTGCAAGTGGATAACAAATCATTAAGTACTTGGGAAAGAATTAAAGATAGTGATATTTATCATAGCTTCATTAATTCTCCTACTGCGATTGTATCATCTACTATTTTGTTTATAATTTTTTTCTGTTCTTTTTTTGTTGAACTCATAACGCCTTACAATCCTTTTGACCCTTCGTCTCTATCACTGATGGATGCATTCACACCACCATCATGGACAGAGGATGGTCTTGCTAGATTTATTTTAGGCACTGATGGACAAGGAAGAGATATGTTATCTACAATTTTATACGGATGTAGAATTTCTCTGATTGTAGGTTTTTCTGCAATAATCTTTAGTTTAATTCTTGGAGTTGGGTTGGGATTAACAGCTGGATTTTTTGGTGGAAAATACGAAATGATAGTAATGAGATTAACAGATGTTCAGTTAACAGTACCAAGTATTTTGATGGCATTGTTGGTTGACGGAATAGCAAGAGGATTAATCTCAAGAGAAATGCATGATGAAATGGCAATTTATGTTTTAATATTTGCTATTGGAATTTCTGAGTGGCCACAATTTGCAAGAGTTTCTAGAGCTGCAACTTTAGTTGAAAAAAATAAAGATTATGTTTCAGCATCAACAATAATTGGGGTTTCGAATATAATTATAATGTTTAAACATATCTTGCCAAATATTTTAAGACCAGTTTTGGTAATAGGAACTATTGGTCTAGCATTGGCTATTTTAGCCGAGTCTACCTTAAGTTTTTTAGGAGTTGGCGTACCCCCGACAACACCTTCTTTAGGGACATTGATACGACTTGGTAATGACTTTTTATTTTCTGGAGAATGGTGGATTACTTTTTTTCCAGCAATTTTCTTAGTTATTTTAGCATTTTCAATAAATTTATTAGGGGATTGGATGAGAGATACTCTAAATCCAAAATTAAAAAAATGACATTTTTAAAAATAAATAATCTTAGTGTTGATTATCAAATGAGAAAAGAAACAGTTAATGCTGCTAAGAATGTAAACATCGAGGTCAACAAAGGAGAAATTTTAGGATTAGTTGGAGAGTCTGGTTCAGGAAAAAGTACAGTAGGAAACGCTATTATTAATTTAATAGATGAACCAGGTAAGGTTTCTAGTGGCTCAGTTATTTTAGGTGATCTTAACATTCATGAAAACTCTGAAAGTATTGTTAAATATAGAGGAAATAAAATCGGATTGATATTTCAAGATCCTCAAACTTCACTTAACCCAATTCTGACTGTAGGTGAACAGTTAATTGAAACAATTCAAACTCATCTTAAATTAAGTAAAGAAGAAGCAAAAAATAAATCTATAAATCTATTGAAAGAGGTTGGCATAAAAGATGCAGAAATAAGATTTGATAATTATCCTCATCAATTCTCAGGTGGAATGAGACAACGAGTAGTAATTTCTTTAGCTCTATGTTGTGAGCCAGAATTATTAATTGCAGATGAACCAACAACAGCACTAGATGTATCAATTCAATCTCAGATTTTAGAACTAATTAAAAAATTAACAATAGAAAGAAATCTTGCAGTTATTTTAATTACTCATGACATGGGGGTTATAGCTGAGACTGCAGACCGAGTTGCAGTTATGAAAAGTGGCAATTTAGTTGAAATTGGTGAAACAAAAAAAATATTAACTAAACCACAAGAAAATTATACTAAAAGCTTAGTAAGTTCAGTTCCACCAACTAACAAAAAAATTTCAAGATTTGTAATAGTTGAAAAAGAAAACAGTGACAAAAAAGAAAATAATATCAAAATATTAAATAGATGGACAAAAAAAGAAATAATAGATCAAAGTTTAGTACAGATTAAAAGTCTTAGTAAAAATTTTGACGATAATTTTTTTACAGAAAGTTCTAAGAATTCTGTAATGGCTGTTAACGATGTTTCTTTTGATATTAAAGAAGGCGAGTCTTTTGGCTTAGTAGGAGAAAGTGGAAGTGGAAAATCTACAATTGCAAAAATGATTGTAAATTTATTTAAACCTTCTTCTGGAGATATCTTCTTTAACAACGTTTGTATTACAAAAATAAAAAAAAGATCCGAATTAATGGAATTTAGAAAACAAATTCAAATGATATTTCAAGATCCTTATTCTTCATTAAATGGAAGATTAAAAGTAAAAGATATAATTGCAGAACCGATTACACTTCATAATCCATCAATATCAAATATAGATTTAAATAATTATATTTATGATTTACTGGAGTCTGTAGAATTAACTCAAAAATCTGCAGATCGATATCCACATGAATTTTCAGGAGGACAGAGACAGAGAATATCAATTGCAAGAGCACTTGCCACACAACCAAGACTTTTAGTATGTGACGAACCCACCTCAGCTTTGGACGTTAGTATCCAAGCCCAAATATTAAATTTACTTAAAGATCTTCAAGAACAATTAAATTTAACAATTTTATTCATTAGTCATGACCTACCGGTCGTTAGACAAATGTGCGATAGAATTGGAGTATTAAAAGATGGAAAATTGTGTGAGGTTTCAAATACTGAGGATTTATTTTTAAAACCCAGTCATGAATACACAAGAGAACTTTTAAGGTTAATGCCTAAAATTGAGTCAATTTATAATTAATTTTTCGTAAGCCTAAAATGGTCTATAAAAAATAATTATTTTACTAATTATTTTGCAATCTCTCTCATAGATTGTATTATAGATTTTCTAAAATTTTACTTATGAGCAATAAAGATAGAGTGTTTATATTTGATACTACTATGCGTGATGGTGAGCAATCGCCAGGTGCGTCTATGAGTTTAGAGGAAAAAATTCAAATCGCTAGAGTGTTTGATGAATTAGGTATCGATATAATTGAAGCAGGTTTTCCTATAGCTTCACCAGGGGATTTTGAAGCTGTTTCAGAAGTAAGTAAAATTTTAAAAAATTCTATTCCTGCAGGACTTTCAAGACACTCAGTAAAAGATATTGATAGAGCTTATGAAGCTCTAAAACATGCACCAAGATTTAGAATACATACATTTATTTCTACAAGTCCATTACACATGAAGCATAAATTAAATATGTCTCCAGAGGATGTTTATGAATCAATTGGAAAACATGTTGCTTATGCAAGAAAGTTTACTGATGACGTTGAGTGGTCTTGCGAAGATGGAACAAGAACTGATATGGATTACATGTGTAAAACTGTAGAGCTTGCAATTAAAAATGGAGCTACAACAATTAATATTCCTGATACAGTTGGTTACACAATACCATCTGAATTTACTACAATTATAGAAACTTTATTAAATAAAGTTCCAAACATTGATAAAGCAATTTTATCAACTCATTGTCATAATGATTTAGGTTTAGCAGTCGCTAACTCATTAGCTGGCGTTCAAGCTGGGGCAAGGCAAATTGAGTGTACAATAAATGGCTTAGGTGAGAGAGCAGGAAATGCTGCACTTGAAGAAGTTGTGATGGCAATTAAAACAAGACCTGATTTAATGCCTTATGACACTGGAATTAATACGACACTTTTAAGTAAAGCCTCTAAAATTGTTTCAAACGCAACAGGATTTCCTGTTCAATATAACAAAGCTATTGTTGGAAAAAATGCTTTTGCCCATGAAGCAGGAATTCACCAGGATGGAATGTTAAAAAATAGACAAACCTACGAAATAATGACGCCTGAAAGTGTAGGTGTCAAACAAACATCATTGGTTATGGGAAAACACTCTGGAAGACATGCATTTAAAGATAAATTAAATAGCTTAGGTTATCCAGACTTAACAGATGATGTGGTTGGAAATGCGTTTGCAAAATTCAAGGTCCTAGCAGATAAGAAAAAACATGTTTATGATGAAGATATTATTGCATTAGTAGATGATAGCCTAATTGTAGATAACAAAGTAAATGCAATTACTCTTAAATCATTAAAAGTTTTTGCTGGAACAGGAGAACCACAAAAAGCAGAAATGACTTTGGATGTTTATGGAGATGTCAAAAATGCAACAGAAACCGGAGATGGTCCAGTGGATGCAATATTTAAATGTATAAAGACTCTTTATCCTCATGATGTTAACTTGCAGCTTTATCAAGTTCATGCAGTTACAGAGGGAACAGATGCACAAGCAACTGTGAGTGTGAAAATTGAAGAAAAAGGCAAAACAACTGTAGGTCAAGCAGCCGATACAGATACTTTAGTTGCATCAGCAAACGCCTACATAAATGCATTAAACAAAATGATAATTAAGCGAGATAAAACAGCTCCAATGGAGCAAGAAAGTCAGAAAGTAAGAGGGATATAATGGGATTATTTAGCAGTGTTAAAAAAATATGGAGCCAAGATATGGCAATTGATCTTGGAACAGCAAATACACTTGTAGTTTTAAAGGGTCAAGGTGTAGTTCTTAATGAACCTTCAGTTGTTGCAATAGTAGATCAAGGTGGCAAAAAAAATGTATTAGCAGTAGGAGATGAAGCAAAAACAATGCTTGGAAGAACTCCTGGTAATATTAGTGCAATTAGACCTTTAAGAGATGGTGTCATTGCAGATTTTATAGTTACCGAAGAAATGATTAAACATTTTATTAAAAAAGTCCATAAAGGTAGTACATTTGCTAATCCTAGGATTTTAATTTGCGTACCAACTGGCTCAACTCCTGTTGAAAGAAAAGCTATTCAAGATAGTGCTTTAGCAGCGGGCGCAAGAAGGGTTCAATTAATTGAAGAACCAATCGCAGCAGCTATTGGAGCAAATCTTCCAATTTCTGAAGCAACTGGCTCAATGATTGTAGATATCGGAGGGGGTACTAGTGAGATTGCAGTCATGTCTTTAGGTGGATTAGTTTATTCAAAATCTTTAAGAGTTGCAGGCGACTCAATGGATACTGCAATAGTGGATTATATGAGAAGAGAATATAATTTGTTAATTGGTGATACTACTGCTGAAAAAATAAAAAAAGAAATGGGAACAGCTGTTCCAACTGGAACAAATACTTATCCAGTTAAAGGAAGAGATTTAAGATCAGGTACACCTAAGGAAGTTAATATTACGGAGGAAGATACTGCAGAAGCACTTAATGATATAATGAAACAAATGGTTGGTGCAATTAAAGATGCATTAGAAAACACACCACCTGAGTTGTCAGCTGATTTAGTTGATATGGGTTTAACTTTAACAGGTGGTGGTGCTTTGTTAAAAAATATTGATAAAAGGTTTTCTAAAGAAACAGGCTTACCAGTTCATATAGCAGATGATCCATTATCTTGTGTTGCTGTTGGCACAGGTAAAGCTTTAGATCAAGAAGAAACTTTTTCTACTATGTTATCTGAATATTAGGAAAAATGGCTACTGGCAGAGATGATTTTGTAATTGCCGTCAGGTCAGCTTTTTTAAAAAAAAAAGATAAACAAAAATTTTCATTACTCACTCTAATTTTTATATCAATTTTTGTTATTGTCTTAAGTAATCTTAATTTTAAAGCAATACAATTTGTTAAGTTAGGAATCAATGAAGTAATTTATAGAACTTCTTATATTGTATCGATTCCAGAAAATAAATTAGAAGAAATAACTTCCAAATTTAAATTACATATAAATTTATATGAAAATCATCAGAAAGAATTAATTAAAGTAGATGATTCTGAGCAACTTAAATTACAAAATGAGTTTTTAGTTTCAGAAAATAAAAGGCTTAGAGAGTTGCTTGATGAAAGTATAAATTCACAAGAAATATTTGCTAGGGTTTTAATTGACAAAGACAGTCCATATTTAAAATCGGTAGTATTAAATAAAGGCACAAAAGATAAAGTAAAAATTGGAATGGCTGTTATTGATGGCGCTTATCTCGTTGGACAAATAATTGAAGTAAATTATACTAACTCTAGAGCATTGTTATTATCTGATCTTAATAGCAAAATACCTTCTGTATTAGCCCCTAATGATGTGCAAACCGTTGTTTCTGGAACTGGAAAAAATTTTGGAATAATTGAACATACTCAGTATGTTTCTAAAAAAGAGATAAATGAAAAAGAAAGAGTAGTTTATACCTCTGGTCTTGGAGGTTTATTTAAACCTGGAATTCCAATTGGAAAAATGAATATTAGCTCAAATGGAATTGTCAATTTCTTTTCTGATTTCACTCAGTTGAGTTATGTAAAAATAGTGTCTTATAAATTTGGTGGAGAAGAGTAATGTCATCACTAAATAAAAGTCCTTTTTTTAGAATTCTTTTATCTTATCTTCCTTTAATAATGTTATTTTTCTCTGTATTTAATGAATTTGATTTTAATTACTTAAAACTTGATTATTTTGCCTTTAATTTTGTTCATCTTTTAATTTTTTTTTGGACATTAAGAAATCCTGATCAACTGGGTTATCTTGCAATCTTCTTTGCTGGTATAATTAATGATGTTGTAATTGGAATACCAATAGGAATAAGTAGTTTCTGTTATCTTATTCTTTGCTCAGTAACAGCTTATATAAGAAATATTACTTTAACCCCAAACTTTATGAAAGACTGGATATCATTATTATTTACAATTTTATTAATAAACTCAATTCAAATAATTATTTTGGATTTAGTTTTTTTAATTGAAGTTAATTACATTAATTATTTAATTAATTCTGGATTTACCTTTTTATTTTATCCAATATTTTTTGTATTTTTTAATTTTTTAAACGAAAGAATTTCATATCAAACAAATGATCAAATCTAATTCAGGAATAAGAAAAACAGATGTGATTAATAGGCGGATGTTCATAATCGGAGCAGCAAAAGTAGTAGTATTTGCTGGTATTGTTGCCCGTTTATTTTCTCTTCAAATAAATGAAAATAAAAAATATCTCACACTCTCAGACAAGAATAGAATTAGAGAATGGAAGCTCCCTCCTACAAGGGGAAATATAGTTGATTATTTTGGTAATGTTATTGCAGGTAATTTGAAAGTTTATCAATTACATATAATTCCAGAGCAAGTTGAGAATTTCAATTATTTATTAGTTAGACTGAAAAATCTTTTAAATTTAAGTGACAAAAAAATTGCAAGAATAAATAAATTAAAAGCAGAGTTAAAACCATGGGATAGTATTATTGTATCTGAAAATTTAAGCTGGAGTCAATTTGTAAAAATTAATAATTATTTATACGATCTTGTAGGTGTTAAACCTGTTATGACAATCTCCAGAAACTATCCATTTAATGATGTATACACTCATGTTCTTGGATATGTGAGTCAACCAAATGAAAAAGAAATTTTAAACAATCAAATCATCCAAGAAAGATTTGTACCTGGGATGAAAATTGGAAAATTAGGCTTAGAGAAAAGACTTGAAAATCATTTAATTGGAACAAATGCAATTCAACGATATGAAGTTAATGCTTATGGCAAAAGAATTAATCAACTTGAGCATCAAAAAGGACAACAAGGATCTAAAATACGTTTAACTGTAGACACAGAAATACAAAAAGCTTGCAGAGAATTGTTAAATGAAAAAGCAGGATCAATAAGCGTAATGGATATCTATACAGGTGATATTATTGCAATGTATTCATCTCCGTCTTATGATCCAAATTTATTTTTATTCGGTATAAGTCAAGACGAATGGCAATTAATTAGAAACAATCCTTTAAAGCCGTTAATTAATAAAACTCTTTCAGGCCTATACTCTCCAGGTTCAACTATAAAACCAATAGTTGCTCTCTCAGCATTGGAAAATAATGTTATTGATACAAAGTTTAAAGTTAAATGTACAGGAAAGATGGAGTTATACGGACAAACATTTCATTGTTGGAAAGAAAAGGGACACGGTTGGGTTAGTTTGAAAAATGCAATGAAACAATCCTGTGATACTTATTTTTATGAAGTTTCAAGATTGTTAGGTGTTGATCGATTAAATATTACAGCTGAAAAGTTTGGTTTAGGTAAAAAAGTACTTGGTGAATATTTTGATAATGAAAAAAAAGGACTATTCCCAAATACAAAATGGAAAAAAAATAATCTTGGAAGAGGTTGGGTATTAGGTGAAACACTAATAACAGGTATTGGCCAAGGCTACATACAATCAACGCCTTTACAACTTTGCATGATGACAGCACAAATCGCAAATGGTGGATATGCGATCAAACCTAAGATAATTGTCGATAGTAATCCAATTTCTTATGAGGATGCAAAACAATCAATGGAAAGCGGGTTATTATTTGACTCAAATTCTGATTCTTTATTAGATAAAAAGCTATTTAAAAACAAAAAAAATATTAAAATTGTTCAAGAATCTATGTTTGCTTCAACAAATGAAAGATTTGGAACATCTTATAAATCAAGAATTGATGACCCCAAGTATCAATTTGCAGGAAAAACTGGAACAGCACAGGTTAAGAAAATAAGTAAAAGAGAAAGAGAATTAGATTTAGAATTAGAGCAAATACCTTACAAAGATAGAGACCATGCGTTATATGTTGCTTATGGACCTTATGTAAATCCAAGATATGCTTTAAGTATAATTATAGAGCACGGTGGCTCAGGAAGTAAGGCAGCAGCACCTATAGCAAAAAAATTATTTAAATTAATTATTGATAGGCATGAATTAAGAAACAAACAATCAAATTTTGAGAGGATTACAATTTAAATGTTCCAGCATGATAGATTGAATAGTGAGATTACATTACTTCAAAAAATAAAAAACTTAGACTATACATTGTTAATCTCTGTTACCCTGCTTTCTGTAATAAGTGTTTTGGTTATGTATTCTACTGATGGGGGCGAAATACTTTTTCATACCAAAAATCATTTTTTAAAACTTGCAGTTTTTTTTCCATTAATGATTTTTGTTGCTTTATTTAACATAAAATTTTGGCACAATTTTTCTTATATTATCTATTTTATAGTAATGCTTTTATTAATTTACGTCTCATTTTTTGGGATTAAGGCCTCAGGTTCACAAAGATGGATGGATGTATATTTTTTCGTACTTCAGCCCTCTGAATTAATGAAAATAGCAATTATAATGTGTCTTGCTAAATATTATCACAGATTGAAAGTAGAGAATGTAAATTCATTCACCAGTATTACAATTGTTTTGTCAGTTATAATAATTCCTACTATTTTTGTAGTTTCTCAGCCTGATCTTGGTACTTCAATACTTATTGCATTGAGTGGATTAATTATATTATGGCTAGGTGGGGTAAAAATTAAATATTTTATATATTCATTTATTACTTTCTTAATTTCATTGCCGTTTATAATTTCTTTCTTAAAACCCTATCAAAAACTAAGAATACTTACTTTTTTAGACCCAGATAGAGATCCATTGGGTGCAGGATACCAAATTATACAATCAAAAATAGCAATTGGCTCAGGTGGTCTTGATGGAAAAGGTTTTTTAAAAGGTACACAGAGTTATTTAGATTTTTTACCTGAAAAACATACGGATTTTATATTCACCTTATTCTCAGAAGAGTTTGGGTTTGTTGGTTCAGTTGGACTTTTAATATTATACTCAATTATAATTTTTAGAATTATAAGAATAGGATCCATCTCAAGAAGTAATTTTGCAAGACTTTTTTGTTTTGGATATGCTTTTGCAATATTTATTTATATCGTGGTAAACCTATCTATGGTTTTAGGTTTACTACCTATAGTTGGTTCTCCATTACCAATAATGTCATATGGCGGTTCTTCAATGTTAGCTACAATGATTGGTTTTGGTATAGTATTAAGTGCAAAAATTAATCATAAACAAATGATTGCTTAATGTAATTATAATTTGCATAATTTGTCACTCTAAAAATATAATTTTTAATTGTATAACAATTTAATGAATAAAAATCTTAAAGTAGGAATAGTTGGGGCTGGAATTCAAGGTGTATCCAATGCTTTATTTCTTCAAAAAAAAGGTTTTAATGTGACTATTTTTGACAGAGATAATCCAGGCAGCCAAGCTGCTTCTTATGGTAATGCTGGTCATTTTTCTCCTTATGCGTCTCTTTCTTTAAATAGAACTGATGTTCTCGCAGACGTTCCTGCTATGCTCTTAAGTTCTTCAGGTCCGCTTGCATTAAAGTGGAACTATGTACCAAAAATGATCCCGTGGTTTGTAAAATTCATAATGAATACATCCAAATCTAAAATGATGCATACCGCTAAAAATATGCATCAAATTTTAGATTTAGCTTTACCAGCCTATGATGAATTGTTTGAGGAGGTGGATCTTGAAGGTTTAGTTGAAAACAAAGGAATTCTTTATATTTGGAATGATAAAGATTTAAAAAGTAGAGAATTAGAAATTAGAGTTAGAGAAGAATTAGGAGTTGAACAACAATTAGTTTCCAAATCTGAAATCCACGATCTTGAACCACATATTAAACCATTTTATCACGCAGGTGTATTTTATCCCTACGCAAGACATGCGAGAAATCCAAAAAGAATTCTTTTAAAATTATTTGACTTATTTTTACAAAAGGGTGGAAAATTTAATAAAGTAAATATTAATGATATTAGCTTTGATGATGAAAAACCAGTTTTTAAAACTGAAACTCAAAGTTATTTATTTGACAAAGCAGTAATAGCTTGTGGAGCTTTTTCAAAAAAATTAACAGATAGTCTTGGTGAAAAAATACCTTTAGATACAGAGCGTGGATATCATGTTCATTTTAAAAATTGTGATCATTTATTAAGTAGGCCTGTAATATTTTCTAATCGTGGATTTGGAATAACACCGATGGAACAGGGATTAAGAGTTGTTGGAACTGTAGAATTTGGAGGTCTAGATAATCCATTATCTAAATCAAGAGTTAAGAATTTAATAAACAATGCAAAATATATGCTGGGTGACTTACCTGAACATGAGGATGAATGGTTAGGATTTAGACCAACTTTGCCAGATTTTTTGCCAGTTATGGGACCATCAAAAAATTATAAAAATATTTACTATTGTTTTGGACATCATCATTTAGGATGGACTTTAGGCCCAATATCTGGAAAAATTGTTTCGGGAATGATAGCGAACGAAAATACAAACTTAGATTTGAAACCTTATAGCTCGCTTAGATTTAATTAAGTGACTAAGGATAACAATTTTTTAGCATATCTATATCTATTTTTAACAGTAACTTTTTGGGCAGGAAATTTTGTAGTTGGTAAAGTTGCTAGTTTTTATGAAGTCCCTCCTTTTTCCTTAAATTTTTATCGTTGGTTCTTTGCATGGTTAATTTTAGCGCCTTTTACAATTCCAGAAATTTTAGAGAAAAGAAATTATATAATTAAAAATTACAAACTTTTTATTGTTTTAGGTGTGACTAGTATCACAATCTTTAATTCTATTGTTTATTATTCCTTAAATTTTACACAAGTTATAAGTGGTGTCTTAATGATTTCTACTATTCCTGTAATGATAATGTTGTTTTCATCTATATTAAAGATTGAAAAAACAAATATTTTTCAGATTATTGGAGTAATTTTTTCATTTGTTGGAGTGATTATGATTATTACCAAAGCAAATTTTGAAATATTAAAAAATTTAGACTTTAATAAAGGTGACATAACTATGGTGATTGCAATGTTTTCATGGGCATTATATTCAACCTTGTTAAAGGGAAAAAAATATGAATTATCACAAATATCATTACTTCAAGTAGTAATTACTTTCGGTTTAGTATTTTTAATTCCTGTTTATTTTATTGAATATCAAATTGGCTTTAGGATTGATTTAGAATTGCCGTTCATTTTAATTTTAACATACGTGGTTTTGTTTCCAGGTTTAGCATCTTTTCTTTTATGGATAAAAGGAATATCAATGATTGGTGCTAATCGATCTGGTGTTTTTTTACACTTAATGCCAATTTTAAGCGCAATAATGGCGATGATTTTTTTTAGTGAAAAATTTATGTTTTACCATATTTTAGGTGCTTGTTTTATTATCACAGGAATATTGTTATCAAACAAAAAAATTAAAAATGCTTAAAGTTGCTATATTAGACGATTATCAAAATGTTGCTCAACAATTTGTAGATCTAGAAAAATTAGCAGGAAAATATGAATTTAAGATTTTTAGTGAGCCATTTTTAGATGAAGCTGACGCAATAGAACAACTAGCTGAATTTGAGGCTTTATTGATAATGCGGGAAAGAACTCCTATAACAAAAAATTTAATTGAAAATTTAAATGAGTTAAAATTTGTAATCACAAGTGGATTAAGAAACAAATCTATTGATTTAGAGGCTGCAAAGAAAAGAAAAATTTTAGTTTGTGGAACAGATATAAACTTAAACCCAACTCCTGAATTGACCTGGGCACTTATTCTTGGTTTGGCAAGAAATTTTAAGGAGGAGCTTGACAATATGTATCAAGGGTACTGGCAAACAACTATCGGTGTAGAATTGAAAGGCAAAATTTTAGGTTTAATTGGTTTGGGAAGAGTAGGTTCGGAAGTTGCTAAAATTGGAAAAGCTTTTGGAATGCAAGTAATGGCCTGGAGTGAAAATTTAAGCTTAGATAAGTGCAAAGAATTAGATGTACTTCCTTGTAGCAAAGATGACATAATTACAAATTCCGATGTACTTTCAATTCACGTTCAAGGAGGTGAAAGATACAAAGACTGTATTACCATTAAAGAATTTGATAAAATGAAAAAAACTGCCTTTTTAATAAATACTTCTAGAGGATCTATTGTTAACGAGGATGACTTAATTATTGCATTATCAACTAATATAATTGCAGGAGCAGGAATAGATGTTTATGACAAAGAGCCTCTACCGGAGAATAACAAACTTCGATTTTTACCAAATGCACTACTTACCCCGCACATAGGTTATGTAACAGCTGAAAATTATAGCATTTTTTATAACCAAATGATTGAAGGACTAGAGGCTTGTGTAAATGGAAAGCCTATCAGAGTTTTAGAATAAAAATGGAACTACCTGTTGTTAATCACAAAGATTATTTTGCTAAAATTGGTGATGATCATAAATTTCCAATTAACAAATTTGGGGAACTAGCAAACTATTTGACTCAAAATAAAATAGTAAATAAATTTTATAAACCTTCAGCCTGCTCATTTGAAACATTAAGCTTCGCGCATTCAAAAAATTATATTTTAGATATAAAAAATAAAACTTTAAGCAAAGAAGGAGTAAAAAAAATTGGATTTCCACTTGTAGATAGTGTTGTGCAAAGATCGTTAGTTGCCACAGGCGGAACTGTTCTTGCATCAAAACTTGCGATAAAATTTGGTATTTCGTGTAATACTGCAGGAGGCAGCCATCATGCAAGTTATAACGGTGGAGCAGGTTACTGTGTATTTAACGATGTAGCTGTTGCTGCACATTACTTACTTAATAGAGGTCTAGCCAATAAAATTTTAATTGTTGATTTAGACGTTCACCAAGGAAATGGAAATTCAGAAATTTTCAAGGATAATAGAAGTGTTTTTACTTTTAGTATGCATTCTAAAACTAATTATCCAGCAAAAAAATCAACCAGTGACCTGGATGTAGAGCTAGAGGATAATTTAGAGGATGACGCATATATCAAAACGCTTAAACATTATTTAAAAGAGTTAAATCAGGAAAATTTTGATTTTATTTTTTATATAGCTGGTGTGGATATTCATTTTAATGACCGATTAGGTAAATTAAAAATTTCTGATGAGGGTATTAAATTAAGAGATGAACTTGTTGTAGAAAACTTTTTTTCTAAACGAATTCCATTTTGTGGGGTTTTGGGTGGTGGTTACAATAAAGATTTTAATAAACTCGTTGAATTACACTCAATGTTGCATCAATCTTGTGCTAAATATATAGGATCATGATAAAAAAAATTAATCCAAATCTAACTGCTGAGCAAAAATTAATCTTGTTTGAAGAAGGAACTGAGCGTGCAGGTTCAAGTGAGCTTAATCATGAAAAGAGAGAAGGCAGTTTTCATTGTGCAAATTGCGATGAAAAATTATTTGATTCAAATACTAAATATGAAAGTGGATCAGGCTGGCCTTCTTTTTTCAAATCTTTACCTGATGTATTTGAAACTAAAACTGATCACCATATAGGATATGCAAGAACTGAATATCATTGTAAAAAATGTGGCGGCCATCATGGTCACATATTCGATGATGGACCCGAGCCAACGGGAAAGCGATTTTGTAATAACGGAGTTTGTTTAGTGTTCAAACCAAAGAGTTAAATTTAATGTTTGAAGATATTGATATAAATAATGTCAAAAATTACTTAAAAAGTCTCTCAAAAAACCATGAGGAAAATTTCCTTAAAATTGAAAATTTTATTAAATCTGAAGTAGATAAAATACAAAAATTAAAAAATTTTCAAAAAGCTATAATTCCAGAAATTGACTTCAGTGATTTAGATCAACCAAATATTGATTTTATAGAAACTGTAAAAAAAAGAGGATGTCTTATTATAAGGAATGTATTTGAGGATAAAGCGATCTTTGAACTAAATACTCAATTAGAAAAATATATTGATGAAAATAACTACTATGAAGATCAACAGAAGAAGTCTGATTTAGATAAATATTTTAGTGATTTGAAATCTGCAAAACCTCAAATTTATGGTCTTTATTGGTCAAAAGCGCAAATCGAAATTAGACATTCAGAGAAAATGGCTAAAGTTAAAAAATGGCTAAATAATCTTTGGCTTTATAAAAATGATGAATATGAAGTATTTAATCCAAATAAAGAACTATCTTATGCAGACAGAGTAAGGAGAAGAGAGCCAGGAGATAATACTTTAGGTTTATCTCCTCATTGTGATGCTGGGTCTATTGAAAGGTGGACTGATAGTTTTTATCAAAAAATTTACAAAAACATATTTGCTGATAATTTTGAAAAATTTAATCCATTCGATGCAAAATATAGAGACAAAACAAAAGAATTTGAATCTCCAGCGGTTGCTCATGTTTTTAGAACATTTCAAGGATGGACAGCATTAACTGAGCAAGGACCAAGTGATGGAACTTTACAATTAATACCTATCTCAAAAGGTATTGCATATGTTTTAACACGAGCTTTACAAAACGATGTTCCGAAAAATGAACTATGTGGATCAAAATTAGGCAGAGCTTTATCTGTAAATAATGAATATCATTCTTTACTTTTAAAGGGATTAGTTTCAATTCCAAAAATGAAACCAGGAGATACAGTTTGGTGGCATCCTGATGTTATACATGCTGTTGAAGATAAACATTCAGGTAAAAATTATTCTAATGTAGTTTATGTTGGTGCAACACCTTACTGTAAAAAAAATCTAGATTATACTATAAAACAATCGAAAAAATTTTTAGAAGGCAAAAGCCCACCCGACTTTGCACCTGAGGATTATGAGATCAATTATAAAGGTAGAATTAAACTTGGAGATTTGAGTTTATTAGCTAAGAAACAATTAGCTTTAGAAGATTGGAATTAATTTTTTAGAAGATCTTGTAGTTTATTATCTTTTTCTAATGCTCTAACTTCATCATAACCACCGATATGCTCTTCATCAAAAAAGATCTGGGGAATTGTTCTTTTACCATTTGCCTTTTTAATCATTTCATCCATTGCTCCATCAACTTTTGAAATATCAATTTCATTATATGTTGCATTATTTCTTGCTAATAATCTTTTAGCTGCTTCACAATAATTACAAAAGGGGCCTGTATACATGGTAATTTTTTTCATAGATTATAAATAATCACCTTTTTTAATTTTACTAGTAATTTCTTTTCTAGAGTATTCAAACTTTTTGCGATGTTTTATACTTTTTTGATTTACTCTTTTTCTCCACAATCTGAAAGACGATGGTTTTAGAGATCTTCTCATGATTTTAATTACATCAGATTCTTTCTTCCCAGTTTTTTTTTCAATTTCCTCAAAAGTTATTCTATCTGCCCAAGCTGCCCAAATGATCCAATCAGGATCGTCCATTTTGGGTTCTGGATTTTTGACTTTGGTGATTGGCCTGTGACCTTTTTTTTTCATAAATCCTTTATATTTGAAAAAAATATTTAATGCATTTTTTTTAGCCTCTGATATTATCTATTGGATAGTCCTTCTTAGCCATCTTTAGCTCCCGGTTTTTAAGGACTATCCTTTTTTATGCTCCCCCTAGATTTTATACTTTATCTACAGATAATTATTTTTTTATTTATTACACCTGGAACTCCCAGGATTGTAATTATTTCTTATTCAATGAATTACGGTATTGGAAAATGTGTATGGTCTGCTTTAGGAGACGTAACTGCAAATTTGATACAGGCAACTTTAGTTATTTTTGTCATAGGGTCTTTTTTTTCAGAGAACTCAATGGCACTTAATGTGTTTAAATGGATCGGAATAGTTTATTTGTTATATTTAGCTTATGATATTTATAAATCTCGACCAAAAAGAATTTCAAATGAAGGAGAAATAAAAAAAAGCAACTTATCTTTTTTTAGAGATGGTTTTCTAGTTGCTGGTACAAGTCCTAAGGCTTGGATGTTTTTTCCATTTATTTTTCCTCAATTTATTGACTTTAATTCTAATTTATTGGTTCAATTTGTAATTTTAATTACAACTTACATCGTTTTAGATTTTTTATCTTTGATTGGTTACGCAATGCTCGCACAAAAATTAATAAAGTGGATAACTGCTAATCCAAAAACAATTAATACAATTTCTGCGAGTGTTTTAGTAATTATTGCCGTAATAATTGTTGTAACTCAACAATATTAATTAGATTTGGCCTTTATTGCCACTTGCATAAAATAAAATTTCTTTATTTAATCATTCTATAATTAATTAATTAAAGAGGAAATAAAATGAGATTAAATAAAATAATTTTAAGTTTTGTTTCTGCATTAGTAATTTTATTTTCAACTTCTGTTGCATCTTTTGCAAAAGTAGTTGGTGACAAAATTATTTTAGGTGCTGCGATTTCCTTAACTGGTAAATACTCATCTAATGGTGTTCATACTCAAAATGGTTATAACATGGCCGTTGATAGAATTAACAGCATGGGTGGTGTTAAAGTTGGTGGAAAGACTTATAAGTTTGACATTATTTATTACGATGATGAATCAAACCCTAAGAGAGCTGCACAGCTTGCAGAAAGATTAATATCACAAGATGGTGTTGAGTTTATGCTTGGCCCTTACAGTTCTGGTCTAACTAAAGCGATTGCTCCAGTGACAGAAAAATATGGTGTTCCAATGGTTGAAGCAAATGGTGCATCTAGATCTTTGTTTACAAAAGGATACAAATATCTATTTGCTGTATTAGCCCCAGCTAATTTATATCTTGATGTTGCTATTGATTTAGCAGTTGAAAAGAATAATGGAAAACCAGTGACAGTAGCAATGGCATTTGAACAAGATGCGTTTTCTCAAGATGTTAGATTGGGAGTTTTAGATGCAATTAAAAGAACTGGCTCAAAAAAAGTAATTGATGATAAATTACCAAAAGAGTTAAATGATATGGCTGCAACATTAGTCAAAGTTAAACAAATGAAGCCAGATGTTCTTGTTGTATCAGGTCATACAAAAGGTGCACTTACTGCAATTAGACAAATTGCTGAAATGAAGGTAGATGTTCCAATGTTAGCTATGACTCACTGTGATGCTGCTAAGCTATCAAAACAGCATGGCAAAAACTCACAGTACGCATTATGCGCTTCTCAATGGCACAAAACATTAACATATAAAGATAATTTCTTTAAAGATGGAATGACTTATGCGGCTGACTTTGAGAAAGAGTTTGGATATGATCCACCTTATCAATCTGCAGAATCTTCTGCTGCATTGTTAGTATTTAAAGATGCTTTTGAGAGAGCAAATTCGTTTGATCAAAAGAAAGTAAGAGACGCTCTTGCAGCTACTAACATGCAAACATTCTATGGAAATATTAAATTTGCACCTGGTGGTCAAAATGTTGACAAACCTATGGTGCTTTTCCAAGTAATGTGTGATGACTCAGGAAAATGTGAGAACAAAGTTGTTGCGCCAACTAAATGGGCATCAGCTAAGTTAATACATCCTGTTCCTAAGTGGTCAGAAAGATAAAATAAAAAATATTAAAGCCCCCTAGTATTAGGGGGCTTTTTTTTATATAACCCAAATACTTTTTATGGATTTCATGGTTTTCCAATATCCGATGATAACGGTCCAAGCTTGCTTGGATGGAATCCTTCTTGGAATTTTATTTGCATTGATCGCTTACGGAATGGCTCTTCAATGGGGAGTGATGAATATAATTAATATTGCACAAGGAGATCTTGTTATTCTGGGAGGATATATTGCCTATTTTATGTATCTTTATGGAATTCACCCAGCATGGGGTGTGATTGTTGCACCAGTAATAATGTATTTCCTTGGTGTTCTAATTTACAAATTAGTTATTAATAAAGTAGTAGATAGAGACTTGTTTATCTCCATATTAGCAACTTTTGGAATAAGCATTCTATTCATGCAATTAATGAATTTTGCATTTGGTGCAGACGTTGTCCTTGCAAACTCAGATTATGGAACAACGATGTTGTTTAACAATAATGTCGTGTTACCAAACTCAAAATTGTTTTCAGCTTTTATAAGTATTTTATTCGCAATATGTCTAGTAATTTACATGAAAAAATCTAAGCTTGGACGTGCAATTAGAGCTACTGCACAAAATGCTAGAGCTGCTAAAATTTTAGGTGTAGATACAGAAAAAGTTTATGCAGCAACATTTGGAATTAATGCTGCTCTTTGTGGTGTTGCTGGAGCTTTAATTTCGATAACATTTACAATTCACCCTTACATGGGATTACCATATACAATTCGATCATTTATGATCGTTATTGTTGCGGGCTTAGGAAACTTACCAGGAGTTGCAATGTCTGGTATGGGTCTTGGTGTATTTGAAGAATTTGCAGACTATATTCTAGGAACAGAGTTTAGAATTGGTTCTGTATTTTTACTATTAGTATTAATTTTAGTTTACAGAAGATTTAAACTTTCGAGAAAAAGAGAGTACCTAAAGTGAAAAAAGTTGAAATTACAGATGATACTGGAAAATTAATTAAAGTTGATATCGAAAAATTTAAAAAACATATAGATGAATATCATTTAAATGGATCTAGCGTGCATGAAGAAAATGGACATTACTTCACAGTTGACCAAAAATTTAGAGATAAAATAAACAGCTTATATGAACAAGAATAATTTAATTTTATACTCTGGTATTTTGATTTTTGGTTTAGCAGCCCCATTCCTTTTTCCAGCTTTTAAAGTTCAGTTGTCAATATTATGTGTGTTGATAGTTCTCGCGACCACTTGGAATATCCAAGGTGGGGAGATGGGTTATAATTCATTTGGAAATATATTATTCTATGGTCTTGGGATGTATCTTTGTGCATCAGTTCAAGTTGGAATGTTCTTTCCATTGGCGGAATGGACAGAGAGTGGTGGTGAAAAAACATTTGTTCATACTCCTGCTCAATTTTTTCAAGGAATGGCTGTTGGGTTAGTTGTTGCAGCTATAGTTCCAACCATTATTGCTGGTTTAATTGGATATTCAATTTTAGGTCTAAGAGGGCATTACTTTGCAATCTGTACATTAGGTTTAGGCGTGGCAGCAGGTGAAATTTCTGGAGGAATAGAAATTATTGGTGCAGGTCAAGGATTTACAACACCCCCATTTCCAGACGTTGGGAGTTTAGAAGCAAGAGGAGAGTTTTTTTATTTCTTAAGTTTCTTTACTTTAATTCTGACATTTATTGCAGTGCGTTCAATTTATTCTACAAGATTTAAATTAATTCTTAATGCTATCAGAGACAATGAAGATAAAGCTGAAGCAATGGGTATTGAAACAATGAAATATAAAATTATTGGCTGGATGATCTCAGCTTTCTTTTGCGGATTAGCTGGTGGAATAATGGGTGGATTAGTTGGTTATATAGACTCTACTGATGTTGCCTTTGACGGAAGAGAGATGGGAGTATTCATGGTATTGATGGCAATACTTGGTGGAAAAGGAACACTTTGGGGTCCAATTATAGGTGCAACTATATTTCATATATTTAAAGAGGGTTTTTGGACATTCTTTTTAGGTTGGCAGTATGTAGCTCTTGGAGTTTTGATTGTTGTAATTGTAATTTATTTCCCAGAGGGAATTATGGGATGGTTAAGAGAAAAATACCCCGAACGATTTGGTGAGGTAGTAGATGAGAAAGATCATAAAGCACAGGTAGAACTTAAATGAGTATTTTAGAAGTTAGCAATGTAAGCAAATCATTTGGTGGCGTTAAAGCTAATGTTGATATCTCAATGAATGTTGAAAAAGGAAAGATAGTTGGATTGATTGGACCAAATGGTTCAGGAAAAACTACATTATTTAATTCGATTGTAGGGACTTATCCAATAGATAATGGATCTATAAAATTTAATGGAAAAGAAGTTTCTGAGTTACCAGTTCCCGTAATTGCTAAGTTAGGATTATTGAGAACATTTCAGCAAACAAGAATTTATGGAAAGCTTAATTGTATAGAAAATATGCTTATTAGTCATAAAGGTAGTGACGCAGATTTAATGAAAATATTTTCAAAAATTCCACAAGAATTAACAGATAAAGCAGAAAATTTATTAAATTTTGTAGGTTTATATCAAAAAAGAAAGCTAAGAGCTGGAGATCTGTCTTTTGGTCAGCAAAAATTACTAGAGCTTGCTATGGCATTAATGAATGAACCAGAGATGTTATTACTAGATGAACCCACGGCTGGAATTAATCCGACACTGATAAATGGTATTATTGATAGATTAATTAAAGTTAACCAAGATTTTGGGATTACTCTTTTGGTTATTGAACACAATATGAGAGTGATTATGCAATTAGCAGAAAATATTTTTTGTTTAGCTCATGGTAAAATGTTAGCTAATGGATCGCCAGACGAAATTAAAAACGATAAACGTGTTATTGACGCGTATTTAGGAGCTCAATAATGGCTAATCAATATGAAGTACTAGGAAAAGCTCCTACACCAGATGATTTAAAAAAATTATCTCCAAACGAAGTTCATTTAACTATTAAAAATTTAAACGCAGGTTATGGAAAAATGGAAATTTTACACAACTTTGATTTATTCGTGAATAAAGCTCAGTCTTTATGTTTAATTGGACCTAATGGTGCAGGTAAATCTACAATTCTTCATTCAATATATGGTTTTACAAATATTTTTTCTGGTCAAATTGAACTTGAAGGTAAAGAAATTACAAATCTTACCCCAGCAGAAAAGCTAAAGTCAGTTGGTATAGCTTATATATTGCAGGATAACTCTGTATTTCCAGATATGACAGTAGAAGAAAACTTATTAATGGGAGGATATATAAAAGAAAAAACAGATGAATCGTATGAAGAGGCTGAAAGAATTTTTGAAAAGTATGAAAGGTTAAGAAATAGAAGAAACCAACCTGCAAAAGTTTTATCCGGTGGGGAGAGAAGATTGCTAGAAATATCTAGAGCGTTAGTTATGAAACCTTCAGTGCTTTTAGTAGACGAACCGTCAATTGGACTTGAACCTAGATATATTGAGATGGTTTTTGAAATATTAAGAGATCTTCAGCAAAATGAAAAAAAAACAATCATTCTAGTAGAACAAAATGCCAAAAAAGGATTGGAGTTTGCAGATATAGGATACGTTTTAGTATCTGGGCAAACTGCAATTGCAGGTAAAGGAGACGATTTACTTCAAAATCCTGATGTTGGTAGACTGTTCCTAGGTGGATAATGATTAATAAAAATTTTTTCTTTAAAGGATATAGATCTATATTTACTCATGATAGTCCAGCTATAGCTCTTACTTGTTGCTTTATAGCTATTGGTGCTCTGTTTAAAAATTTAGGTTTCAATATTCAAGAAAGTATTTTTTCAACTGTTTTAACTTATGCTTTACCGGGTTCATTGGTGATGGCAGAGTCTATGTTGATTGGAGCATCTTTATTAAATATTTTTCTAGCGGTTTGGTTCGTAAATGCTCGACTTTATCCAATGGCTGTATCTTTATTTCCTTTAATGATGCACAAGTCTCAACCTAAGTGGAAGTATTACTTTTCTTGTCATTTTATTGCTGTTTCTGCATGGCTAATCATGAAAAGCAATTATAAAAAAATTCCAAAAGAATATAGGATCGATTACTGGATTGGAATTGGAACTGCAACAGTAAGTGTATCTGTTATTGGAACGTTTATAGGTTTTTATTTTTCAGAATTCATGAATAAAGATATGATGATTGGATTAGCAATTCTTAATCCAGTATATTTTTTATGCATGATGGTAGGAGCATCAAAAACTATACAAGTTACATTATCTGTCTTACTTGGAATAATTTTAGGACCAATTATTTATTTATTTTCAACTGAGTGGTCAATTCTGTTAGCAGGTGTAATCGGTGGAACTATAGCTTATTTAGTTGGAGAGTATAATGTCAGCTAATATCGTCTATGCAATTTTAGTTACATCTCTTGCTACATTTTTATCTAGATTTTTAGGTGCTCTTACCTCTCAAGGTATTAAGGAAACATCAAAACTTTTTAAGTGGTTTAATTGTTTAGCCTATGCAACTTTAGCAGCATTAATAGCAAGAACTATAATTTTTCCTGCTGGCGTGTTAACAGAATCTAGTTATTACAGTAGATCAATTGTTGTATTTTTATCCTTGTTTGTTTTTTTTATTTCTAAGAAAAACTTTGTTTATCCTACAATTTTCTCAGCTATTTGTATGGCAATAATTAACAATTATATCTGATTAAATTGATTTATAAAATAAGGTAAAATAAAATTTAGAATGCAAAAAATTACAGGCATAGACATTCAAAAACATGATAAATCAAATAGGATTATAAAAATTAGTTTAGAAAATGATATAATAGATAAATTAATTTTCCCTTTTAATAAATTTGATTTAACAGCATTAGAGCTAAAACCATTTACAAGATTTACTTTAGCTAAAAGTTTAGATGATTTAACAAATAATAAATTAAGTGAATTAATGAACTCAATTATTAGAGACAGATCTACAGGTTGCTTTATTATTGGACCAAAAAATATAACTGCAAAAATTAATGATACATTTTTAGTAAAGTTATCAACTGCAATAGCTCATCTAATTGGAGTACCTAATCATGATGCTATGGCAGGAAAATATTATGCTCGTTTTCATGTTAAACATGAGGATAGTAGTGACTCTTATTTAAGAAAGGCTTATAGGAATATGGATCTTCATACAGATGGGACATATGTGAAAGATGTAACCGATTGGTTAATTATGACAAAAATTGACGAGCAAAATGTTGAAGGTGGTGAGACAGCTATGTTGCACCTTGATGATTGGGAGCATTGTGATGATTTATACAATGATCCGGTTGGGAGACAAAATTTTGTTTGGGGGTCACCAAAAAGTAAAAATATTGATTACAAAGTAGAGCACCCAGTCTTTTCAACTGATAAAGAGGGAAGACCAACGATATCTTATATAGATCAATTTCCAGAACCTCAAAATATGGATCAAGGAAATTTTTTACAAAGATTATCTGATGCATTAGAGGAAAGTAAAAATAAAATAATTACAAAATTACCTGTTGGGTTCTCTGTGATTGCAAATAATTATTTCTGGCTTCATGGCAGAAAACCCTTCAAAGAAAACAAGGAATTAAGCAGAGAATTACTAAGAATTAGAGGTTCTTTTTTTGTTAATTAATTCAATATAATCAATATAAAGTATCCAATTATGAATTTAGGTTTTATCGGCACTGGAAAAATTGCAGCTTCAGTGATTACTGGAATATGTAAATCAAAAATTTCCTATAAGAAAATTATTATTTCTCCTAGAAATAAAAAAATAGCTCTTGGGTTAAAAAGAAAGTTTAAAAAAATAGTTATTGCAAAGGATAATCAACAAATTGTAGATCAATCTAATTGGGTATTTTTATCTGTTACACCTACTGTTGGTGAAAAAATTATTAAAGATTTAAAATTTAAATCGACCCAAACAGTTGTTAGTTTTATTTCAACAATTACTTTATCTCAATTAAAGAAAGCAATTAAAGTAAAAGCAAAAATTGTAAGAGCAATACCTCTACCTCCAATTTCATTAAAGAAAGGTCCTGTACCTATTTGTCCCCCTAATTCAAAAGTTAAAGCGTTTTTCAATAACTTGGGCACAACTGTAGAAATTAAGAATGAAAAATCGTCTATAAATTTTTGGTCAACCTCTGGCATGATGGCGCCTTTTTATGAGATGTTGAGAGTAATGACTGATTGGTTGGTAAAAAGAGGGGTAAAAAGAAACAATGCTCAAAAATATATTACTTCTTTATTTTTAGCTTTATCTGAAGATGCTGTAGTAAATTCAAAAGAAAATTTAAAGAATTTAGTAAAAGAGTCTCAAACGCCAAAAGGTTTAAATGAACAAGGTGTGAAAGAATTAACTAAAGCTGGATTTTATAGATCTCTAGAAAGAACATTAAATAGTATTCACAGAAGACTTAACAAATAAATCAAATGTCTGAAAATATTTTAGAGATTAATAATTTAAGTAAATATTTTGGTGGATTAGCTGCAGTTTCAGATTGTTCAATAAAAGTTAAAAGAGGAACTATCACTGGTATCATTGGGCCAAATGGATCTGGTAAAACAACTTTATTTAATTTAATTGCTGGAAACTTAAAATCCTCTGGTGGCAATGTTGTTTTTGATGATGAAAATATTACTGATGTTCCATCTTATGAATTATTTTCTAAAGGGTTGTTAAGAACATTTCAAATTGCACATGAGTTTTCAAATTTATCTGTTTTAGAAAATTTAATGATGGTTCCAGGAAATCAATCTGGAGAAAAAATAATGACAGCATTATTTAAACCAGGTTTAGTTGCACAAGAAGAGGCTGTGGTTAAAGAGAAAGCGAAAGAAGTTGTTGAATTTTTAAATTTAGGACATTTATCAAATGAGCTAGCTGGAAATCTTTCAGGTGGACAAAAAAAATTATTAGAACTTGGAAGAACCATGATGGTTGATGCAAAATTAGTATTATTAGATGAAGTAGGAGCTGGAGTTAACAGAACTTTGTTAAAAGATCTTGGAACTGCAATAGAAAAGTTAAATAAAGAAAAAGGTTATACTTTTTGTATGATTGAACATGATATGGATTTTATTGGAAGATTATGTGATCCAGTAATTGTTATGGCTGAGGGATCAGTTTTGTTTGAAGGGACTGTTGACGAAGCAAAAAAAGATGAGAAAGTTATTGAAAGCTATCTTGGAAGAGGATCAAAATTAAAGGATACAAATTAATGGCATATTTTGAAGGAATAGAAATGACAGGTGGTTATGGTAATGGTCCTGATATTATTAGTTCGTGTTCAGTAAATGTAAATAAAGGTGAAATAGTTTCTATTTTAGGTCCTAATGGAGCTGGTAAATCAACTGCCATGAAAGCAATGTTGGGCTTGCTGAATTTAAAATCTGGATCAGTAAAAATTGATGGTAAGGATATTTCAAAATTATCTCCTCAAGATCGAGTTAAGCAAGGTATTTCTTTTGTGCCACAGACTAAAAATGTTTTTTCAGGGATGACTGTTGAAGAAAATTTAGAAATGGGTGCATTTCTAGTTGAGGATGAAATCAAAAATATAATTGAGGAAATTTATGAATTATTTCCAATTTTAAGAGAGAAAAGAAATCAGTTGGTTGGTGAACTTTCTGGAGGTCAAAGACAACAAGTAGCTCTAGGTCGAGCTTTAATGATTAAACCCACTGTTTTAATGTTAGACGAGCCAACTGCTGGTGTATCGCCAATTGTGATGGACGAATTATTTGATCATATTGTAAAAGTAAAAAGAACAAACGTTGCTATCCTAATGGTAGAACAAAATGCAAAACAAGCCTTAAGCATTTCAGATAGAGGCTATGTACTAGTGACTGGAGAAAATCGTTATTCAGGAACTGGAAAAGAATTATTAGACGATCCAAGAGTAAGAAGCTCTTTTTTGGGAGGGTAATATGGATTTTGTAAATGCAATAATTCTTTTATTAAATTATATTTTCATTCCTGCATTAACTTATGGTTCTCAGTTAGCACTGGGTGCAATATTTGTAACACTTATTTATGGAATTTTACGATTTGCAAACTTCGCAACTGGTGACATGATGTCTTTTGGGACCATGGCAACGATTTTATTTACATGGTATTTTCAATCTTTAGGTGTTTCTTTAGGTGTTTTACCTACTGCTTTATTGGCTATTCCTTTTGGAATAATTTTCATGATTTTTTACATGCTATTAATAGATAAGTTTGTCTTTAAGTATTACAGAAATCAAAAAAGTCCCCCAGTTCAATTTGCAATGGTGAGTATTGGTGTAATGTTTGTAACACAAGCAGTGGTCAGAATTATAATTGGACCTGGTGATAGAAGATTTTTTGATGGTGAAAAATTCATTATTAAAGCTCGTGAATTTAAAGAGATGACAGGTTTAAATGAAGGTCTTGCACTGAAATCTACTCAAGTGATTACTATTTTTGTAACAATAGTTTTAGTCTCTTTATTATTTTGGTTTTTAAATAGAACCAAAACTGGAAAAAGTATGAAAGCTTATTCTGATAATGAGGATCTTGCTTTGCTATCTGGTATTGATCCAAAAAAAATAGTTTTAGTTACTTGGGTTATTGCTGGCATTTTAGCTACAATTGGTGGAGCTTTGTATGGTTTAGATAAAAGTTTTAAACCATTTACTTATTTTAATAATATGCTTCCTATTTTTGCTGCTGCAATTGTTGGAGGAATTGGAAATCCATTTGGAGCCTTTTTAGGTGGATATGTAATTGCTTTTTCTGAAATACTCCTCACTTATGCATATAAAAAATTCTTTATGTATGTTTTACCAGAAAGCATGGAGCCAAATAGTTTAGTTCAGCTACTGTCAACAGATTACAAGTTTGCTGTATCGTTCTCTATTCTTGTAATTGTTTTAATTTATAGACCATCGGGAATATTTAAGGGGAAAGTATTGTGAGAAAAAACCTAAACGTAATTGCAGCTTACAGCATCATGATGGTGCTTATTCTAATGGTTGGGATATTTCAGTCTTGGAATATTGCTTTATCAATATTTAATCTTTGTTTGATTTCTGCAGTCATGACAATGGGTGCGAATATTCAATGGGGGTACGCAGGTTTAATTAATTTTGGAATTATGGGTTATACAGCTTTAGGTGGTTTAGCTGCAGTATTGATATCTGTCGATCCTGTTCAAGAAGCCTGGAGGGCAGGAGGTTTCGATATTCTAATGTCATTATGGCTGATAGTAGTAATGGTATTAGTTATAAGGTTTATTTTAAAAAGATTTGAAAAATCAAAAATCAGAACATACAGCATAGCTGCAATAATAATTTCAGGTATTTTACTTATTAGATTTTCTGCAGAGCCAGGCATAGAAGCTATTGAAGCAGTCGATCCTGCTAAAACTGGTTTCTTAGGAGGATTTGGATTACCAATTATATTTTCTTGGATAGTTGGAGCTCTTTTTGCAGGGGGTTTAGCATTTATAGTTGGAAAAGTTGCACTTGGTCTTAGAGCAGATTATTTAGCTATTGCTACTCTTCTTATTTCGGAAATTGTTATTGCAATTATTAAACACGAAGATTGGCTCACAAGAGGAGTTAAAAATGTTATTGGATTAAAAAGACCTGCACCTTATGAAGTAGATCTTCAAACAACTGATTGGTTTATTAAATTAGTTGAAAAGTTTAATGCAGGAAAATTAACTGTAATTGAGAATTTAGCTGATAGACAAGCTGCTTTAAACCAACTTGTTATTGAAGGTTCATCAGTATTTGTAAAACTTTGTTATTCAGGATTATTCTTAGTAGTAGTAATTATTCTTTTAATTTTAACTCAAAAAGCTCTTTATTCTCCTTGGGGAAGAATGATGAGAGCAATTAGAGATAATGAGGAAGCTGCAAATGCAATGGGTAAAAATGTTGTTAAGCAACATTTATTAATTTTTATTTTAGGCTCTGCAATTGTTGGAATTGCGGGCGCAATGCTTGTTACACAAGATGGTTTATTTACTCCAGGAAGTTATAGACCTATGAGATATACTTTTTTGATTTGGGTGATGGTAATTGTTGGAGGAAGTGGAAATAATTTTGGGGCAATTTTAGGAGGATTTGTTGTTTGGTTCTTATGGATTGAAGCTGCACCAATATCATTATTTTTAATAAACTTTTTCACTGCGGGAATTCCCGAAACAAATGCACTTAAAGCTCATTTAATTGAAAGCGTTCCTTATTTCAGATTTTTACTGATGGGATTAGGATTGTTGTTCATCATGAGGTATCGACCTAAAGGTATACTTCCTGAAAAAATAGAAATAAAGTAAACATAATGAAATATATTATATTAGGTGCTGCTGCTGCTTGGGCTTTGTATATGGCTGATAAGTATTTATTCTTTTAATGAATAAAAATCTTTCGTTACTTATATTAAGTCAGATTTTCGCTTTTACAGCTGCACCGGTCACCGTTTTTTTAAGCGGCATAATTGGTTCAAAATTTAGTCCAATAAAATCTTTAGCTACTCTTCCAATGGCTTTGTCAGTTGTTGGAATTGCGTTATTCGCTTTTTTTGCTGCAAAGCTAATGAGTATAATTGGAAGAAAATTAGGTTTTATATTTGCATCAATAGGTACATGTTTTGCATCTCTTTTAACTGCATACTCTATAATTATAGAAAGTTTTGTCTTATATAATTTAGGATGCTTTTTAATTGGTGGAGGAATAGCTTTTAGCCATCAATATCGTTTTGCAGCAGTGGAGGTTGTGGATAAGGATTATGCACCTAAAGCAATTTCTATCATTTTGTTAGCAGGAATAGGTTCGGCGTTTATCGGTCCTAACATTGCAAACATTTCTAAAGGACTTATCTCAAATCATATGTATGCAGGTTCCTATATCGCACTCGCCATTTTATCTATCTCATCAACAATATTTTTAATTTTTTATCAGGAACCAAAAACGATATCTAGTAATCAATATAAAACTGGAAGAAGTTTTTTTGAGCTTATCTCTCAACCTAGATTTCTACAGGCGCTCGTAGCTTCAGCTTTTGCCTATGCTGTAATGACTTTTTTAATGACAGCAACTCCTATAAGTATGCATCTGATGGAGAAAATAAGTTTAAGCAAGACTGGATTTGTTATTCAGCTTCATATAGCAGCCATGTTTTTACCTTCACTGGTTACAGGAAATTTAATTAAAAGATTTGGTCATAGTAAAATAATGTATGTGGGAGTTTTATTGTTTTTAGTCACAATTATTACCAGTTTATTCGAACAGAATTATATTAACTATATGGTTGCACTTATTTTCCTGGGGCTAGGGTGGAATTTTTTATTTATATCAGGAACGAGCTTACTTGTTTTGTGTTACAGAGAAGAGGAAAAATTTAGAGCTCAAGGATATAATGATTTAATTGTTTATTCTATACAAGCATTAGCCAGTTTGTCTGCTGGAGTATTTCTTAGCTTAACTAGCTGGAAAACTATGAATTTAATATGTTTGATTTTTCTAATTATCATAGCTCTATCTACCATAAGAGCTGATTTAAAAAAAAACCCCAGTAATTAAATTACCGGGGTTTTTTGAATTAAGATAAAAAATTATCTTTGTTTTTTAGTTTTGAATTTTCCGCCTTTAATTTCTTGTTCTAAGAAAGAACCTTCAGCTTCACCAACACTAGTAAAAGTTACTCCAGTAGCACCTTCGTAATTAATCTTTTTACCTTTTGCTAGTAAGTCTAAACCTTTCTTAAGTTCACCTGGATAAATTTTAGTTCCAGGAGCATTAGCAACATCCATTACATTTTTTGCAATTGATGCTCTGTCAGCAGAGTTACCTGCTTGCATTGCAAGAACGATTAAAGCCGCTGCATCGTAAGATTCACCTGTGTAAGGACCAGAAGCTTCTACACCTCCAGCTTTTGCAACTTCAGCAAATATACCTGCACCTTTACCAGTAGAACCTGGTAATGATCCAAATGATTTACTTAAATCTTTTCCGAATGCATCAACTAAAGATTGACCAATCATACCATCTGATAAAATAAATCTATCAAACGCACCAGAGTCTAAAGAAGCTTGAATAATTCCTTTTCCTCCTTGGTCAAGATAACCAATAACTGCTACAGCATCACCACCAGCAGAAGCAAGAGTTGCTACTTCAGATGAGTAATCTGCTTTTCCATCTTCGTGAGCAGTTACAGTTGTAACTTTAATACCATGAGCTTCAACTGCTGCTTTGTAAACATCAGCTAAACCTTTACCATAGTCATTGTTAGTATAAGTGATTGCAACACTTTTTACTTTTCTGTCTTTAGTTATATCAGCTAAAATTTGACCACCTCTAGCATCTGATGGAGCAGTTCTAAAGAAATACCCTTTGTCATCTAGAGTTGTTAATCCTGGAGAAGTAGCTGAAGGTGAAATCATTACTACACCATTTGGTACAGCAACGTTAGTTGCAATAGCACCAGTTACACCTGAACAGTCTGCTCCCATAATTGCAGCTACACCACCTGAAATTAAACCTTCAGCTGCAGCTGTTGCCGCTGCTGAGTCAACACAAGTTGAGTCTGCTCTTACTGGCTCAATTTTTTTTCCACCTAATAGTGAGCCTGAATCTGAGGCTTCTTTAAATGCAAGCTCTGCAGATGCAGCCATAGCTGGAGTTAGAGATTCAATAGGACCAGTGAATCCTAAGATGATCCCCATTTTAATCGAATGTCCGTCTGCCATTACATTTGAACCAAAACTTGATACAAACATAAATACAGCGATAAATAGTTTTCTCATTATCTTCCTCTTTATTGTTAACAATTTATAAAAACCAATTTAAGTATGAATACAATCAATATTCAATGACAAAATTATCCTATTTTAGATGGGTTAATTGATACGGATTATCTTATTGAGAAAGGGTCTAGAGAAGGTTCGTCTGATGTGTAGAACCAAGTTGTTTTTACTCTTGTGTAGTCTTTAATTGAGTCAATTCCCGCTTCTTTCCCATATCCACTGTCTTTAATACCTCCAAATGGTGCAGATGGTGAAATTAATCGATAAGTGTTAACAAAAGTTATTCCTGCCCTAATTGCTTTCGAAACTCTCATGCCTTTAGATAAATTGCTTGTATAAACCCCAGAAGATAATCCATATTGATTATCGTTCATTTTAGAAATTACTTCTTCTTCCGTATCAAATTTCATTACTGATAATACAGGTCCAAATAATTCGTTTTCTGCTACAGGCAGATTATGATTGTCACATTCAATAATTGTTGGGGGAAAGTAATACCCTTTATTTGAGAAAGAATGTCTTTCACCTCCACACTTAATTTTTCCACCTTGATCAATTGTCTCTTTAATATTTTTTTCTATTACTTCCAATTGTTTAAAATTACTTAAAGGACCCATCTCAGTTTCAGGATCCATTGGTGCTCCAATTTTTATTTTTGATGCACGATTTGAAAGCTTATTTAAAAATTCATCGTAAATTCCTTTTTGCAAATAAAGTCTTGATCCTGCTATACAACTTTGTCCACTTGCACCGAATATACCTGCAGTAATTCCATTTATTGCATTTTCTTGTTCTGCATCATCAAATACTGCAACTGGGCTTTTTCCACCCAATTCCAAACTTACTTCAGATAAATTTTCAGCAGAGTTTCTAATTATATGTCTCGCTGTTTCAGGACCTCCGGTAAATGCAACTTTTTCAACTAGATTGTGCGTAGTCAAACTTTTACCACAAGGATCCCCAAATCCTGTAATTACATTCACCACACCTTTAGGGATACCAGTTTTTTCAATTAATTTTGCAAATTCAAATAAAACAGCAGGAGCAAGTTCGGAGGATTTAATTACAACTGTGTTACCCATTGCAAGAGCTGGCGCAACTTTAGTGGCAGTTAAAAACATTTGTGAATTCCAAGGAATTATTGCAGCTATAACACCTATAGGTATTCTAGTTGTTATTGCTTGAACATTTGGTTTATCTATTGGCAAAACTGTTCCTTCAACTTTATCTGCCAAGCCAGCATAATAGTCGTAATATTCTGCTATATAAACTGCTTGCTTTTTTGTTTCTCTGTAAAGTTTTCCGGTATCAATTGTTTCTATTTCTCCTAGCATTTCTGCATTCTCTCTTAATTGATTTCCAATAGCTCTTAAATATTTAGCTCTTTCTCTAGGAAGTAACTTTGGCCATTCACCCTCGAATGCTTTTTGAGCAGCTTTAACTGCATTATCAACATCTTTAGCACTTGCTTCTGGAACAACTGCCCATGGTTCATTATGTTCTGGATTTAAAGTTTCAAATGTTTTTTTACTTTCAGAGTCTACCCACTCACCATTAATAAACATTTTATATTGCTTTAATTTACTCATCTGATCCAATAAAATTTTTGATTGTTAAATTTACATCATCAGCACACTCAATACCACAAAGATGTTTTCCATCTTTAATGATCTTTAATTGACTTTTAGATATCAAACTATTCAATTCTTGAGACATTTTTACAGTTGAGCCAATGTCGTATTCACCTGTCATAATCAGTGTACTTGCTTTAATTTTATTAAAATCTTCGTCATTTTTATGATTAACGAATAGCTCGTAAACCTTTAAAAAATTATTCATATTATTTGCGGACAAAATTGAACTTATTTTTTCATAAATTTCTGGATTATTTTTTAGATATTTATCAGTAAACCATCTTTTCAGGGCTTGTTTTGAGAGTTTTAATTCTTTTTTTGCTTGTTCAAATCTTTGATTAACAATTTTTTGTTGTTCCTCAGTTCTTTTATAAATAGAACACAAAAGAGTTAAGGTTTGTAAACGTTCATTATGTTTAGTTGCAAAATTTCGTGCGATTAAAGACCCTATAGAGAAACCTATAAGATGTATTTTTTTTATATTAAGATGGTCCATTAATGTAATTAGTTGGTCAGAAAAATTATCAAAACTAATTTCCTTATTTTCTAATGAAGACTTTCCATGACCTAAAATGTCATAAGCAAGAGTCGAATGATAATTAAAAAATTTAAGTTGAGGCTGCCACATTTCGTGAGTAAGACCCACACCATGCACAAATACTATTGGCACATCTTGATCCTTTTTATTGAATAAGTAATAAGTTCCTGAGGCAGTAGTTCCTGTCGTCATCAAGAATTATTTTGGCTCGATACCCATTTCTTTCATGTCTTGATATCTATCACCAGTTCTTGCATGTGCTCTACCACTTGATGCCCCACCAATTGCAATAACCACCTCATCATCAAAGGGTGCATCATGAATAGTAAATTCATGAGTTAGGTAATATGGTCTCAATCCAGAATCTGTTTTATGCATCATAGGAATTGCGATCTTTGATCCAGCAGGTCCCCTTGTATTTGTAAAACTTAAATAGGAAGTTCCACCAACAGCATCTCTAAATTTATTACCAAACCTTAAAGTATGAATAAAAGCTGAAGCATGCTCTATTTCACCGTTCAATCCAACTATACCTGCCTTACCATATGCTAATATTTTTTCAGGTGATCCTATTTCTTTTATCAATTCTGGAACAAGTAAATCACCTAGCTTTGGTGCAAGATTTAAAATAGTTGGTCTGAGATCTTCAACAAAACCCTGACCATGCCATGGATTTTTAAACACAGCTGCTACTGATACCATTAAAACTGGTTCTTTCGCTTCTTTACCACCTTCAATAAAAGTCTTGTCTACAAATTTTGTAAATTTTCTTAATTCTAATTTCATTTTTTTATTCTATGTTTGAAACTATCTCTTCTAAAACTGTATAATGCTTTCGGATCTACATCAACATCTATCACAGATGGCTTGTTCGATTTAATTGCTGCTCTTACAGCTTCATTAATCTCAGAAATTTTTTTAACTTTAAAACCTTTTGCGCCATAAAGTTCTGCAACTTTATCAAAGGATGGACTGGTAATATCTGCACCTAAATATCTTTTTCCAAAAAAATCTTTTTGATAAGCTTTTTCTGCGCCCCAACTTTGATTGTTCATCACAATAGTTGTTGTATTAATTCCATATTCAACAGCAGTGCTTAACTCAGAAATTGTCATGCCGAAACCCCCATCACCCATAAGACTAACAACTGTTTTTTTAGGCTTTGCAACCTTGACACCAAGGCCACATGCAAAAGAAAAACCAACTAAACCAAAATCCAATGGAGTAAATAATGAAGGAGGATCATAATATTCTAAAGCATCTGTAGCTTGCAAACATAACGTTCCAGCATCCAGAGTAATTGCTGAGTTTCTTGGTAGCACTTTTCTTAATTGTTTAAATAGCCCTTTCGGTTGTATAGGAAAATTTGAACCCAAATTTTCTTTATTTCTATTTATCAAATAATCTTTTCTCTCTTTTAAATAAGAGTTTGTCCAATCTTTAATATTTAGTTCAATTTTCTCTTTTTTAATCTCTTCGTAAAGCTGTTTAGTTGCAGTCGCAGCATCTGCGTGTATCTTAACCTTTACAGGAAAATATTTTCCAAGCATTGTTTTTTCCAGTTCAATTTGAATTATTTTTGTTTCTTTATTTATATTTTCATAGGAGTAAAAAGTTGAATTAAATCCTAAACGCGTTCCAATTGCTAAAATAACATCTGCATTTTTAACTAATCTTGATGCAACAGGATTTCCTCTAGGACCCATTTGCCCAGCATTTAATTTATGATCAAAAGGAATTGCATCTCCATGACCTGCTGCTGTAACAATAGGTAAATTGCATAGCTCAGCTAATTTTATTACCTCTTTGTATTTAGAATTATATTTAATTCCTGCACCAACAATAATTACTGAACATTTTGAAGATCCAATTAATTTTGCAGCCTTTTTGATATTTTCTTTATTTCCTTTTTGTTTGCTCTCATTTTCGAACGATGGTTTTTTAACATTGATATTATACTTGTTTGAAGCTGCTAATATATTTCTTGGTAAATTTACACATACAGGTCCCTTTCTAGGTTTCATTGCCAAACTAAAAGCATCACTCATAATTTTTGGAATTATTTTTGAATTTTTTATAGTCCAGGTTTTCTTTGTAATAGGTGCAAACAAAGACTGTTGATCTAAACCTTGGAATGCATCTTCCATTTTATCTTTAGTTGAATACGAACCTGCAATTGCAACGACTGGAGAAAAAGCTGCTTTTGCTTGAGCAATGCCTGTAACTAAATTAGTAGCGCCAGGTCCGTTTTGGCCTGCAATAATTACCCCAGGTCTATTGGATGCTCTTGCATAACCATCAGCCATATGTGTGCCGGTTCTTTCATCTCTGACACCAATAAATTTTATACTTTTCTCATGATAAAGAGCATCAAACATTTCCATTGTTGCTGAACCAATAAGTCCAAAAACATGTTTTACTCTCTCTTTTTTTAAAGATTGAACAGCAGCTTGTCCGCCGCTAATTCTTTTTCGTCTTTTATTCACGAAACTTTTTTTACTTCAGTATCAAAGTCATCTTGGAAGTGAGGCATAACTTTTTCTGTGAAAAGTTTTATACTTTTCATACAATCTTTATGCTTCACACCTGGAAAATTAGACCAAACTTGCAAATTTTGTAAATTGAGTTCAGATTTTAATTCATGAATTTTATCAATCACATATTCTGGTGTTCCAAATAACATGTTTCTTTTATGTAAAAATTCATAATTTAATAAATCCAATTTACCTTTTGTTTCAGGTAGTTCTTCACCAGGATCCATATGATTTCCCAAACCTCTCCAATGACAAACCCATCTCATATAATTTACCATATGTTCACCAGCTTTTTCTTTTGCCTCTTCCATCGTATCTGCAACAAACATATCTCTTACAAGAGACACCCCTTCGCCAAGAGGTATATTTTTCTTTGTTACCTCTGATCTTTTATTTTTATAAGCTTCAAATTTTGGTTTCAAAGCTTTTACAGTTGGAATCCACATAATAACATTAATGTTATTTTCAGCAGCCCACTCAATTGATCTAATTCCATCAACAACTTGATGAATTGGAGGATGCGGCTGTTGATATGGTTGTGGAACAACACTAATTTTTTTCATAGTACTGTCCTCCATATTCATAAATTCTTCACTTGGAGGACTCATATCATGCTGCCAAACATAATTTGGTGATGGATAAGTATAAAATTCTCCTTGATGATTGAAAAATTTTTCACTCCATGCTTTCTTTAATACCTCTAAAGTCTCAGCAAATAATCTGAAATTTTTAGCCTGATCTTTTAAATCGGCCTCTTTGTTTAGATTTATTGCTTCTCTACCATAAATTCCTCTTGCTACACCTACTTCAACTCTCCCTTTTGAAAGTTGATCTAATGTTGCAATATCTTCTGCTAATCTTATTGGATTATGAAAAGTAATAACGTTTGCAGCTTGGCCTATTCTTATATTTTTTGTTCTTGCAGCTGCATCTGCACCCATCATTAATGGATTTGTACAAGACTCCATTCCCTCGTGATTGAAATGATGTTCTGTAAACCAAATTGAATTCCATTTGTTTTGATCACAGTATTCTGTAATTTCTTTAGTCTCATCTAGCAATTGATGATAAGGTTTGTGTGTCCAGTTTGTGGTGTTACAAAAATAACCAAATTTCATAAAGTCTCCTTTAAAAATTAATTTAAAGACGACCGATCCCACTTTCGTAAATTTTTGAATTTAACGACGAGTTATGTATCGCTTTATATGTAAACATTATAATTACTAACGTTGATATTCAATAAATTTCTTTAAAGATTTGTTAAGAAATTTCTCATAAATTAGACCATTATTTTTGAATTTGCTTCTATTTAAAAATGAGCGGTTCATTTTGAAATCATATGAAGGTTCGAAGAAAAAAGGAACAGAGAGCCTCTTACTTTTATTCCACAAAACCCTATGATTGGTTGCTTTAAATTTACCTTTACTTAAATATTCTAAAGCTCTTCCCGTGTTTACTACTAAAGCCTTTTTATTAAATGGTACATCATACCATTTTTTGTTTTTTCTATTTTGTACTTGTAATCCACCTTTTCTATCTTGGTAGAGAACTGTAAATATTCCACTATCAACATGAGTTTCACATCCAAGCGCTACTCCATCTTGTTTTGATATTTCTACTGGTTTAGTTTGATTTGGGTAATAATTAAATCTTAATGTACTTAATGTTTTTAATCTTGAAAAAGCTGCACTAGAAATATCAGGATTTTTTTTATTAAGTTTTATCAGACTTTTAAACAATATTTCACTCAATCTATAAATGTTATCAAAATATTTGTTTAAAGTATTAATTGAGTTTTTATTAAAACACACGCCTAGATTAATAAACTCTATGTATTGATTTTTGAGATTTGAAGAATATTTTTTAGTTACTTTTAAATCACCTATATCCAGACCCTCTTTTCCATTAACATCATTAGGAAAATATCCTCTGTATAAATTTTTATTTTTTTTATTCCATTTTTTCGGTGCTAATCTTCTTTTCATGCTGTCTGGTAAATTAAAAAATTTATTAGCAACTTCACATGTTTTTTTTATTTCTTTCTGATTAATTCCATGTCCAGTAATTTGAAAAAATCCTACATTGACACAAGCTTTTTCAATTTCTTTAATTGTTTTAAATGCATTTTGAGTTTCAAAATTATTTTTTATTAAAGATGAAATATTAATTGTTGGTATAAAGTTCTTGCTCATCTTCTAACAGGTGTTTCTGTTGCAATAAATTGATCTCTAACTCTCTCTCTCATATAAATATAAATTCCAGCTGCTATAATACACGCAACACCAATAAATGTTCTGGTCGTTGGCACCTCATTAAATAAAAAGTAGCCAGGTATCATAGACATAATTATTAATGAGTACTCAAACAAAGAAACAACAGATGGTGATGCAACTATATATGCTGAAAAAATACAAACAAAAGCTATTGATGCAGCAAAACCAAAAAATAAAATAAATTTCCATGTATATTCAATATTTGAAAACCATTCTCTAAAGATGAATTGTATTGTTGGATCAAAGTTTGGATTATTTAGCTGACCACTTCCCATAAAAAAATACAAAATTACACACAGCAATATTGCAATTAGATAAAAGTAGTAAAGTTGGGTGTTAACATCATCTTTATCGGATGTATATTTTGTGATTGTCATAGAGGCCGCATAACAAAATGCGCAAAAAACTGGTAAAAGACTTCGATATTCAAAGTCTGAAAAATTTGGATTCAAGACGATAAAAACGCCAATAAAACCAAAAACAATTGCTGACCACCTTCTAATACCAATAGTTTCTTTTAAAAATAACTTTGCAAATATTGATACGAAAAAAGGGGAGGAAAAAAATAGAGCATTTGCTGTTGCCAAAGGCATAAAAGTTAATGAGATAAAAAAAGCAGAAAAAGCAATAAAATGCAAAATCACTCTTAGTATTGTTAAAAAAGGATAGTAAGTTTTAAGAGAGACTTTTTGTTTTCGGAATTTTATGTAACCAAAAAGCAAAATTGCTGCAACAAAATATCTTCCAAAAAATATTTCATATAAAGCTGCTTTTTCAAAAATAAATTTAATTAAAGCATCCTGCATTGCAAAAAATGTCATTGCAGTAATTATTAGGAGTATACCTTTTGAATTATTATTAGCGCTCATTATGCACCTATATCAAAAAAAAATTGTATAGAATATTTAATTATTTCTTTAATTTAGAAGAGAATAGAAGACCTTCGTTTGAAAATTCTGACTTATTTTCTTCAATAAAATCTCTCATTAGTTTTAATTTTTCTTCCTCAAATTCAGTGACTTTCCTTTTGCTTAAATCTATATATAGCGATATCCATTCCATAGAGGCTGAAAGTTTGTTAGTTTTTTGAGAAATCATTTCCATTTTTAAATGAAGTCTTTTTTTGTCATGGTCGAAATAGGTTAGATTAACATTTACTCTTTCACCTTCTTTAACTTCATTTAAGTATTTAGTATTTGTTTCAACAACCATTGTACTTCTATTAAGATTTTTTGCTGCAGTCCCTCCCATTTTGAATTTTTCAAGTGCAACTTCCCATGCTTGATCAAAAACAAGAACATAATAAGCCATGTTCATGTGATTGTTGTAATCAACCCATTCCTTTTTTACTTCGAAAGTTTTTAATAACACTTTATGATCTTGTTAATGAAGACTGTAATTCTTGATTTGAAATGTATCCCTTTACATTTCCACTTTTATCAACCACTTCACAGTTTGAATCAGAGCATACGATTTTTGGTAAAAAATCTTCTATAAATTCATCTTCATTTACTTTTATTAAGTTTGATTTATCTATGTCATTAGCTTGATCAGCAGTTTTCATAATAATCTTTGCCTTGATAACTTTTGCTCTGTTCACATCTTTTACAAAAGCTTTTACATAATCATCAGCAGGGTTCATAATAATTTCCTCTGGAGTTCCAACTTGAACTAATTTTCCAGAATTTAATATCCCGATATGATCTCCCAATCTTAATGATTCATCCAAATCATGTGTAATAAATACAATTGTTTTTTTTAATTCTGCTTGAAGATCAATTAATTGTTTCTGCATATCACTTCTAATTAGAGGATCTAGAGCGCTGAAAGCTTCATCCATTAACATAATATCTGTATCAGTAGCTAACGCTCGTGCTAAACCAACACGTTGCTGCATTCCTCCTGATAATTGTGCTGGGTATTGATTTTCAAAACCAGTTAGACCAACAGCATCAATTTTTTCCATTGAGATTTTATTTCTTTCATCCTCATTTTTTCCTTGCATTTCTAGTCCATAACCAACATTTTGAATAACTGTCTTATGTGGGAACAAGCCAAATCTTTGAAATACCATACTCATTTTATGTCTTCTAAATTCAATAAGTTTATCTTTATCAAGTGACATTACATTCGTGCCCTCAACTAAAATTTCGCCGTCAGTTGGATCGATTAGTCTATTTAAGTGTCTTATAAGTGTTGATTTTCCTGATCCTGATAAACCCATGCAAACAAATGTTTCTCCTTCTTCAATTTTAAGTGAGACATTATCTAATCCAACGGTATGGCCAGTTTGCTCTAAAATTTCATCTTTTGTTGCACCATCTTTTACCATTGGCAGTACAGAAATAGGGTTGTTTCCAAAAATTTTATATACGTTGTTGATCTCAATTTTTGACATGAGGTAATGTTCTAACAGTTACAATGATGATATGTAAAACAAATATTATACAACTTATAATTGTTTTAAGAAATAACAGTTGTATTTATTTGCTTTTACTTAATTTTTTAATAAGAATTTTACATATGGCGCAAACAGATAAAGATGTGCGATTAGAGTTGTCAGCTCTCTATAGAATTTTACATATGTACGGTATGACTGATCTTGCAAATCAATGTGCAGGCGCAAGATCTGCTGAAGATAAAAATTGTTCTTTTGTTCATCCATATGGAATGTTTTATGAAGAAATTACCGCATCATCTTTAGTTAAAATTGATCAAAACGGAAAAAAATTAGACTCAGATGGACCTTGGTTAAACGATGGATGTATTAATCTTGCTCAATGGATTTTTAATAAAAGAGACGATGTAAATTTTTATGTTCACGGACATGCCAATGATGTGATGGCAGTTGGTGGCACTAAAGAGGGTTTAATGTATCTCTCACAGGCTGCAGTTTATTTAAATCATCTTGTTGGATATATTGATTATGAATTTGTTGAAGACAAAGAATTTGGAAGCAAGTTTGAAAACCTAATTAGCAAACACGATATTTTGATTACTAGAAATCATGGATATTACACAGTTGGAAAAACGGCTGCAGAAGCATTTTTCAGAGCTTATTATCTGGAGCAAGCATGTTCAGTTCAGGTAAAAAATCTCGCTATGGGTTTAAACAAACATGAAATAGACAAACAAAAAGCTGCGTATTTCTGGGAAAACATGAGTGACTCTGATGATTATAATTATGATGGAAAAACGGAGTGGGCTGCTTTATTAAGAAAACTAGAAAGAGAACATTCAAATTATAAAAATTAATGGAAAAAAATTTTACAATTAAGAACATAACTAAAAACTCTACAAATTTAGAAGTTGACTGGAGTGATGGAAAAAAAAGTAAATTTAATTATTTATGGCTAAGAGACAATTGTCCAACTGCACATGATAAAGACTCTCGTCATAGAATGTTTAATATTTTAAAAGTATCAAACAATATTAACCCAAAAAAATTTGCGGTTAATAACGAAGGTAAGCTTGAAATTGAATGGAGTGAAGGAGATCACATAAGTTATTATGATCAAAATTGGTTGAGAGAAAACTGCTATACAATAAAAAATAATTTAGAATATAAGTCACCATATCAACTTTGGGATAACTCTTTACAAAATGACTTGAAATCAATTGAGATCGAACATGATGAAATTATGAGTTCAGACGAGGGGCTTGTCAGATGGTTAGAACTCTTACATCATACTGGAATTGCTATAGTAAAAAATGCTCCAACTGAAAATAATTCTGGATTTAAAATTTTAAATAGAATTAGCCATACTAGGGAAACTTTTTTTAAAACACCTTTTGAAGTAATTAACATTCCTAAACCAAATAATTCTGCCTACACAGCACATGCCTTAAGAAATCATATGGATTTACCGTGGTTTGAAACACCACCTGGTTATCAATTTCTTCATTGTTTAGTTAATTCTGCAACAGGAGGAGACTCGTCCGCTGTAGATGGCTTTGCAGTTGCAGATTATTTAAGAAAAAATGATAAAGAAATATTTGATACGCTAGTAAAAGTTCATTTAAAATTTAGAGACATGGATTATACACAAGAGTCTGTTAGAAGTTATTACGCACCCGCGATATCTCTAACAAAAGATAATGATTACCATGATATTCGGTTTAGTGTAGCAACTATGGATGCTTTAGACTGTCATCCTGATTTGATGGATAAGGTTTACAAAGCTCATCACCGATTTGGAAATTTACTCCATGACGATCAATTCCAGATTAAATTTAGATTAGGACCAGGTGATATTTTTTCTTTTAACAATAGACGATTATTACACGGCAGAACTGAATATGATCCAAACTCAGGACATAGACATTTACAAGGTTATTACATGGATCGAGATGAAATTGTTGGAAGACTAAGATATTTAAAAAATTCGGTTAACTCCACCCAGTAACATTCTTTACTTCAAGATATTCCTCAAGGCCCCAAACACCTCCTTCTCTCCCATTACCTGATTGTCTGTAACCACCAAATGGAGTTCCGGCATCTGCTCCATTGCCATTAATATAAACACAGCCTGATCTCAATTTTTTAGCAACTCTATGTGCTTTCTCTCTATCTTCAGTTTGCAAATAATTTCCAAGACCATAAGAAGTATCATTTACAATATTGACTGCCTCATCTTCAGTTTCAAAGGGAATTATAGATAATACAGGCCCAAAAATTTCTTCTTTAGCAATCCTCATTTCATTAGTTACATCTGTAAATATAGTTGGTTTGATGAAGTATCCTTTGTTTAAACCGTTTGGTAACTCAGGTCCACCTGCTGCAAGAGTTGCACCTTCAGAAATTCCACTTTCAATAAGATTTATAATTTTATCATATTGAACTTTAGAGATGACCGGCCCTATATGATCTCCTTTTTTTGAAGCTTGATCTACTTTAATTTTGTTTGCTTCATCTACAGCTTCTTTAACAGCTCTTTCGTAAATTGATTTTTCAACAAGCATCCTTGTTGGTGCATCACAAGATTGACCAGAATTACTCATTACATTTCTAATACCGTCTCTTACTGCATCTTTATAACTATCAGCAAAAACAATATTTCCACCTTTTCCACCTAATTCAAGACAAACTCTTTTTATTGTTTCTGCAGCATTTTTTGAAATTAATCTTCCTGCTCGTGTTGAACCTGTGAAAGAAACCATATCAATATCAGGGTGGCTTGAAATGTGGGTTCCCACTCCTGCACCGTCTCCATTTACCAAATTAAATACACCTTTTGGAAAACCTGCTTCATCAATCATTTCTGCAAATAGCATTCCAGAAATAGGAGCAATTTCTGATGGTTTTAAAATCATTGTACATCCAGTTGCGAATGCAGGAACGACTTTTAAAGCAATTTGATTAATTGGCCAATTCCACGGTGTGATTAATCCACAAACTCCAATTGGCTCATAATAGATGTGATTATTTGATTTATTATCAAAGTGTTCATCAAATTTAAAATTTTTTAATCTTAAAATAAAATCATCTAAATGATCTTTCCCTGAAGCTGTTTGAACCTCTTTTGCCCAATCCATTGGTGCACCCATTTCAAGAGAAATAGCCTCAGCCATTTCATTAAATCTTTTTTTATAAACTAATGATAATTTTTCAAGCAAACTGAGCTTTTCTTCCTTGCTAGTTTCTTTCCAAGTATCAAAGGCATTTTTTGCTGATTTAACAGCTAAATCTGTATCCTCTTTTGAACCCAAAGAAATAACAGCAAACGGATCCTCATTACATGGATTAATGACTTCAAAATCATTTTTTTTAATTGGATCAACCCACTGACCATTAATGTAAAATTTTCTTTTATCTAACATCTTCTATCTTAACATATTAATTAAATTTCATATCCTTTTTCCTCTGGCTCATTATCAACCAACTCATCAGGAAAACCATTAGCTCTAAAATTAATATTATTTAAATCCTCCATCCTTTTCACAATCATTGATGACCAAGCTCTGGAACCAAATTTTTTTTGACCATCTTTAAAAATTTCAACTATTTGTGGAGAAATTTCTAGTGGAGCATTTAGTCTTTTTGCAAGATTATCAAATAGAGTTGTGTCTTTTAAAACTAAATCCATTGTAAAATTTATATTGTAAGATCCATTTAATATCACCTGACTTTCAGTTTCATGTACAAATGAATTACCAGATGAAATGGCAATTCCTTTATAAGTTTTTGATAGATCCAAATTAGATTTTTTTGCTACAGTCCAAGCCTCACCTAATGCAACTAAATGAACAGATGCTAGATAATTTGTAATTACTTTTAATACACTTGCTGTACCAAGCTCACCAGTGTGCAATATTTTTCTCCCCATAACAGTTAATGCAGGTAAAATTTTTTCAAATGCTTTTCTTTCTCCACCAACGAATATAGCAATATTGCCTGTTGCTGCTCTATGACATCCACCGCTCACAGGTCCATCCATCGGAGTAGCCTTTTTTTCTATTACTTTTTTCCCAAGTCTTTTAACTTCATTTTCATCTGTGGTACTCATTTCTAGCCAAATTTTATTTTCTGATAAACCACTTAGAATTCCATCTTCACTTTCCATAACTTCTGCTGAAACCTTAGGAGAAGGAAGAGAGGTAATGATTAAATCGGATTGTTCAGCTAATTCTTTTGGGGACTTTGCAACTTTAGCACCTAAGTCTTTCAAAGAATTTGTTAAACGTTTATCTAAATCTCTTACTGTAAGATCAAAGTTATTTCTTAATAAACTTACTGCAAGTTTTCCTCCAACATTACCTAAACCGATAAATCCAATTTTCATTTTATTTCCTCTTCTTTCTTGTTTTTTTTAAATACAATTAAAATCACACCAACTATGATTATTGCACCGCCAATAAATAATTCTGGAGTTGGTTTTTCACCTAAAAGAAATATTGCAGCCAATAAACCTGTTGGTGGTATCCCCATTGTTACAATAGGTAGCACTTTATAAAGTGGGTTATTTTTTAAAACATAATAGAAACAACCGTAAGTAATTGGTTGCATGATGAAACCAATATAAATAGCAATAATCCAATGATCAAATTTTGCATTTGTTAAATAATTAATTGTGTTTCCATCAATTATTGCAGATAGCATTACTAATATTGGTCCAGAGAATAATGCTAACCAAGCAACTAAAGCTATAGGATTAATTTCTTTACTTAAAGGTTTAACCATAACTTGTCCAAGAGCCCATATAGCAGAGCCTAAAATTGTAAGTCCAATTCCAATAAACTTTCCATCTAAGTTAGGAGATCCAGTTAAAATATAAACACCAACAAATGCAACAGCTATACCTATTAAAGCTCTAATAGTTGGTTTTTCTTTAAGCATGAAGTAAGCAAAAATAACTCCAAACGGAACTTCCATCTGAACCAAAAGAACTGCTGAAGATGCATCAATTAAATCTAAACCAGTATATGTAATGCTATATTGTAGAGTATTAGCCACCAATGATGCAGCAAAAATTCTTTTTAAATATCCTTTTGGAATTGGAAACCACCAAATTAACAATGAAGCAGCAAATGTAAATCTGATACCCATTAAAAGAATAGGAGGAAAAGACTCAAAAGCTGGTTTAGCTATAACAAAACCAAAGCCTAAAAAAATAGGCACCAAGGATGCTACGAAAGTATCTTTTATATTCATACCTATTTTTTATATTAATGATTATTAAAGAACTTCTGATATATTCAACTTTTAAAATATGAATTCAACAAAAATAGATCCTAAATACATTACGAAATCTAATCCAAGAATTGGACTTATTGCGCTTGCAAGCGATTTTATGATTGAAAGAGATTTTATAAACGTAATTAAAGATAGAGAAGTTGATTTTTTTGTAAATCGTATCGAATGCTACAACCCACTAACAAAAGAAAATTTGATCAAAATGTCGAGCAAAGTTACTGAGGTAACAAAAGATATATTGCCTGATCAAGATATCGATTGTGTTGTTTATGGCTGTACATCTGGAACAATAGCTGCCGGTTATGAATCTATAGAGAAAAAAGTAAAAGCTGCAAAACCTATGGCAGAAGTGACAACTCCAAGTACTGCTGCAATCAAAGCTTTAAAGAAATTAAATATAAATAAAATATGTCTATTTACACCTTATAGCAAAAAACTTAACGATGAAGTTTTGGAATATTTTAAAGGTGAAGGATTTGTAATTACTTCGAATTCTTACTTTGATATAGAGGCTGATTACGATATTGGAAAAGTTGATCAGAATTATTTATATAATGTTCTATCTGAAATAGATTTAAATGGGGCAGAGGCACTCTTTGTTTCTTGTACCGCTTTACCAGTATTACCAATAATTGATAAATTAGAGAAAAAATTAAATACTACAGTTTTATCTAGCAACCAGGCTTTAATTTGGGATACGCTTGTTAAAATAAATAAAAATAATTCTGTCGAGGGATTTGGTAAATTATTTAAAGAAAATTAATGCTTTTCACAAAAGAAGAATACAAGCAAAGATTAAAAAAAGTTAAAAAAATGATGCAAGAAAAAGGCATCGAACTTTTAATCTCACATGACACTAACAATATGAATTACCTAACAGGTTATGATGCTTGGTCTTTTTATTATGCGCAATGCGCTATTGTGCATATAGATGCAGATGAACCTTTATGTTTTGTTAGAGCTCAAGATGCAGGTGGCGCATATATAAAAACTTATTTAAAAGATGAAAATATTTTAGTCTATGACGAAAATTATATTCATACATGGCCCAAACATCCTTATGACAATTTAGTAGAAATTATAAAAGAAAGGAAATGGGATAAGTTATGCATTGGATTAGAAATGGATGCGCATTACTTCACTGCATTTTGTTATGAAAAAATAAAGCAGGGATTACCTAACGCAAAAATCAAAGATAGCGATCGTCTAGTTAATTGGGCAAGGTTAGTAAAATCAGATGCCGAAATAGGTTTCATGAAATCTGCAGCAAAAATTTCAGAAAAAGGAATGAAAACTGCAATGGAAATTATTAAACCAGGCGTCAGACAGTGCGATGCGGTTGGTGAAATTCAAAAAACTTTATTTTATGGAACAGAGGAATTTGGAGGTGAATATTCTAGTATTGCAACTTTACTTCCAACAGGAAAAGGTACTTCAGCTTCACATTTAACAGCAACACAAGATAAATTTGTAGAAGGTGAGGCTACAATTATTGAATTATCTGGTGTTTATAAGAGATATCATGCTCCGATGGCGAGAACAGTTTTGTTAGGAAAGCCTAATCAATTAAAGATTGATACAATGAATAAAACAATTGAGGCTTTAAATGCAGGCATACGACAAATTAAACCTGGGAATACAGCAGATGATGTAGCACAAGCTTTTTGGAAAATATTAGATAAATACGGAATAGAAAAAAAATCTAGAACAGGTTATTCAATAGGAATTGGTTATCCCCCTGATTGGGGTGAACATACACTTAATATTTATAAGGGAGATATGACAGTACTTGAGCCAAATGTTTGTTTTCATATGATAGCAGTGATGCAGTTTGGTGATTGGGGTGTTGAAGCATCTGAGGCAATAAGAGTTACAGAGAATGGATCTGAATTGTTCTGCAATTTTCCAAAAGAGCTTCATATAAAGAGTTAATTAGCTATTGAAATCTATTTACACAAATGTTTTATATTCACTTTTATGTCTAAAAATCCAGAGTTTGTAAAATTCGATAAAGTAGATAAAAGTTATGACGGTAAAGTTCTTGTCGTAAAAGATCTTCAATTAGATATTGCTGAAGGTGAATTCATAACAATGCTTGGTCCATCTGGTTCAGGTAAAACAACGTGTCTAATGATGTTGGCTGGTTTTGAAACACCAACTCACGGTGAAATATTATTAGATGGAAATATAATTTCTAACATTCCACCACATAAGAGAGGTATAGGTATGGTTTTCCAAAACTACGCCTTGTTTCCACATATGACAGTTTATGAAAATTTAGCTTTCCCATTAAGAGTAAGAAAAGTTGCAAAAGATGAAATAGATAAAAAAGTTGATAAAGCTTTATCGATGGTTTCACTTAACGGTTTTGAAACTAGAATGCCAGCTCAGCTATCAGGTGGTCAACAACAAAGGGTAGCAGTTGCTAGAGCCTTGGTATTTGATCCAGCAGTTGTTTTGATGGATGAACCATTAGGAGCATTAGATAAAAATTTAAGAGAAAGCATGCAATATGAAATTAAACACATTCATGAAAGCATCGGTGTTACAGTAGTATATGTAACGCATGATCAAAGTGAAGCATTAACTATGTCAAATAGAATTGCTGTATTTAATGATGGAAAAGTTCAACAACTTTCAAATCCTGCTGAGCTTTATGAAAAACCTGTAAATTCATTTGTTGCAGAGTTTATTGGTGAAAATAATACTTTTAATGGAGAAATAGTAGATATTGATAAAGATAAGTGTAAAGTTAAATTAGATAATTCAGAAATATTAGCTAATCCTATATCAGTAAAGTCTAAAGGTGAAAAAACTACTGTTTCATTGAGACCCGAAAGAGCATTAATAAATCCAAGTGAAAAAATGGATAATATGTTTACTGGTAAGATTGAAGAAGTAATTTATCATGGAGATCATACAAGGGTTAGATTAAATCTTTTAGGTAGCTCTGAGTTTATTCTTAAGGTCCCAAACAGTACATCCAATTTAGAATTAAAAGTTAGTCAAGATATAAATATTGGATGGAATAGTGTTGATGCTAGAGCATTAGATCCAAAATAATCCCATTTAAAAATATATATATTTAATTCAAGTATCTAACGACAAATCAGCTGTTGACTTAATCATTCCTATTTGTTGTACTTTTACTTATATAAATTAATTTATATCAACGTTTAAACGGAGGAATAATGAGAAAAATAAGTAAATTATTACTTGCTCTTTCTTTTGTTGTATCTCTAACATCTTCAGCCTTTGCTGTTACTGTAGCATCATGGGGTGGAGCTTATACAGAGTCTCAAAAGCTAGGGTATGGTGATCCAACTGCTAAAGCATTAGGAATAGATATCAATTGGGTAGACTATTCTGGTGGTTTATCAGAGATCAAAGCACAGAAAGAAGCAGGTGCTATCACTTGGGATATCATAGATGTATTTGCATTCGATACTATTAACGGATGTGACGAAGGTATATTTGTTAAATTTGATTTTGACAAAGATTTCCCAGCAGCACCAGATGGAACTAAAGCAAGTGAAGATTTCTTCGCACCAATGCCGAGTGAATGTGCTGTAGGTAACATTTTATATTCTTGGAACTATGCTTATAACAAAAACAATCTTAAAGGCACTCCAAAAACTATTAAAGATTTCTTTAATACTAAAAAGTTTCCTGGAAAAAGAGCTATCTATAAAAGTGCTTTAACTAATTTAGAAATCGCTTTAGCAGCAGATGGTGTTAAGCTAGGTGACGGCGGAACTAGAGTTTACAGAAAACTTCTAGAAGACGGTGGAATCGACAGAGCGATGGATAAAATTAAAAAATTATGTACAGATCCAAATGGTGGATGTGTATTCTGGTCAGCAGGTGCTCAACCACCAGAACTTTTAATGAGTGGTGAAGTTGTTATGGCAACTGGCTGGAACGGAAGATTTTTTAATGCAATAGTTGGTGAAGGTGCACCACTTGTACAAGTATGGGATGGTCAAGGTCTTGATTATGAATACTTTGCACTAGTTAAAGGTGGACCAAACGAAGCTGATGCTAAGAAAGCTCTTGCAATGATGACTAACACAGAAATGTTAGCTGGAAGTGCGAAGTATATTGCTTATGCACCATACAGAAAGTCATCTCTTGATGTAATTACTGCTGGTGAGCCTTGGTACAAAGATGGTAAAACTGAAATGATGCCACAGATGCCAACAGCTCCAGCAAATACTAAGAATTATTTCTTAGTAGACCCATTCTTCTGGGCTGATAACAATACTGAGATCAGCGAGAAGTGGGAAGCAATGAAAGCAGGACTATAATTTCAGTTTTAAACACTGAATTTATATAATATATTTAGGGCGGTTATTTTTAACCGCCCTATTTTTTTATGAGCTCTGAAACTAAACAAATATTAACAACTGACGGAATACCTTTAGAGGTTAGTTTAAAAAAAGCAGAAAAGAAGAATAAAATAAAAGCATTTCTTCTTGTAGCTCCATTACTATTATTTCTTGTTATCACTTATATATTTCCAATTGGTGACATGTTTATGAGGAGTGTTGATGACAGAATGGTGACCAATATGCTTCCAAAAACTTTCAAAGCAATGGAAAAATGGGAAAACCTTGAGGAATTACCACCCGAAGAAGTATACAGAGGATTTTATGAAGATTATAAAGTACTTGTTGAGAAGCAAGAGCATGGAAAATTAGGACAAAGGTTAAATAAAGAAAAAAATGGTTTTAATACAATTACTAAAAGACTTTTTAGACAAATAAAAAGAAATAAAATTGATGAAAGCATTAGTATAAAAGAACAAATTAACAAAATTCATAAGAGATGGAGAAATGTAGAGTTTTGGTTAGCAATTAAAAGAACTGCCCCACCTTATACAATGGCAAAGTATTTGAAGGGTATGGATATGTATGTTGCTTCTGATGGTAGTATAGCTCAAGTAGATGAAGACAGAAGAATTCACAGAATTTTATGGCTCAGAACATTAGAAATAGCGTTTTTTGTTACACTTTTTAGCTTTTTTATGGGTTATCCAATAGCTCATTTATTGGCAACACTTCCTATGAAGTACAGCAATCTATTGATGATTTGTGTATTACTCCCATTCTGGACATCTTTGCTGGTCAGAACTGCAAGTTGGATGATCTTATTACAGCAGCAAGGAGTGGTAAATGATTTTTTTGTAATGATTGGTTTAGTTGGAGACGATAACCGGCCGGAGATGATGTACAATAAAGTTGGAACTTACGTTGCGATGACACAAATATTATTACCTTTTATGGTTCTACCTTTATACAGTGTCATGAAAACAATTTCACCAAGTTTAATGAGAGCAGGAAAATCATTAGGTGGAACACCTTTCGTTGCTTTTTGGAAAGTTTACTTTCCTTTAACTATTCCGGGAATAGGAGCTGGATGTTTATTAGTTTTTATTTTAGCGATAGGATACTACATAACCCCAGCTTTAGTTGGTGGAGCATCAGGAACTTTAATAAGTAATCAAATTGCATTTCATATGAAGACAACTCTTGATTGGAGCTTTGCATCAGCAATGGGATTAATGCTTTTGACAGGAGTTCTAGTTATTTATTGGATTTATAACAAATTGGTTGGAGTTGATAATATTAAATTAGGATAATTATGGCATTACCAAGTTATACAGAAACTAGATATAGAATTTGGCATTATATTTATCTTACAATTTGTACCTTTGTTTTTTTCTTTTTGATTGCACCCTTATTTGTAATTTTTCCTTTGTCATTTAATGCAGAAGAATTTTTAGTATTTTCTGAAGGAATGAAAAATCTTGATCCAGATGCATTTTCTCTAAGATGGTATAAAGATATGATCTATGGAACAAAAAATCCCTGGGGTCTAGCTGCAAAAAATAGTTTTATAATAGCAATATTTGCAACTATTGGATCAATTATTTTAGGAACACTTGCTGCTTTAGGATTAAGTAGCAGACATATGCCTTATAAAGGATTAATAATGGCAACTTTAATATCACCCATGATTGTTCCTTTAATTATTTCAGGTGTTGCAATTTTCTTTTTTATGGCAAAAGCTGGTTTAGCAGCAACTCATACAGGAATAGTATTAGCTCATATAATACTTGGAACACCATTTGTAGTTATAACAGTAACAGCCACACTGTCTGGTTTTGATCATAGTGTTACGAGAGCCGCTGCAAGTTTAGGTAGTAACCCAGTTAATACATTTATGAAGATAACACTCCCATTAATATTACCTGGAGTAATATCTGGTGGGCTGTTTGCATTTGTAACATCTTTTGATGAAGTTGTAGTTGTACTATTTTTAGCAGGTTTAGAAAATACAACTATTCCAATACAGATGTGGACTGGTTTGAGAGAACAACTAAGTCCTACAATTCTTGCAGTTGCAACTTGTTTAATTCTTTTATCTACCTTGATATTAATTAGTGCAGAGTTATTAAGAAGAAGATCTGAAAGATTAAGAGGAATAAATAGATAATTTACCCAAATAAATTATTCATATATAGAGTTCTTTATGGAAATTAAAAAAGTTGTAGTCATTGGATCTGGTACAATGGGAAGTGGTATAGCAGCACATTTATGTAATGCTGGTGTTCCAGTTACTCTTTTAGATTTGACTACTGAAATCAGCGAAAAAGCTAGAGAAAGAATTCAAAAATCTAGACCTCCTTTGCTAATAGATAAAAGTAAAATTAACAATATTAATGTTGGAAATATTGAAGAAAATTTTGATGTCGTAAAAGATGCAGATTGGGTTGTAGAGGCAGTAGTAGAAAGAATTGATATCAAACACAATATTTACGAAAAAATATTTAAGAATAGAAAAAAAGGTGCAATAGTCTCATCAAACACATCATCAATTCCAATTAAAGTTTTATCAGAAAAACTAACTGATGAAGAAAAAAAAGATTTTTGTATAACTCACTTTTTTAATCCAGTTAGATATATGGGGTTATTAGAAATTGTTAAAAATGAAAATAACGACTTAAATAAAATTAATTATTTAAAGAAATTTTGTGAAGTAGAGCTTGGGAAGGGAGCTATAATTTGTAATGATACTCCAGGTTTTTTAGGTAATAGAATTGGTGTCTATGCTATGCAAGTTGCGATGACTGAAGCATTCAAAATGAAACTTTCAATAGAAGAAGCTGATGCAGTATTTGGTAGACCAATGGGAATTCCAAAAACAGGAGTCTTTGGATTATATGATCTTATAGGAATTGATTTGATGGCTGATGTATTAAAAAGCTTTATCAAAGAACTTTCTGATAAAGATGAATTTCAAATTGTTGCAAAAGAAATTCCATTAGTAAAAAAATTAATTGAGACTGGCTACACGGGACGAAAAGGAAAAGGTGGCTTTTATAGAATGAATAAAAGTGGAGATCAAAAAATTTTAGAAGCAATTAATTTAGAAACAGGAGATTATTCAGCAACAAAAAAAATAGATTTAGGAATAGAGACTGTTGATATAAATAATTTAATTAATCGAAAAGATAAGTTTGGGGAGTACGCTTGGATTGTGATTTCAAAAATAATAAAATATGCCTCTTCACTTGTTCCAGGAATTACCGAAAAATTTAATGATATTGATGAAGCCATGAGACTTGGTTTTAACTGGGCAATGGGTCCTTTTGAAATGTTGAGATCTATAGGGGTTAAGAATTTCTTTGAAAGAATTGATAAATTTGAAAATAATAAATTTTTAGAAAATTTGTCAAAAACAAAAGATGAAAATTTTTATGGTGAAAGACAACTTTATACAGATATTCAAACTTTAGGAAAAGTAAGACCCTTAGCAAGTAAACTAGATAAAAATAATTCAGCTGAAATTCATCGATTTAAAAATTTTAATATTGTTGAATTTACAACAAAAGCTTGTGCATTAGATTATGATTCTATGGATGCACTGAAAAATGCAACTGACAAACCTTTAATTGTAATAAATGAAAGTATGCAATTTTCGGCAGGTGTAAATTTAAGTTATACAATGAATTTTGCTGACAAAAGTGATTTTAAATCAATAGAAAAATTTATAAAATATTTTCAAGATACTTGTAAAACTTTAAAATACTCAAAATATCCAGTTGTATCAGCTCCATCTGGACTTACTCTTGGAGGAGGATTTGAAGTTTTGGTTCAAAGTAATTTTGTTGCCTCACATACAAATTTAGTTATTGGATTAGTTGAAACTATTGTTGGTTTAGTTCCAGCAGGAGGAGGATGTAAAGAAATGTTATGGAGATGGTCACAAACTGATGAGGCAAAATCAGATCCAGATTATGCGCCACTAAAAGTTTTTGATATTATTGGTTATGCTAAAACAGCTACATCACCAATTGAGGCTGAGCCATTAAAATATTTAAGACCAGAGGATAAAAAAATAATGAATAGAAATAGCCTTTTTGAGGAAGCAAAAAAGTTAATTGATCAAAATACTGATTTTGTTCCTCCAGAAGAGTGCAAGTTCAAACTTTCTGGACAACCATTGAAAGATAAAATGATCAAGGTTTTAGAGAAATTATATAATGAAAAGGTGATCTTTGATCATGGTATGTATGTTGGAACTGAGCTTGCAAATGTTTTGAGCGGTGGAGACACATCTATTGAAAAAGTATTGTCAGAGGATGATTTATTCAAATTAGAACTAGATTCTTTTATGAGATTAATAGAAACAAAACAAACTCAAGACAGAATTAAGTATACATTGCTAACTGGTAAACCTTTGATTAATTAGAACTCAATAATTTAAATGTTTTAATATAATCAGGTCTTAAAACATAAATTGCCTTGTTCCCTGTTTTAATTTTAGTTAAAATATCCAATCCATAAACCACCCTACCTACTGGAGTATACTCGCCTTGATAAATTGGAATTTCTTTCAATGTAATAAAGAATTCACTATCCTCTGTATCAAATTCAGTTGTTCTAGCAAAACCTACACTTCCTTCTGTAAATTTAAAATCTTTATTTAGTTCAGATTTTAATAAACCTAATCCAGACTTACCACTACCAATTTTGGAATAATCTAAATTATTTATATTTCCATATTCAATATCTCCAGCTTGTACAAAAGTATTTTCTGAAACTTTATAAAAAGTAGAACCATCATACATTTTTTTCTCAATTAAAAATTTAAATCTTTCTACAGTTTTAGGAGAAATATCTGGATAAAGTTCAATTATTACATTTCCACACTCAACATTCATTACTACAATATTATTTGGTTCATTAAAATTAAGATTAGTTAAATTATTTTTTTCAACAAATAGACATTTATTTTTTAATAAAAAAAAAGATGTAAAAGCAAAAATTGTAAGACAAATCAAAAATAAAAACAAAATTTTTTCTGATTTTGACGCTTTAATAGTTTTGATCATAAAATATTTTTATCTATTTTAGCTAAGTTTAATTTTATAAAATTAACTTTATTACCTAGAATTTTGTCGTTATCAATTTTATCTTCAATTGTTTTTTTATCAGTCATTAAAAATGAAAAAATTTCTGCCATGTCTTCAGATGGGATAGATTTAGAATATTCTGTCAAAAAGCCATTGGTTTTTTTATATAGATCTAAATTCAATCTATTAGAACAAGTTGAACATTCAGCATAATTAAATGATGTTGGATTAAAAGAAGAAAATTTATCCTCATCAAAATATTTATTATGAGTATTTTGAATCATATGAAAAATTTCATGGTGTATCATTCTCTCAAAATATTTTTTATTAAAATTTATATCTAGAATTAAAGTTCTGTTTTTGTTATCAGGTATCCCTCCGGTATTAATTTCAGAAATGAATAAATTTTCACAAAGTACTACATATTTTAATTTTATCTTATTAAGAAAATTAGAATTATATCGTTTAAGATTTTTTTCAATTAAAGGAAATTTTGTATTTAAATTATTTATATTAACTTCTTCGCAAGCAATGTTTTTATTTGCACCAATTTTAAAATCACCTTTAGCACTTAAATAACGAATACCATTATTATTTTTTAATTTATAAATTTCTAAGTTTGGAATTTTTATCAAATTATAAATTTCATCAGCGTTTACAAAGGAAATTTGAAATATAAAAACAAATAAAATTAAAATTTTCATTAAATAATTATAGACGAATTAGATGAGATAATATTATCTTAGATTTTTAAAAAATGAAAAAAGAAAGGAATAAAAACCCAATTCAACCAGTTAGTGGAACTAAAGTTCCAAGATTTGCTGGTCCAAGTACTTTTGCGAGACTTCCTGAGCTAAGAGATGTAGAAAGCTGCGATGTTGCAATTGTTGGTATTCCTTTTGATGCTGGAACAAGTTATAGACCAGGGGCGAGATTTGGTCCTCAAAGTATTAGGCAAGCCTCAAGGCATTTAAGAACAAATTATCACCCAAGTTATGATGTAGAACCTTTTAAAATTCAACAAGTTGCTGATGCTGGCGACATTGCTTGTAACCCATTTAGTATTGATGAAGCAATAAAACAAATTGAAGTAGGTGCAACTAATTTATTAAATAAAGTTGGAGGTATAATTAGTCTGGGAGGAGACCATACTATTGCTGTACCTCTTTTAAGAGCCATTAATAAAAAAAATAATGGACCTGTATCTTTGGTGCACTTTGATGCTCACCTAGATACTTGGGACACATATTTTGGAGCGCCATATACTCATGGCACTCCATTTAGAAGAGCTAGAGAAGAAGGTTTGTTCTTAGATGATGCGTCAATGCACGTTGGAATTAGAGGTCCACTTTATAGTAGGAATGATATTAAAAACGATGAAAGTTTTGGTTTTAAAATAATTCACTGTGATGAATTTCAAACAGAAGGTACCGATAAAATTGCTGAGAGAATAAAAAATAGAGTAGGAGATAATCCTTTGTATTTGTCAATTGATATTGATGTTTTAGATCCTGCATTTGCTCCAGGAACTGGTACGCCAGAAATTGCTGGAATGACAACAAGAGAAATGGTTAATGTTCTTAGAGGTTTGTCAGGATTAAATTTAGTTTCTGCTGACGTAGTCGAAGTTTCACCAGCATATGATCATGCTGAGGTAACTTCCTTAGCAGCAGCCACTATTGTTTATGAATTAACTAATTTATTTGCAAAATCATAGATAAAAGATAACGTCTGAGCATGTTAAATAAAAAAAATTTTTATATAAATGGTGAATGGATAAAACCAAACAGTTCAGAAGAAATTACAGTAGTAGATCCAGCTACAGAAGAAAATTGCGCTGTAATTACTTTAGGTGATAAAATTGATGTTGATAAGGCTGTAAAAGCAGCAAAAAATGCTTATGAATCATGGGCCTTCTCGTCTAAGGAAGATAGAATTGGATTATTAGAAAAACTTTACGAAAATTACAAAAAAAGATGGGCGGATATTGCAAAAGCCATAACTCTTGAAATGGGCGCTCCAAAAGATTTTGCATCTAAATTGCAAGCAGGTACAGGAGCAAGTCATATTAAATCATTCATAAGATATTTAAAAAATTTTGAATTTGAAAAGCCATTGGGTGAACATGCTCCAAATCAAAGACTAATTTATGAACCAAAAGGTGTTTGTGCATTAATTACACCTTGGAATTGGCCAATGAATCAAGTTTGTTTGAAAGTAATGCCTGCCATGGCAGCAGGATGTACAATGGTATTAAAACCATCTGAACTTGCACCCTTGTCGTCTATGATACTTGCTGAAATTGTGGATGAAGTAAAGTTTCCAAAAGGTGTATTTAATTTAGTCAATGGTGATGGAGCAACTACTGGTGATGCTTTAACAAGTCATCCAGATATAAATATGATTTCTTTTACTGGATCGACTAGGGCTGGAGCTCTAATTTCACAAAACGCTGCAAAGGATTTTAAAAGGGTAAGTTTAGAGCTTGGAGGTAAAGGGGCTAATATAATTTTTAAAGATGCTGATCCTGAAGCTATAGAAAGAGGTGCTTTTAGATGTTTTAGAAATTCAGGACAATCTTGTAATGCACCCACAAGAATGCTCGTTGAAAAATCTATGTACAACAAGGCTATTGAGAGATTAAAAAAATATACAGAAAATTTTGAGGTAGGTGATCCAAAAAAAGAAGGAGAGCATATTGGTCCTGTCATTTCAGAAAATCAATTTAAAAAAATACAAGCTTTAATTCAAAAAGGTATTGATGAGGGTGCAAAATTAGTCGCTGGAGGGACAGGAAAACCGGATGGCTTAGATAAGGGTTATTTTGTTAAACCAACAGTATTTGCTGACGTTAATAACAATATGGAAGTAGCCAGAACAGAAATCTTTGGTCCAGTTTTGTCTGTTATACCATTTGAAACAGAGGAGGAAGCAATTAAAATTGCAAATGATACCACTTATGGATTAACAAATTATATTCAATCACAAGATCATGATAAAGTAAAACGAGTTGCTAGAAAATTAAGATCTGGAATGGTTGATGTAAATGGAGCTGGTATTGCAGTTGATGCACCATTCGGAGGTTTTAAACATTCTGGAATAGGTCGAGAAGCAGGGGAGTTTGGTTTAGAAGAATTCTTAGAAGTTAAAGCTGTAGGAGGCTGGAGTTAATTGACAGTAGACTTATCTTTTATACCATCAAGAAGTTTCAAACATTTTTTTAGTTCATCTAAAATAATAAATTCATCAATTTTATGAGCTTGTTCAATTGAGCCAGGACCACAGACAACTGTACTAATTCCTATTTCTTGAAACAAACCTGCTTCCGTTCCAAATGAAACTACTTGGCGTGAATTGTCTCCAGTTAAACTAGATATTAATTCACATGCATCTGATTTTTCATCTCTATCAAAGCCAACTATCTCTCCAATTATTTCTTTTTCAATTGAGGAATTAGGAAAAACTTTTTTCATTTCTGGTAATAAAACTTCATTTGCATATTTATCTAGTTCTTTGTTTAAAAAAACTGCATCATCTTTTACTACTGGTCTTGTCTCCCAATTAACATGACATTTATCTGCAATTACATTATGAGCAATTCCACCAAATATACCTCCAATTGATAAAGTAGAATGAGGGGGATCAAATATAGAGTCTTTAGGAGATCTTTCTTTAAGTTTTTCTCTCATCTCAATTAATTTATTTACATATCTTGAAGCATATTCAACCGCACTTACACCTTTATGGGGTGCTGAACTATGTCCAGCTAAACCTTTAAAATAAGTGGTGTATTCATAACATCCTTTGTGAGCATCGATAATTTTCATATTAGTTGGTTCACCAACAATACAAATTCCATCTTTGATATCTCTTTTTTTTAATTCTTCAATTAAAATAGGTGCTCCTTGACACGCAGTCTCTTCATCAAAAGTAAATGAGAAATGTATATCTCTATCTAGGTTTGACTGTGAAAAAATTGGAGCAAAAGCTAAAGTGCACGCAATGAAACCTTTCATATCACATGAACCTCTTCCAAAAAGTTTATTGTCTTTTATTGTTGCTTGGAAGGGATCAGTTGCCCAGCCTTTTGATACAGGAACAACATCAGTATGTCCTGATAAGATTATTGGTTTTTTATTACTGGTATTTTTTGCCTTAATTGTAGCAAATAGATTTACTCTTTTTTTATCTTCATCAAATGTTCTAAAAGAGCTAGCGCCAAGATCTTTTAAAATGTTATCGCAATAATCAATTAGAGAATTATTATCTTCTCCTGAAATTGTTTTGAAACCAATTAGATCAGTTAATATTTTTATTGAATTTTTGAATAAAAGCTCTGAATTATTTTCTGTACTCATAATTTTCATCCATTATATATTAATTATATGAAAGAACAAATTAACTACGATATTTTTGATAAAGTTGACATTAGAGTTGGCACAGTAACTTCTGTAAAAAAAAATGAAAAGGCCAGAAAACCTTCTTTAGTTTTAGAAGTAGATTTTGGAAAAGAAATTGGAATTAGACAATCTTCTGCCCAAATTACTCATTATTATAATGAAGAGAATCTTAAAGGAAAACAAGTAATAGGTGTTTGTAATTTTCCAGAAAAAAATATAGCTGGTGTAGTTTCTCAAGTACTTATTCTTGGCTCAATTGATAAGGAGGGCAAAGTAATTTTGGTCCATCCATCTCAAAAATCTGAGAATGGTTTACCTATTGCATAAAAATGCATCCAGAAATTTTATCGATAACTTTGTTTGGAATCGTAGCCGCTTATTCACCTGGGCCAAATAATTTTGTTGCTTTTTATTCTGGATTTAATTTTGGAATTACTAGAACACTCCCACATATTATTGGAGTAACTTTTGGTTTTCCCTTTTTACTATTATGTGTAGCATTAGGTTTGATAAATGTTTTTAAACTTTATCCAATAATTCAAGAAATATTAAAATACCTTGGAACACTGTTTTTAATTTATTTAGCATACAAAATTTCTTTCTCTACTTCTAAAAATCAAGAAAACAAAAATAAAAATCCTGTAAAATTTATAGAAACATTTGTTTTTCAATTTTTAAATCCAAAAGCTGTAATTGCTTCAATTATAATTGTATCAACGTATATTAAAGTAGGAGAAAATTTTGTAAGTCATACAACTCAAATTGTTATATTGGCTCTGTTAGTCTCAGTAACTAGTATTACATTATGGACATTTTTAGGTAAATTTTTCAGGAAATTTGCGACAAATCAGAAATTTATAAATTATTTTAATTATGTTATGTCACTGCTTCTTTTATTAAGCATATTAACTTTTTATTTATAACATGAAACCAGGAAACAAAAATTCTTACAATTCGCTTAAAAAAATTTCTATAGATAGTAAAGATTTTAAATATTACTCTTTAGCTGAAGCAGAAAAAAATGGCCTGGATGGTATAAGCAAACTCCCTAAATCTCTTAAAGTTTTGTTAGAAAATTTATTGAGATATGAAGATGACTTGAGTGTTACAAAGTCTCAAATAGTAGCTGTAAAAGAATGGTTAAAAACAAAAAAATCTAAAACTGAAATTGCTTATAGACCAGCAAGAGTACTCCTTCAGGACTACACTGGTATCCCAGCTGTGGCTGATCTTGCAGCAATGCGAGAAGCAGTAAAAGATAAAAATAAAGATCCTAATACTATCAATCCTCTATCCGCAGTAGATCTTGTAATTGACCATTCTGTTCAAGTAGATCAGTCTGCTAAAGCTGATTCTTTCGAAAAAAATGTTGATATAGAATTTGAAAGAAATGGAGAAAGGTATTCTTTTTTGAAATGGGGACAACAAGCATTTGACAACTTCAGAATTGTACCACCTGGAACAGGAATCTGCCATCAGGTAAATCTTGAGTATTTATCAAAAGTAGTGTGGTCAGAAGAATTCAAAGGAGACAATTATTTATTTCCTGATACTTTGGTTGGAACTGATAGCCACACGACAATGGTAAATGGTTTATCCGTCTTAGGATGGGGAGTTGGTGGAATTGAAGCTGAAGCAGGAATGCTTGGGCAACCAATATCAATGTTAATACCTGAAGTTATTGGTTTTGAGATGAAAAACAAAATGCCTGAAGGAACTACAGCTACTGATTTGGTTTTAACTGTTGTTAAAATGTTAAGAGATAAAGGAGTTGTGGGAAAGTTCGTTGAGTTTTATGGAGAAGGTTTAAAAAATTTAACTCTTGCTGATAGGGCAACAATTGCTAACATGGCACCAGAATATGGTGCTACATGTGGGTTCTTTCCTATTGATGAAGAAACTTTGAAATATTTAAAATTTTCAGGAAGAGATCAACATACTGTAAATATTGTTGAAAACTATGCCAAGGAACAAGGACTATGGGCAAGTAATGATTTAGAATTTACTGATATCATATCTTTAGATATGTCTACAGTTGTCCCAACTATTTCAGGCCCAAAGCGACCTCAAGACAAAGTACTTTTAACTGACGCACATAGTTCTTTTAAAAAAGTATTAAAAGAAGCTAAAAGCAAAAATGAAAAATCGGTTTCAAAAGTGGCTAATACCGAATTCGATATTAAAGATGGCTCTATTTTAATTGCTGCAATTACTTCTTGCACGAATACATCAAATCCAAATGTTTTGATTGGAGCTGGACTTTTGGCTAAAAAGGCAATTGAAAAAGGATTACAAGTTAAACCATGGGTAAAGACTTCTTTAGCACCTGGATCTCAAGTAGTAACTGATTATTTAGAAAAAGCTGGATTAAATACATATTTGGATGAATTAGGATTTAATCTAGTAGGCTATGGATGTACTACGTGTATTGGTAACTCAGGTCCACTACCAGAAAATATTGTAGAGGCGATACAAAAAGAAAATATTTTTGCAGTTTCAGTTTTATCAGGGAATAGAAATTTTGAAGGAAGAATTTCACCACATATTAAAGCTAATTATCTAGCTTCACCTCCACTTGTTGTAGCATATGCAATTGCTGGACATATGGAAGTTGATTTATACAAAGATCCACTTGGAAAAGATAAAAACGGTAACGAAGTATTTTTAAAAGATATTTGGCCTTCTAATAAAGAAATTGAGGATACCTTAAAACATTCACTTAATGCAGAGATGTTTATACAAAGGTATTCCAATATATCTGAAGGCCCAACTCAATGGCAAAAAATTAAAACGGATAAAAGTAGTATCTACAATTGGGATGAAGGCTCAACCTATGTAAAAAAACCTCCATTCTTTGACTCTTTGCCAGATAAACCAGAGGGATTTAAAGAAATTAAAGACGCAAGGCCATTATTAATATTAGGAGATATGGTAACCACAGATCATATATCACCTGCTGGCAGTATTCAAAAAGATAGTCCAACTGGTGAATATTTTATGGAGCATCAGATTTTACCAAAAGACTTTAACTCTTATGGCTCAAGAAGAGGAAACCATGAAGTTATGATGAGAGGTACTTTTGCAAATATAAGAATTAGAAATGAAATGGCACCAGGCACAGAAGGTGGTTTTACAAAGTTATACCCAGAGGAAAAAGTTCTTCCTATTTATGAAGCTGTAGTTGAATATAAAAAAAGAGGTACTGATTTAGTTGTGATTGGTGGAAAAGAATATGGAACTGGATCTTCAAGAGATTGGGCTGCAAAAGGCACAAAACTATTAGGAATTAAAGCCGTTATCGCTGAGAGCTTTGAAAGAATTCACAGATCTAATTTAATTGGAATGGGAGTATTGCCTTTACAGTTTATAAACAATGTTGATAGAAAAAATCTTAAATTAATAGGATCTGAATTGTTTAGTATTATGGATTTAGAGAAGGGCATTAATCCTTCTGATGAGGTAACAGTGGAAATTAAATATGCATCAGGCGAAATAAAGAAAATTAAATCTTTATGCAGAATTGATACAAAAAATGAATTAGAGTACTATAAGAATGGAGGTATTCTGCAATACGTTTTAAGGAATATGATTTAGCTATGGACGAAGATTTATCAATTATAAATAGCAATACTAGAAACGAAAAAATTAAAAATTTTTTTGTAAATAATAAAAATAAAATTATTTCAGTAATAATTTTTTTAATTATTATTATAGTAGGTGCTTTTAGTTACGATAAATATTTAACAGATAAAAAAAAGGAAATATCAGATAAATTTAATTCAATAACAATAGATTTTTCAGAAAAGACAAAAGAAAAAACAACTAATGGTTTGATCGAAATAGTTAATGAAAGAGACCCAACTTATTCACCTTTGTCACTTTATTTTATAATTGATAATAATCTTGTAAGTGACCAAGCTATGGTAAATTCTTTATTTGATACATTAATAAAGGATACTTCATTAGATACTGAGATTAATAATTTAATTATTTACAAGAAGGCACTATACAATGCTGATAATTCTCAAGAATCTGACCTCTTAAAAATGCTAAATCCACTTATAAATTCCAAAAGTGTTTGGAAATCTCACTCTTTATATTTGATGGCAGAATATTTTTATGCAAATAATCAAAAACAAAAAGCTAAAGAATTTTTCAATCAAATAATTGCTTTAGAAAATTCAAACCCAGATATAAAGCTTCAAGCAGAGAAAAGATTGAATAGAGACTTGAGTGAATAAATTAATTTTTACTTTTATTGCATTATTTTTTCTTAATAATTGTTCACTTAACGAGAATTCTAGAATTTGGAAAGATAAAGAAAATAAATTAGAAACAGATAAAAAAATAATAAAAGTTGTTGTAGAAGAAAATTTAAATATTTCAGAATTTAATCAAGATTTAAAATTAGACTTATCATTATTAAAAATGAATAATAAAAAAATTGATAATCAAAATAATCTCGGTTTACAAAATTACAAAGGGGAATTAAAAAAGATTGGTAATTTTAAATTTTCAAAGTTAGAGGAAATTAATCAATTAGATTTCAAACCTATTTTTTTGAAAAATGGAATCATATTTTTTGATAGAAAAGGTTCAATTATAAGATATGACAATGACCATAAAGTTATTTGGAAAAAAAATCACTATTCAAAAGCTGAAAAAAAATTATATCCAAAGCTGAATTTTTTAGTAGATGGTCAAGATCTTTTAGTGACTGATAGTATAGCAAAATATTATTCCATAAATATTAGCACTGGAGAATTAAATTGGTCAAAAAATAACAAGTATTCATTTAATTCAAGTATTAAAAAGTACAAAGATAAAATATTTGTTATTGATTATAAAAATACACTGAGATGTTTTAAAATTAAAGATGGCTCTGAATGCTGGAATTTACAAACAGATGATTCATTTACAATTTCAAATAATAAATATTCTTTAATTATTTTAAACGATAAAGTTATATTTAATAATTCTTTAGGTGATATTACAGCTGTAGATATTGAAACTGGTTTAATTACATGGCAACTACCTACACAAAGTAGCGCAATAATAAATGAAACTTATAATTTTAATATTTCCGAATTAGTGTCAGACGGAAATTCTGTTTTTTTTTCAAATAATAAAAACCAGTTTTATTCAATCGATTTAAAAACAGGAACTACTAATTGGATAAATGAGGTTAATTCAAATATAAGACCTATTTTAGTTGGAAATATTATATTCACAATTTCTAATGAGGGTTATTTATATATAATTGATAAAAATAAAGGCAATATAGTAAGAATTACAGATTTATTTTTAAATTACAAAGATAAAAAAAGAAAAAATATTTATCCTATTGGTTTTGTGATTGGTGACGAAAATTTATTTTTAACCAACTCAGATGGTAAAATGATCGTCGCAGGTATTGAAGACGGAAAAATAATTAAAATTGAAAAAGTTTCTGGTGGATTGGTTTCTGAACCATTTATATTTAACAAAAATTTATATGTATTGAGAAACGGTTCAATTGTAAAATACAACTAAACATGTTCCTAAAACTTTTAGAAAAAATTGGAAGAAAAAAGATTGTACTAGATAGAGGACCTTCGCATCCTAAATTTAATGAGGCAAAGCCTTGGATGAACCGTTACTATGTTTTGATGAGACATAGACCTAAATGGTTTCCGTTCAATATATTAATTCATGAAATGCTAGCAGATGATCATGGAGAAGGAGTTCATAATCATACTTTTCCTTATATTACTATAATTTTAAGAGGGGGTTATTGGGAAACACTGAGAACGGGCAAGTTTTGGCGTCCACCAGGGTATATTGGTTTCAGATCGGCAAATAATTTACATAGAGTAGATTTGGAGCCAGGGACTAAACCATTAACTTTATTTATCTCAGGCCCATTTGGGCTAAGGAAAGGACCAAGATCAGAGTATGGTATTGATTTTAAAACTAAAAAAAATTGATGCCAAAAAACATTGAAAAAGAATTTTTATTTTATTGTGAAAAACAAGATCTAGAAGTTAATGCTAATCAAATAACTGTTATCAAAAAATTAGAAGATTATTATCATACTAATTACAAATCATTTTTTTCTAAAATATTTTCCAAAAAAAAATATAAAAAAGGATTTTATTTATATGGTGGTGTAGGAGTTGGTAAAACAATGATTATAAACTTTTTTTATGACCATCTTGATGAAAAAAAATTAAAAAAACATTTTAATAAATTTATGTTAAGTTTTCATGATTTTGTTCATGAACAAAAAGGAAAAAATGAAGAAAATGTAATCAATCTATTTGTCAAAAATCTAAAATCAAAAGCTTCTTTAATTTATTTTGATGAATTCCAAGTAACAAATATTGTTGATGCAATGATTTTAGGAAAACTATTTGAACAAATTTTTAAAGAAGATATTAAAATTATTCTTACATCAAACACCAAAATTTCAGAACTTTACAAAGAGGGTCTTCAACGTGAACAATTTATTCCTTTTATTAAAATCATGGAGGACCAATCAATCGAACATGAATTAGAGATTGAGGATGATTATAGAAAATCTGGTGATAACCAACTGCAAAGATATTTTTTTCCACTCAATCAAGAAACTAATTTTAAGATAAATAAATTTTTTAGAAAGATAACAAAAGAAAAAAAACAATTCTCAATGACAATTAATGTTAAGGGTAGAGAATTTAAGATAGAAAACTTTTATGAAGGAATTGTAAGATATAATTTTAACCAACTTTGTGATCAAAATTTAGGAGCAGAAGACTATTTCGAAATAATTAAAAACTGTAAATTTATGGTAATTGATCAAATACCTCAATTTAATGATTTAAATTCAAATCAACAACAACGTTTTATCACTTTGTTAGATGTAATTTATGATAAGAATATTTTATTAGCCGTAACAGCTGATCAAAGTCTAGATCAGCTTACCTCTTCAAGATTGCTAGAAAAACCATTTAAACGTACAATCAGTCGTTTGTATGAGCTTACATCTAAGGAGTATAATTGATGAAACAAGAATTCTATAATCTTCAAATTAATACTAATGGTCAAAAATTATATGAGTTTACTAATGATACAATTAGATGGATTAGTCAAAATAACTTTAAAAATGGTATTCTAAATTTAAGTATTCAGCACACAAGTGCATCCTTAATTGTACAGGAAAATGCAGATCCAGATGTACAAACAGATCTAGTGAATTATTTTGATAAATTAGCTCCAATGGATAAAAAACTCTATATTCATACCACAGAGGGAAAAGATGATATGCCAGCACATATAAAATCAGCATTAACCAATAATCAAATTTCGCTTAGTATTAAGGACAGGGAGTTATTGCTTGGTACTTGGCAGGGTTTATATTTGTTTGAACATCGTTTAGAGCAACAAAATAGAAAAATTATTCACCATTTTATAGGAGAATAAGCAATTTATTTTTTTAATGACTGAAAAGCATCTAGAGCGGCAGCTCTAGCTTTTTCGTGAATAACTATAGGTTTAGGGTAATCTTTACCAATTATAGTTTTTATAAACTCTTGGTATTTTAGCTCCATTTCCCATGGCTTATGAATGAATTTTTTCGGCACTTTGCTTAATTCAGGAACCCATTTTTTTACATAAAGACCTTCCTTATCAAATTTTTCTCCCTGCAAAATCGGATTAAATATCCTAAAGTATGGCGCAGCATCAGCTCCACAACCGGCAACCCATTGCCATTGAGCTACATTATTTGCTTTGTTGAAATCTAACAAACAATTTCTAAAATGCTTCTCACCCTCTGTCCAATTAATTCTTAAATGTTTTACAAGAAAGGAACCAACAACCATTCGAATTCTGTTGTGCATCCATCCAGTTTCATACAATTCTCTCATCCCAGCATCTACAATAGGATAGCCCGTCATTCCTGATTTCCATGCTTTTAAAAATTTTTCGTTTTTTACCCACGGAAATTTATCAAATTCTTTTCTATAATTACCTTTTAGAAACTCTGGAAAATAATTAATTAGACTATGTGAAAATTCACGCCACCCTAATTCATTGACATATTTCCTATAGCCAATTCCTTTAGATTTTATTTCATTACATTTTTGCCAAATAGTACTTACGTGAATTTGACCATGTTTTATGTATGGAGATAATTTTGATGTACCATCGATTGCTGGGTAATCTCTATTTGTTCCATAATCTTTAATTTTTTTTTCAATTAAATTATTAAGAACTTTTTTCGATTCATTTTCAGAAACTTTCCAATATTTATCAAATTTTTTATACCAATTTTTTTTAGGTAAAATATTTTTAGGTTCAATACTATTTTTAAAAAAAGAAATTAATTTAATTTTTTTTTTTACAATATAATTTTTACTTGGAGGTAGATTAAGATATTTCTCCTCAGCATTTCTCCAGAATGGACTAAATACTTTAAAAGGTGTACCATCATTTTTAGTTACTTCTTGAAACTCATTAAGAATATTGCCTTTAAAATATTTGAACTCAACTTCATTTTTTAAAAAAGTATCTCTTATTTTTTTACCTTTAGCGATTACATCTGGTTCATATATTTTATTCCAATATACAGAAATATTGTCTTTTTTCTTAATTTTTGATAAGACATCTATTTCTTCTCCCACTAATATTTGAAGATTAATTTTATATTTAAATAATTCTGATTTAAATTCTTCTAAAGATTTATATAGCCACCATTTTTGTGCTTCTCGTTTTTTATCAAAATCATTTTTATTATAAATAAATAATGCAATAACGTTATCGTGATTTTGACTTGCAAAAGAAAGTGCAGGATTATGTTCAATCCTAAAATCCTCCCTAATCCAAAATATTGCATTTTTATTCATGTGAGTTTATCTTCTGCCTTTAGATAACAGTTGTTTGTAAAGTTTTACATCTGCATTACCTTCGCATCCTATTACTAAAACATTAGAATTTTCGTTAAGTTCTATGAGTTTTTTAGTCTTTTTATTATTACAAGCGCCTATCAAGCTTATAATTCCAGGTGCAGAGCATTCTCCACCAATTATTGAATTTTTACTAAGCTTTTTGTCTTTCAACATCGCTACGGCTCTAGCAATATTTCGATCACTTACAGACACACAACAATTGCTTGCTTTTTTTAATATTTGCCAAGGAATATAAGACATTTCATTGCATGACATGCCGCCCATAATGCTCTCCTTTTTTATTTTAATTTTTTTTAATTTATTGTGTTTTATGCTTTGAAGTACACAATCAGCTCTATCAGGCTCAACAATTATTATCTTTGGAATTCTTTTAAAATATTTTGCAACACCAACAACTACACCAGCAGCCATACCACCAACACCAGCTTGCAAGAAAATGTGAGTTATATATTTATTTGTTTGTTTAGAAATTTCTCTAATCATTACGGAATATCCTGCCATGGTAAGTTGAGGAACTATTTTATAGTTCTTCGTTGCAACATCTTGTACAATTTTCCAATTATTTTTTTTTGATAGCTTCTTACATTCATTAAGTGAGTTTTCATAATCTCCTTTTACTCTTATTACTTCTGCACCAAATTTTTTAATTTCTTTAACTCTGGTGCTACTAACGTATTGACTAACAAAGATTTTACATTTTAACCCCAACCTTTTAGCACCCCATGCTACAGATCTCCCGTGGTTACCAGCTGTTGCTGAGGAAATAATTATATTTTTTTTTCCTTTAGATATTTTTTCAACAGCGTAAGCTCCACCTAAAGCTTTAAATGATTTTAAATGAAATCTTTTAGACTCGTCCTTATAAAAAACATTATTTAGATTTAAATTTTTTTGTAATTTATCAAGTTTTAATAATGGGGTTGCTTTATAATTTTTCCAACTAGAAATCGATTTAAAAGCGTTTGTTAATATCAACGAAGGGACAAATCTTAAAACATAATTTCTTTTAAAACTAAAATTATTATTTTTTAAAGATTTAGTAAGTGTCCAATTCTTAGTACTTTTTAAACTCTTCACTTTAACAGTCTAAAGTATTTTGTCTTTCCCATAGAGTTATAGGTTTGGACTTATCGAAATTTTCTTTATTATCAAATTCATTAATTTCAGATTTTCTAAGTTTTATATAACTATTAATTGTTTCTTTTCCAAAAGCATCATTCATTTCCTTATTATTTTTTAATAATTCAAGTGACTCTTGAAGGTCATTTGGTAATTTTGGTAAGTTTGGGTACTTCTCATAATCTGTGTACATGTTACAATTAAGGGGCTCACCTGGATCAACTTCATTTTTTAAACCATATAAACCAGCTGCTATCACACTTGCTTGTAATAAATATGGATTTGAAGATCCATCCATCAGTCTCAATTCAAACCTTCCAGGATCTGGAATTCTTATCATATGAGTTCTGTTATTTCCTGTGTAAGATATACTACTCGGAGACCAAGATGCCCCAGACTTAGTTGGTGGTGCGTTAATTCTCCGATAGCTATTAATTGTTGGATTAAAAAAAGCAGATAATGACGAAGCATTTTTAATTACCCCACCTAAAAAATTATAAGCCATTTTACTTAACCCAAGCTTGTCTGATTTGTCTAAAAATTTATTTTTTTTTCCATGCCAAACAGATATATGTGCATGACAGCCATTACCTGTCAGGTTTTCAAATGGTTTAGGCATAAAGGTTGCTCTTAAACCATGTTTTTCAGCTATTGTTTTTACCATATATTTAAAAAAAGTATGTTTATCTGCCGTTTTTAGACAATCATCATAGTCCCAATTCATCTCAAATTGACCATTAGCATCCTCATGATCATTCTGATAGGGACCCCATCCCATCTCAATCATGCAATCGCAAATCTCTTTGATTAGATCATATCTTCTCATTAACGCTGATTGGTCGTAACAAGGTTTAGATTGAGTATCTCTTGGATCTGCAATTGAGTTTCCATCTAGTGAGATTAAAAAGTATTCGCACTCTACACCTGATTTCATTGTTAAATTTTGTTTTTTTAATTTCTTTATTTGTTTTTTTAACATTACTCTTGGGGAAGCTTCTACAGGTTTACCGTCCATCCATAAATCAGATGCAAGCCATCCCACTTCCTTATTCCAAGGTAATTGAATTAAACTATCTGGGTCTGGAATACCAAACATATCACTATCTGCAGGAGACATATCTAGCCAAGCTGCAAAACCAGCAAATCCTGCCCCAGTAGTTTGCATTTCTTTAATAGCATGAACTGGAACTAGTTTTGATCTAAGTACACCAAAAAGATCAACAAAACTTATTAAGAAGTATTTTATTTTTTTTTGTTTTGCTATTTTAAATAAGTTTTTAGCCATTTCTAAGGCTATCACAATTATTTGAAAAATGAAAAGATAGTTTCTTTATAATAAATAAAATTAACTATAATTATTAGTATAATTGCAAGAATTACTCCATACTTTGCTTTCGGAAAAGCTACACCTCTCATTTTACTCGGTCTAAGTTCTTGGTTTTTGTCTTCACTCATTTAAATCATTAAAAAGGGCGCTACAATTGTGTAGCGCCCAAATTTTATTTTACCATTCAGTAATATTACTTTTATGGTCGTTAGCACTGTGCCTTTTTCTGGATAATGCGTTAAGCTCATCACTTTCTGATTTGCTTGTAATTACAGTCCATCCTATCCACACAGCAATTAACAAAAGAACTAGTATAAATTCACTAGATCCAGCTCCAGGATAAACCGATCCGCCAACTTCTTCGGCTGGTTTATTAAGATGATCTATCCAGTTTGATACTGTTGCCATATTTTTCTCCTTTACCTGGTTGCTGATGAAACTGCTTTTTCGTCTTCTTTAGCACTTTCCATCATTTCATAGTCTAGTCCAGCTATTTCAACTTCACGCGGGATTCTTAATTTACCCATACCATTAAGAACTTTAGCGATGATATAGCCAGGTATTAATCCTAAAACAAAGAACATTATTATTGCTCCAATAAATTGTCCTAATGGATTAATTGTTGCATAAGTTGTCCCATCAAACATAGCTCCAACACTATAACCTGATGAAGGGTAACCATTTAAGACGAAACCACATATGACAAGACCTACAAAACCAGCATAACCATGTACAGCTACTGCTCCAACTGCATCGTCAATTTTGAACTTTCGTTCAACCCAGTAATGAAGTTTGTAAGCTATAACAACTCCTATCATACCAATAATTAATGCTTGAATTGGATGATATAAATCGTTTCCTGCAGATGCACATATAATACCAGCTAGTCCACTTGAGTAAGTCCAGAAAGGATCACCTTTAGCAATAACATATCCAGCCAATAAACCTCCTGACAATGACATCAAAAAGTTCATTGTAATTCCACTTAAAGTAGTGGGTGTTAAATAGATGTTAGTTGCTGTCCAGAATGATATACCCTCCATACCATACTCAGGGCCTAGATCATATATTGGAACGTTACAAGCCGCATAAAATCCCCAAAATCCAGTATAAATTAAGAACAATCCAATTGTTACTAACCAAGGATTTCGTGGACCAATGTTTCTTGGTTCACCACTTGATGAAAATTTTCCAATTCTTGGACCTAATACCATAAGTACACCTAAAGCAAATCCACCAGCAATAGCGTGAATTACACCTGATGCATACGCATCATGATAGCCTAAGATTTTAAGCATCCAACCATCAAAGTGCCATCCCCACGACGCATCTATTGACCAGAAAACAGATCCTATTGCAATTGCCAAAACTCCAAATGCAAAAGTCGTTATTCTTTCAATAACTGCACCTGAAACTATAGAAGCTGCAGTCCATGAAAATAAAAGGAATGCTGCCCAGAACACACCCATTATATGGTCGTTAAGATTGATTGCCATAAGAGCATTTGTCGGATTAGCAAGATCATTTCCTCCAAATCCTCCACCAAGGACAAGCCCTGTACTTTCTGTCATTATTGACGGAGCTAATCCAGGTCCAGTTGGAAAAGCCCAATAAATCCACCAACCAAACAAAAACCAAGTTACTGTTACCAATGGTATCAGCATTGTGTTTTTCATAAGAGTATGTTGATGGTGTTTGTATCTTGACGCTCCAACCTCATACATACAGAAACCAACGTGAATTAAAAACATTAGCACTACTGTTGTCCAGTAGTAAAATTCTGTAAATATCGTGGTAAGAGCACCTAACTGATCAGTCATATTCTCTCTCCATATTTGTTTACTTAAACCCTATTAAATTTTATCAGTCGTTACAAATATAAAGAGAGTGAAAAAATCTAGTTATGAACACCAGATTTACAAAAATACTCAACTATTGATTGTAATATTAAAACTTTAAGTATGCTTTTTTCAAATCAACAAGTGGATGTTTTGGAGACATTTGAAACTTAACCAAAAGCTCTCTTGCAATCATATCTCTATCTTGTTGATTGTTTGGTAACTTAATTGAACTTGGAATAGTAACCCAACCATTTGCATTTCTACAGAAAACTGCAGGTCTATCTTCTTCATAACCCATATGCACGTCTTCCAACCAATTCAGATCATCCCATCCCATCGCCTCGATATATTTTTTTAGAAAAGGGGTGATTTTACTATAATCAGGCAAAAGATTAACATCATATCTATAGCCAATAGACTGGCCAATCATTTTTTCTCTGTCTGTCTCTTTCTTTTTACCTAATTGACCTTTAATCTCTTTTGACTTTGTTTTTGAAACCTTTTTATTTCTTTTCTTTGGCATAACTATTTCTATATTTTGTGATAATTATCAACACCAACAGTGTAGTTAGTTCCAGCCAGTGGAACTTTAGCTAATGCTGATGCTTCTGATGTTAAAGCAGCTAAATCTTCTGGCTCTAAAGAGTGGATATTAGTTTTACCACATGCTCTTGCTAACAGCTGAGCCTCTAAAGTCATTGAGTGAAGATAATTGTAAACTCTTAATGCTGCGTCATCAGGGTTTAATCTTGCTCTTAATTTAGGATCTTGGGTTGCAACACCAACTGGGCAACGTCCTGTATGGCAGTGATAACATTCACCTGCTTTTACCCCCATCTCTTTTTCAAAGTCAGCTTCTGGGATATCTTTGTTACAGTTCAATGCAATCATTGAACCAGTACCAATAGCAATTGCATCAGCTCCAAGAGCTAAAGCTTTAGCCATATCTGCACCGTCTCTTACTCCACCAGCATAAATTAATGTTACTTTTCCAGTTTTACCAACATCATCGATTGCTCTTCTAGCTTCTCGAATTGCAGCTATACCTGGAATACCAGTGTTTGCAGCAGCGATATGTGGGCCGGCTCCAGTAGAACCTTCCATTCCATCTAGGTAAATAGAGTCAGGATCACATTTTGCAGCCATACGCACGTCATCATAAACTTTAGATGCACCTAATTTTAATTGTATTGGCACTTTATTTTTTGTTAATTGTCTAAGCTCTTCTACTTTTAAAGCTAAATCATCTGGTCCTAACCAGTCAGGGTGTCTAGCTGGAGATCTTTGGTCAATACCAGATGGTAATGATCTCATCTCAGCAACTTGGTCAGTAACTTTTTGACCCATCAAGTGTCCGCCCATTCCAACTTTTTGACCTTGTCCAATAAATACTTCAATGCCATCTGCTAATTGTGCGTGGTGTGGATTAAAACCATACCTTGATTGAATACATTGGTAGTACCATTTTTCAGAATATCTTCTTTCATCAGGTATCATTCCACCTTCACCAGAACATGTAGCACTACCTGCCATAGTTGCTCCTCTTGCTAAAGCAGTTTTTGCTTCATAAGATAGAGCACCAAAACTCATTCCTGTAATATAAACTGGAATATCTAACTCAATCGGATTTTCGCATCTAGGACCGATTACAGTCTTTGTTTCACATTTTTCTCTGTAGCCCTCAATAACAAATCTAGTAAGTGTTCCAGGTAAGAATACTAAATCGTCAAAAGTTGGAATTTTTTTCATCAATGCCATACCACGCATTCTGTATCGTCCTAATTGAGCTTTTATGTGAATGTCGTCTATTACTTCAGGAGTGAAGATAGCATTATGTCCTAATAAACTTTTATTTCTTTTACCTTCTTCGTGCACATGGACATCTGCTTTTCCACCGACACCTTTTCCATTCTTTTTAATTTTTTTACTTTTTTTCTTAGGCATTAAATTGCTCCCTTCTTCTCTGTAGGTTCCAAATTATCATAATTCCAAAGTTTTTTACCTGCTACAATTTTTTTCATTTTACTTACATCAAAATTTTCACCAATCTCAGCAACTTTTAATTTTCTTTTAAGCCAATCTTGATCACTAGGTGTTAATTCCGAATCTACAGCATCACTACCATATGACCCAATTTCTCCACCTACGAAAATTGTCCCATCATACATAGAGTCACCCAAGTTAATTCCAACGTCCCCAAGTATAATTATTCTTCCTCTTTGCATCATAAAACCTGTGAATGCACCCGCATCTCCACCAATAATGATAGTTCCACCTTTCATGTCAATTCCAGTTCTGGCACCAACACTACCTTTACAAATTAAATCTCCACCTCTAATTGCCGCACCAAAACATGATCCAGCATTTTTTTCAATTACCACTTTACCAGCCATCAAGTTTTCTGCACAAGACCATCCAACTCTTCCATTAATTCTGACTATTGGACCATCACAAGAACCCATTCCAAAGTAACCTAAACTTCCTTCAAAAATTAAATTCAGTTTATTTAAAATACCAACTCCAAGACTGTGTTTACCTTGTGGGTTTTTAATAACTATTGTTCCATACCCTTGGCTCATTAAGTTATCAATTTCTTTATTAGCTTCTGGTGCTGTCATGTCTTTAACATCAAGCTCAGTTCTTTTATTGAAATCTACATCGTACGTACCAAAGTAATAAAAGTTTTCTGCTTCATCAGGATTAAAGAATTTTTGTTGAGTTCTTCCTGTTAATACCTCAGTGTGCATACCCATTGATTGGGCTTTCGATTTTTTCGAAACAGTTTTTAGATTTGCCATACTTTCACCTCCCCATCAAATGGATCATATGTATCAATTTCTTGTGGTAACACAGACCTAATTGCAATTTCTTCTGATCCCATTGCAACTAAATCATCAGATTCGTACAATACTAAAGGTTTTGCAGCCATAGTATCTTTAGCCATGCCTAATGAATCTTTAGTTGCAACAAAGTATGTGAAAACCCCATCAAGACCAGTTAATGACTCTTTCATTCCTTCTTCTAAAGTTGCTCCATGTCTCATTTTTTCTGCAATATAAACTGCAATTAATTCTGAGTCACATTCTGACATAAATCTCATTCCCTTATTTTCTAAAACTCTTCTGTTGTTCCAATAATTAGTTAATTGTCCATTATGAACTACAGACACATCACTAAATGGATAGCCCCAGAAAGGGTGAGCAGACTTAATATCAACACCTGACTCAGTTGCCATTCTAGCATGACCGATTGCATGTGTACCAACTACTTTATCTAAACTATATCTGTCACAGACCATTTTAGCATTTCCAAGATCTTTAATTACTTCTAAAGATTTTCCCATAGATAGAATTTCAACACCTGGAATACTTTCAATTCTTTGTGAAAAGTCTAACAAATCTTTTGTATCATAATCAATTTCATATCTTAGAGAGTAAGGAAGAGTTCTCTCTTCTTTAACCACTTTAGCTCCCATCTCAGCTAGAGTTTCATCTACAATTTTTTTTCTTTCATCATAAACTGACACATCTTCCATAACCGATGAACTTCCTTCTCCTACGTTTTCTCCAACTTTAAATCGCATAATGAAGTTTTTTCCATCTGTATCTCCATATAAAGCGTATCCTGTAGAGTCTTCACCTCTATGTTTTAATGCTTGGAGCATCCCTTGTAGCTCACTTCCAACATTTGAAGATTTTCCTCTATGAATTAAACCTGCTATTCCACACATATATTTATACCCTTTCTATCTATTTCTGTGACCTACGGTAGACAATCAAGATAAGTATCCAGATCCCATTGTGTTGTTGCACCAAGAAATCTTTCCCACTCATCATTTTTATACCAATGAAAAACTTTATACATCTCATCTGGCATTGCAGATTTAATTACATCATCCTCTGCCAGTCTATCCAAAGCTTCACCTAAACTTAATGGAAGTTTTTTAACATCTTTACCAGCTTTTTGAGCTTCATAAATATTTCTAGACTCTGGGGCTGCAGGTTTCATTTTCTTACTTATACCCTCATCGCAAGCTTTTAATAAAGCAGCACCTAATAGGTAAGGATTGTGCATCGAATCTACTGATCTATACTCAAATCTTCCTGGTGCAGAAACTCTTAGACCACAAGTTCTGTTTTGGTATCCCCAATCAGCGTAAACAGGAGCCCAAAATCCTTGATCCCATAATCTTCTATAAGAGTTTACTGTTGAAGATCCTAGAGCTGTTAATGCTGGTAAGTGCTTCATAATACCTGCAATTGATTGTAAACCAATTTTACCTGGTAATTGCATATCCTTAGTATCAGGCATAAAAGTATTAGTTCCACCTTCAACATAACTAAATACTTCTTCAACACCTGGAAGTGTTTTGTTCCCAAGTTTGTTTAGTTTAATTTTTCCACCTTTCCATAAAGACATATTTGTATGACAACCACTTGCAGAAACACCCATAAATGGTTTTGTCATAAAGCAAGCTATCAAATTATGTTCTCTTGCAACTTGAGCACAAATTTGTCTGTAGGTTGATAATCTATCTGCGTTCCTTAAAACGTTATCATAGGTCCAATTTAATTCTAATTGACCTGGCGCATCTTCATGGTCTCCTTGAATCATATCAAGACCCATTGCTTTAGCGTACTCAATAACCTTCATAAATACTGGTCTCAATGATTCAAACTGATCGATGTGATAACAGAATGGTTTAGAAAAACCTTTTCCAGTTGGTGTACCATCCTCATTTTTTGTTAACCACATCATTTCAGGCTCAGTACCAACTCTTAATTCTAGACCATGTTTTTTCTTAAATTCATCCATAAAAATTCTTAGATTTCCTCTGCAATCTGAAGTTAAATGACCGCCTGGATTTTTTCTTTCTTCTCTATTTCTAAAACAAGTTACAAACACTCTTCCAACTCTTTTATCCCATGGTAATTGAACAAAAGTTTCAGGATCAGGTATTCCAACAAGCTCCATAGCTTCCGGACCATAGCCGATGTAATTATTGTGACGATCTAAAAATAAGTTTGCAGTTGCTCCATAAACTAATTGAAATCCTTTTTCTGCAGTTCTTTCCCAATGATCTGCAGGAATACCTTTACCAACAACTCTACCAGTTACAGAAATGAATTGATAATAAATATACGTGATGCCAAGTTCATTAATTTTTTCTCTGACTTTTTTAACTAATTTTGCTCTACCTGGCTGGTTAACGTGCTTCTCTAGATCTGTCATTTTCACCCCTCAATGAATTTAATTTATTCAAAAGTAGCTGAAAAATTTATTTGTGTCTAGGCTTAGAGTCTAGCTCCAAGGAAACGGACTGTTCGAAGTAGGGTGAAGTTCTCCCTTCTCGTAACGGTTGAATCTAAATGGTTTTAACAAATCACTTTCAGTACCAAGAATTTCTTTTGCAACAAGTTCGCCAACCCCAATCATTTTATAACCGTGGTTTGCATCTGCAATCATGTAAACGTTTTCAAAAAATCTGTCAAAGATTGGAAAGGAGTCTGGTGTCATACATCCAAGACCACCCGAAGGTCCTTTTCTATATAAATCAGATTTACCTTCAAATCTTTTTTGACAATGAGCTAATGCTGAGCACCACATTTCACTAAAAGCATCAGTTGTTTGATACTCAGGTGACTCAATTCCATAAGGATCAACATTAACTTGATCAAAATGTTTTTTGACTATGTAAGGTGAAGTACCACCTTGAACACCTAATCCATCAATATCAGGTTTATAATAAATTCCCCAAATTTTATCTGTTAATAATTTTTTAGTTTTATCTGAATATAACGGAGCAGTTGAGTCTACATGAACTACAGGGGGTTGTTTTCCATCATTTGTTTTTAGAAAATCTGGTTCAACACCAATAACACCTTCTTGTAACATCCAGTATGTCCACATATCAGTCTCATGCATTTTTCCATCTTTACCTTTTATATTTGCTGTTTTAGGTAATTCCAACATGTTCCAAAAATCTCTTGCCCAAGGACCTGCACCAATAACAACCTGTTCACATTCAATTATGCCTTTGTCTGTTTCTATTCCTGTAACAGCTTGACTGTTACTTCCTTTTTTAAATCCTGTTACCTTTACACCTTTCATCACTTGAACACCATTTGATGTAGATTTACTCTCAAGTGCTTTAATTGAATCTTTGTTAAATGCGTATCCACCTTTTTTTTCATGAAGTACAGAAGTGATACCTTGTGCTTGCCAATCATCAAAAATATCCTTCATATAATTTGAACAATCTTTTTCACCTTCTATGAAGACTGACTCGTATCCTATAGCTTTTTGTTGTTCATAAATAGTTGCAACATCTTCATGCATTACCTCAGGTGATATTTGCATATAACCAACTGGATTGTATTTAAATGCTTTAGGATCACTCTCCCAAACAGAAACTGAGTGAGCCATTAATTCTCTCATTGCTGGTTGGAAATAATTATTTCGTACAACACCACATGCAATTCCACTTGCACCAGCTGCAGTATCTTTTTTTTCTAAGACAACGATGTCACCAGGATTTTTGTAAGTTTCAGAAAGTTTCCAAGCAGTACTTAGACCATGTATTCCACCACCGATTATAACTACTTTAGCCTTTGAGGGTAATGTCGTCATGACAAAACATTATTTTTTGGCAAGGGCAATTAATATAATTTTTTATAGAACTAAAATTTATATATAAAATATAGATACTTCGGTCTTATTCAAATATTTGGCTAATAACTTATGTTTTTTAAAGTAAGCAAATAATCATTGAATTCTTTAATAAATGATTCACTTGGCATTATATTTTTAATTCGCTGATCAGTTGAAGTTTTTTCCAGTCTAAAGAATCCTTTTTCACAAGCTTCAGTAATTATTAAAGCTGATTTAGGTCTCGAAGTCTTGAATAGTTTTGTTTTTAATTCCTCTACTGATAATTTTTTACCCTCTTTATAAGCAGACATTACTAACAACATCATATGATAGTGCGATGGTGATTTTCTAAAAAAATAATTACTTGATGTATGAGATTGTCTCATTTGATCTTCCCAAAAATCTAAAAGCGTTTTTTTTTCTTTTGGCATACCTCTTAAGATTTGACTCTCGATTTAGTTGGATCATAAAAAGGAAAACCAACTACTTTTGCACAAATTCTTTTTTGATGACCGTCAATTTTACCAATCTCAACATCAGTACCAATATCAGAGTACTGAACGTCTATTCTACAAAGTGCAATATTTTTATTTAAGGTAGAGGACAGGCATCCACTTGTAACTATACCAACTTGAGATCTTCCAATATGAACACAGTCTCCATGACCAGCTATTTCTTTGCCAGCAAGTTCCAATCCTACTAATTTTTTTTGAGGGTTTGTTTTTCTTTTAACTAATTCCTCTTTACCAATAAAATCTTCCTCTTTTGTTTTCAATGGCACAGCAAAACCTATGCCAGCCTCAAAGGGATCTTGTTCACCATCAAACTCAGCACCAAATAAAATTAAACCCGCCTCAATTCTAAGTTTATCTAGAGCCGCAAACCCAGCTGGAATAAGCCCATCATCTTTACCCGCTTCCATTAATTTATCCCAAACTTCTGGCGCATGTTTTGGATGACACCATATCTCGTAACCTAACTCACCAGTATAACCAGTTCTAGAAACAATTAATGGTATGCCTTGAAGTTCTTCTATTCTACAAATTGTAAATCTAAACCAGCCCAACTCATCTATTGAGGGCTGTGTTGGTGGTGTAAAGATTATTTTTTTTAAAATTTCTCTACTTTTAGGACCTTGCAGAGATACATTACTAATTTGGTCAGTAGAGTTTTTAACAATAGCATTAAAACTCTTTTTTTTTGCAATTTCTTTAAGCCATTCTCCACCATACTCATCTCCACATATCCACCTAAAACCTGTTTCGCTTAATTTTAAAAGAGTTCCATCATCAAACATCATTCCATTTTCGTAACACATTGCGGAATATACAACTTGTCCAACAGAAAGCTTTTTTATATTCCTTGTAAGTGTGTAGTTCATTAACTCTTCAGCATCAGGACCAATTATTTCAAATTTTCTTAATGATGATAGATCAATTAATACAGCATCATTTCTGCAAGCATTGTACTCATTAACTAATCCATGTTTAGTGTAATCATTTGGAAGCCAAAAGCCTCTAGCATCAACAAAGTTTCTAGTTAACTTTGAAGTTCTTTCATAAAAGCCAGAATTTCTAGTAAGTTTATTTTCAGAGTCTGTTTTCATTCTAAAACCAAATGACTTTCTAAATTCTTTATTTTTGTCATAAGTTCTAACAAATATATTAGTAGGATTCCATGAATTACACGGATCTATATCACTTGGACATGCAGTTGTTCCTATTGTTAAATCTTTTAAAGCCTTAAACATTACATAGTCACCAGGTCTTGAATAAGATTCATCAGAAATAACAGAATTTAATCCTCCAGCAGAAGTGTTAAAAAATAAATTAATTGCATGCCAACCTTTTTGTTTCTGAACACCGTATTTTGACATACTTTCAGTTAAATTATCTGAACAATTTGGATGACCAAAATATCCTGCGTCTTCATAATATTTAGATGTACATGCAAGATTAAAAGTATCATGTTTACCTACAGTATCTCTTATAACTTCAACAAGAGGCTCATGGTCTGTATCATAAAATTTAGAGTGTAATCCAGGTCCAGGAAAAGTATTTCCCATAAATGTTCTAGTGGTTTGCCAGTCTAATCCCTTTTCAATACCTTTTTCTAATTTTTTTGTGTCAAATGCTACGAAGTCAGAACACTGTCTTCCGGTTGGACTAATTATTTGAATATAATCTCCTTCTTTTACCTGGTAAGATATAGAAGTTTCTTTATTTATGTTTTCTTCATACAGAGGTTCAAATACAGGATCTGGTATTACATTTAGTTCTTTATCATTTATGATTTTAAATCTCTTGATAAAAATCGTTAAATCACTTGGAGGATTTTGATTTGTTATATCCATATCATCGCCAGGTGCAGCAAAAATAGCAAAACATTTATCTTTTGATTTAAATTTCATGCTTTCTCCCGCTTTAGTATCGGGATCAAATATGATTGAAGATTTAGAGTCAGAAATATTTAAGTTTCTTTTTTTTAATTGATAATTTGTTGCTAATATCGTTTCATCCTTACCATTAAGAATATTTCTGATGAAATTTTTTTTATTGTTTGATTTCAAATTTAAAATTCCAACATCAGATTTACCATCTTTGTTAAAACAAATTATTTCACAAATTTGATTACCCTCATTATTAATAATTTCTAACTCATCATCAGGAAAAATTTGAAAAGCAGTAAGAGCACCACCATTAACAACATGTCTTTCAACTCCAGGTGGTAAAATATTTAAACCAGGGTATTTAATATCTTTACTTGTTCCTAACATTTTAATTTTTAAATATTGTTATATTTTTTATCATCATTTTTATTGTTTAAATATATATATATTTTTTAGAACTAATAATTCTTTACCTACCTATTTGTTTTGTCATAGACTATTAAATATTAATATTAATAGAGGGGTATACATGAAAAAAATAATATCATTACTATCTGCTCTAGTGATTTCTGTTGTAAGTTTTGCGGGAATTTCTAACGCTGATAGCAAGAAGCCTATCGTTATCCCAACTCATAACTGGTCAAGTCAAATTGTAATGGCTTATGTTATTGGTGGGATTTTCGAAAGTATGGGCAATAACGTTAAATACGTTAACGCAGACTCACAAGCAGTTTATGAGTCAATTAGAATTGGAGATGTAACTATATCTCACGAGGTATGGGAATCTGCATTTGGTAAATCTTTTACTACTGCTTTAGATAAAGGTGGTTTATTAGATTGGGGTGATCATGAAGCAAGAACTCTTGAAGATATGGGATATCCAAACTGGGTTGCTGAAAAAGGATTATGCCCAGGTTTACCAGACTGGACAGCTTTAAAAAATCCAGATTGTGCTAAAAACTTTACAACACCTGATTCACCAGATGGAAAAGGAAGAATGTTGGAAGGTCCACAAACTTGGCATGGTGACTTAATTCCGCAAAGAGTTGATGCACTAGGTTTAGGTGATTTATGGTGGGTTAAATTTGCTGGAAGTGCTGATGCACTTTGGGCAGAATTAGCAGCAGCTGAAAAAGAAGGAAGAGGAACAATTATCTTCAACTGGACGCCTAACTTCACAGATGGTGCTGGTTTTACATTTATTGACTTCCCTCCATACACAGCTGGTTGCAGACCAGAAGATGGTGGAGATGGTAAATGTGGTTCTCCTGATGGATACTTGAAAAAAGCAGTTCATGAGGATTTCCCAAAAACTCATCCTGATGCAGCAGCAACGTTTAAGAAAATGTCATTCTCTACAAGTCAAATTGGTGCAATGGCAGCCCTAGTTGACGTTGACAAAATGACTCACGAAGATGCGGCTAAGAAATGGTTAGCTGATAACGAGTCAGTTTGGAAAGCTTTTATTAAATAAGGATTAAAGTTTAAAATTTAAAATCTCCCCCAACTTTTTGGGGGGGATTTTTTTTTATATAATTTTGTGTAAAATAAATTCATGAAAAAATTTCTACTTTTTATATTATTCAGCTTTTTAATAAGCTCCTCTGCACTTGCACGTAGTACCGGCTGTAAAGAGGGTAATTGTGATAATGGTTATGGCAAGTGGGTTTACACTGATAAAACCACTTATGAAGGGGAGTGGGTTTCTACAAAAAAAGAAGGACAAGGTGTAGAGACTTGGCCAAATGGATATATTTATAAAGGTGAATTTAAAAATAGTGTTTGGAGTGGAATTGGGACGTTAACATTTCCTGATGGCTCTACTTATGAAGGGGAGTGGGCAAATGGTTTTATGAATGGTCAAGGAACATTTACTTGGGCAGATGGAAAACAGAAAACAGGCATTTGGAAGAACGGTAAGTTACAAGAATAATGTCAAAAGAAAATTATATTAATAAAATAAAAGATTTACCTGAGTCTCTAAGACAATTTATTGGTCTTATATTTATTACTCTAATAGTGATTGTATCTTTTAGTATTTTAAATGGAATTTTTGGACAAGGTGATGATTTAGTAAAAAGAATGAAGTTAGAGGAGGAGAGAATTGCTGAAGAAAAAAAACTAAGTGATTTAATATCTAAACTACCTTCTGGAATATTAGTTTCATTTGATGGAACCGATCACTACAAATTAACAGATGAAGTATATGAGCAAGTATGTAAAGCTACAAAGCTAATTCCTCAAAGAGCAATAATGGGTGCTAATTTTTTAAATTTTAGAGCACATGAGCTTTATACAATTAATGGAAATAAAATTGATGAGACTTTTGTCAAATGGGATGAAGAAAAAAGCAAATGTTTTGCGGGTTTTACAGTTAGTGGAAATAACGTAGGTGTTGATGAAAGTATTACTATAAGTGGAGAAGCTTTAAGTTTTTTAAGCACTGGAATTGATACAAGAGTTTATTTTATCAAAAATTTTTAATGAGGAAAGGCAACAATTATTAACATTTTAATTTTATAGAATTTAATATAACTTTAAAACAATTTATGTCTGAGACTGTAATCAAATGCGAGTCGGTTTATAAAATTTTTGGACAAAATGCCAAAAAGATGCTTGAAGAATCTAAAGGCAATGTAGATGCAAAAACCTTTCAGGAAAGAGGATGTATAGTTGGGGTTAATAATGCTTCTTTTGAAGTTGCCAAAGGAGAAATGTTAGTAGTAATGGGTTTATCTGGTTCGGGTAAATCAACTTTGCTTCGATGTATATCAAGACTAACAGATGCAACGGGTGGGAAAATTTTCATAGAAGGTCAAGATTTACTTGAGTTAAATAATAAAGAATTAATTGAACTTAGAAGAAATAAAATGGGAATGGTGTTTCAAAGCTTTGCTTTGTTACCTCATAAAACAGTTGTTGAAAATATTGCTTTTCCGCTTCAGATAAAAGGCACTAATACTGAAGAGAGTATAAGTAGAGCAATGGAAATGGTTAAACTAGTTGGACTAGATGGAAGAGAGAATTATTTTCCAAGAGAACTTTCAGGTGGACAACAACAGAGGGTGGGAATCGCTAGGTCATTAGCAGTAGAGCCTGATATATGGTTTTTAGATGAACCTTTTTCTGCATTAGATCCATTGATTAGAAAAGAAATGCAAGATGAGTTTTTAAGACTTCAGGAAAAATTACAGAAAACTATCATGTTCATCACTCATGATTTTGATGAGGCATTAAAGTTAGCTGATCGAATAGCAATCATGAAAGATGGTATAATTGAACAATTAGATACGCCAGCCAATATCGTACTAAATCCAGCAACTGAATATGTAAGAAAGTTTACTGAAGAAGTACCGAGAGAGAAGGTTTTGATTATTGAGGATGTAATGGATGCTTCAAGTAAAGATAATTTAGGAGATTTAAAAGTATCAAAAGATGAAATTATAGAAAATGTTGCAGAAAAAATACTTACTCAAGAAAAATTAGTAGGAGTAGTTGACTCAAATAATAATATTGTAGGATCAATTAAACCTTCAAAAATAATAGATACAGTTTTTGGAGGAAGAAAAAACGGTAGTTAAAATATGGACTATTTAAAAAAATATCCAAAATTATTTCAATGGTTATTTTTGTTAGTTGTATTTTTTGCTTTATGTTTTGCAATTGATGTTCCTGAAACTTATAAATTTATAAGAGGCCAGGCTGAATTTGTTAAAGATCCAAATCAAAGTGTTTACTTTTTTCTAGGTAAAGAGGTTAGGTATTATGCCTTTGATGTATTTTGGAGATTGCCTCCACTTCTAGGATGGCTGCCTATTTGGATAAACGACTCTTTATTTTTCTTAATGAATGAATGGATGCCAATGGAGTTTTGGAACGAAGATACTCAAGAATTTAAAACTCGACCATTATTATTAGAGATAAGTAGAAATTTAACTTCATTTATGACTTTTTTAATTGAATTAATTAGGGAGATTTTACTTGGAGGTTTAGAAACTATTGTTGCATTTACAAGTTGGGATTTTATTGATGCTTATCCATGGTTAGAGTTGCCAGGTTTACCTTGGACCATTGTTGCAGCTGGAGCAGCTATACTATCTTATAAATTAAGTGGAAAAGGATTGGCTTTGTTTGCAGGTTTAACAATGATCTATATTTCTATATTTGGTCAATGGAAACCATCAATGCAAACGCTTTCTTTTATACTTGTAGCAGCTCCACTTTCATTTATTTTTGGTTTAGGCCTAGGTATTGCAGCTTACAAAAGTAAACGTGTTGAAAAAGCATTGTACCCAATTCTTCTAGTAATGCAGACTATGCCACAATACGCTGTATTAGTTCCTGCACTTGTTTTATTTGGAGTAGGTGATCACGCTGCTGTAATTATTACTATGGTTGTTGCAGTTCCACCAATGATATTATTAACAATATTAGGATTAAGAGCTATACCACCAGAAGTTATTGAAGCTGGAAGAATGAGTGGTTGTACCAATTGGCAATTAATGTTCAAGGTACTAATTCCAACAGCAAGAAGAGATATTTTAATTGGAGTTAACCAAGTTATTATGGTTTGTTTTTCAATGGCAGTTATATCTGCGTTCATTGGTGCGAAAGGATTAGGATTTAATCTGTTGTTAGCACTTAATCAACTTAATATAGGGCTAGCACTTGAGGCTGGTTTATGTATTAGTTTAATTGCAATTTTACTTGATAAAATGTCTTTGGCATGGGCAAATAAACAAACAGATTATTTTGGTAATCTGACATTTTTCCAAAGAAATAAAAACGTAATATTTTTTGCAGCTTCATTCGTAATTGGAATAATTCTTGCATACGTTGGGACTTTTATTTTCAAAGGTAGTTTTAATTACTTGTTTGAAATTCCTCATAATAAAGGAATATCGACAGCAGATTTTTGGAATAAAGGAGTTGATTGGATTTTTGATACTTTCTTCGTGTATATTAAAGCATTCAATACATGGTTAATTCAAGATGTGCTTCAGCCGATGAGAGCTTTATATTTAAGAATGCCTGCAGTAGCCACATTGGTACTAGCAGTTGGTGCAGGATATTTAATTGGAGGAGTTCGATCAGCATTAGTTGTTGCTGCTTTGACTTTGTTCATTGCTTTAAGTCCATGGTGGGATAGAGCACTAGTAACATTATATATGGCAACTTTTGGTGTAGTTATTTCTTGTTTAATAGGATTTACAGTTGGAACATTATGTTTTCAAAACAAAAAATCTGCAGCATTTATGCTAGGTGTTTGCGATATATTTCAAACATTCCCATCATTTGTGTATTTAATTCCTGTAATGATGCTTTTTGGAATAACAGATACATCTGTTTTAATTGCTGTAATTGTCTATGCAACAATTCCTGCAACTAGATATACAATAGAAGGACTTCGAAGTGTTCCTATTGGCTTACATGAAGCCGCAACAATGTCTGGTGTAAATAAATTTCAAAGATTAACAAAAATTGAGTTTCCTTTAGCATTCCCACACATGATGCTTGGTCTAAATCAAACAATCGTTTTTGCTTTATTCATGGTGATAATAGGAGCATTTATTGGAACAGAGGATCTGGGTCAGTATATCTTAAAAGCACTGTCAGATAAAAATGGAGCAGGAATCGGTTTAACTTTAGGTATCTGTGTTGCATTTATAGGTTTAATATTTGATAACTTAATTAGAACTTGGGTTGGAAAAAGAAAAAAACATCTTGGTATAGATTAGTATTTTGAAAAAATTTATTATCTCGATAGACCAAGGGACAACATCCTCGAGGGTAGTGCTTTTTGATACCAACGGCAATAAACTATTTATATCTCAATACGAATTTAAACAATACTTTCCAAGAAACGGTTGGGTAGAGCACAATCCAAATGAAATTTGGTTGACAACACTTAAAGCTTTAAAACATGTAATCAAAAAAGCTAAAAGTTTAAAAGGTCACATACTTACAATTGGAATTACAAATCAAAGAGAAACTACAATTTTGTGGAATAAAAAAACTGGAAAACCCATTTATAATGCAATTGTTTGGCAAGATAGAAGAACCCAGGAATTTTGTGAATCTCTAAAGAATAAAAATTATGAAAATATTTTTAGAAAAAAAACGGGTTTATTTATAGATCCTTATTTTTCTGCTACTAAAATAAAATGGATTTTAGATAATGTAAAAGTTTCAAAAAAATTACTAAAAACAAATAATTTATTATTTGGTACAGTAGACACCTTTTTAATCTGGAAACTAACTAAAGGTAAACAGCATTTAACTGAAGCTACTAATGCAAGTAGAACCTTGTTGTTTAATATTAATAACAACAAATGGGATAATGAAATTTTACAGAAATTAAAAATTCCAAAGAATATTTTGCCAGAGGTAAAAAATTCTGCAGATAATTTCGGAAAAACAGATAAGAGAGTTACGGGAAAAGAAATACCCATTTCAGCTGTTTTAGGAGATCAACAAGCTGCAGCAGTAGGACAAGCCTGTTTTGAAAAAGGATCAATTAAAAGTACTTATGGTACAGGTGCTTTTATAATAATGAATACTGGATCAAAAAAAATTAATTCAAAAAATAATTTATTAACCACAATTTGTTATCGATTGAACAATAAAACTACGTTTGCTCTTGAAGGATCCATTTTCATAGCTGGAGCGGGTGTACAATGGTTAAGAGATAAAATTAAATTAATAACCAACGCTTATGAAACTGAAAAAATAGCCAAATCAACAAAAACTAATAATGAAGTTTATGTTGTCCCAGCTTTTAGCGGAATAGGTGCACCTTACTGGAGGCCTGATGCAAGAGGTTTAATAACAGGACTTACAAGAGATAGTGATTGGAAAACTTTAGTGAGAGCAACCGTTGAGTCAGTTGCTTATCAAAGTAATGACTTATTTTATTCAATGAATAAAGATGGTTTAAAACCTAGAATAGTTAAAATTGATGGTGGTATGGCAGCTAATAATTGGTTCTCACAATTTTTGGCAAATATAATTAATTTAAAAGTAGTTCGACCTAAAATTTTAGAAACAACTGCTCTCGGAGCCGCAATGTTAGCAGGTTACCAAATTGGAGAATTTAAATCATTAAATCATATTAAAAAAACATGGAGAAAAGATAAGGAATTTATACCAAAAATTGATAAAAAATTGAGAAATCACTTATTGCAAGGTTGGCAGCAAGCAATTAAAAAAACTTTAGCATAATATTTATGAAAAAAGTTTTAATAATTGGAGCAGGAGCAATGGGTGCAGCTTTTTCTGTTCCTTTAATTGACAATAATCAAAAAGTAACTTTGACTGAACCACATAACCTAAATTTACTAAAAAAATTAAAAAATAAAAAAAAATTTCATCCAGCTCTAAAAATTACCTTATCAAATAAACTCAATCTTAAGAAGTTTAGTCCTGAACTTTTGAATGATAAATGGGATTTAATAGTTGTTGCTGTAAGCTCAGTAGGTATAGATATGATAAAAAACTATCTAAAAGATCTTAAACAAAAAACTTTGATACTTGTTTTAACAAAAGGTTTAAAATTTCAAAAAAAAAGTAAAAAATTAATTAGTATGTCTGAGCAATTAAATCAAAATAAAAAGAATTTGAACATTTCAATATTAAAAGGACCTTGTTTAGCAAAAGAATTAGCAAGGAAGGTAAAAAGTTATACTGTAATAGCAAATAAAAATATAAGTATTGCTAAAAAAATTGGAAAAATGATTTCGACACATTATTACAAAACAGAATATTCATCAGATGTAAAAGGTATTGAGTTTTCCTCTGCTATTAAGAATATTTATTCGATGATAATTGGATCGGGTCAAGGAAATAATACATCATCTGCTTTATTCAGAAGATCAATAGATGAAATGAAATACCTAATTAAATTTTTTAGAGGAAGAGAAGAAACAGTATATGGTTTAGCTGGTATTGGAGACCTTTATGTGAGTGCTGTAGGTGGCAGAAATAGTAAAATGGGAGAATATTTAGGTAAAGGATTTTCTTTTAAAAATGCAAAAAAGAAATTTATGAGAAATGATACCATTGAAGGAGCAGATTTAGCAAATGAAATTGCACCCTACATTTTAAGAAAAATTAATAAGAAAAAAATTCCACTAATGATTGCATTATTAAATGCGATCACTAAAAATAAAAAATTAAAAATAAATTATTAAATTTTTATTTGTTTAAAAAAGTTTCCATTGAGTCATCCATCGCTTTTTCCCAAGGTGTGTGATGGATTGGTGCAACAGATCCAGTTACAGGAGACGAAAACGATTTATTTCTATAAGTTAGAATATCTTCCACTTTATGATGTTCCCATTCTTTAAAATGTTTTCTAATCAATTCAAAATCTATTTCAGGATAATCAGACATATCATGAAGCTCCTTGGTATATTCTGTTTGAAAATCAATCATTTGATCAGGATTTTCCAGTTTTTCTTCCATTGAAACCCATTTATTAATGTCTTTATCTATTTCTTCATTACTAGGCATTTTTATTTTGCCCATGATCACATCTCTTGCATACCATCCTTGACAATCAAACATATTAAAGGTGTGAAACTGATCCTGCATACCTAAATATAAAAGTTTATGATTATCTTGCCACACAACTCCTTTGTAAAGTTTTGGTGGATATAATCTGTTATGTGTTTTTAATTTTAAGCTTTCATCTAAAAATGGGAAATGATGTAAATATCCTGTACACAAAATAAGTACGTCAGCATTTTGTTCTGTTCCATCTTTAAATATGGCTTTTTTGCCTTCTAACCTATCTAAGTAATGAACTTCTTTCATACCTTTTGGCCATTTGAAACCCATTGGGTTATGCCTGTAACCGATTGTTACACTTTTAGCGCCATACTTATTACATTGTAGAGCCACATCTTCTGCAGAATAACTGCTTCCTAAAACAATTACATCTTTACCTCTAAATTCTTCAGCATCTCTAAAATCATGTGAGTGCATTATTCTTCCTGGAAAAGAACTCATTCCTTCATATTCAGGAATAAAAGGTACGGAAAAATGACCCGTCGAGACCACCACATAATCAAACGTTTCATTTAAAATTTTATTATTTACTTTGTCCTGGTAGCTAATTTCAAACTTATCATTTTTATAAACAGTATTTGTAACTCTTGTATTAAATTTAATCTTACTTTTTATATTTCCTTTACTCACTCTTCCTAAAATATAATCTTGCAGCACCTCTCTCGGAGGGAAAGAGGGAATTGGTTTTCCAAAATGTTCATCAAAAGAATAATCAGCAAATTCTAAACACTCTTTAGGTCCATTAGACCATAAGTATCTGTACATACTGTTAGGCACAGGATCTCCGTATTGATCTGAACCAGTTCTCCAGTTGTAGTTCCATAAACCACCCCAACTTTCTTGTTTTTCAAAGCAAATTATTTCAGGAATTTTTTCTCCTTTATTTTCTAAATGCTCAAATGCTCTTAAAATTGAAAGTCCACATGGACCAGCTCCTATGATTGCTACTTTTGACATAGAATTTTTCCTATCATTAATAAATTTATAAATATATCTTAATACCAATTTAAAAAAAAATAAAATTATATTTTGCTATGGGTTTTATTTGGAATTATCCAACCACTATGTGGATAGGAGAAAATAGAATTGAAGATTTATCCTCAGCTTGTAAAGAGTTAAATATTTCAAATCCATTATTTGTAACAGACAAAGATTTAATTAACTTAGATTTAATAAAAAATATAACATTAAGATTAAAAAAAAGTTTCAAAAATTTAGTTATCTTTTCTAATTTTACGGGAAATCCAATTGGAGAAAACGTAGAAGAAGGTGTTAAGGTTTATAATACCTCAAATTGTGATGGTGTAATAGCTTTAGGGGGAGGAAGTGGTTTAGATGTTGGAAAAGCAATTGCATTTATGTGTAATCAATCTCGACCCTTATGGGATTTCGAAGATATTGGCGATTATTGGACAAGAGCAGATAGTTCTAAAATTTCAAAAATTATTGCAGTTCCGACCACTGCCGGGACAGGATCCGAAACTGGTAGAGCATCTGCAATTATCAATAAAGAAACAGGTGCAAAAAAAATTATTTTTCACCCAAAAATGTTACCTTCGATCGTGATTTTAGATCCTTTACTTACATTAGATTTGTCTCCAAGATTAACAGCAGCGACTGGAATGGATGCACTTGCACATAATTTAGAAGCGTTTTGTGCACCAGGATATCATCCAATGGCTGATGGTATGGCAATAGAAGGAATGAAACTAATTAAAAATTCATTAATTAAAGCATTCATAAATGGAAAAGATGTTAAGGCTAGAATGGATTTACTTTCTGCAGCTTCAATGGGCTCAACTGCATTTCAGAAGGGACTGGGAGCAATTCACTCATTGAGCCACCCTATAAATGGCAAATTTAATGTTCACCATGGTTTATCTAATGCAATATTTATGCCTTATGTTTTAACATTTAATAAACCTTCAATTCAAAACAAAATAATTTCGATTTGTGATTATCTTAATTTAAATAAAAATTTTGATAGTTTTTTAAATTGGATTTTAGAATTAAGAAATAATTTAAATATTCCACATAAATTGTCAGACGTAATGGATTGTAATAAGATTGATTTAGATGAACTTTCCTTAATGGCATTTGAAGATCCATCTACAGGAGGAAATCCCAAAAAATTAAGTCAAAATGATCTAAAAGAAATTTATATGAAAAGTATATCTGGAGAATTATTTTAATGAAAAAAATATTAATAGTTGAAGGAAATTTAAGAGAGGAAAATCAAAGCTTTTCTGCAGCTGGAATTCAAACTCACACAGAAAGTTTAAAACATAGTTTAGCTTATTTTACAGATACATTAGAAACTCACGTGGTAAATCCTTCTTCAGATGAAAATATTAATAAAAATATTGATGCACTTGAAAGTTACGATGGTCTTATTTGGGGTGGCAGTAGTTTAAATATTTACAATAATACTCCAGAAATAAAAAGACAAATAGAATTTATGAAAGAATGTCAAAAAAAAATAAAAAAAATTTTAGCAATTTGTTGGGGCATGCAAGTGGCTGTTACAGCAGCAGGGGGTGAGGTAAAAAAAAGCACTAAAGGATCGCACAAAGGAATTGCCTTAAATATTGAAATTAATAGCGACGGACTAAATCATCCGCTCTATAAAAATAAAGATAAAAAATTTAATACACCAGCGTTTAATTTTGATGAAGTAGTTACAATGCCAGAATATTCAACTTTATTAGCCTCAAACTCTATAAATAATGTTCAAGGAATTAATTTTAAAGTTGGAGACTGTAATATATGGGGGCTTCAATACCACCCTGAGATTACATACAATAAAATGATTAATTTAATTATTTTTAGAAAAGAAAGATTGTTAGAAAAAGGAGCATTTAAAGATCAGGCTGAGATAGATAGCCATATTGAGCTAATTGAAAAAGAAAATAAAAAATTAGATAAAATTTCAAGAATGAGAGAATTAGAAAATTGGCTTGATTATCTTAAATTAAAATAATCCTTCAATCTCACCATTATTATTTAACTTAATTGAGTCTGCTGCAGGAACTCTAGGTAGACCTGGCATGGTCATGATTTCACCGCAAACAACAACTATAAATTCAGCTCCAGATGAAAGTCTTACTTCTCGAACAGGCAAAACATGACCTGTAGGAGCGCCTTTTAAATTTGGATCTGTTGAAAAACTATATTGTGTTTTTGCAATACAAACAGGTAACTTTCCAAAACCCTTTTCTTCAAATTCTTTAAGTTGTTGTCTTACTTTTGTATCTGCTACTACCTCTGAGGCGCTATACATTTCTTGAGCAATTTTTTCTATTTTTTTGAATAATGGTAGATCATCCTCATATAAAAATTTAAATGTATCTTTTTTATCTTCACAAATTTCTGCAACATTTTTAGCTAGTTCAATAGTTCCTTCGCTTCCATTAGACCAATGAGTACATTTAGAAGCTTTCACACCTTGGGTCTCACAAAAATCTAATAAAGTTTTCATTTCATCTTCTGTATCAGTAATAAAATGATTTACAGCTACCGTAACAGGTAATCCAAATTTTCTAATATTATTTATATGTCTACGTAAATTAACCAATCCATCTTTTAAAGCAGTTACATTTTCTTTTTTTAAATCTTCTTTATTAACTCCTCCATGCATTTTAAGTGCTCTAATAGTTGCTACAATAACTACACAGTCTGGTTTAAGTCCTGATTTTCTACATTTAATATTTAAAAATTTTTCAGCTCCTAAATCTGCTCCAAATCCTGCCTCTGTAACGACATAGTCAGATAATTTTAGACCTGCTTTTGTTGCGATAACAGAATTACATCCATGAGCTATATTTGCAAAAGGTCCACCATGAATTATAGCTGGATTATTTTCTAAAGTTTGAGTTACATTTGGTCTTATTGCTTCTTTAAGTAAAACAGTCATTGGACCTTGTGCATTTAAATCTTTTGCATAAATTGATTGTTTATCTCTCGTATATCCAATCGTAATATTGCCAATTCTATTTTCCAAGTCTTTTAAGTCTGTAGCTAAACAAAAAATAGCCATTAATTCAGATGCAACAGTGATATCAAAACTATCTTGTCTTGGATAACCATTTGCCACTCCTCCAAGATCAACTATTATTGATCTTAAGGATCTATCGTTCATATCCATTACTCTTCTCCAAACTACTCTTCTAACGTCAATGTTAAGTTTGTTGCCCCAATAGATATGATTATCAATTAAAGCAGATAATAAATTATGAGCAGATGTAATAGCATGAAAGTCACCAGTAAAATGAAGATTTATTTGTTCCATCGGTACTACTTGTGCATAGCCACCTCCAGCAGCCCCCCCTTTCATTCCAAAAGATGGACCAAGACTTGGCTCTCTTAAACAGACAATAGATTTTTTTCCAATCTTATTTAAACCATCATTTAAACCAACCGAAGTTGTAGTTTTACCTTCACCAGCTGGAGTAGGAGTAATCGCAGTAACTAAAATTAATTTTCCATTTTCTTTTTTAAGAGTATTTAAATATTCCAGATTTATTTTAGCTATATGTCTACCCATTGGACTGAAAGCAAAATTTTCATCTGGTACACCAACTTTAGATAGAATATCTTTAATGGGTTGCATCTTAGCTTCTCGAGCTATTTGGATGTCAGATTTTACTTCAGCCATAAATAATCAAATAAATTAAAAGTTTTTTTATCTGTGACTTCTTATCCTTTTTTGTTATTTTTGGAAACTTCTAAAAAATATATATAAAAAAAATAAGCACTATTTAAATTGATTGTTATAAAATTATAAAATGCAAAAATATTCTATATTTAACTTAGTTAAAAACGCTTTTTCAAACCATGAAAATTGGGATTTGGCATGGAAAGACCCAACACCAAAAGAAGAATATGATGTTGTAATTATAGGTGGAGGAGGCCATGGACTGGCTACAGCCTATTATCTTGCTAAAGAACATAACATTACCAATGTAGCAATTATAGAAAAAGGCTGGATAGGCGGTGGAAACGTTGGACGTAACACTACGATAATTAGATCAAATTATATGCATGATGAAAATGGTCTTTTCAGTGAGTTCGGAATGGATTTATGGAGAAAGATGAGTCAAGATTTGAACTACAATGTAATGTTTTCACCTAGAGGAATAATTAATCTTGCACACTCAGATGCACAAATGAATGCTTACGCCAGAAGAGGAAATTCAATGAGATTAAATGGAATTGATGCAGTTTTGCTTAACAGAGAACAAGTTAAAGAAATAATTCCAATGGCTGATTTTTCTGAAAATGTAAGATTTCCAATTTTTGGAGGATTGATGCAGCCAAGTGCAGGTACAGCAAGACATGATGCAGTAGCTTGGGGTTATGCACGTCAAGCAGACTCTATGGGTGTGGACATAATTCAAAACTGTGAAGTAACAGGTTTTGATGTTGCTGCTGGTAAAATTAAAGGAATAAGAACCTCAAGAGGAAATATTAAAGCTAAAAAAGTTGGTATTTGTGTTGCTGGAAGCACAAATATTTTAGCAGAAAAATTAAACATGACTTTACCCATCGAAACTCATTTACTTCAAGCATGTGTTTCTGAACCAGTAAAACCAGTTTTAGATAATGTAGTTACATTTGGTGCAGGACACTTTTATGTAAGTCAATCAGACAAAGGTGAGATGGTAATGGGTGGTGATCTTGATGGATATAATAGTTATGCTCAAAGAGGTAACTTACCAACATTGCAACATGTATTAACCGAAGGAATAGCAATGATGCCTTTTTTAAGTAAATTAAAAATGCTTAGAACATGGGGCGGTATCATGGATATGTCAATGGATGGATCACCTATAATTGATAAAACACACATTGAAGGTTTGTATTTAAATTGTGGTTGGTGCTATGGTGGGTTTAAAGCTACACCTGCTTCAGGTTGGACATTTGCTCACACGATTGCACAAGATAGAGTTCATGAATTAAATGCTGGTTATAGTTTAAATAGATTTAGTACGGGTAAACTTATTGATGAAAAAGGACTTGGTACTAAAACTTGGATATCATAAATGCTTTATATAAATTGTCCACATTGTGGAATGAGATCTCAAAATGAATTCTCATATGGAGGAGATGCGAGTGTAAAAAGACCAGAGTTAAATAAAGAGGTTTCTGATCAAGAGTGGGATGATTTTGTTTACAATAGAAAAAGTTTGAGAGGAAAGCATTTAGAGCTATGGCAACACATCTCGGGATGTAGGCAGTGGATAAAGGTCGAGAGAGATACTGCGACCCATGAAATATTCAGAACCTTTAAAGCTGATGAGGAAGTTGCTTGATGACTCAAACATTTAGAATTGAAAATGTTGGATTAGTAAACAGAGATAAAAAATTATCTTTTAAATTCAATGGTAAAACATACTATGGTTACGAGGGTGACACATTAGCTTCGGCTTTGTTGGCAAACGGTGTTCATTTAGTAGGAAGAAGTTTTAAATATCATAGACCAAGAGGTTTCTTTGGAGCAGGGGTTGATGAACCTTATGCAATAGTTCAACTTTTTAGAAATGGTGAAACAGAACCAAATATTAAAGCAACAGAACAGGAACTTTTTGAGGGTTTAGAGGCAAAAAGTGTAAACTGCTGGCCAAGTGTGAATTTTGATATTGGTGCAATCAACAATTTTTTAAAGATCTTTTTACCAGCAGGTTTTTACTATAAAACTTTTATGTGGCCAAAAAGTTTTTGGTATCGAATATATGAGCCTTTCATAAGAAAAGCAGCTGGTTTAGGAGTAGCTTCAACTAAACATGATAAAGAGAGATATGAACATAAATATGAATATTGTGATTTATTAATTGCAGGTTCAGGACCTTCAGGATTATCTAGTGCATATGCTGCTGCAAAAAATGGAGCAAAAGTAATTTTAGCAGAAGATAAACCAAGATTTGGCGGATCATTACTAACAAGTGATGTCAATATTGGAAATCAATCAGGAAAAGACTGGGCCGAAGGAATAATAGCTGACCTCAAATCAATGCCAAATGTTGTTGTGAAAAATAGATCTCAAATTTTTGGATATTACGATCATAATATGCTTGTTATGTCAGAAAAAGTCAGTGATCACCTACCAAAGACAAGAAAATATCATCCAAACAAAAGACTTTGGTACATAAGGGCAAAAGAGGTTTTAATATCTTCAGGATCAATTGAGAGACCAATAGTATTTGGTAATAATGATACCCCTGGTGTTATGCTGTCGTCTGCCGCAAAAGAGTATTTGAAAGTTTATGGTGTGCTTGTTGGAAAAAAACCTTTGGTATTTACAAATAATGATAGTGGATATGAGACAGCAATAGAATTTAAAAAACATGGTGTTGATCCACTTGTTTTAGATTCAAGAAAAAATCCAGTATCAGAGATAATCGATGAGGCAAAAAATTTAGGAATTCATATTAAAAACTCATATGTTGTAGTTGCAGCGAAAGGTTATAAGAAAGTAAAATCTGCAGATATTGCAAGTATTTCTGATGATAAAAAACAGCTTGGTAAAATAGAAAATATACAATGTGACTGTATTTGTGTCTCTGGTTTTTGGACACCAACTATTCATTTAGCGTCTCAATCAGGAAATAAAACAAAGTTTAAAGAAGAAATTGATGCATTTGTACCAGGACAATCAAAACAAAATGAAATCACTTTAGGTGCAGCTAATGGAGTATTTTCGCTTGAAGAAACATTAAAAACCTCATTTAAAACAGGAGGTGAATTATCAAAAAAAATTACACAAAAAAATAGCGAGGTAGTTGTTCCAAATGTTGTTGAAAAAAAATCTTCTAAACACGATAAATTTTGGTGTGTTCCATTACCAAAAGGTAAAAATTATAAAAGATTTTTAGATTTTCAAAATGATGTAGCTGTGTCTGATATAGAAATAGCCTTAAGAGAAGGTTATAGATCAATTGAACACGTAAAAAGATATACTACCCTAGGTATGGCGACAGACCAAGGGAAAACAAGTAATTTAAATGGATTACAATTAGTGTCAGAAATTGAAAATAAAGTTGTTCCTGCAGTAGGTCATACAACTTTTAGACCTCCATACACTCCAGTTTCCATTGGTGCAATAGTAGGTAGAGAGGTTGGCAAACACTCAAAACCGACTAGAAAATCTCCAATGCATTCTTGGCATGAAAAAAATAATGCAGTTTTTGTAGATGCAGGTGTTTGGTTAAGACCAAGATATTATAAAAGAGGAAATGAAAATTTATTCGAGGGATCAAAAAGAGAAGCAAAAAATGTAAGAATGAATGTAGGTGTTTGTGACGTAACCACTTTGGGTAAAATAGATGTTAAAGGACCTGATGCAGCTGAATTGTTAAATAGAGTTTATACAAATTCGTGGCTAAAGCTACCAGTTGGTAAAGCTAGATATGGCGTGATGTTAAGAGAAGATGGAATTGTGATGGATGACGGAACAACAACAAGAATTTCAGAAAATCACTATCATATGACTACTACCACTGCTCAAGCAGCAAATGTTCTTTCACATTTGGAATATTATTTGCAATTAATTTGGCCCGAATTAAATGTGAATGTAGTTTCAACTACAGAGCAATGGGCTGGAGCAGCTATTGCTGGACCTAAATCCAGAGATTTATTACAAAAATTATTTCCAAATACTGATGTGTCAAATGAAGGCTTACCTTTCATGGGTTATACAGAAGGAGATTTATTTGGTGTTAAAGCAAGAATATTTAGAATTTCATTTTCTGGAGAGCTTGCCTATGAAGTAAATGTTGAGTCTGATTATGGAAACTTTATGTGGGAAAAAATAATGGAAGTTGGTGAGGAGTTTCAAATTCAACCGTATGGAACAGAAGCATTATCAACTCTTAGAATTGAAATGGGGCACGTTGCTGGATCAGAACTTGATGGCAGGACAATTCCATACGATAATGCTTTAGAAGGTCTTGTAAGTAAAAAGAAAGACTTTATCGGAAAAAGGTCATTACAACGATCTGCATTTATAAGTGAAAATAGACAAAGAATAGTAGGAGTGGTTCCGATAGATAAAAAAACAAGTATACCAGAAGGTTCTCATTTAGTTAAAGATGACAAAGCACCTTTACCAAATCCCAAATTAGGTCATATTTCAGCATCATGTTGGAGTGTCGAATATGACAATCCTTTTTCATTGGCAATTTTAAAAGATGGGAAAAATATGATTGGTCAAAAGCTTTTTGCGATGTCGCCACTCAAAAATAAGGTAATACCAGTTGAGATAGTTTCATCACATTATGTAGACCCAAAAGGTGAGAGAGTTAGATCATGACATTAATTTCAGCCTTAACAAACGTTCATAAAAAAGGTCAATATGGAGATTATGAAGATAAAAACGAAAATGACTTAATTAAAATTTCTGAAATTAAAAATTTGTTAATTGTTCAAATAGTTCAGTATAAAAATTCTTTAGTTTCATTTGAAAATATTGATATTGATGGTTTAAAATTAAAGAATGAACCTTTAACAGTAGTGTTCAATAATACAACTAGAATTATGTGGAATGGGCCAAAGAACTGGCTTTTAGTTTCAACAAAAAAAGATTTAATTACAAATGTTTCAGAAAAATTTAAAGATACAGACTTTGCTGTAACGGATTTATCTCATTCAAGGGCTATTATTGAAATTGAGGGAAAAGAAACAATGGAAGTTTTGAAAAAAGGATGTCCTTTTAATTTTAATACATTAAAAAAAAACAATTCAATTAACTCAACTTATAATGGAATAGCTTTTACTGTTGATAAATTAGACGAAAATCCTGAAAAAGTAAGGTTATTTTCTCTTAGAAGTTTTGGAGAAAGTTTGTATCACTCTATCACAGATTCATCTCTAGAATTTGGCTTTAAATCAACTTAAACTTAAATTTCAATCTCTTGTTGCAATATAAACACCTATTGAAGTGATTATAAATCCAATTATGTCAAGTTTAGTTAAACTTTCATTTAGGAAGAGCCATGCCATAAAAGCAGATGTTGCAGGTATTAAAAAAAAAATAGAAACAGTTTTGCTTGCTGAATTATTTTTAATTAAAAACATTAAAATTGTAAAAGCCCCAAATGATACTAAAAATATTTGATGGCTCATTGCAATAATAAATGTTTTAGAGAAATCAATATACGGATCAACAAATAAAATTATTACTAATAAATGAAATACAGACCCTCCAAGTGCTTGATTCATATTGCTTACTGACAAAGGTAAATTATTACTTAATTTTTTTTGCCATAAGGTAGAGAATGTAATCGCTAATAAAGCTATTATTGTTGCAGCCAATCCGACAGCTGGTATTTTAGAACCAACATCGAAACCTAACACAAGTCCCGCACCTATAAATCCCAACAAAACACCTACCCATTGTTTTGTGGATACTTTCTCATTAAGAATTGGACCACTTAATGCATTTGTTAGAACTGGTTGAAGGGTTACAATTAACGCTGCTATAGCTGTAGGCATACCGATTGATATTGAGTAAAACACACCACCAAGATAAAAACCGTGAAATAATACACCACTAAAAAAAGACTCGTAAAAGTATCTTTTACTAACTAAAATTTTTTGTTTTGAATAAATTGCAAATAAAAAAAAACCAAAAGCAACCAAAGCAAATCTAAAAGCTAGAGCTGCAAATGGATCACTGTTTTCTACAATAGGTTTGGTTGTTATGAAAGCGGAGGACCAAAGAAGAACAAATATGAAGGGGAAAATTTTAATCATCACATTTAATAAACAAAAAAGTTAAATAAAATCAAACAAAACAACACCTATAATGAGCAAATTATATCTAGCAATAAAATTTCAAATCACCTAATGTTTACATATGAAATCTCGATTTTTAAGAATTTTTACATTAACTTTGTCTTTTTTCTTTCTGACAGGTTTTGTACCTTTTTCAATAATTGGTCCGAGTATGACAATTATTACATCAGGTAATCTTTATAAAGCTGGAGCACAACTTATAATTAACCAACATATTAAAAAAGAAACTGGAAAAGATTCTTTAACTTTTATTAAAGAAGAAATTAATAAAAATTTAATTAAAGATCAAAAAAAAATTCAAGCTGCCTCTTTTAATGAAGAATTAAGACATCTAGTTGAAAAAAGAATAAGTATAACTAGAAAAAAAATAGAACATCAAAATTTGCAAAAATTACTTAAAAAACGAATAAAGGTCACTAGATCAATACTTGATCTAGATAAAATTACTCAATAATATTTAGATATATTAGGTTTTCTTGTTTGGTTTCTTTGCACCACATTTCATAACTTTCACAAACTCTCCACAAATGATCAAAAGCACGCTGGGAAATTTCCAACGGAAAATGGCTTTTGGTGTAATAAAGCTTAGGTATTTTCATTAAAAATTTTATCATCGAGTCCTTTTGAAGCTCTAAAAGTCTTAAAGTTTCTTTATTAATTTTTTTTTTGGTAATTGAGTCAATAAATTGATTACTTTTAAGTTCTAAAAACCATTTGTCATGAAATTCTCCAGAACTTAAAAAATCATATTCCTTGGTAGTCATAAAAATTTCGAATGCCTGTATATTATTAATTTCACTGTTTTGTTTTTTAATGTCGATTATATTTGAATAAACAAATTCAGCAGCTCTCAATACATACGGCTTTTCAATCTTGTTAGACATAATCTATTTTTTATGTCTAATCATGGCAGAATGGGCCAAGATTAAATTAGGGTCTAAAAATACTTTTGAAGATTTGATGTTTTTAAAAGATTTAAAAGCAAAAATAGCAATAGGTAGTTCAGTACAACCTAAAATTATTTTTTTACATTTCATTTTAAGTAAAAAGTTAATTGCAGGTTTAATTGCTTTTGCAGCAGCTTTAACGTTACCCATTTTAACCAATTTAATTGACTTGTTTACTGATGATTTTTGAAGTTTTTCTGATGGCTCTAATAATTGATAATCTTTATCAAAAAATTTTCGATAAACACCTGTCTTGAGAGTTCCTTCAGTTGCTAAAAGCCCAACTTTTGAATTTTTTTTACATTTTTTTTTTGTAAACTTGAAAACTTCTTTTGGCATGTTGATTATTGGAATATTCGTATTATTTTGTAAATCATCAAACCAGTAATGAGCTGTATTGCAAGGTATAACAATGAAATTACATTTATTTTTTTCTAGCAACTTACAACCAGTTAGCAAACTTTTTAAAACCTTTTTATATTTTTTTTTACTAGTTTTATTAGTAGTAATATTTGAGAGCTCTTTTGTTTGAGAACCTATAGACTCTGGTCTACCAGGAATATTAGATTTGTTATAAAGTAAAAATAGAGGATACTCTTGATCAATCTTTCCTCGATTCAGTATTGCAAGTTTGTTACAAAAATCGAGGCCAGCTTGCGTGCCCATTCCACCTAAAATTCCAATCATATTTTGATAATTTATTATTTTTTTAAGTTTTGTGTAACAAATAAATGTGTTTAAAGGTTGTTATTTAAAAAGGTATTGGCTGAATAGTAAATTTATTTATTAAAATAAATTTTTTCAGCCAATAGGAAGTGTGAAATTATGCAGTTTTTAAGTTAACTGCTGAAGGACCTTTAGGACCATCTTCAACATCGAAAGTCAAAGCTTGACCCTCATCTAAACCGTTCATACCAGCATCTCTTACTGCTGAAACATGTACAAACACATCTTTTTCTTTATCTTCTCTTTCAATAAAACCAAAACCCTTGGTTGGATTGAACCACTTTACTTTTCCTTGTAGACTCATATTTATCTTCTTACTTTTTTGTTATGTTTATTTATTACTTATAATTAAGTAATATCGGGTTTTTTTAGATTTTATAGGGTTTTGTCAACAAAATAGATCAATTATTGAATATAATTTTTTAAATATCGTCAATAAGCATAGTTAAATAAACAGAATTAACGTCTTTTTTATAGTGTGCAAAAGGTCCACATACAGTAAATCCAGTTTTTTCAAAAAGTTTTCTTGCTGGAAGAAAAAAATCACCTGCCCCTGTTTCGATACTTAATCTTTTTATTTTAAGTTTTTTTGCTTCGTTTATTAAGTGATTGATTACATTTTTACCCTGACCTTGTTTTCTATAGTTGTCATGAATTCTTATGGATTTAAATTCTCCATGATCTTTACTTAGAAATTTTAAAGCACCACAACCGATTAATTTTTCTTGATCCCATAAACTCCAAAATTTAATTGAAGGTACTTTTAATCCAGGAATATCTAAAACGTGAGCACTTCCCTCTGGTGATGCAGCCCTTAATTCTACAAAATGCTTTGTTAGGAGTTCATTTACTTCGGGGTTATCAAAATTGCCTTCTACTGATTTTAACATCTATATTAAAGTTGTGATGTGACCCATTTTTCTTTTTTCTTTTACCTCTTTTTTTAAATAATCAAAGAAAAATTCATTATTTTTAAACTTTTGAATATTTCTATATTGTGTAATTTGGTCCCCAAGAAGATTCATCATTTTAGCATTCGATATTTTTTTTAATGGTATTTGCTCTAAACCACATACAGCTCTTACATGATTTTCAAATTGACTAACATTAAACGCATTTATTGTAAGATGTCCTGAGTTGTGAACTCTGGGTGCAATCTCATTAACATACAAATTATCATTACGATCTATAAAAAATTCTACACATAAAGTTCCAACATATTTTAGCTCCTCAGCTATTAGCATTGCCCAATCTTTTGATTGATTAAAAATCTTTTCGTTAATTTCAGCAGGAATTTTTGAGTATTTCAAAATCTGATCTTCATGCAAATTTTCGATTGGTTCATATATCTCATATTTATTGTTACTAAATCTAGTAATGATAATTGAAATTTCTTTTTTTAATTTAACAAGTTTTTCAAGAATATATCCTTTTGAAAAATCAATATTTAATGAATTTAGTTCATTACCAGAATTAATTGGATATTGACCTTTGCCATCATATCCTAAGGTGGTTGTTTTTAGAATACCTGGCAAAAAATCCTCTAAGGCATCTATGTCAGATTTTTTTTCAATGGAAACATATCTAGTTGTTCTTATATTTAATTTATTTACAAAATCTTTTTCAGCCAACCGATGTTGAATTAATCTGTTAACCGAAGGCTTTGGCAAAACAGGTTTTAATTTATTAATTTCATTCAATGTTTCAAATGGAATATTTTCAAATTCATATGTAACTAAATCAACTTGATTTACAAATTCTGATATTTTTTCTTTATTATCATAACTTCCAGCAACAAATTGATTACAAAAATTATGTGCTGGTGCATCTTTATCATCACAAAATATAACGGTTTTAATATTTAATTTTTTAGCTGCTATTGCAAGCATACTTCCAAGTTGACCACCCCCAATGATTCCAAGAGTAATATCAGACATTTTATTTCGGAGTTTTCTTTACTGACTTAGTTTGTGAAGTTCTGAAACTTTTTAGTTTCTTTCGAACTGATGGATTATTATTAGCAATTACTGCTGCGGCTAATAAAGCAGCATTAACGGCACCGTCTTCACCTATAGCTAGGGTTCCTACCGGTATTCCTTTAGGCATTTGTGCAATTGATAACAAACTATCTAAACCTTTAAGTTTTTTACTTTCAACTGGAACACCAAATACTGGCACATGTGTGAGTGCTGATATCATTCCTGGAAGATGAGCAGATCCTCCAGCACCTGCAATTATCACTCCTATATGATTACGTTCAACTTTTGCAGCATATTCATACATTCTTTGAGGTGTTCTGTGAGCAGATATAATTTTTGTTTCAAATGAAACTCCAATTCTTTTTAGGGTTTTTTCGGCTAGTTTCATTACTTTATAGTCAGATTGACTTCCCATTATGATTGAAACTTTTAATTTACTATTTTTTTTCATGAAAATTGATCAATCTGTTTATTTCAAAATTAACTTAAAATTTCAATAAAATTAATAGTATTTAAAATACATATTGATTAGAGTTAAGCATACTATGAATTATAAAATCGATAATCTTCAATATTGTAATTGGTCTAGGAAAGTCTTTGAGATCAATAGATCTGCCGGATTAGATGCTGTCCATGTTACCATTGTCTACCATGAAGATTTTGATGAATTTAAACTCGAAATAAAAAAATGGGAAAAATTATTTCATGAAAATTCAGATTTAATTTTCCTTGGTAAGAATTTTCAAGATATTGATAAAGCTAACAAAGAAAACAAAACTGCAATATTTTTTGGTTTTCAAAACTGTTCACCAATTGAAGACGATATAAATCTTGTTGAAAAGGTTCATGAATTAGGATGTCGATTTATGCAGTTGACCTATAACAATCAATCTTTACTTGCAACAGGATGTTATGAAAAAGTAGATAGTGGAGTTACAAATTTTGGACGTGAGGTTATAAGAGAGATGAATAGACTTGGTCTTGTGGTTGATATGTCACACTCTGCAGAAAAAAGTACTATAGATGCAATTGAGTTTAGTGAAAAACCAATTGCAATTACTCATGCCAATCCTTCTTTTTGGCATCCAGCTAAAAGAAACAAATCCTCAGATTTATTAAAAATTTTGAGTGATAGTGGTGGTATGTTGGGTTTGTCATTATATCCTCATCACTTAAAAGATAACACAAATTGTACTCTAGATAGTTTTTGTGAAATGGTGGCAAAAACAGCTGAAATAATGGATGTAAAAAAAATAGGAATAGGATCAGATCTTTGTTTAGATCATCCTGATACTGTTGTTGAATGGATGAGAAATGGTACTTGGTCTAAAAGTAAAAATTATGGTGAAGGTTCGAAAAATAAACCAGGTTTTCCTAAACAACCTGAATGGTTTATTGATGCAAGAGGGTTTTCAAATATTGAAAAAGGTCTAAAAAAAGCAGGTTTTTCGGATACCGAGACACATGGAATACTTGGAAATAACTGGTACAATTTTTATAAAACTATTTAATTATGAAAGTTGAATTAAGAGACCCGAATAAGATAATGAAATTATCTAGGCTAGGATCTTTTCATCAATCAAAATTATCTTTTTTAAGAAGTTTTCTTAATGAATTTAAAGAGTGGGAGTATAAAAGAGATTTATTTAATTTAAATGAATATGGTTTTGGAGAAGCTGTTTATTCATTTAAAAAAAATAAAAGAGTTTATTCCTTAATTTGTTTTGCAAATGAAATCAAAGATGAAGAAAGATCAGACAGAGTTATTGCAACAAAATGGGATGCAGCTTTTACATTACATGATGGAGTTCCTACAAAAAAAGACATTGAAAGATTAAAAAATGAAGTTCCAAAACAAGAAGTTGGCAGACTTTCTTATAAAGAATTAACTTTATCGAGAGCAAACAAATCAGTAAGAATTTATAATCATGTAGTTGAAAGTTTGAGCAAAGGCAAGCAGCCAGATTTAAACTTATTATCAAAAGTAGGCTATTTATATAGGACTACAGCAGTATATGGCTCAGGCAAATTTGGTCTTGCAGATCGATTCAGAATTAAAAATCGTGAAGAAATTAATGGTCCATTCAGATTAGAAATGATGTTGGTTTATTTGGTAAGACAATTCACTTTTGATCAAGTTAATCATGTTGCTTATCATAAAAATCCAAAAACAGCTGTTAAGCTAGATGATAATATTTGTAAAAACTTGGGGATAGGTAATTCCACAGGCTTGGGTATGGCTCCATTTATAGTCAATCACCCAACTCTATTAAATAATTGGATTTTAAGTAGAGAAAAAGCACTTAAGAAAATTAGAGAAATCAAATATGTAGAAAGTCAAGATAGCGATTTGTTTATAGATTGTGTAAAAAAATCATTAAAAAATATTACAAGCTGGAATACTGATAGCGAGTATCAGCAAAAAAAAATTTCTTCATTATTAAAGGATGTTGAAAAATTCTTAAATTTTATAGATAAAGATTTTAATTTTAAGAGCGAATATCCTTTTAACAAAATCTATCAATGGTTAGAGGACAATACTTGTGAGGAATGTATTGAATACATAGTTTCAATAATGATGGAACCTTATAACGATATTATAAATCCTTTGGTAAAAGAAATGAGTTCAGACGAAGAAAAATATTTTAATATTCCAACTTATAGAAAAGTTGATGAATTGAGGAATATCATTGAAGCAAAGTATCCTAATATTCTAGATATTAATTTTGAAAAAAAAGAAAATAATAAAAACTTTTGGTTTATTTCAAAAAATAAAGAAGAACCTAGATTGGCTGATCGTTTTGAAGAACATGGATCAGAATTTGAACAACCTTTAGCAATAGCAAGAGATATAAAAAAACTTTACGACAAATTATTAGTCTCAAAAAATAGTTTAACTATTGCTGAGTTTTTAACATCAAATTCTGAGTTAAGACATGTTGTAAGAAGAGCGTTCATTGTAGAAAAATTTCCTTATTCAGAAATACAAGATAATACAATTGGTAAAGATTTAATGCCAATTGATATGCTAAGACTAAAATTATCTTTTTTTGGAGCATTAAAATTTGATCCGCGATCTGACAAATGGTTAAGAATTTGTATGTTCCAAGGTGCTCCACTTCCAAATGATTTAAAAAGTTATGACGAGCAGTGGGTATATAAAGCCAATATTTAATAATGAAATCACTGAGTGAAATTGAAACTACTGTTAAAAGAGCTTCAAAGGCAGCAGGATATTCTTGGGGAGTTTCTGAGGAAACAGGAAAAAGTATAAGGTTGTTAGAGCTATTTAGTTTACCGGGTATTAAGCACCTTAATGAATATTTTAATGAAAAAAACAAAAGTAAATTTGAAAA
>CACITU010000004.1 GCA_902589725.1 uncultured Pelagibacteraceae bacterium
AGTAATATCAAATGATCAAATCTTAAAAGTAAACCTAGGAATAAAAAAAAAAAATTATGACGAGTTTTTAAATAAAAAAAATTTAGAAAATACACTTATAGAAGCAAAAGATTTGTTTAGAGAATCACACCAAGATTTCAAGATTATGCATATGATAATAAATAAATATGTTTTCGATGGAAAATCTTATTCAACATTTGAAAGCAGTTTAAGATCTGATTATATGTGTTTAGAGGTAGAATTTATATCAATTCCAAATGCTCTTGAAAAAGAAATAAATAGAGTTTTAGAGAAATATCAAATCAAGGTATTAAAATATTTAGATTTTTATTATATTAGCAGTTTGTTTAAAGAGAGTGATATAGAAATTCCACTAATCGTTGATAAAATTCAAAGCGGATACAATGAAAATGAAGTGGAATTAATCGAAAAAAGTATAAAAAAAAAAGGTTTTTTCGAAAAATTTTTTCAACTTTTCAGCTAAAATTGTTTTTTACGGTAACATTTGTTGTTTTTTAAAACCACCTAATTTTAAGTAAAAATACATAAATGGCTTATTTAAACCAAAAAACATTAAAAAATAATATTACCTTCTCAGGAATTGCTCTTCACAGTGGGCTTAATGTAAATGTCTGTATTAAACCAGCGGAACCAAACTTTGGAATTGTCTTTAAAAGGGTTGACTTGAAAGAAAACAATTTAGTTTATCCTAACTTTATGAACGTGACAAACACCTCACTTAATACGACTGTAGAAAATGAATTTGGAGCCAAAGTATCAACTATAGAACATTTAATGGGAGCACTTTTTGGTTCAGGAATTGATAATGCTTTAATTGAGCTAGATAATGAGGAAGTTCCAATTTTAGATGGATCGGCGAAATTGTTTATAGAAAAAATTTTATCTGCTGGAGTTAAAGTAAGTAATTCACCAATTAAAATTATTAAAATTAATAAAGAAATTATTTTTGAAGATGAAGAAAGGTTTATTTCAATTAAACCTTCAACATTAAGCCTGGATATTGATTTTGAATTAAAGTACGAAAATGAATTAATTGGAAATCAAAGAAACAAAGTAAAAGTTTATGAAGATGATCTTACTCATGTTTTTGAATCAAGAACTTTCTGTTTATATCAAGATATAGAAACTATAAAAAAAATAGGTTTAGCAAAAGGTGGAAGTTTAGAAAATGCTATTGTGGTAAAAAATAAAGATATATTAAACCCGGATGGTTTGAGAAATAAGAAAGAATTTGTTAATCATAAAATCTTAGACTGTATTGGAGATTTATATACAGCAGGATATAGAATTATTGCCAGTGTTCAATGCTCAAAAGGTGGACATTATTTAACAAATCAACTACTCAGAAAAGTCTTTAGTGATAAAGACAATTTTTCAATTATAGAAATAAAAGAGAAAAATTTACCACACACTTTAATTAATAGAAATCTACTAAAATCGATAGCGTAAACTAAAGTAAGTATTTAATTTTTTTAAAGAGCAAGTATAAGTTAAGTATGAAACTTCTTAAGATTTTCTTATCTTTTACTTTATTTTTCTTTTTTTTATCTTGCTCAAAAGAGGTAAGTAACAAATCGGTTATTAAAGAAAAAAGTTTAGATCTTCAAGTAATGGAAGCATATAACGAGGGAAAAAAATCATTAGAAACAGGAGATGTACTTTTTGCTGCTAAAAAATTTAATGAAGCAGAATTACTTTTTCCTCAATCTGAATGGGCACCCAAATCAGCATTAATGGCAGCATATTCATATTACAGTCAAGATTATTACGGAGATGCTATCGCTGAACTTAACAGATTTTTAAGAGTATATCCTAATTATAAGCATACTGACTATGTATATTTTTTATTAGGCCTTTCCTATTATGAACAAATTATTGATGAAAAAAAAGATTTACAATCAATAATTAAAGCTAAAGAATATTTTGAGATAGTTAAACAAAATTTTTCAAATACAGAATATGCATTAGATGCTGAATTTAAGATAGAATATATAAATGATATTTTAGCATCAAAAGAAATGTATATCGGAAGATATTATATTGAGAGAGAGAAGTGGATACCTGCAATTAACAGATTTAGAACTGTTGTAGATAATTATGAAACTACGATCTATACAGAAGAAGCCTTATATAGATTAGTTGAAATATATTATAAATTAGGTTTAGCCACTGAAGCAAAAAAATATGCAAAATTATTAGGATACAATTATCAATCATCTAAATGGTATGAACAGTCTTATATTTTATTTGATAAAAAATACGAAAAAAATAAAAATAAAAGAATGAATAAAGCAAATAAAAAAAATGACTCTTTAATAAAAAGAATTAAATCTCTTATAAATTGAGATGGATAAAAATAAGATTCAATTAAATTATTCGAATAAAATCAAATTATTTAAAAAATTAAATAAATTCTATTATGAGAAAAGTCAACCAATGGTTGATGATCGTGATTATGATCAATTAAAAAAAGATATATTAGAACTTGAAAATAAATACGAATATTTAAATTCTGATTTTTCACCTTCAAAAACGATAGGTTATAAGCCCTCAAAAAATTTCACAAAAATTTTTCACAGAGTTCCAATGTTATCTCTGTCAAATGCTTTTACTAAAGATGACTTGATAAATTTTGAAAAAAAAATACTTAATTTTCTGTCAAAAAAAAATAATTTTAAATTAAATTATAGTGCAGAACCTAAAATTGACGGAATATCGGCTTCATTAACTTACAAAGATGGAAAATTAGAAAAAGGGCTGTCTAGGGGTGATGGAAAGGAAGGAGAGGATATTACAGAAAATCTTAAAACAATAAATGATATTCCAAAAAAAATTTTGTCAAAAGATTTTCCAGAGTATATTGATATTAGGGGAGAGGTATTTATTAAAAATAGTAAATTTAATAAATTAAAAGATAAATTTGCCAACCCTAGAAATGCTGCATCAGGATCATTAAGACAAAAAAACCCTAAGGATACTGAAAAAATTCCGTTAAATTTTATTGCTTATACATTTGGTTTTGAAAAAGGTTTAAAAGTGGAAAATCAATTTGATTTTTTAAAAAAATTAGATGATTGGGGTTTTAAAACAAATCCTTTGAATAAATTAATATCAGGAATAGATAATTTATTTTTAAATTATCATGATATTGAAAAACAAAGATCTAACTTAGATTTTGATATAGATGGAATAGTTTATAAAATAAATGAATTTAAACTTCAAAAAAGATTAGGTAATGTTGCAAATGCACCAAGATGGGCAATAGCACATAAGTTTTCATCAAATAAAGCAGTATCTGAGATTTTAGATATTGATATTCAAATTGGAAGAACGGGTGCTTTAACTCCAGTTGCAAAAATTAAACCAATAAATATTGGAGGGGTAATGGTTTCAAATGCAACTTTGCATAATGAGGATGAAATAAACAGAAAGGACATTAGGTTAGGAGACACAGTGACAGTAGAGAGAGCGGGGGATGTAATCCCCCATATACTTGCTGTAAATTTAAAAAAAAGAAAAAAAAATAGTTCAAAATTTAAGTTTCCAGAAAAATGTCCATCATGTGGATCAAAAACTATTAAAGAATTTAATTCAATTACAAAAAAAAATGATGCAGTAAGGAGATGTTCAAGTGAAGGATTTTATTGTGAAAAAATTTCAATTGAAAAGTTAAAACATTTCGTATCAAAAGAAGCTTTTAATATTGATGGATTTGGAAAAAAAATTGTAGAGAATTTTTGGAAATTAAAATTAATAAAATACCCACAAGATATATTTAATTTAGATTACAATAAAATTAAAAAATTGGATGGTTGGGGAAATCTCTCAGTTGAAAATTTAAAGTACTCTATTAATCAAAAAAAAAATATTTCTTTAGAAAAATTTATTTATGCATTAGGGATAAGACATATAGGTCTAGAAAATGCTAAATTGATTTCAAAATATTTTGAGACTTTCATGAAATTTAAAAATCTTTATAAAACAAAAAAATTTGATGATTTATTAAATATAGATGGTATTGGGGAAACACAAATAAATTCTATAAAAAGTTTTTTTTTAAATGAAATTAATCTTAAAGTTTTAAATGAACTAGAAAAAGTTTTGACCATTAATAACTCAGTACAAGAAAATAAAAATGGTTTACTTAAAAATAAAACATTTTTAGTCACAGGTAAGTTAGATGGTATCAGTAGAGCTGAGGTAAAGTCTTTAATTGAAGAAAATTCAGGTACGACAGTGAGTAGTGTATCAAAAAAATTAAATTTTTTAATAATTGGGGACAATCCCACAAAAAGAAAAATTGAAACAGCAAAGGGTTTGAAAATTAATATTATTGATCAAAAACAGTTTTTAAATATGTTAAATAAAACTAGCTAACCATTGCCTCTCATTTTGATTTAAATATCCTGATATTTTTGAGTAAACGTCTAGGTGATATTTAAATAAATAATCTTTCTCTATTTGAGTAAGCAGGTTGAAATTTATTAAATCTTTTTCAATAGGAGCCATAGTTAAATTTTCAAAATAAAGCTTTTTTTTATTTTTATTAACATAAACTAAGTTTTCTATTCTAATTCCGAATTTATTTTTTTTATAATATCCTGGCTCATTACTTAAAATCATACCTTTTCTAATTTTGATGTTGTTTATTTTTGTAATTGATTGCGGACCTTCATGAACATTTAGAAAAAACCCAACACCATGTCCAGTTCCATGTGCATAATCTAAATTACTTTCCTTTAAAAATTTTCTTGCCCTTATATCTATCTTTTTACCAGTATCATCTTTGTTTATATTAGTTGTAGCAACGGCAATATGTCCCTTTAAGACCTTAGTAAAAATATTTTTTACACTTTGGTTTTGATTAGAAAAACAAATCGTCCTGGTAACATCAGTTGTACCATATTTGTATTGTCCACCAGAATCACAAAGAAAAATATCTTTTTTGTTTAAAATCCTGCAACTTTTTTTGTTAGCTCTATAATGCACTATAGCACCATTTTTTCCAGAACCTGCAATTGTATCAAAACTGGGATAAAGGAAATTTTTTTCCATTTTTCTAAATTTCTCTAATTTTTTAGCTGCTTCTATCTCAGTGATTTTTTTTTTATTTATCTTTTTTATCCAAAAAATAAATTTTGTTAAAGCAACACCATCCAGTATATGAGTATTAATCATATTTTTAATTTCGGTTTTATTTTTAATTGATTTCATTGAATAAGTTGGATCGATTCTATTAATAATCTTAAATTTAGATTTAATTAAATTTTCGTAAAATATAGAACATGATTTTTCATCAATAATGAAGTTATTACCGTTTAATTTTAATATCTGTTTAGCCAGTTGATCTGCTTCTAAAAATTGATTTTTTTTAATAACTTTATTTCTTATTAATTTTTTACACTTATCAATCTTACTTATGAACAGTATTTTTTTTGTTTTACTTATTATTAGTCTTGAATTTGGAATTGGGCTATTTGGCGAATCTCCTCCTCTAATATTTAAAATCCATGCAACGTTTTCTGGTGCACTAATAAAAATATAATCAGATTTATTTTTTCTTAAAAATTTTGATATTTTATTGATTTTAGAAGTGGTATTTTCACCAACTACTGTTTTGTTTAGTGAAAAAAATGGAATAGTATTTGTTATTCTATCTTTTTTAATCTTATCTATAAGATTATCATTTATATATTTTATTTTATTATGTTTTAAAAAATAATTTTTAATTTGATGATTTGTGAATAATTTTGGATCTATTCCAAGAACAAGATTTTTAAATAATTTACAGTTAATTAATTTTTCAAATCCATAAATTTTAAAATTGTTCCCACTCTCAAGTTGGCTTTGTATTGTATATCTTCCATCAGTAAACAAATAGTTTTGTTTTTTTAATATTATTGCTAAACCTGCTGATCCACTGAAATTTGATATAATTTTTAATCTATTAACTCTTGAGTATTCAGTGAAATATTCGTCATTTTTTGGAATAACATATCCATCGATGTTATATTTTTTAAAATTATTTCTTAATATTTTGATATATTTTTTCACTTAATCCTCTTTTGGTATCTTAACCAACCAGGACTTCTGGTACTTTCCTCAATTTCAAAATCTTGATTAAACTCAAAATCATTTTCAAGATTTGCTTCTTCCTCAAAGTAGGAATTTTTATCTAAGTTTTCTTCTGGCAACTCGTCTAAAAACCTAGAAGCCATACTATCTATCCAATCTCCTTGATAAAATCTGTTCATAGAAAATGATATTATAGCTTTTTTCTTTGCTCTAGTTATCCCTACATATGCTAAACGTCTTTCTTCCTCCAGACCACTTTGTCCTTTTTCCTCGATTGATTTTTGATGAGGAAATAATCCTTCTTCCCAGCCTGGTAAAAAAACAACATCAAACTCTAATCCTTTTGAAGCATGCATTGTCATCATATTAATTTTTTCGCCTTCCCATTCTTGATCTACGGAAGTAGCTAAAGAAACATGCTCTAAAAAACTTTCTAGATTATCAAATTCTTTCATAGCACTTAATAACTCTTTTATATTTTCTAGTCTGTTCTCGTTTTCTAAATCTTTTTTATTTTTTAGCATTGCTGAATATCCAGACTCATCTAAGACAACTTGTAATAGTTTTATATGATTTGATTTTTTAACAAGAAAATCATTTCTCCATTTAGATAAAGAATTTATAAATAAGTTTAAACCTATTTTCGCTTTTGGTTTTATTAAATTTTTTTCTAGCATTTTAATTGAGGCTCTCTCTAGATTTAAATTATTTTCTTTAGCAAATTCATGAATATTTTTTAAAGAACTATCACCTATAGATCTTTTGGGATTATTAACAATTCTCTCAAAAGCAAGATCATCTTTTTCTTGATAAATTAATCTTAGATAGGCAACACAGTCTTTAATTTCTGCTCTTTCATAAAATTTTGTTCCTCCTAATATCCTATAAGGCAACCCTATTTTAAGAAACCGTTCTTCAAACTCACGTGTTTGAAAAATCGCTCTAACAAGTATGGCAACATTATTAAAAGAGTAATTTTTTTTTATCTTTTTTTCTATTTCATCTGAAATTCCAATTGCCTCATCTTTACCATTTTTAAAACAATTTAATTGAACTAGTTCGCCATCCTCCATAGTGGTAATTAACGTTTTACCAACTCTTTTTTGATTTTTTGCAATAAGATGTGAAGCTACTGATAAAATGTTTTGTGTGGACCTATAATTCTGTTCTAGTCTAATTATCTTTGTATTTTCATAAACTTGATCAAATTCTAAAAAATTTTTTATTTCCGCACCTCTCCAACTATAAATTGATTGATCGTCGTCACCAACACAGCAAATATTTTTGTTTTTTTCTGACAAGAGATTCAACCATTTACTTTGAATAAAATTTGTATCTTGATATTCATCAACTAGAATATATTTAAAATTTTTTGAATAGATTTCCCTAATATCAGCATTAAATTCTAAAATTTTTACAGTGTGTAAAATAAGATCTCCAAAATCACATGAATTCAAGTCAGTAAGTTTTTGTTGGTAAATTTTATAAAGCGGGAGAATTGTCTTTTCATAAATGTCTTTTTTATTGATTATAACTTCATTAGGATAAAAACCTTTATTTTTCCACCTATCAATAATTGCCAGTATGTATCTTGGAGACAATTGTTTAGTATCAATGTTTTCTGCTTTACATATGTTTTTAATTAGTCTTATTTGGTCATCAGTATCAACTATAGTAAAATTAGAATTAAGATTTGCTGCAGATGCATGTTTTCTTAAAAGTTTGGAACATATAGAGTGAAAAGTGCCTAACCAAGACAATCCAATAGCACTAGAGCCTAATAAAGCACTTACTCTGTTTTGCATTTCTTTTGCCGCTTTGTTTGTAAAAGTTACTGCTAAGATTTGGTTTGGAAATGCTCTTTTTTCTTTAATTATATTGGCAATTCTTGAGGTTAAGACTTTTGTTTTCCCTGATCCAGCACCAGCAACAATTAAAAGTGGACCATCTAAACATAATACAGCTTCTTTTTGGGCATCATTTAGATTTTTTAAATAATCTTTGTTTATCATTTAGAATAATACTTTATAAGACATGTTGATAGATATGAGCAAGTCTAACTTATTTGTTAAATTTTTTAAAAACATTAATAAATCAATTAATAGTCTTTTAGAAAAAAATTTAAACAAGTTAAAACTTAATAATTTAATTAATTTATTCAAAAATAATAAAATAATTTTATTATTTGTCGCACTTTTTATTTTAACTAGTTCTTATCTATTAGCACCAACTTTTTACAAACAAGCTGAATTAGATAAAGCATTAAAAAAAGAGTTAGTTGATAAATACGGTTTAAATTTCGAGTTTTCAGATAATATAAAATACAATTTTTTTCCAAGACCAAACTTTAAAATCAATGATAGTACAATATCATTTGATCAAAATAACGTTTCAAAAATAGAAAAAATTATAATTTATATTTCTTTAGAACATTTATTTTCATTAAAAAAAATGAAAATAACTGATGTTATTCTGGAAAGAGGAAATTTTAATCTAAATAAATCTAACCACAATTTTTTTGTTGATATTCTAAATAATGATTTTTCAAAAAGTACATTAAAAATTAAAAATAGTAATATATTTTTTAGAAGTGAAGAGCAAGAGGTACTCTTAATAAACAGAATTTTAAATATGAAATATTTATATGATACTAATGAATTAAATAATATTCTATACTCTGAGAATGAAATTTTCAATTTACCTTATTCTATTCAAATACAAAATAATAAAGATAAAAAAATATTTTATACTAAATTATTTATAAATCCACTTAGACTCAAAATTGAAAATGAACACAATTACAATAATCCGTTAAAAGAAGGTGTTTCTAGCATTTATTTTAATAACTCAAAAAGTAATATTAATTATAAAAAAGACAAAAATTTTTTTGAATTTTATTACTTAGATAAATTAGAAAATCCAAATTTTATTTATGAAGGTAAGTTAAATTTTAAACCTTTTTTTTCAAGTTTACGAGGAAATACCAATAAAATTAATTTTTCTTATTTAATAGGCCCAAATGCTTTATTTGCAGAATTATTAAAAACTGAAATATTAAATAATAAAAATATAGAATTTAATCTAAAATTAAATGCCAAATCAATTCAAAATTATCAAAGTTTTAAAAATATAATTTTTAAATCTAATATTGAAGAAGGATTAGTGGATTTTGACAATACAAAATTTGAATGGATAGAAAATGTTAAGTTCGAACTAATAGATAGTTTAGTTTTTGTTAAAGATGGAGAACTTACTTTAGATGGCAAATTAATAATAAATATACAAGATATTAATCAGATTTATAAATTTTTTGTTACACCTAAAAATCACAGAAAAATAATAAAAAAAATTGATCTAAATTTTTCATATAATTTTGATCAAAACCTTTTGGATTTAAAAGATATTAAAATTGACAATAAGTTTAACAATAATGTTAATAAAATTTTAAATAATTTAATTTTAAAAACTGATAATTTACAAAATAAGATCTACCTAAAAAATTTATTCAATGAAGCAATTAAATCTTATGAAGGGTAAATCATTTTTTTAGGATCAACAATTTTATTATAATCTCTCTCGTTTATTAATCCTGTTTTTAAAGTCTCATGCTTTAAAGTTGTATTATTACTTAATGCTGTTTTTGCTATTTTTGCAGCTTTATCATATCCAATATGAGGAGCTAGTGCAGTAACAAGCATTAATGAATTATCTAGATGTTCCTGTATTTTTTTCTTATTTGCCTTTATTCCTTTAATACAGTAAGCAGCAAAATTTTTTGTACTGTCAGCGATTAGGTCAATTGATTGTAAAATATTATGAGCAATTAAAGGTTTAAAAACATTTAGCTCAAAATGTCCATGGGATCCAGCCATCGTAATACCATTATGGTTTCCAATAACTTTTACACAGACCATTGTAACTGCTTCACATTGAGTTGGATTTACTTTTCCTGGCATAATGGATGAACCTGGCTCATTTTCAGGTAATATTAATTCACCATATCCAGCCCTAGGACCTGAGCCTAAAAATCGAATATCATTTGATATTTTCATTAAAGCTACAGCACAAGTATTTAAAGCACCCGAAAAATTTACAATTGAATCATGTGCAGCGAGTTCTGCAAATTTATTTGGTGCTGGTTTAAATTTTATTTTAGTAAATTTAGCAATTTCTTTTACAATTTTTTTGTCAAAATTTTTTTTTGAATTTATTCCAGTACCAACAGCTGTACCACCCTGAGCAAGAAATAAAATTTCTTTTAAAGCATGCTCTATTCTTTCAATACTTTTTTTAACTTGAAAATGATATCCTGAAAACTCTTGTCCAAGGGAAAGTGGTGTAGCATCTTGTAAATGAGTTCTTCCGATTTTTACTATACTTTTAAATTCTATGGACTTTCTTTTTAGTTCTTTTTCAAGAATCTTTAAGCTTGGTAGCATTTTAGTTGTTGTTTCTTTAGCTACTGAAATATGCATTGCAGTTGGAAAAACATCATTCGTAGATTGAGATTTGTTTACGTGATCATTTGGATGAACAGGCTTCTTTGCTCCTTTTTTTCCACCTAAAATTTCTATTGCTCGGTTAGCAATCACTTCATTTACATTCATATTTGTTTGTGTGCCAGAACCAGTTTGCCAAACCTTTAAAGGAAAATTTTCATCTAATTTACCTTTAATCACTTCATCTGATGCTTTAATTATTGCTTTTGAAATTCTGCCATCAATTAATTTATCTTTAGCATGCACTATAGCAGCTGATCGCTTAATAATTGCAATTGATTTAATAATTGAAATATTTACTAAAATTTTACCTATATTGAAAAACTTATTTGACCTTTGAGTAGATGCTCCCCAATACTTATCATTTGGAACATTTATACCGCCAATACTGTCAAATTCTTTTCTTAATTTCATTGATTAATTTTTAAGTAACAAATAATTATTAACATACAATATATTTATAGAAACATACAGGAGCATTATGTCGAATTTTAGCAAAGTAGGGACTTTCATGAAAACTTTTGGTCAAGAAGTTAAAACTAAACCATCTTTTAGTACTGAAAAAATAAACAAATTAAGGATAGATCTAATTAAAGAGGAATTAGAAGAACTTACAGAAGCAATGAATAATAAGGATTTATTGGAAGTAGCTGATGCCCTTACAGATATATTATATGTAACTTATGGTGCAGGTCATGCATTTGGAATAGATTTGGATAAATGTTTTGATGAGGTTCAAAATTCCAACATGAGTAAGTTAGATGAAAATGGTAGACCTATTTACAATGACTCTGGAAAAGTCATGAAAGGCCCCAACTATTTTAAGCCAGATCTGTCTAAATTTATAAATTAGATTTCTAACTTAAAGTCAACAGCAGGAGCGCTGTGAGTAATACTACCAACAGAAATTCTATTAACCCCAGTAGATGCTATAGCTTTGACAGTTTTTAAACTTACATTTCCAGAGGCTTCAGTTTCATAACGTTTTTTTACTATTCTCACACTTTCTCTTAAATTTTTAATAGTCATATTATCTAGGAGAACTCTATTAAATTTAAGACCTAAAATTGATCTAAGTTGCTTAATAGTATCAACTTCGACGGTAATTTTTTTTCCTTTTTTATTTTTAATAGCTTTTAAAACCAAACTCTTTAAATCTGAAGTCACTATATGGTTATCTTTAATTAGATATTCATCACTTAAATTAAATCTATGATTTCTACCACCCCCTAATTTAACAGCATATTTTTGTATAACTCTTAAATTTGGGATTGTTTTTCTTGTGCAGCAAATTTTACTTTTTTTTCCAACTATTTTAACAAACTCATTTGTTTTAGTAGCTATTCCAGAAATATGAGATAAAAAATTTAAAGCAACTCTTTCCGCAATTAAAATATTTTTTGCTTTTCCTTTAATTGAGGCAACTAAAGAACCTTTTTTTACCTTTGAACCATCTTTTTTTTTAACGATGAATTTTATATTACTGTCAATTAACGCAAATGCCTCTTTAGCGAATAATAATCCTCCAACAATTGCACTTTGATTTGATATTAATTTGAATGTTATTACATTATTATCATGAATCAAACTTGAGGTAATATCTCCTGATGGGTAAAGATCCTCATTCAATGCTAGCTTAACAGTACTTTTGATAAATTCTTTACTTAATTTTATATTTGACACTTATTTATCTGCCAATAGCTGCCATTCTCTCTACAGATATTCTGGCTTTCTCAATTGTTTCTTTATCCATAATTATTTCACCAGTTTCATTCTCCAGACAATTTAATATTTTTGGAAGTGTAATCTTTTTCATATGAGGACACATATTGCATGGTTTAACAAATTCTACATTTGGATTTTCTATTTGAATATTGTCACTCATTGAACATTCTGTGACCATCATTACTTTTTTTGGTTGATTATCATTTACATATTTGATCATTCCAGAAGTGGATCCTGCAAAATCACTTGCCTTAATAACATCTGGAGGACATTCTGGGTGTGCTATAATCTTAATACCTGGATTATTTTTTCTAATATCATCTATTTCTTTTTTATTGAATTGATCATGGACAATACAAATTCCTTTCCATGAAATAATTTCAACATCAGTTTGAGAAGCAACATATTTAGCTAAGTAATCGTCGGGCAAAAATATTACTTTTTTAACACCAAGTGATTTAACTATTTTAACTGCATTAGCAGATGTACAACATACATCAGTTTCAGCTTTAACTTCTGCTGACGTATTGACATAAGACACAACAGGAACTCCTGGATATTTCTCTTTTAACAATCTAACATCTTTACCTGTAATCGATGACGATAAAGAACAACCAGCATCCATATCTGGAAGTATAACTTTTTTATCAGGGCTCATTAATTTTGCAGTCTCTGCCATAAAATGAACTCCAGCCATTAAAATAATATTTGCCGAAGTTTTTGAAGCTTCAATTGCTAGAGCTAATGAATCAGCAGAAAAATCTGCAACACCATGGTAGATTTCTGGCGTTTGATAATTGTGAGCAAGAATTACCGCATTTTTTTGTTTTTTTAATTTATTAATTTTATGAATATATGGAGCATGAACTGACCATTCAATTTCAGGCATTACTTTTGAAATCTTTTTATAAATAGGTTCTGTTGCTTTTTGTACTTCTTGTGTAAATTCCATAAGAATTTTTACCAATTTGAAACATAATTGTCATTCATTTATTATGGGACATTTTGCGGTCGTGCTGAAATTGGTAGACAGGCACGGTTGAGGGCCGTGTGGACATTGTCCATGAGAGTTCGAGTCTCTCCGACCGCACCAAATTTAGTTGTATTAATTAATCCAATCTGGTTTTTTAATATTTATTGAAGCTTCTTTAGTTTTAAAATCAAATCTTTCATCAAAATTTTTATCTAAATATTTAACTAAGGCAAAAGGATAATCATTCTCAATTAATACCTTACCTATTTCTATTTCATTATTAAAAATACTTTCACCTTCATGTAATTTTCCATTCTTTATATTTATTGGAAATAATCTTTTTGAAAGCTTGTTCTTTAATTTAATTCGTGCAGTATTTTCTTGGCCTACATAACAACCTTTTTTAAAATCAATTCCATTTAATTCTTCAAAATTACACTCAATACCAAACAATTTGTTTTGTAATTTGTTTAAATTCTTTGGAACTATTCCGAGTTTATGACTTAATGAATAGTATTCTTTAAGATTAGAATCATGAAGATCAAGCTTTTTTAAAGATAGATAAAGTTTTTCTAAATTAATGATTAATCTAGCTCCCAATTCTTTATTTCTTGGGTCTAAAAGAATTGGATCTTCTCTATATTTAATAGTAAATCCAGTTTGATCTTTTGCTTCTTCAAAAGTTAAGAATTTTTCATAAGAAAATGCTGCTACAATAAATTCATTACTAAGATTTAGAATTTCAACCTTTGATCTAAGCTTATATAATGAAAATTGTTTGAACAATCCATCTGCTTGTGTTTTATCACAATCGATGAGGTATCCTGATTTATATTTTACAATTATGAACTCATATAAAAATTTACCTTGAGGTGTAAGTAATGAACTAAAGCAACTATTTGAATCATTTACTTTATTGATGTCATTACTAATAAGATTTTGAAGAAACTCTTTTACATCATCTCCATGGATATAAAGAATTGCTCTATCATCTAAAATATAAACATTTTTAATATTCATAATTGATTAATTATATAATGTAATATAATAGCAATTTTCTAAAATGTTAGATCTTATAATTAAAAACGGACAATGTTACATTGATGGTGAATTAAAAGATGTTGATGTTGCTATAAAAGATGGAAAAATTCAGCAGATTGGACAAATTTCAGAGAAAGCAAAAGAGACAATAAATGTAAAGGGCCAAACAGTATTACCTGGCTGTATAGATACACAAACACATTTTAGAGAGCCAGGTTCAACTGATACAGAGGATCTTCATTCAGGTAGTAGAGCAGCTATAGCAGGTGGAATAACTAGCGTATTTGAAATGCCAAATACTAATCCACCAACTTCCAACATGAAGGAATTTCAAAGAAAACTAGATCTTGCTAAAAATAGAATGTATTCCAATTATGCTTTTTATTTTGGTGCAACAGCAGATAATGCGGATGATTTAGCAAGTCTAGAGGGATTAGAAGGTTGTTGTGGAATTAAACTTTTTGCAGGATCTTCTACTGGTAATTTGTTAGTTGCTGAAGAAGACGATATAGATAAGGTTTTTCAAAATGCTTCAAAAGTAGTAGCAGTTCATTCTGAGGATGAGGCAATTTTAAAAGTTAATAAGAAATTAATAAAAGAGGGTGATGTTCATTCCCATCCAGTATGGAGAAGTGTAGAATGTGCAATTGCATCTACAAGAAGAATTGTTCGAATTGCAGAAAAGCATAATAAAAAAGCTCACGTACTGCATATAACAACTAAAGAAGAAATTGATTTTTTATCTCAACATAAAGGAAATATTACATTTGAGATTACTCCACAGCATTTAACTCTTTATGCACCAGATTGCTATGACAAGCTTGGAACTTATGCTCAGATGAACCCACCTTTAAGAGATAAATCTCATTATGATAGATTATGGTATGGAGTGAGAAACAACTTCAATGATACGATTGGGTCAGATCATGCTCCTCATTTAAAAGAAAACAAAGATAAAGTGTATCCAAATACACCTTCTGGAATGCCAGGAGTTCAAACTTTAATGCCTGTAATGCTAAATCACATAAATGATGGAAAATTATCTCTAAACCAATTGATGAACTTTGTTTGTGAAAATCCAGTGAAAATTTTTGGAATTAAAAACAAAGGATTTATCAAAGAAGGTTATGATGCTGACTTTACAATAGTAGATATGAATAAAATAATTGAAATTAAAAATGAAAATATTGAGAGCAAATGTAAATGGTCACCGTTCAATGGATTTAAATTTAAAGGAACACCAACTCATACAATTATTGCTGGAAAAATTAAAATGCAGGATGGAAAAATATTAGGTGATCCTGATGGAAAACCTTTGCAGTTTAGCTAAGCCTTCCGGTAAAACTATTTACAAGTATCACACCAATTACAATCAAAAATAATCCTAATATTGCTTGCCAAGCTAATGTTTGTTTAAAGAATATATACCCAAGAATTGCAATTGTAAAAATTCCAAGACCACTCCATGTTGCGTACATAATAGCGATAGGAATTTTATTTGCTACAAAAGTTAAAAGATAGAAAGCACAAAGATAAAAGAATGCAAGAGCAGTTGTTGGGATTAGTTTTGTAAAATTTTGAGTTATAGGTAATAACATTGTACCTGCAACCTCAAAGAAGACTGCACCTGCAAGAAATAAATATGTTTTAACCATTGTTTATAATTTTATGTTTAATTAAATCATCTGTTATTTCAGTTAATATTGCAGGATCATCAATTGTAGGTGGCACTTTATAATCAACACCATCTGCAATTTTTCTTATAGTTCCTCTTAAAATTTTACCTGATCTTGTTTTTGGTAATCTTTTAATAACTATCACAACTTTAAATGCAGCAACTGGGCCTATTTTATCCCTAACCATCTGAACACATTCTTTTGAAATAGTTTCATTATCTTTATCTACACCAGATTTTAGAACCACTAAACCAATAGGTAATTGACCTTTTAATTTATCTGCAATTCCAAGTACCGCACATTCCGCAACAGATTGATGTTCTGATAAAACTTCTTCGATGGCTCCAGTAGACAATCTATGACCAGCTACATTTATTATGTCATCAGTTCTAGACATTATCCAAATATAACCATCATCATCGATATGACCTGCATCATATGTTTGGTAGTAACCCTCGTAATTAGACATATAGTTTTCTTTATATCTTTGATCTGCATTCCATAATGTTGGAAAAGTGCCAGGAGGCAAAGGGAGTTTTACAACGATGTCTCCCATTTCGTTTGATTTTGCTAGAGATTGGTCTGGCTTAATGATTTTGACATCATATCCAGGGACAGCTTTACAGGCTGAACCATATTTTGTGTCCATCATTTCAATACCAGTACAATTTGAGCTTATTGCCCAACTAGTTTCAGTTTGCCACCAATGATCAATCACTGGAACCTTAAGTAAATTCTCAGCCCACTTAATTGTGTCTGGATCAGCTCTTTCTCCAGCAAGGAATAAGCTTTCAAAACTGCTTAAATCATATTTTGAGAAAAATTTACCATCAGGATCCTCTTTCTTAATAGCTCTAAAAGCTGTTGGAGCCGTAAAAAGAGATTTTACTTTATAGTTAGATATTATTTTCCAAAATGCACCAGCATCTGGAGTTCCTACAGGCTTACCTTCAAACAAAACTGTAGTGCATCCTTTAAATAAAGGAGCGTAGACAATATAAGAGTGTCCAACAATCCAACCAATATCACTAGCGGACCACCAAATATCATTAGTATCAATGTTGTAAATATTTTTCATAGTCCATTTGAGAGCAACAATATGGCCCCCGATATCTCTAACTATCCCCTTTGGAGTACCAGTTGTGCCTGACGTATATAAAATATAAGCAAACTCATTTGAGTTCATCTCAACACAATCAGCATCTTTAGCATTTGAAGTTACTTCCTCCCAGCTGACCTCTGTTGGAGCATTTAATTTAACTTCGTGACCAGGTCTTTGGAATAAAATCATCTTTTCAATTTTGTGACTGGCTATTTTAATAGCTTCATCAACAAGTGGCTTATACTCAACTGTTCTTCCAGGCTCAAAACCACACGATGCAGTCACTAATATTTTTGCTTTACTGTCATCAATTCTGCTTGCAAGCTCATTTGAGGCAAATCCACCAAACACAACAGAGTGAATTGCACCAATTCTTGCACAAGCTAGCATTGCAATTACTGCTTCAGGGATCATTGGCATGTAAATAATCACTCTATCACCTTTGTTAGCGCCTTGAGCTTTCAATGCCCCTGCAAATTTAGAGACTTTCGATCTTAATTCCTCATAAGTGAGCTGACTTTTGTTACCTGTAATAGGACTATCGTAGATTAATGCTGTTTTCTGTCCTCTTCCTTGATCAATATGAATGTCTAAAGCGTTATAACAGGTGTTTGTGACACCATCTTCAAACCATTTAAAGAAAGGTGGGTTAGATTTATTCAAAATTTTTGATGGTTTTTTAAACCAAAAGATATCTTCCGAGGCTTCTTGCCAAAATTTTTCAGGATTTTTTATAGAATTCTCGTAAATTTGATTAAATGTAGAAGACATAAAAATTTGATTCGAATTCCTTATTTTTTTTGATTTTTAACTTATAAATTGTATTTAATTTTAAAAATTAAGTAAAATCAATGCTTATTAGTGAAAATTAAGTCTTCATAAAACTATTTTTATTTGCTATTTAACCACGAAATTGGCTTAGGGTAACTTAAGTCTAGTTTATATAAACTAAAATAAAAACTAACGAAGAGGGAGTTTTTTATGAATAAACTTAAACTGTTTGCTTTAGCAGCTATGGGCTTGATCGGTTTTTCAGGTATAGCTATTGCAGCAGACGCAACGATGTTGAGCCAAGATGACTTCGTAGGAATTTCATTCTGGGTTATCTCTATGGGGATGTTAGCAGCTACTGCTTTCTTTTTCATGGAAGTTGGCAACGTCGCAGCCGGTTGGAGAACATCAGTAATTGTTGCTGGTCTTGTAACTGGTATCGCATTCATACACTACATGTACATGAGAGAAGTATGGGTCGCTACTGGAGACTCACCAACAGTATACAGATACATTGACTGGTTAATCACTGTACCATTACAGATGGTAGAATTTTATTTAATTCTAGCAGCTATTAATAAAGCAAACTCTGGAATGTTCTGGAGATTATTAATTGGTTCATTAGTGATGCTTATCGGTGGATACTTAGGTGAAGCAGGATACATTAATGCTACACTAGGTTTCATTATCGGAATGGCAGGTTGGGTATACATTCTTTATGAAGTATTCTCAGGTGAAGCTGGTAAAGCTGCATCGAAGAGTGGTAACAAAGCTCTTGTAACTGCGTTCGGAGCGATGAGAATGATTGTTACAGTAGGTTGGGCAATTTACCCATTAGGTTATGTATTTGGTTACTTAACTGGTGGAGTAGACGCTGACTCACTTAACGTCGTTTATAACTTAGCTGACTTCATTAACAAAATTGCATTTGGTCTAGTAATTTGGGCTGCTGCAACTAGTTCTGCAGGAAAAAGAGCTAAGTAATTTAGCTAAAATTTAAATTAAGGGCAGGTACAATTTTGTACTTGCCCTTTTTTTTGGCCTTTAATAAATTATGTATAGTTATTATACATATTTTTTGTCTATGGATGTTAAATTGGAAAAATGGCACAAATGCCAAATTGATAAAGAGGTACTAAAAGAACTTTCAAAGAAATCTGATTTAAAAGGACTTCAACACGTTTCAGTTTTTTTTGGACTATTATTGATAACTGGAATTTTTGCATATCAAACCTGGGGCACATGGTGGTCGGTATTTTGGTTTTTAGTTTATGGAAACATCTATTCTTTCTCTAATCCATTGTGGCATGAGACTGGACACAAAACTGCATTTCAATCAAAATTCTTAAATGAATTTTTTTATTATATCTCATCATATATGGCTAATTTTGAACCAACAAGATGGAGATACACACACTTTATTCACCATGGAAATACTTACTCAACGGAAAATCCATTTGATCATGAAATTGAATATGGAAATAATTTAAAAGAAACACCGAAGCGTTTAATTATAAATTTAGTTCCATTTTTGGATTTAGTTTTCTTTAAAAAACATATTTCATTCGAAATTGTTCAACACGCTTTAGGAATTAAAACAAAAGTAATGAAAGATAGCATTCCAGAAAATGCACAATCAAAAGCAATTTTAATTTCAAGAGTTTATGTTTTGATTTGGTTATCAATTATTTTATGGTCTATACTCGCTTCTTCTTGGATGCCTTTATTGTATTTTGTGTTACCGCAATTTTATGGAAAAACTTTACACAAACTTGTTGCATTTACCCAACATGCAGGTTTGGCAAGAAACATCAAAGATCATAGGGTTACATCTCGAGAAATGTATTTAAATCCTATATTAAGTTTTTTATATTGGAAAATGGAATATCATTTAACTCATCATATGTTTCCCACAGTTCCGTCATATAATCTTGATAAGCTGCACCAACATATAAAAGACCAATTGCCAAAGCCAAATTATGGTTTAATTGATGCTTATAAAGAGATTATTCCTGCGTTAATAAAACAAAAAGATGATACAAGCTATTATATAAAAAAAGAGCTACCTGACCCTCAAAAAATTTAAAAAAATACTAGGTATGATTTTACTTACTTGTCCTATTTAGATAAGAAACTATATATATCGCATGGCAAAAATTACATATCACGCTCATGATAATAAAACGTATACGATTGATGTTCAAAACGGACTTACTGTGATGGAAGGTGCTATCCAAAATGATATTCCAGGTATAGATGCTGATTGTGGAGGAGGAATGTCGTGTGCCACTTGCCATGTTTATGTCAAAGAACAATGGTTAGATAAACTTCCAGCTAAAGAGGATGGTGAAGAAGATATGCTTGATATGGCTTTTGAACCAAAAAAAAATAGTCGATTGAGTTGTCAGTTAATAGTTTCAGATGAGCTGGATGGATTAGAAGTAAACATTCCATCAAAGCAAGGTTAAATGAATAAAACAGATGTATTAATTATTGGAGCAGGACCAACAGGATTGTTTTGTGCTCATCAACTTGGAATTATAGGTTTAAGTTGTGAGATAGTGGATAACCTTGATAAAGCTGGAGGCCAATGTATTGAGCTATATCCTGACAAACCTATTTATGATATTCCGGCAGTACCTGAATGTACAGGTGAAGAATTAACCAATAATCTTTTAAAGCAAATCAAACCTTTCAATATTAAATTTCATTTGAATGAAAGAGTAGAAGAATTAAAAAAAAACCAAAACAGATGGCATGTTAAAACTTCTGCTGGAGTAGAGTTTGATGTTGCAGCAATTGTTATTGCTGGTGGTGTTGGTTCATTTGAGCCAAGAAAATTTCCAGTTAAGGAGTGTGAAAAATTTGAGGGCAATTCTTTGTTTTATTCAATTAAAGATAAATCAATTTTTAAAGACAAAACTATTTCAATATTTGGAGGAGGAGATTCAGCTTTAGATTGGGCTATTGAGTTATCAAAAACCTCTAAAGTAAATTTAATCCACAGAAGAGATGGTTTTAGTGGAGCAGAAGCAAGTGCTCAAAAAGTAAAAGAGCTTAATGAAAAAGGAAAATTAAATTTATATACAAAGTATCAAATTAACTCAGTTTTAGGAGACAAAAACATTGAGACAGTAAAAATAAAACATGATGATGGAGAAATTAAAGAAATTAAATCTGATTACGTATTAGGTTTTTTTGGTTTAATCATGCAACTTGGTCCTATTTTAGATTGGGGATTAAATATCGATAAGAAAACTGTTCAGGTAAATACCGAAAACTTTGAAACTAATGTGAGCGGTATATTTGCGATTGGAGATATTTGTTCTTATCCAGGTAAATTAAAATTAATTCTATCAGGTTTTCATGAGGGCGCTTTAGCTGCAAGAGGTTGTTTTAAATATGCAAAACCAGATGAGAAATTAAGATTTGAATTCACAACAACTTCCAAAGCTGCACAAGAAAGACTTGGAATAAAAAAATGATAGAACTTTTTTCTGCTAACACTCCTAATGGATGGAAAATAAGTATCATGCTTGAAGAAATTGGGTATGAATATAAAGTAACCAAAGTTGATATTGGTAAAGATGAACAATTTAAACCAGAATTTATAAAGTTAAGTCCTTTTGGAAAAATTCCTGTGATCATTGATCATGATAGTAGCAAGAGTATTTTCGAGTCAGGTGCTATATTAATGTACTTGGCGGATAAAAGTGGAAAACTTTATAACGAAAAAGATAGATTAGTAATTAATCAATGGTTAATGGCTCAAATGGGTACTGTAGGTCCTATGATTGGTCAACATCATCAGTTTCATCACTATAATCCCGGCAAAAGCGAATTTGGTGAGGAAAGATATTTTAAAATTACCAAAAGAATTTATGGAGAACTAGATGCTAGATTAAAGGAGTCTAAGTTTCTTGCAGGTCCCGATTATACAATTGCAGATATTGCAACTTGGCCTTGGATGGCAAGACATGAGTGGCACGATATTGGTTTGAAAAATTACCAAAACTTATCTAGATGGTATTTAGAAATAGCTGAGAGAGAAGCTGTAATCAATGGTTATCGTTTTATGGATAAAGATTCTATAATTCCAAAATTATAAAATTTATCCAAATAATCTATAAAGAGTGCTTAGTATTCCATATCCAGAAAACTCAATAGCGACAATTATAATAATTATTAAAATTAATTTTTTATTCATTTTAAAAATAAATATAATAACAACACAACCCAGAAGAAAGGATAGTAAAAATAAATATATTTTTTAGCAAAAAGAAATGAGATTGAATTTTTATTAGAAGATTTTTTTTTCATTTTTTAATCATCCGCATGAACTTTTTCATCTTTTTCATGCTTTTCTTGTGCTGCAATTGTGTACTTAGCGACAGGTCTTGCCATTAATCTTTTTAGTCCAATTGGTTCTGCAGTGTCTAAGCAGTAACCATAAGTATCCTCTCTTATTCTCATTAAAGCTTTATCAATCTCTGATATTAATTTAATTTGTCTATTGATAGCTTTCATTTCAACATTTTTATCTATGTATGAGCTAGCTTGATCAACAATATCTGCAGAGATGTTGTTGTCATCCATGCTACCATTGTAAAGAGCTTCGTTATTAGCTTTAATTAATTCTTTCTTCCATTCTGTCAATCTCATTCTGAAAAATACTTTGTGTTTTTCACACATATATTTTTCAGTATCTTTAGGAACATATGTTTTTGAAATTTTAATTGGTGCTTTTAACACAACTTTAGCTGCAGCAGGTTTTGCTTTTCTTACAACTTTAGTTTTTGGTTTTGATACTTTTTTCTTTACTTTAGTAGTCTTAGGCATACTTCAATTTTGAATTTCCGGAGTATATTCAGCAAAATAGGGGTGTCAAGCAACCTGAATTGTTATAAATATTTATAAATGACCATTAATAACAAAAATATTAATAATGTATTTTATATTTTTGTTATAGCTCATTTAATTTTCTGGACTTTGATTCCATCATTAACAAATAAAAATTTACCACTAGATACTATTGAGGCTTTAGCGTGGGGAAGTAATTTAGATTGGGGTTTTAACAAACATCCTCCAATGAGTGCTTTTTTTCCTGAAATTTTTTTTCAGATTTTTGGTTCTCAAGATTGGGCGTATTATTTACTAAGTCAGATCTTTATAGTTATATCGTTTTATTACATCTTTAAATTTTCAAAAGAATTATTGAATAACAGTTTGCTTGCTTTAATCTCTGTTTTGTTAATAGAGTCTATTTATTTTTATAATTTCACAACTCCAGAATTTAATGTCAACGTTTGTCAGCTTCCCTTCTGGACATTGACAGTTTATTTTTCTTGGAAAATTTATACTGAAAAAGAAATCAAGTTTTCAGATTGCTTTTTTGTTGGTCTATTTGCAGCATTTGGTTTCTTATCAAAGTATCTCTTTATTTATTTATTAATATCCATAGAAATTTTATTTTTTTATTTAATTTTTATAAAAAAAAACAGAAAGTTTGATTTTAAATATTTAATAACACTCGAGGTCTTTTTAGTATTATTGGTTCCACACTTAATTTGGCTTAATAATAATGAATTTATTACTATTACCTATGGATTAGCTAGAACTGGATTAGAACAATCTGCGTTACTTGATCATGTTAAATTTCCATTAATATTCTTACTGAAACAAATTGGAATATTGATTCCTTTTTTTGTGCTTGTTTGGTTATTAACAAAAAAAATTATTATAAAAATAAACTTTAAAGATAAAAAATTACTATTTTTATTAACAATAAATATTTTACCAATTTTTTTGATGTTTTTAACCTCGATGTTGACTGGATCAAAAATTAGAACTATGTGGATGACACCTTTCTATTTATTTTTTGGAACTCTGTTTGTTTATATATTTCAATCATATATTGAAATTAAAAAGTTAAAACAATTTGTAATTGGATTTATTTTTCTCTTCTTTTTGTCACCTTTACTTTATGCATATGTTTCAATCTCTAAGGAAGATAAGAGAACAGATTATCCTGGTAAAGAAATTGCTTTAAAAACGCAATATGCTTGGGATCAACAATTTGAAACAAATATTAATGTAGTTTTGGGAAATGAGTGGAATGCTGGAAATTTATCTTATCATTTAAAATCAAGACCTGTTTGGGAGGGTTTTGTTACCAGAGATAAACTTGATCAATTGAATGATTACATGTGTCTTGATAATGTTTGTGTAGGGTCTAAATAGATGAATTATATAATTTTAATTCCAATTTATAACGATAGAGAGTCACTTAAGTTTCTTATTCAGAATATTAACAACGAAATAAAAGATTTTAATCATAAAATATCAATTGTAGTTATTAATGATGCTTCCTCACAACAGATAATTGATACTTATCCAAATATTGAAAATATTCATTCAATAGAAATAATAAATATGAAAGAGAATAGGGGTCATACTAGGTGCATCGCTTCAGGACTTAAGTATATTTTTGAAAAAAAAGATTTTGATTATGTCATTCCTATGGATGGAGATGGAGAAGATAGGCCAGAAGAAATCAAACAATTTATTGAACTTTCAGAGAATTCTGATGGAAAATCAATAGTTGGTGAAAGAGTAAAAAGATCAGAAAGTTTATTTTTTAAAACATGTTATAATATTCATAAAGTTATAACTTTAATATTTACCGGAAAGTCTATTAAGTTTGGAAATTATACTTGCTTATCTAAAGTGACGGTCGAAAAAATGATAAGTGAAAAAGCTACATGGAATAGTTTTTCAGGTTCTTTAAAAAAAATAGAAAAAAACCTACTTACTATACCCTCAATTCGAGGATCAAGATATCATGGTCCATCTCAAATGAGTTTTTTTAATTTATTAAAACACTCTCTCGCAATAATAAGTGTTTTCAGAAAAACTGTTTTAATTCGATCAGCATTATTTATTATATTTTATATATTACTTATCAAAAGTTACGCTTCAGTGATAACTTCATTACCATTAGTTTTGTTATTGGTAATGATTTATTCAATTTCTAGTTTAGCATTAAGAGAGAATATTGAAGAATTTAATAATTCCTTAACAAATATTCATGATGTTGATAAAATTAAATAAATATGAAAAACTTTTTTAGAAAAGTTGCTTTTGGTATTGGACCCAATGAGCAAGTGCCCTCTGATCCTTTGAATTGGGCACTTAATCAGCTAGATGATATTCCAGAATTATCCTGGAAAGGTAAAATATATTCTGAAAATGAATTAAGAAATTATTATAAAGAATGGGTATATGGTGACAGAAAAGTTTTAAGAAAAAAATATAAAGATAACAAAACACTTTATAAAACTCACAAAGATTTATTAAGGCACAAAACTGGACAAAAATTTTGGGAATCTTTAGAGATTTCAATAAGACACAACGAAGGCATTAATAGTAATTTCCCAGTACTGGCAAAACTATGGATGTTTTGGGGAAATTTTTTTGCAATTAGTGAAAAAGATTTCTTGGCGAATTATTCGACAGGTCCATATCACAGAGAAATTGTTAGACCTAATCTAAATCAAACTTTTGAAAAAATGGTTTATGATGTAACCACATCATGGGCCATGATACATCATTTAGATAATAGTGAGAGTGCAGGTCCTAAAAGTATTACTGCTAGTGAAGATTGGAGAAGAAAAAAGAAAAGGCCAGCAACGATCAATGAAAATCACGCAAGAGAACTTTTAGAGCTTCATACCGTCTCCCCAAAAGCAGGTTACACCCAAGAGGATGTTATTCAACTTGCTTACATAATGACAGGTTGGCAACAACGATGGAGTAAAAAAAAATTAGAGACAGGTAATGTTTGGTTTAATTCAGAATATCATCAGCCAGGCAAGAAAAATGTTTTAGGCAAAGAATATAAAAAAGGTAAAAAATCATTAGCTGTAGTTATAAAAGATTTAGTAAATCATCCTAATTGTAGAGATTTTGTTGCTGAAAGACTTTGTAGATATCTAATAACTGATGAACCAACACAAGAAATGAAGCAACCTATTATCGATGCTTTCAAAAAGACAGATGGATTTTTGCCTGAAATTCATAAAGCTGCGATTAAAGTTGCATTTAAATATAATGATAAATACAGAAAGTTTCAGACACCTGAAAATTGGTTTATACAAGTAGCGAAAACTGCTGATTTAAGTTGGCCACCCGCAACACATCTTATGGATAGTTATGAATTAGGTGTAAAACCCCTTAGGTCACAAAGATTACCAGAAAGAATTTTAAGAAATATTGGGCATCATCCTTATAGAGCCAAACAACCAAATGGGTGGTCTGATGATTCTGCTGATTGGTTATCTCCAGAATTATTAATCAGAAGATTGGTCTATGCTGACAGAAGTTATTCATTTCTAAAAGCTGGAAATGATAATAAAGAATTTTACGAAAAAATAATTAACAATAATTTCGATAATCCAGGAAAAATATCAGATTATGTATTTAAGAATATGTTGCGTAAATCGAGCGAAAAAAATGTATTAATATTTAATCATCCGGAGTTTTTAAAGGCATGAAGATAAATAGAAGAGATTTTTTAAAAACCACAGCATTGACGTCAATGTATTTTGCAGGATTTGGAGTTCCTACTTTTGCAAACACTGGACCAAAGAAAAATTTAGTTGTTGTTATGCTCAGGGGAGGCATGGATGGATTATGTGCGGTCCCAATTAAAAACGATAAAAATTTTGAAAAACTAAGGAGTAAAATTAATCTTGATAAAACTCTTCAACTAACTGGAGACTTTGATTTACACCCAGTGCTTAAAAAATTTAAAAGTTTATGGGATCAAAACCAAGCAGCTATTGTCCATGCAACAAATATTCCATATACAGGAAGATCTCATTTTGATGGACAAAATTTAATGGAGTCTGGTGGTAAGATTCCATATCAGGTAAAAACAGGTTGGTTGGGAAGAGGTATGAAAACAGCTGGCCTAACTGGAAAAGGATTAGCTTTAGCTTTACCAATGCCTTTATTAATTAGAGGTGTGCCTATGAATAATAATTATTTTCCAGTAGGCGATAGATTACCAAGTAATGATACACTAAATCTTATAGATCAAGTTTATAAAGAGCATGATGAAAAATTATTAGGAGAAAATCTTAAGATTATCATGACTAGAGAACTTAGAAATACAGCAAGTGATAACAGTTGGGTACTTGCAAGTAACGCGGGGCAAGAACTTTCAAAACTAAATGGGCCTAGAGTGGCTGTTTTTGAAGTAGATGGTTTTGATACCCATGCGGCACAGGGAGCAACTAATGGAGCTCATGCAGATTGTCTTAATGATTATGATAAAATTTTAAAAGGTCTAAATCAATCAATGTCTAAAGAAGCATTTGATAATACTTTAATTGTAACACTTACTGAGTTTGGGAGAACAATAAAGCAAAATAGTAGCAATGGAACTGAACATGGCTATGGATCTGCTATTTTCTTAGCAGGAGGCTTAGTTAAAAAAGCACAAGTGCATACAGATTGGCCTGGATTAAAGAAAAAAGAATTATTTGAAGGACGAGATTTAAACTCGACCATAGACTCAAGGTCTGTTTATGCCTCTGCAATGTCTAAAGTCTTTGATGTAGATTTCAAAAAAATCACTAAAGAAGTTTTTTGGGGAGAAAATTTACCAAATTTATCAGATAAGCTTTTTAAAACTTGATGAAAAAATTATTAATTTTTTTAAAAAAAAATCAATTAATCTTTATAATTTTATTAACGATCAGTTTCGTACTACCTTCTAATGCTAAAGATTTATATAAGAAAAATTTAAATATAAAAAAAAATGATACCACTCTTCAAGGTTGGAAAGCGTGGCGAGTGACCGGAAAAAAACAATTAAAAAAATATGAGAAAAAAAATCAGATAAAACTTTTTTCTGTTGTAAATAACCCTACTCGTTTAGGAGACACAGCATTTTTTATTCAAGCACCTGGAGATGAATGCTTCCAAAGAAAAGAAGACTGTGAACGTAATTCGGGTACTTATAAAAGAGTAGAAGCTAAGCAAACAGATGCTGGTGGAATATTGGGTGAGGTTTGGGTAACATATAGTTTTAATGCTCCTGAAGGGTCACAATGGCAAAAATATGATCCTCACATTTTACAATTTCATAGTGGTGTTTCTGAATTCCCACCTTTGTTTCTATTAGGCATTAGTTCCAAATATGGTTTAAAATTAAGAGTTGAACCTTTGAAAGGATTAGTCAATTGCGATGGCACCATAGACGAAAGACAAGTTGATGAAGATGCTAATTATTGTGCTAGGGAATTAAATACTTACTCTCTCATACCAATATCACGATTAAAGAATAATGTATGGTATGATTTATTATTTAATATTAACTTTGATAGTGATCCGAATATAGGTTTTTTTAAAGTTTGGTTAAATGGTGATTTAATTATAGATGAAAAAGGACAAACTCTTTGGAAGGATAAACCAGTAGAAGAAATGGAGTTTAATCATGCTAATTTTAATTTTGGCCTTTATGCTGAATTTATAAAAAATTATTCGCAATCAATTTATGCTGATGAGATTCGTAAAGCCAGATCATGTGAAGATTTAAAATTAAATGACCTTGGTTACAAATGTGATGATTTGATAAATCAGAATGGAAACATGTTACCAATAGAAACTGAAGACATCGTAACAGGAGAATTCAAATACAACTAAAATTAATGAAAAAAAATCAATGAAAAAAATATTTATTATTTGTTTTTTAATAGGATTTGCAAATAATTTATTTGCTAAAGATAAACCTCAAGCTGGAATATTTATTGAAAACTATGATGGCATGACTGTTTTTGGACAGTCTAGACCTGGGATAACAAAGCAAAGATATTATTTTGGTCATAGATGGAGCTATCATGACTTTAATAATGATGGAGTAAAAGATTTTTTATATTCAGGGACAATGCGTCCAATTAATATTAACACAAGTGGTAAAACAACAGCAGGTGCATGTGGTGGAAAGAAATGTGAAGGGGACATGCCAGGACCGACACTTTATTTAGGTCAAAAAGACGGCTCTTTTATTGATAACTCAAAACTTATAATTGATGACAGAAATCCTTCTGGTCAGAGTTTATCTCGTCAGCAACTGATAGCTGATTTTAACAATGATGGAATATTAGATTTTTATTTAGTTGATCATGGAATTGGTGGTGGAAATTATGATGGTTTTAGAGATAGTTATTTTTTAAGTAAAAAAAATGGAACTTGGTTAGAAAGTTCATCCACTCATTTATCAAAAAAAGATTTTAAAATTTTTGATCATGGTGGTGCAGTTGGTGATATCGATAATGATGGAGATATAGATATTGTTTTAACAGATTTAGAAAGAGTTTTGCAGTGTTTGTATAATGATGGCACTGGTAAAATGAAGATAAAAAAATGTGGATCTATCAATGCATTTGGAATTGAACTTGGTGATTTTGATAATGATGGAGATCTTGATATTGTTCATGGTGGGCATGAATATGAGGGTACAGAAACAGGAATAGCGCTGAACAATGGTAAAGGTAAATTTAAAAAGAAAATTAAACTACCTTTTCCTGATGGAAATTGGGGAACAATACCAGAAGTTTCGTTTTGGGATCTAGATAATGATAGTGATTTAGATATTGTAGTTTCTAGAGCAGGAGAACTCTATGTTGGTACTGGGATTCAGGTTATTGAAAATTTAGGAAACAATAAATTTAATTCTAATTTTTATATTTTAGTAGACCCACCAAAAGATTATATTCCAAAACATGAAGGAAATGAATGGAACAGTTATGTTGATCAAATAAGATTTTCAGATCTAGATAATGATAATTTAACAGACATAGTTTTAATACGTCCAGGTAGCCTTAAACTACGAGCGGGATCAATATTAAAAAATGAAGGTGGAATGAATTTTAAACATATCAAATATAAAGAGACAGGTAATCCGATCAAAATCGTTGATGATAAAATGTATAAAGACGATCCAAGCACTTTTTTTGAAAATTTCGAGATTGCTCGTGGAGCATCTAAATCAACTGAGTCTTCTAAAAAATTTAAAAAATTTCTTAATAATAAAAAACTAAAAGTTTTTGATTTAAATGGATTTGAAAATATCGACAGACCAATATTACTTAAAAGATCAGGCGCATCTTTAATAGCTTATAAATATATTAAGCATGGAAAAGATTGGATTGATTATGATATTTTTGTTGAATGGGACGGGGTTAAATTTCCAATAAGTATGTGTTTAGAATATTACCCTAAATTTAATTTTCCTGCAAATAGAGCCAGTTTAGTTGATAGATTTAAATTTGCAGGTTTAGATGAAACTTCAATTCCTAGCTTTTCAGAATGCAGGGGAAAAAGAGGATATATTGCTGGTTGGGATATTACTGAACCCACCATTATAGAAATAGGTATAGATACCTTGCTAAAAGATTTAAATTTTGAAGTAAGGCCGATTTTAGCAAATATTCCTCAGTTAAGTGACGATCAAAAGAGAATATTATTAACTAATCTTGATAAAAATATTAATTAGCAACAACCGCAGCTTTTTTTAGCAGCTTTTGGTTGATTGTCAGTTTTTGCTGCTTCTAAACCTTTTTGTTGTTCTTCAAGAACTTTTTGTTTCTTGGAGATTTTGTCTTCAAAGTAATCATAAAGAGAGGCAAAACCTAATTTAGTGGCTTTTTTTTCCTCGTAATTCCTTCGACCTTTAAGGTTTTCTATTATTTTGACTATTTCTTGGTTTTGCATGATCTCTTTTTATTAAAAAAGCTAAATAATTCAAGCTCAAATAATTGACAAATAATAAAAAGGTTTTTTTGTGCTAGGATAAAGAAATGAATATAAGGCAAAAAAAACTGGAAAAATCTAAAGGCAGATTAGAAATAAAAATAAAAGATCAAAATATACAAAAACTTTATCAACAAGGATCTTCAAAAGCTTTGATGCCAGATTTTCATGAAAATCTAAAACAATTAATGCTTATTAATACTGCTGGTGGAATTACTAGTGGGGATGAATATGACTTCAAATTTGAAATTGATAGTTCAAATCTTTGTATTTCAACTCAAGCAGCAGAAAAAATTTATAGTGGTTTTGGTAATCCTGCCAATTTAGAAATTAATTTAAATTTGTTAAACAATTCAAATTTATTTTGGCTACCTAAAGAGTTAATTTTATTTAATAATTGTAATTTAAAAAGGAAAATTAATTTTAATTTATCAAAAGACTCAAATTTACTTCTTTGTGAAAATATTATTTTTGGACGAACATCTATGAAGGAGAAGTTTGAAAAGGGATTTTTTTCAGATTTTTGGAATATTAATGTTGACAAAAAATTAATTCATACTGAAGCAATAAATACAGGTTTATTTGAAAAAAAATATTTGAATAGTTTTTCTACATTAAATAATAATTCTGCAGTTGCGACAATTATTATTGTAGGAAATAAGTTTTTGAATAACTTTAATAATTTATCTGAAACTTTAACTAATAATGAAAATACAACTTCAAATTATTCTCAATGGGATAATAAATTGATCGTAAGACTTTTATCTAAAGATAGTTACAATCTTAAATTTGCAATTGATAAAATTTTGTCATACTTTTTTGAAGGTTCAAAAATACCAAAAATATGGAATATATAAATGAAACTGACTCCTAGAGAAAAAGATAAACTTTTAATAAGTCTTGCAGCGATTGTAGCTAAAAATAGATTATCAAAAGGTATAAAATTAAATTATCCAGAAGCTATAGCTTTAATAACAGATTTTGTAGTTGAGGGAGCTAGAGAAGGCAAAAGTGTTGCAGAATTGATGGAGGCAGGAGCTCATGTTATTAAAAAAAAGGATTGTATGGAAGGTATTCCAGATATGGTTAAGGAAGTTCAAGTAGAAGCTACTTTTCCTGATGGAACTAAATTGGTAACAGTCCATAAACCTATAAGGTGAAAATATTATGAAGCCAGGAGAAGTAATTACAAAAAACGAGGAAATAGATCTAAATAAAGACTTCAAAGTTACTAAGATAAAAATTTCTAATTCTGGAGATAGACCTGTACAAGTTGGAAGCCACTATCATTTTTTTGAAACAAATGAGCATTTAGTTTTTGATAGACAGTTAGCTTATGGAAAAAGATTAAACATCCCTTCAGGAACTGCTGTAAGATTTGAGCCAGGTCAATCTAAAGATGTTGAGCTTATAGAAATAAATGGATCAAAAAAAATATACGGGTTCAATAAGAAAGTTATGGGTAGTCTATAATGGTTAAAATTTCTAGAGCAGCTTATGCAGATATGTATGGGCCTACTACAGGAGACAAAGTAAGGCTCGCAGATACCGACTTATTTATTGAGGTAGAAAACGATCTAACCACTTATGGTGAAGAAGTTAAGTTTGGTGGTGGAAAAGTAATAAGGGATGGGATGGGCCAATCTCAAACTAGTAGAGAAAAAGGAGCTGCTGATACTGTTATTACTAATGCTTTAGTAGTTGATATAAATGGAATTTATAAGGCTGATGTTGGTTTAAAAGATGGAAAAATATTTGAAATTGGTAAAGCTGGCAATCCAGATACTCAATCTAAAGTAAATATTATTATTGGTCCGGGAACAGAGGTAATTGCTGGTGAAGGAAAAATTTTAACAGCTGGAGGTTTTGACAGTCATATTCATTATATATGCCCTCAACAAATAGATGACGCTTTACACTCAGGTATTACAACTATGCTTGGAGGAGGAACTGGACCTGCTCATGGAACCCTTGCTACAACGTGTACACCTGGACCATGGCATATACAAAGAATGATTCAATCTGCTGATGGTTTTTCTATGAATTTAGCTTTTGCTGGAAAAGGAAATTCTTCATTGCCAGATGGTCTTGAGGAACAAATTCTGGCTGGCGCCTCAGCTTTAAAATTACATGAGGATTGGGGAACCACTCCTGGAGCAATTGATAATTGTTTAAATATTGCTAATAAATATGATGTACAGGTTATGATCCATACAGACACTTTAAATGAAAGTGGGTTTGTAGAAAATACTATCAAAGCAATTAACAAAAGAACTATTCATGCTTTTCATACAGAGGGTGCTGGTGGTGGACACGCACCAGATATAATTAAAGTTTGTGGAGAAGAGTATGTTATTCCCTCTTCAACTAATCCAACCAGACCATATACAGTCAATACTATAGAGGAGCATTTGGATATGCTAATGGTTTGTCATCATCTCGATAAATCTATTCCAGAGGATGTTGCATTTGCTGAAAGTAGAATAAGAAGAGAAACAATCGCAGCAGAAGATATTCTCCATGATATGGGTGCATTTTCAATTATCGCTTCTGATAGTCAGGCTATGGGTAGAGTTGGAGAAGTTATTATTAGAACTTGGCAAACTGCACATAAAATGAAAGTTCAAAGAGGAAGTTTACCAGAGGAAAAAGGAGACAATGATAACTTTAGAGTTAAAAGATATTTAGCAAAGTACACAATTAATCCAGCAATTGCTCATGGGATTTCAAAACATATTGGTAGTATTGAAAAAAATAAACGTGCAGATTTAGTTCTGTGGGACCCAGCATTTTTTGGAGCAAAGCCAGAGATGATTTTAATAGGTGGAAGTATAGCTTGTGCGCAAATGGGAGACCCAAATGCATCAATTCCAACTCCACAGCCTGTATACACTAGACCAATGTTTTCATCTTTTGGAACTTCTTTAGAGAAATCTTCAGTAATTTTCACAAGTAAATTGGCTCTTGAAAAGAATTCTTTAAAAGATGCAAGTGTTAGAAAAGACTTATTGCCTGTAGAAAACACAAGAGCCATTTCTAAAAAAGATATGATTTTAAACAACAAGTGTCCAAAAATTGAGGTAAATCCTGAGACATACGAGGTAAAAGCCGACGGTGAGATAATTACCTGTGAACCAGCTAAAGAACTCCCTTTGGCACAAAGATATTTTATGTTTTAGCTTATGGATAATTGTTTTTTAATAGTTAATAAAATTGCCAAAAATAAAGCAAAAGATCACATATCTTTATCTTATGATGAGCGATTTTTAAGAAGAAAAAAACTTGTTTCAGATAACGGTTTTGAATTTTTAGTCAATTTACCAGAAACAAAATCATTATCAGAAAATCAAGCCTTTAGGCTTCAAAGTGGAAATTTGATTTTAATCAAAAACAAAAAAGAAAATTTATTAGAAATAAAAGGAAAAAATTTAATGCAATTAATTTGGCATATTGGAAATAGGCATATGCCATGCCAAATAGAAAAAGATAAAATTTTTATTCAGTATGATGAAGTAATAAAAAAAATGATACTTAAATTAGGGGGAAAGGTTAAGAAAGTTTCAAGGCCTTTTAAACCAGAGGGAGGAGCATATGGAATTGGTAGAACCCATAGCCATAAACACTAAATTAAAAAATAAAAAAGATTTAAAAGAGTCATTACAAATTCTTCAAACTTGGTTTTCACCATCATTTCCTGTTGGAAGTTTTTCATATTCTCATGGTTTAGAGGCTATGATTAATGATAATTTAATTAAATCAAAAGAAGATATATTGAATTATTTAAAATGTATTCTAAAACTTGGCACTGGTAAAAATGATATAATTTTAATGAAATACACTTATCAAGGAGAAGAGTTAAATGAATTAGCTTTATCTCTTTGTCCATCCAAAGAAAGAAAAATTGAGTCTATTGAAATGGGTAATGCTTTTAGAAAAGTTTTAGCTGATAGTTGGGATTTTAATATTGAAGAAAATACTGCATATCCAATTGCAGTTGCTAAAGCAGCTAAACATTTTAATATACCGCTTAACTTAACATCAGTATCTTATCTACAATCCTTTGTATCAAATCTCATAAATGTTTGTATTAAACATATACCAATTGGACAAAAAGTTGGACAAGACTGTGTAATACAGACTTATGAATTAATAAGAGAATTAGAAAAAGAAAGTGAAAATTTTACTTTAGGAGACCTAGGTGGAATTTGTTTTAATAGCGATATCTATAGTATCAGACATGAAAATTTGAAAACAAGAATTTATAAAACATGAAAAATATAAATGGACCATTAAAAGTTGGAATTGGTGGACCCGTTGGTGCAGGGAAGACAAGTTTAACAGCTGAATTGTGTAAATTTTTATCAAAGAAAATTTCTATGGCTGTAATATCAAACGATATTTATACAAAAGAGGATGCAGAATTTTTAATGAAAGCTCAAGCTCTACCTCTTGAGAGAATTAAAGGAGTTGAGACAGGTGGTTGCCCACATACTGCAATTCGTGAGGATGCTTCAATTAATATGCTTGCTGTGGAAAATATGAAAAAAAAATTTCCTGATCTTGATTTGATTTTAATCGAGTCTGGTGGAGATAATTTAGCAGCAACTTTTAGTCCAGAACTAGTCGATTTATCCATTTATGTTATTGATGTTGGAATGGGTGGAGATATTCCTAGAAAGGGAGGTCCTGCTATCCAAAAGTCAGACTTGTTAATTATTAATAAGACAGATTTAGCTCCTCATGTAGAAGTTAATCTTGAAACTATGAAAGAAGACGTAAAAAAGGCCCGAAATGGCTTACCCTATGTTTTTTGCCAGATGAAAAAGCAAATTGGTGTTGAAGATGTTGCTAAATTCTTATTTTCATCAGGTGGATTATAGAGTTTCTTATTATGCTCTAATCGTTGGTAAACAATAGAAATCAGCCGTATCAATTTTAGAAGAATACTGTCTTCGCATATTCCACTTCTTATGAACCCCAGCACTTGCAACACTCAAGGTAGATCTTCCGTATCGATGATTAGTATTATCAATAGACCTCATTAAACTATTTATTTTTTCATCTTTCTCTGATGTAAATAAATTTGTTTTATCACTTGCATTAGATAACCCTGCCAACATGACACCTGCTTTTTGATAACGGTAACCATTTTTAAATATACTTTCTAAGATTGAAACAGCTGTCTTAACTGTTTCAATACTATTATTTGTTGCAATTGGAAAATCTACTGTCTTTGCATTTGAATAATATCCAAAGTTTCTTTGAAAAGGACTTGTTCTAACAAATACAGTAATTGCTTTTGCAACTAAAGATTCTGATCTAATCTTTTCAGATGCATTTAAACAATAGTTTGCAACTGCTTCTTTTAATTCTTGAAATGTTTCAATTCTTTTTCCAAATGATCTTGAAACTACACAGCTCTTTCGTTTAGTTGTAGTTGTCTCTAACCCAATACAAGAAATTCCTCTAAGCTCCATTGCAGTTCTTGAACTTAAAACATTTGAAGATTTTTTGATCCAGGTATTAGACTTGTTCTTTAATTGTTTAGCGTTATAAATTCCATGTTTTTGATAAAACTTAGTTAGTTGTCTTCCAACACCCCAGACATCATTAATTTCAACTTTTTCTAAAATAGGATCTAAGTTTTCTATTCCGATTAAACTTGTCACTCCTGATTGTTTTTTCTTTGCAATATGATTTGCAACTTTACTTAATGTCTTTGTATTTGCTATCCCAATACTTGTTGGAATACCAGTCCATTGCAGAACTGTTTCTCTAATTTCTTTTCCAACTTTTTCTACTTCATTATCAGGAAAGTTTGATAAATCTAAAAATGCTTCATCAATTGAATAAACTTCTATTTCTGAATTAAATCTTTTAAGAGTTCGCATTACTCTTCTAGATAAATCTCCATATAAAGAATAGTTTGATGAAAAAACTTCAACTTTATTTTTGAGAATAATATCTTTTGCTTTAAAATAAGGTTCACCCATTTTAATTCCCAAAGCTTTTGCTTCATTTGATCTTGAAATAATACAACCATCATTATTGGATAAAACCACAACAGGCTTTCTTCTTATTTTGGGTTTAAATAATCGCTCACATGAAACGTAAAAAGAATTACAATCAATTAATGCTATTTTTTTAGTACGTAGAATGGATGACATAAGTAACAACTCCCCAAATAAAAATATCTTGCTCTTCGTTAATTAAAATTCTGTCAGAAAACTCTTTAGACCCAGAAGTTAAAAATTTTTTATCTCTTTCTTGAACCAAAGTTTTAACTACAAGTTCGTCATGAACATTTGCAATCACTGTCGAAAAGTTTTTTGGCTTTAAACTTTTATCAACAACTAATAAGTCACCATCATTAATCCCAACATCGACCATGGATTTACCTTGAACTCTGATGATGAAAGTTGCTGGAACATTTTTTATTAAATGCATGTTCAGATCAATATCTTCTTCGATATAATCAGTAGCAGGGGAAGGAAAACCAGCACCTGCTTTATGTAGATAATAAGGGATTGTTAGTTTCATGTTCTTGTTTTGTTCTAATTTATAGACCATTTATAGAGTACACTCAAGAGGTTGTATTTTGAGTCTGTAACTGAATCAAAAGTGAATCAAAACGTGAACATCCAAACTACATTTTGTATGCTTGTGGATAACTTCAACCAGAGATAGTTTAAGTATGTAAATTTAGAAACTTGGTTGCTATTAGCTGTATTAGGAATAGTGCTAGCTATAACGATAAGAGTAGAAGAAATTAGTAAAATTTTAAAAAAAAATAAAAATAAAAAAGATTAAATTAGTTATGAACATTTTAGATTTTGTAATGGTGGGGTCTAATGACTATGAAAAGTCTAGCGAGTTTTATGATGTTATACTTGAACCGTTAAAATTAAAAAAAATTTTAAAGACTGAAAAATATATTGGTTATTCTCATTTAGGTGAACCAGAAAAAGTAATATTTTACATTACAAACCCAGTAAACGGTAAACCGGCAACCTTTGGCAATGGGACACAAATTACTTTATTAGCGGACTCTAAAGAAGCAGTTGAAAGATTTTATGAAATTGCAATTTCTAAGGGTGCAGTTGATGAAGGAGGTCCAGGCGTTAGAAAAGATGGAAATTATTATGCTTATATACGTGACCTAGATGGAAATAAGATTGCAGCAAAAAGTAATTTAAAATAAATTAAAGGTAAATATATGAAATTAAATTGTCATTGTGGAGCTGTAGAAGCAGAAATTAATGCTTCAATTAATGAACTAGCAAAAATAGTAAGATGTAACTGTTCTATTTGTAAAAGAAAAAATGCTACGATGGGAATGGTTAAGAACGAGGATTTTAAAGTTACTAAAGGAGAAGATAAATTAAAACTTTACCAATATCATACCAAAGTTGCTAATCATTACTTTTGCACAGAATGTGGAATTTACACTCATCATAGTCCAAGAAGTGCACCAGCTATGACTGGTTTTAATTTAGGGTGCGTTGATGAAGTCAAGGTTGAAGACTTAAAAGAAGTAGCTTACTTTGATGGGCTTAACCATCCAATGGATCAAGAACAATAAAGGTTCAATGAAATTAGCTGAAGATTGTTTTAAGAAAGTTAAAAAGGATTGTTTTAAGTTTATTAAATCTCAAGAAACTACAACTGAAAAGTTTGGTAATAAAGCAGGGATGATAAAAAATTATCTTATCCCAATATGTTTTTGGATTGCAAAAAAAACAAAAAATAAAAAACCTTATTTTGTTGGCTTGGCAGGTGGTCAAGGAACGGGCAAAACAACAATCAGCTCAATGATAAAGATAATTTTAGAAAAGTATTTTAAATTAAAAGTATTTAAAATTTCTATCGATGATTTTTATAAGACCAGGAAAGAAAGAATTGCTTTATCAAAAAAAGTCCATCCAATGTTATTAACAAGAGGTGTCCCAGGTACTCATGATATCAACATGATGTTAGATTTCTTTAAAAAATCTAAAAGTAAAAAATTCAAAAAAATGAAATTACCCAATTTTAACAAGGCTATAGATGATAGATTTCCTACAAAAAAATGGAATAAAATCAATAAAAGACCAGATGTTATTATTTTTGAAGGTTGGTGTGTCGGAGCAAGAGCCGAACCTAGCAAGACATTAAAAAAATCAATTAATTCTATGGAAAAAGCTAAGGATCAAAAACTCATTTGGAGAAAATATGTAAATCAACAATTAAAAAATAAATATAAAAAGCTATATTCACAATTACATTGTATGATTTATTTAAAAGCGAAAAGCTTTAGTTTATTGCAAAAATGGAGATTAAAGCAGGAACATAAGCTATGGTTAAAAACAAGAAAAAAAGGTAATCATAAAATAATGAGCAAAGGAGATGTAATTAATTTTATGCAAACCTATCAAAGAATTACTCAAAATATGTTTAAAAATATGCCTAAATATGCATCTATAATTTTAAATTTAAACAGTAACCACCAAATTAAAACTGCTATATATAAAGTTAAATGAAAAAAATATTTATAATAGTAATCACGTCAATATTTTATTTAAGTAATGCATTTGCAGTTACTCTTATTGATGCATTAAATCAAACATTTCAAAATAATATTCAGTTAAATGCTGAGCGAGAAAATATAAAAGCTTCTAAAGAAGATATTAATATCTCTATGGCTGATTTTAAACCATCTTTGACATTATCGGGGTCAAAAAGTTTGGAGAATACAAATAAATTAACAAATCAAAGTGGAGGTGACGCAGCTATAAGTGATGTCGATCCATTTACAACATCAATTAAATTAGAACAAACTTTGATAGATTATGGTAGAGAATTAACTCTTCAGAAAAATGTAATTGGTTTAGATTTAGCAAAGGCCCAATTAGTTAAAAAAGAACAAGATATTTTACACAAAGCTATTGACGCTTTTATGAATTTGATTTTATCAAGAGAAACTCTTAATATTAATTCCAAGAATTTAAATCTTTTAATTCGTCAAGTTGAAAATGATAAAATCAGAAGAGATCGAGGTCAAATTACAAACACAGACTTAGCTCAGTCAGAGTCGTCGTTAGCTGGAGCCCAAGCACAATTTGCAAAAGCTAAAAGTGATTTATTAATTAGCAAACTGAATTATGAAAATATAATTGGTAAAATTAATGATCCTAATCAACTACAAAAAAATTCTAGTGCAATTGTCACTATTCCAAAAACATTAAATCAAGCTATTAACCTTTCAAAACAAAATAATCCTGATATTCAGATTGCTAAATTGGATCTAGAAAAAGCCGAGAAAGAGCTAGAAATTTCTGAGACAGATTTAAAACCAACTGCATCCATGTCCTTAGAAAAATCTTATACAGATGATCTAAGCTCAACTTATGCAAAAAGAGAAAAAGACATTCTAAAAGCAACAGTTAGTTGGCCTTTTTATTTAGGTGGTAAAAAAAGATCTACTATCAATAAGAATTTTAATTTGACAAGTAGAAAAAGGTTATTACTAGAGGATGTTATCAAAACTAACGATACAGTCGTAACTAGCGCTTGGTCAAGTTTGCAATCATCAGAGAGTTTTTTAAATTCAGTTAAAGTTCAAGTTAAAGCTGCTCAAATAGCAAATGAGGGAGTTTCAGCAGAATATGAGAGAGGTTCTAGAACTACTTTAGACGTAATTCAATCAAATGCCTTATTGTTATCTGCACAAATTTCTTTGGCAAATTCTGAGAAAAATTATCTCATGGCACAATACAATTTGTTAAAAGCTGTAGGCTTACTTAATAGCCAATATCTAAAACTTAAGTAAATATCTGATTTTTTAGGCAGAAAATAAATATATTGCCAATGAGAACAAAATGTGTACATTTAATTTCATGATTCGAGTTTTAAAAAATTTAAAAAAAGAGGCAAAAAATGACGAAAAATAACCTAAAAGTAGTTAAATCTACTAAAGATCAAGAAATGGATGTTAAAGAGAAGAACAAAGCGTTAGACGCTGCAATAGCTCAGATTACAGATAATTTTGGAAAAGGGTCTGTAATGAAGCTAGGTGAAAAAAGAGCGATGGATATCGAGTCTGTTTCAACAGGTTCTTTAAGTCTTGATTTAGCTTTAGGTATAGGTGGATTACCGAAAGGAAGAATTATTGAAGTTTATGGACCAGAGTCATCAGGTAAAACAACTTTAGCATTACAAGTTGTTGCTGAAGCTCAAAAAGCTGGAGGCATTTGTGCATTCGTTGATGCAGAGCATGCATTAGATCCAGTTTATGCAAAAAAATTAGGTGTAAACACTGAAGAACTTTTAATTTCACAGCCAGACACTGGTGAACAAGCTTTAGAAATCGCTGATACACTAGTAAAATCAGGCTCTATTTCAGTAATTGTAATCGACTCTGTTGCGGCTTTAACTCCTAAAGCTGAAATTGAAGGTGAGATGGGAGATCATCATGTTGGTCTTCAATCAAGATTAATGAGTCAGGCTTTAAGAAAATTAACAGGTTCAATTTCAAACACAAACACTATGATGATTTTCATTAACCAAATCAGAATGAAAATTGGAGTTATGTTTGGAAGTCCAGAGACAACATCAGGTGGTAATGCACTTAAGTTTTACTCATCAGTAAGAATGGACATTAGAAGAATTGGTGCAATCAAAGATAAAGATGAAATTATTGGTAACTCTACAAGAGTGAAAGTAGTTAAGAATAAAGTGGCACCACCATTTAAAGTTGTTGAGTTTGACTTGATGTATGGAAGAGGAATTAGCAAGATGGGTGAATTAGTCGATCTTGGTTCTAAAGCAGATATAATTGAAAAATCAGGTGCATGGTATGCTTATAAGGGTGAAAAAATTGGTCAAGGTAGAGAAAATGCTAAGACTTATTTAGCTCAAAATCCTAAAGTTGCTGCAGAAATTGAAATGGCAATTAGAGAAAAAGCAGGTGTGATTTCCAAGAAAATAGAAGGAAATCCAATCGATCCTGAAAAATTGGAAAAAGAAAAGAAAGTAGCAGAAAAAGAAGAAGCTGATAAAGCAGAAGCTACTCCTCCATCTAAAAAGAATTAATAGGTCATCTTTATTAATAAAAGGCGCTTAATTTAAGCGCCTTTTTTCCCTTCGATATCTAGACATAGAATAAAAAAGCTGTATTTTAAAAATATGGCAGACAAAACACTCAATGAAATAAGAAATACCTTTTTAAAATATTTTGAGAAGAACGATCATAAGATTGTGGAATCTAGTAATTTAGTTCCAAATAATGATCCTACTTTAATGTTTGCCAATTCAGGGATGGTTCAATTTAAAAATGTTTTCACTGGATTAGAAAAAAGAGATTATGTAAGAGCAACTACATCACAAAAATGTGTAAGGGCAGGTGGGAAGCATAACGATTTAGAAAATGTTGGTTACACACCAAGGCACCACACTTTCTTTGAGATGTTAGGAAATTTTTCTTTTGGTGATTATTTTAAAGAGCAAGCAATTCATTATGCATGGGATTTAATAACCAAAGATTTTGGAATAGATAAAAACAGGCTGTACGTAACAGTATTCCACGAGGATGATGAGGCCTTCAATTTTTGGAAGAAAATAGCGGGTTTTAGCGATGATAGAATAATTAGAATTGCTACATCAGATAATTTTTGGTCAATGGGTGAGACAGGTCCTTGTGGACCGTGTTCTGAAATATTTTTTGATCATGGAGATCATTTACCTGGAGGATTACCAGGCTCTAAAGATGAAGATGGAGATAGATTTATAGAAATTTGGAACCTGGTCTTTATGCAATTTGAACAAGTTACAAAAGATAAAAGAATAAATCTTCCAAAACCATCTGTTGATACAGGAATGGGACTTGAGAGAATTGCAGCTTTATTACAAGGTTCACATGACAACTATGAAACAGATCATTTTAAAAAAATAATTGGTTCTGCATCTGAAATTACAAAAGTTAAATCAGATAAATCTAATTTAGCAAGTTTCAGAGTCATTGCTGACCACTTAAGAGCTAGTTCATTTTTAATTGCTGAAGGTGTTTTACCCTCAAATGAGGGAAGAGGATATGTTCTTCGAAGAATAATGAGAAGAGGGATGAGACATTCTCATTTACTTGGATCTAAGGAACCAGTTTTTTATAATTTGTTTGATACTCTTAAAAATGAAATGTCAGGCAACTATCCAGAGCTAGTTAGAGCCGAGTCTTTAATCAAAGAAACTTTAAAAATGGAAGAAGAAAAATTTTTAGTTCTTTTAGACAGAGGAATAAAAATTTTAAATGATGAAATATCTAAAATAGATAAAGTGTTACCAGGTGAAGTAGCTTTTAAATTATATGATACCTATGGTTTCCCGTTAGATCTGACAGAAGATATTTTAAGAAATAAATCTATGTCAATTGATACTGAAAAGTTTCAATCTTTAATGAAGGAAAGTAGAGAGCTTGCTAAGAAAAATTGGAAAGGTTCTGGTGATGCAGCTGTAGAAGATATTTGGTTTGGAATAAAAGATAAAATTGAGCCAACTGAATTCTTAGGATACGAGACTAACCAAGCTGAAGGTGTCGTATTATCTCTTTTAAAAGATAATAAAGAAGTTGATCAATTAAAACAAAATGATGAAGGAATGATTATAGTAAATCAAACTCCTTTCTATGGTGAGTCAGGTGGACAAGTTGGTGATTCTGGTGAAATAGTCTCGAATGATTTTAAATTTGAGGTAACTGATGTTCAAAAAAAATTAGGTGATTTATTTGTTCATTATGGAAAGGTAAAGAGTGGATCTATAAAACTACAGGAAAGTGTAGAATTAAAAATTGATGTTGAAAGAAGGGATAATACTCGCGCTTATCACTCAGCAACCCATTTATTGCACGAATCTTTACGAAGAGTTCTTGGTACTCATGTAACCCAAAAAGGATCTTTAGTAGAGCCAAGCAGATTAAGATTTGATTTCAGCCATATGAAGCCAATTTTGAATGAAGAAATTGATAAAATAGAAAACTTTGTAAACAAAATGGTCTCTAAGAAATCTGATGTAAAAACTAGATTAATGACACCTGATGAAGCTGTTGAAAACGGTGCTTTAGCATTATTTGGTGAAAAATATGGCGATGAGGTAAGGGTTCTTTCAATGGGGGATGAAGATGGCAAGTATTTTTCTACTGAATTATGTGGTGGAACGCACGTCAAAAACACTGGGGATATTGGTAAATTTAAAATTGTGAGCCAATCATCTATTGCTGCAGGGGTTAGAAGAATAGAGGCATTAAGAGATAAACAATTAGAGGAATATTTAAAAAATAAAGAGAAATTATCAAATCTATCTGCAGAAAAAGATGAGGAAGCAATTAAAGATTTAAGTCAGCAAATTATTAAATTAGGTGGAAAACCAAGTTTAGATGAAACTGACCAGAAAACTTTAATTAAAAACTTAACTAAACAATTAGAGACTATTTCAGTAAATGCAATTTTAGAAGATAAATCAAAAAATATTATTAAAGATGAAGAAATTAATGGAGTTAAATTAAGGCTTCAAAGAATAGATGGATTACCTCCAAAAGAATTAAGAAAACTTGTAGATAAAGGTAAAAAAGAGTTAAGCGAAGGTATTGTTGTTGTATTTGCTAATAAAGATGACAAGGTTGGGTTAGCAGTTGGAGTAACAGATAATTTAACCAGCAAGTTTGATGCTGTAAAATTTGTTAAAGTTGGATCTGAAATAATTGGTGGTAAAGGTGGTGGAGGAAGAAAAGACTTTGCTCAAGCTGGTGGACAGGATCAATCAAAAATTGAAGAAGCTTTTAAAAAGCTTAAGAGTTTAATTTAATTTCTTTTTTAAATTACCATCAATTACATCTAAAAATTGATTGGTGGTTAAATACTTACTGTCAGGACCAATAAGAATTGCCAAATCTTTTGTCATTGATCCACTTTCCACACATTCAATACAAACTTTTTCTAAAGTTTGTGCAAATTTAATTAGCGCATCATTATTATCTAACTTGCCTCTATGAGCCAATCCTCTAGTCCAAGCGAAAATAGATGCTATAGGGTTTGTTGAGGTTTCTTTTCCTTGTTGATGCATCCTGTAATGTCTTGTTACTGTACCATGCGCAGCTTCTGCTTCCATTATTTTTCCGTCTGGAGTTAATAATGTGCTTGTCATTAATCCTAAAGACCCATAACCTTGAGCCATAGTATCAGACTGAACATCCCCATCATAATTTTTGCATGCCCAAATATATTTACCACTCCATTTCATTGCACATGCAACCATGTCATCGATTAATCTGTGTTCGTAAGTTAATTTATTTTTTTCAAAATCACTTTTAAATTCTTTGTCATAAATTTCTTGGAAGATATCTTTAAATCTACCATCGTACTGTTTTAGAATTGTATTTTTAGTTGACATGTAAACAGGCCATTTTTTAATTAATCCATAACTAAAACAAGATCTTGCAAAGTCTTCTATTGATTTATCTAAATTGTACATTGATAAAGCAACACCCGGGCCAGTAAAATTAAAAACCTCATGTTTGATTTCATCTTTTCCATCCTCTGATGTCCATTTTACTTCCATTTTTCCTTTTCCAGGAACTTTAAAATCTGTTGCTCTATATTGATCACCAAATGCATGTCTTCCAATAATTACAGGATCTGTCCATGAGGGTACAAGTTTAGGAATATTTTTACAGATAATTGGCTCTCTAAATACCGTTCCTCCAATTATATTTCTTATTGTTCCGTTAGGAGATCTCCACATTTTTTTTAAATCAAATTCCTCTACTCTTGCTTCATCAGGGGTAATTGTTGCGCACTTTATTCCAACCCCAATTTTTTTGATAGCATTTGCACAGTCTATTGTGATCTGGTCGTCTGTATTATCTCTGCTTTTCATTCCTAAATCATAGTATTCAATACCAAGATCTAAATATGGAAGGATAAGTTTGTTTTTGATGAACTCCCATATAATTCGTGTCATTTCATCACCATCCAGCTCTACTACCGGGTTATTTACCTTGATTTTGCTCATTAAATAAAAATTATCTTAATAATTGAATTTGACCATTTTATATACATATTAATCGAAATTTAGCAAATAGAAGAATATGTTTAGTAAGATATTTCCAAAGATTCACACTGAAGGCTATAAGTTTATAGTAATAGCTGTATTCATAACTATTATTTTTCTGATTATTAATAATTTTTTAGGTTTAATAGGAATATTACTGACTGTCTGGGTTTATTATTTTTTTAGAGATCCAGAAAGAGTTATCATTGGAGATGATAGTTATTTAGTTAGCCCAGCAGATGGTGAAGTAATTAAAGTTGAAGAAGTGGATGGTCCAAAAGAACTTGGATTAGAAAATAAAAAATTTAAAAAAATAAGTATTTTTATGAATGTCTTTGACTGCCATGTAAATAGAACTCCATGTTCAGGAACTGTAGATGAAATTTTATATAAACCAGGTAAATTTTTGAATGCATCTTTAGACAAAGCAAGTGAAGACAATGAGAGAAATTATTACAAAATTAAAGATAAACATGGGAATGATATTATAGTCGTTCAAATTGCAGGACTAGTTGCAAGAAGAATAGTTTGTGAAACAAATAAAAATCAGGAACTAAATCAAGGTGATAGAATTGGGATGATTAGATTTGGTAGTAGAGCAGACGTTTATTATGAAAATTATGAACCACTAGTTAAAGTTGGTCAAACAGCAATTTCAGGAGAAACATTGCTGGCTAAAAATTAATTTATGGAACAGCCAAAAAACAATTTAAGAATCGTTACAGATAAAAAAACTAACGCAAGAGTTATTTTACCAAATATGTTAACTCTTATTGGAGTTTGTATTGGTTTATCCTCAATCAGATTTGCATTAGATGGAAAATTTGAATTTGCAATTATAGCAATTATGTTTGCTGCTCTTATTGATGGATTAGATGGAAGAATAGCAAGATTAATTAAAGGGACATCAAAGGTTGGAAAAGAACTAGATTCTTTAACAGATGTAATAAGTTTTGGAGTAGCCCCAGCATTTATTATGTATTTCTGGAAACTCAATACATTAGGAAGATTTGGATGGTTGTTATGTTTAATATATGTAATTTGTGTTGCGTTACGTTTAGCACGTTTCAATGTAAATACAGGTCAAGCACCTTCCTGGAAAGATAATTTTTTTGAAGGAGTTCCATCTCCAGCAGGAGGTATTTTAGTTTTAACTCCATTAATTTTTAGTCTTACAAACTTTGATTTAATAAATATAAATTATAACATTGTTGTTCCAGTTTTTTTTATTTCAACATCTCTATTGTTGATCAGCAAATTTCCAAGTTATTCGTTTAAAAAAATTGTTATTCAAAGAAAAGCAACCATTTTTCTTTTATTTGGAATAGTTTTATTTGTTGGATTACTTTTAATATATCCATTTAACGTTATATCTATTAGTGCAATAATATACTTAGGTATGCTTCCAATAAGTTTTTTTCATTATCAAAAATTAAAAAAACAAAACGAAGATCAGAATTATAAAGATGAAGATGACGATCTTGAAGATATTTTATAATGAAAAAAAATGTCATTGTATCATTAGCTGATTCAAATTATTTCCCTTTATTAAATGAGCTAATAGACTCTATAAAAAGATTTAAGGAAAGCTCTGATGTTGCAATTTGTATTTTAGATGCTGGTCTATCAGATGATCAAAAAACACAATTATCGCTAAAAGTAGACGAAATAAGATCAGCAGAGTGGGATATAAAAGTTCCAGATAGTAAAATTAAAGGACGCGAATGGTTAAAGAGTCAAGTATCCAGGGCTTTTTTGCCAAAATATTTTCCAAGCTACGAAAAATATTTATGGATTGATTGTGATGCTTGGGTAAATGAGTGGCAATCTGTTGAGCTTTATTTTAAAGCGTGTGAAAATGGTAAATTAGGAATTACACAAACTATCGGACCAGGTTACAAAATTACTTCTAAAGTAAATTGGGTTTTTGGAAAACTAGCAATTATTAAGTCTCAAAATTTTAAACACGCAATAAAGTCTAATATCAATTTAGAAAAAGCTAGAAAGTTAGCCTTTGCACCTCACATCAATATTGGTGTATTTTCTTTAGAAAAAAATTCAATTTGCTGGAATTCATGGCAAGAAAATTTAAAACAAACACTTAAAGGTGGGGAAATATTTGGATCAGAACAATTGGCAATGAATATGTCTGTGTATGTTGACAACGTAGAAACTGAATTTCTTCCTTTAAACTGCAATTGGATCACTAGTAATCTTTTGCCAAAATTTGATGAACATAAAGATACATGGGTCGAACCTTATTTGCCTAACAATAAAATTGGAATTATGCATTTAGCAGCTGGTATCTGGAAAAATAATGAAGATATGAGATTAAATAAGGACATTAAAATAGAAATTAAAAGTCTTGCAGGAAAAATTTTAAATAAAAGTTTAAGATTTAATAATTAATTGAAAAAAAATAAAATCTCCAAGAACTGGGTTAATAAACAGCGTAGAGATATCTATGTAAGACAATCCAAAGTTGATGGGTATCGTGCTAGATCCGCTTATAAATTAATTGAAATTGACGAAAAATTTAAAATTTTCAAAGGTGGATTATCAGTAATTGATATTGGAGCTGCGCCAGGGAGCTGGTCACAATATGCTCTCAAAGCATCTAAAAGTGGAAAACTGATTTCTATAGATATTAAAAAAATGGAACCTATAGGTAACAGTGTCCAAATACAAGGAGATTTCACTGAGGAAAAAACACAAGAAGAAATTAAAAAATACATAAACGACAAAGTTGACGTTGTGATGTCTGATATGGCTGTAGACACAACGGGTATTAAAAATATAGACTCAATACAAACTGGAGAATTATGTAAAGAAGCAATGTCTTTTGCAAAAGATCTAATTAAAAATAATGGATTTTTTATTTCCAAAATTTTTATGGGTGGAACATTTAACGAAATCGTCGCAGAGGGAAAAAAATACTTCAAAGAAGTTAAGGTTTTTAAACCAAAATCTAGTAGGAAAGATTCAAAAGAAAGTTTTATAATTTGTAGAAAAGTTCGTTAGAGACTTTTAATTTAAAAGGAATCATATATAAAAGATTATGGTTCTTATAAAAGAAGCACTCACCTTTGATGATGTTACATTAGCTCCAAAGTATTCAGAAATATTACCTTCTGATGCAGACACTAGTGTCTCTTTAACAAAGCATTTGAAACTCAAAATTCCACTTTTGTCATCTGCAATGGATACTGTTACTGAGAGCAGAATGGCAATAGCTCTAGCTAAAGCTGGTGGTATTGGTGTAATTCATAGAAATCTAGATATAAAAAAACAATTATCAGAGATAAAAAAGGTTAAAAAACAAAAACTGATTGTAGGAGCAGCCGTAGGTGCGTCACCAAATGAATTTGTTAGAGCCAAAGAGATAATTAGAGAAGATGTAGATTTAATCGTAGTAGATACTGCTCACGGCCATACAAAGAAAGTTGGTGAAATAATCAAATATATAAAAAAAATAAAAAACAGCAAAACTGCTTTATGTGCAGGAAATATTGCAACTCCAGAGGCTGCAAAATTTCTGATAAAGTTAGGAGTAGATATAATTAAAATTGGTATAGGGCCTGGTTCTATTTGCACAACAAGATTGGTTGCTGGAATAGGAGTTCCTCAATTAAGCGCAATTTTAGCTGTAAGAAATGGTTTAAAGAACAAAAATGTTAAAATAATATCTGATGGAGGAATAAAATATTCTGGTGATTTAGCGAAAGCTTTCGCTGCAGGAGCTGATGCTGTAATGATTGGATCTTTATTTGCAGGTACAAATGAAACTCCAGGAAAATTAATTAAAAAAAATGGACAACTTTTCAAAAGTTTTAGAGGTATGGGATCTGTAGGGGCTATGAATAAAGGATCAGCTGATAGATACTTTCAAAAAAAACAAAAAGATTCCTCAAAATATGTACCTGAAGGTGTTGAGGGTTTTGTAAAATATAAAGGAGATGTTGGGAGTATTATTTATAAATTGATCGGTGGATTGAAATCTTCTATGGGTTATCTTGGATCAAAAACAATCATGAAATTGAGAAATAAACCACAATTTGTGAAAATTACAAAAGCTGGATTTTATGAAAGTATGGTTCATAATGTAGATGTAGTAAAAAACGACAGTAAATATTAATGAGCAAATTTTTTAAATTTATAGGATTAATACTTTTAATAGCTTCTTTTAGTAGCACATCTTTTGGTAAAGAAAATTTTTTTAATCAAGCTTTAGAATTGTTTAAAAAAGAAAAATATGAAGATGCACGTTTTTTATTTGAGAGAAATATAGTTTTTAACCCGAAAGATGCAAATTCATATTTATATTTAGCAAAAATATACAACCAAGAAGAAAATCAAAGAAAAGAAGAGCAAAATTTAGAAACAACTCTCTTAATTGAGCCTAATAACGAGGAAGCTTTATTGATGTTAATGAAAATTGCTTTAGAAAAATCTAATTATGAAAAAGTCAAAGATCTTTCAGATAAGTTTGTGAAAGTTTGTAAAAATTTATGTAATGAAAATAAAGGTATTCAAGAGTCATTAAAAAATTTAGAACCTAAAAATAATGAGTCTTGATAAAAATCTTAATAAAATCATAATTATAGATTTTGGTTCGCAATTTACTCAATTAATTGCAAGAAGAGTAAGAGAACTAGGTGTTTTTTCTGAAATAGTAAGTCATAAAAAAATAAAACTAAAAGACATAAATAACAGTATTAAAGGAATAGTATTATCTGGCGGTCCATTAAATGTTTACCAAATAAACAAGTATTCTTTTGATAAAAATATTCTAAAACTTGATATACCAGTTCTTGGAATTTGTTTTGGGCATCAAATTTTGTCAAAACTTAATGGAGGAAGAGTAAAACAATCGAAACATAGAGAATTTGGTCTAGCTAATGTTTATAAAAAAAATGACAGTTTTTTAACAAAAAATTTCTTTGGAAATAAAAAATCCAAACAAGTTTGGATGAGCCATGCGGATCAAGTTTCAAAACTCCCAAAGAATTTTAAAGTTGTTGCATCAAGCACTAATTCAAAATTTGCAATTGTTGAAAATAAATTCAAAAAATATTATGGAGTGCAATTTCATCCTGAAGTAACACATACAGAGAATGGAAAAAAATTAATAAGTAATTTTATATTTTTAATTTGTAAAATAAAAAGAAATTGGTCCTCTAAGGATCAAAAAAATCAGCTTATCAAAAATATTAAAAAACAAGTTGGAAATAAAAAAGTTATTTGTGCATTATCAGGAGGTGTGGATAGTAGTGTAGTTGCTCAGCTACTGAATAAAGCTATTGGTAAAAAACTTTATTGTATTTTTGTAAACACTGGCCTTCTAAGAAAAAATGAGGAAATACAAGTAGTTCAGACATTTAAAAAACGTTTAAAGATGAATTTAATTTATGTAAATGCTGAAAAGGAATTTTTAAAAAAGTTAAAGAATGTTTCTGACCCAGAGAAAAAAAGAAAAATAATTGGTAATTTATTTATTAAAATTTTTGAACGATATGCCAAGAAAATTAAAAATGTTAAATTTTTAGCTCAAGGTACTCTATATCCAGATTTAATTGAGAGCAAATCTGTTACTGGAAGCCAAACCTCAAAAATAAAATCTCATCATAATGTGGGTGGTTTACCAAAAAAAATGAATTTAAAGTTAGTAGAACCACTTAAATTTTTATTTAAGGACGAGGTTAGAAAATTAGGATTAGAGCTTAAATTAAGTAAAGAAATTATTTCAAGACATCCATTTCCTGGACCAGGCTTAGCAATTAGAATGCCTGGTAAGATAACGTATGAAAAAATTAAAATTTTAAAAGAAGCTGATTATTATTTTATTCAAGCGTTAAAAGATCACGGTCTTTATCATAAGATTTGGCAAGCTTATGCTGCTTTGCTACCTGTAAAAACAGTTGGAGTAATGGGTGATAATCGTACTTATGAATATCTCTGCTTATTAAGAGCAATAACTTCCTACGATGGAATGACAGCAGATTATTATGAATTTAAAAAGTCTTTTATGCAATCTATCTCAAATAAAATAGTTAACAGTATAAGAGGTATAAACAGAGTTGTTTATGATGTTACTTCAAAACCACCTAGCACTATAGAGTTAGAATAAATGTTAAAAAAAGCTTTGTTTTTTTTTAACGAAAATTGGAAAATTTATACTACAATTATTTTAATTATAATTACATTTCTATCTCTATATCCTTTAAAACAACAGGCAAGCTTTCCAGGTGACGACAAGTTCCATCATTTGATAGCCTATTCATTTTTAACAATATGCATAGGTTTACGTAAACCACAAAATTATATCTTAATATTAATTTTTTTTTCATTTTACAGTGGCTTTATTGAAATAATACAACCTTACGTAAATCGATTTGCAGAAATTGAGGACTTTATTTTTAATAATATAGGAATAATAATAGGTTTTGTGATAGGGACTTTTGTAAAAAAAATTAAGTTATAATATTTTTATCTCATTGAATTAAACTTATTTGGTAGTATTAATAAACTTATGAAATATTTACATACAATGATTAGAATTAAAGATGTAGATGAGTCTTTAAGATTTTTCTGTGAAGGGCTTGGTTTGAAAGAAACAAGAAGGAAAGAAAGTGAAAAGGGTAGATACACTTTAATTTTTCTAGCAGCTCCAAATGATGATAAAGCAGAGATAGAATTAACTTATAATTGGGATGGTGATGAGCTTGGAGAAGGTTCAAGAAATTTTGGCCATTTGGCATACAGAGTAGACAATATTTATGAAACCTGTCAAAGATTAATGGATATGGGGTACACTATTAATAGACCACCAAGAGATGGACATATGGCTTTCGTCAGATCACCAGACAAAATTTCAATTGAAATACTTCAAGAGGGAAATTTAGAACCTAAAGAGCCTTGGGCTTCAATGGAGAATACTGGTACCTGGTAATATTTTTCTAATGTGGATTGCTAAGTTTAACAAACCATACAAGGAAAAAATTAAAAAATTAACTTTTAATTTTGCAGATATTAAGAAAGGTGAAACGATGCTAATTTCATCTCCAAGTTCAATAGTAAAATATATTCATAAAATTCCTAAAGGTAAAAAAAAGACAGTTATTGAAATGAGAGAAGCTTTAGCTAAAAAAGCCAAAGCTAACAAAACGTGCCCAGTATCTACAGGGATTTTTTTAAGAATTGCTATAGAGGCATCATTAGAGGAACAAATTAAAAAAAAAACTAAAAAACCAAAACTTCCTTTTTGGAGAATTATTGACGAAAAATCTCCTATTGCAAAGAAACTATCTATATCTAAAAAGCTTTTGAAAGCATATAAGAACCAAGAATTTATAAATGAGTAAAATTAAAAAATTTGTTGCAAAAAAAAATAAGTCAAAAATAGTTAGTCTAACTGCCTATTCAAAAAATATTGCTTCTATATTAGATAATTATTGTGATTTAATTTTAGTAGGAGACTCACTTGGTTCAGTTTTATACAATTATAAATCTACAAGAGAAGTAAATTTGAGCACTATGATTGAACACTCTAAAAGTGTGAGAATGGGTATAAAAAAAAGTTTAATGATTGTTGATATGCCACATAACACTTATCGAACTCCTAAAGAGGCAGTGAAAAATGCAAAACAGATAATGAAAAAAACAAAGTGTGACGGTGTAAAATTAGAAGGTGGAAAAAAAGTTTATGAAATAATCAAATCTTTAATTAAAAACAAAATTCCAGTCATGGGCCATCTAGGGTTGCTTCCTCAGTCAGATAAAACTTTCAAATTTAAAGGAAAAAAAAAGTTAGAGAGAAACAACATTATAAGAGACTCACAATTATTAGAAAAAGCTGGAGTGTTTTCAATTGTTTTAGAATGTGTTGAAACTTCTTTAGCAAAGCTTGTCACGCAAAAATTAAAGATACCAACTATTGGTATTGGAGCTTCTAAATATTGTGATGGTCAAATATTAGTTTTTGATGACTTAATTGGTTTGAATCCAATGCATTATAGGTTCGTAAAAAAATATGCAAATATAAGAAAAGATTTTTCTAGAGCTGTTTCAAATTATTCAAAAGAAGTTAGAAAAATTAAATTTCCAAATAAAAAAAATTCTTATTAATTAAAAGTATTTTTTAAATTCTTCATTAATATTTAATATTTCAAGATCAACCAATCCACCAATTACCAGTTGGAGTCCAACAATTAAGATGAATACCAAGCCAATATAAGCTATCCAAATATGTCTTTGTATGTAATGAGCCATATATGTTGCTAAAGCACCAGTTAAAACAACTGACAACATAAGTCCAAATATCATAAATCCAAAGTAACCTTTTGCAGCTGCAACTACACCAATTACATTATCAAAACTAATCATGATATCTGCAAATAAAACTTTTCCAATACTACTAATGTACGAAGGCTCTTTACCTTTTTTTGTAGTTGGTTTTACTTTTTTAATGTCTAATAAATCTTTTCTTAAATCATTTACTATCCAAATTAATAATAAACCACCTAAAATTTTTATAAAATAAAATTCAAATAAAAAGGTTGCAAAAATTGCAAAAAATATTTTAAAAACAAATGCCCCAATTACACCCCAAAGAATTATTTGTTTTCTGTTTTTTGGAACAAAATTTGATGCGATAGATCCAACAATCACCGCATTATCTGCTGTTAGTATAATTGTGATAAAAATTATATTGGTTAAAATTATGAGTTCTTCAATCAAGGTGTATTAATATTATTTTAATTTATGAATTTTTCAATAAATACTATTTTTAAGCTGGCAACTTTAATGCCAGCTTATTTTTATATTTTATGAATGTAAATTAATATTTAGATTTTTTAGTACCTTCAATAACTTGTTTTAACTGAGTATATTCTTTACAGTTACAGTTTTCTAATATTTTTAATCTTTCTTTCGCTAGGTTTAACCTGTTTGTTGCAACATACAGCTCACCCAAATATTCGTTTATACCTACATGATTTGGTTCAATTTCTAAACCTTGTAAGTAATATTTTTCACCATTTTCATAATCACCCAGTTTTCTTGTAGTGAAGCCTAGATAGTTTAAAGTATCAGCTTTGTTAGGTTTTTCAGAATTTGATTTTAGAAGTAGCTTTTGAGCTTTAGCATATCTTTTTTTTGCTTTTTCAAACTTTCCTTTTTCTTCATATTTTTTTGCAAACTTAATTGATTCAACTGCTTTGTCATAATTTGATTTTACTTTTGAAGAAGTAGAATCTGATCCTGCAGAGAAAGAGTTTGTTGTAAATAATATTAAAAATAAAAATACAAATATCTTTTTAATCATTTATAAATTTCTCCATTTTATTTAAAGGTTTTAACTGCAATCCATTTTCTATCAGATTTTTTTTTATTGATTTTGCTGTAGATAACGAACTTTCGTTATCACCATGTATGCACACAGAGTCAATTTCACAAGGTATCTGCTTTCCACTGTGACAATTAAGTGACTGATTTTTAACCATATTAAGCACATGTTTTTTGGCCTCTTCTGGATCGGTAATAAGAGCGTGTGGTTTTTTTCTAGAAACTAAGTTGCCATCATCTTCATAATTTCTATCTGCAAAAATCTCACAAGCAATACGCATGTTTAGTTTTTTTGCTGCTATTTCCATCTTGGATCCGGTAGGAACTAAATAAATTAAATCCTTACTAATATCATTTATCGATTTTGCCAAAGTAGTTGCTAAATCAATATCTTCACAAGCCATATTATTTAAAGCACCATGTGGTTTAATATGAGTAACATTTTCTCCATGATCTTGAGCAATTTTTTGGAGAATTTCATATTGATCAATAATTAATTCCCTGACTTCATTTGATGAAAGACTCATTCTTTGTCTTCCAAAATTTTCTGGATCTTTAAAAGATGGGTGTGCTCCAATACTAACACCATTTTTTTTTGAAATTTGAATTACTTGTTTCATTGAATCACTGTCGCCTGCATGGTAACCACATGCTACATTAGCTGAATTTACTATTTCGAGTAAATCTGGATCATTCTTATTTGAATGATGTTTTGATTTTTCTCCTAAATCACAATTTATATTAATTTCCATAGTCCCTAATGTTGAGTATAACATGGCATGATAAAAAATATATCAAATCTTGGTGACGCAGCCGTATACTGTGATTTTGGTAATGAAGTAAATAAAACAATTAATTCACAAGTAATAAAATATTTTAAAACTATTAAAAAAAATAGTTTTGAAGGAATTAATAATTTAACTCCTTCTTATAATAAATTAATTGTTTCTTTCGATTTAAATAAAACAAATTTTAAAAAAATTAAAAATTATATAGAAAATATTGATCTTGAGGACTCTCAAAACGTAAATTCTAAAAAATTAGAAATTCCAGTTTGCTGTCATGAAAATTTTTCGATGGATATTAAAAGGTTAGAAGAAATGTTGAAATTAAGTAGAGAAAAAATTTTAGAGAAATTTTTAAATAAAGAGTATTTCTGTTATATGACAGGTTTCATCGCTGGTATGCCTTTTCTTGGTGACTTAGATAAAAATATGCGAGTTCAACGTTTAGAAACTCCAAGAGTTAAAGTTCCAAAAGGATCTGTAGCAATAACTGAGCAATTTACAAACATTTATACATTTGAAAGTCCAGGTGGGTGGAATATTTTAGGAAATACACCTTTAGATGTTTTTGATAGTTCAAAAGAAGACAAACCAAATCTAATTAATCCAGGAGATACAGTAATTTTTAAGGAAATTAGCATAGAACAATATAAAAATTTTAATGAGTAATAGTTATATAGATATAATCAGATCTGGAATTAATACCACTTTTCAAGATAAAGGTAGGGATCATCTTTATCATATTGGCATACCTTTTAGCGGTGCCATGGATAATAGAAATTTTCTTATAGCAAACAAACTAGTTAACAATAGTTTAAACTCAGCAGTTATAGAGTTTGCATACCAAGGACCTCACATAAGATATTCAGGAGAAAAAATTAATTTTGCTATTACTGGAGATGTAATTTTTTCAATTAAAAAAAAAGATACAGAAATTGAGGGCAAATGTTACGAAAGTTATCAAATTGAAAATGGAGATGAGATAAATATTATTTCTACAAATAAATCAGTCTATGGTTATATGGCTTTAGGTGGTGAACTTGATATTAAATTTCAATGGAATAGTTGCTCTATAAATACAAAAGCTAATATTGGATCTAATAATGGAAAAAAATTAGAAGAAGGGCAAAGAATTAATCTTAAAAAAATAAATTTAAATAAAGATATAAAAAAAATTAGTTACATAAATACCAAAATAGAAAATATTAGGGTAATGAGGGGTACAAATTACGATTATTTCTCAGAGCAAGGAAAACAAATATTTTATGAAAAAGAATTTATTGTTTCGAAACTTTCAGACAGGATGGGTATGAGACTTGAAGGTCCTAAAATAGAGAATATCTTCAATACCAATATTAAATCAGAGGGATTAATTAAAGGTGTAATTCAGGTACCTGCTGACGGTAATCCAATAATAATGCTTTCTGATCATGGAACTGTTGGTGGCTATCCAAAAATCGGAGTTGTGGCTAGTGTCGATTATGACCGATTAGTACAGATGTCTCCTGGTTCAAAAATAAAATTTAAAGAAATTAATTTATCTGACGCAGAGACTTTGTTTAAGCTATATGAAATGGAAACTCAAAATTTACTTTCACAAATTTAATGAATTTTTTATCGAAAATACCAGGTCCTTTTTTAGTTTTTTTAGGAGCTTGTGCGCTAAGTTTTGGAGGTTTAATCGTTAAGTCTTTCGAGGGATCTACACTTTGGCAAATATTATTTTGGAGATCACTTTTCTTTATTGGAGTAATTACAATTTTTTTAATATTTACTTATAAAGGAAAATTTTTAAGTGCTCTTTATAAATCTGGAATTCCAGGTTTTTTTGGAGGTATAATTTTATCCATTGGATTTGCTAGTTATGTGTTTGCTATGTACGAAACAACCGTAGCTAATGCAAATTTTATAATACAAACTCAAGCTTTGTTTTTAGCAATTTTTGGATATGTATTTTTAAAAGAAAAAATTTCTAAAATTACATTAACTTGTATTATTACAGCAGTCGTTGGTATAATTTTAATGTTAGGAAGTTCACTAACACCAGGTCAAATGACTGGAAACTTAGTTGCATTCATTATGCCAATATCATTTGCGATTTTAATTTTAATTGTTAGAAAATACCCAAAAGTTGACATGATACCTTTACAACTCGTTGCTGGAATTTTTGCAACATTAATAGGTTTGTTTATGTCACCAAGTATTATTGTTTCAACAAATGATATTTTTTTAGGTTTTATTGCAGGATTTTTTCAAGTTGGACTTGGTTTTATACTTATAACTATTGGAGCAAGATCAACTCCCTCAGCATTTGTTGGAATAATTATGTTAACTGAAGCTGTTTTGGGACCTTTATGGGCATGGATGTTTGCAAACGAAAACCCGCCACTTACAGTGCTTTTTGGTGGAGCGGTAGTTATAACAGCAGTAGTTATACAGTTTTTGTCTCCATTACTTGTCAAAAAGGTAGCTAAATAAATTTCACATTAAAATTTTAAATGTGCTATAAATTTATATACGGGAGAGACTACTTTTGTAGCGCCGAAGGAGCAACCACCCCGGAAACTCTCAGGCAAAAGGACCGTACATATTAACTCTGGAAAGAGAATTATTCTCGCCGAAGGAGCAAATCTCTCAGGCACCAAGACAGAGGGGGCACAGAAGAGTTAATATGGAAATAAAAAAAACATCGCTAAATAAACTTCATCAAAGTAACAACGCTAAGTTTGTTGAATTCGCTGGTTATGAAATGCCCATTCAGTATAGCAAAGGTATTATTGAGGAACATAAATTCACAAGATCGAGTTCTGGAATATTTGATGTATCTCATATGGGTCAATTATTTATATATGGTGATGAAAGTTTAACAGAAGAATTAGAAAAGATTTTTCCATTAGATTTAAAAAATCTAAAACAAAACTGCTCTAAGTATAGTTTTCTAATGAATGAAGATGCTGGAATTTATGATGATTTAATTATCACTAAAATAGAGGAAGGATATTTAATCATCTTAAATGCTGCATGCAAAGATAAAGATTTTGATATTTTATCTAATTTACTAGGTTCAAAATTTAGAATGAATTTAGATAACAATAGATCTTTAATAGCAATTCAGGGACCTAAATCTGTTGAAATTTTAAACTCAATTATAAATGGGGTTGATCAACTAAATTTTATGACAGGAAATTGGTTTGATTCTGATAATCAAAAATTATTTGTCACAAGATCAGGTTATACAGGGGAAGATGGATTCGAAATTTCAATTTCTAACGATAAAGCTGAACAATTCGTTGAAAATTTAATAGAAAAGGGAGCACAACTTATAGGACTTGGGGCAAGAGATACCTTGAGATTAGAAGCTGGATTATGTTTATATGGTCACGAATTAGATATTAATAAAACTCCAATTGAGGCAAACCTTAGATGGGCAATTTCAAAATCTAGATTATCAAATGGAGGTTTTATTGGATCAAAAAAAATTATGAACCAAATGCAAGATGGAGCAAGTCAAATAAGAGTGGGGATTAAGCCTGAAGGTAGATTGATTGCGAGAGAAAAAACTAAAATATTTAATGATAAAGATAAACAAATTGGTGAGATAACTAGTGGAACGTTTGGACCAAGTGTAAACGGTCCTATAGCGATGGGTTATGTTGATAAAGAGTTTTCAAAAGTTGATACTAAAATTTTGCTTGAGGTAAGAGGGAAAAAACATCCAGCAAATGTTTGCGCATTACCATTTTATAAGAAAAATTATGTGAAAGGAGTAAATTAATGAGTGAAGTAAAATTTTCTAAAGAACATGAATGGATTACTTTGGAGGGAGATGTAGCCACAATAGGAATTACAAAACATGCAACAGAAATGCTTGGAGATATTGTTTTTGCAGAACTTCCTGAAAAAGGATCTAATGTTGAAAAAGATGGTACTGCAGGAGTAGTAGAATCTACAAAAGCTGCTAGTGATGTTTACACTCCAGTTAGTGGTGAAGTGGTAGATACCAATCAATCTATAGTAGATGATCCTGCCAAAATTAATGAGGACCCCGAAGGTAGTGCGTGGTTTTTTAAATTGAAAATTAAAGATTCATCCGAGCTAGATACTTTAATGAACAAAGAAGATTATGATAAATTTGCAAAGGAGACATCAAACTAATGTTACATAACTCACAAAAAGATTTTATTAAAAGACACATAGGTCCATCAAAAAAAGACCAAGAAAAAATGCTTAAAGACCTTAACTTTAAGTCGTTAGATGAATTTATTAATAGTACTATTCCAGAAAAAATTCAGTTTAAAGGTGAATTAAATATTGGGGAACCAAATTCAGAATATGAAGCTTTAAGAAAATTAAAAGCAATTTCAAAAAAAAATCAAATTTACTCAAATTTTATAGGCATGGGTTATTATGGAACCTACACACCATATGTAATATTAAGAAATATATTAGAAAATCCTGGTTGGTATACATCTTATACACCTTATCAGCCTGAAGTAGCACAAGGTAGATTAGAAATGCTATTAAACTTTCAGCAAATGATTGTTGATTTTACTGGCATGGATATAGCAAACGCCTCTTTACTTGACGAAGGAACAGCAGCTGCCGAAGCTATAGGTTTAAGTCATAGACTAAATAAAAGTGATAGTAATTTAGTTTTTGTTTCAGAGGATTGCCATCCACAAACAATTGACGTTATTCAAACTAGAGCAGAGCCAATGGGTCTTAAAGTACTTGTTGGAAACGAGGATAAAGTTCTAGAAAATTTAAAAGAAGATATTGTTTGTGGAGTTTTACAATATCCAGGAACTTTAGGTGATATTAAAGATCCTAGTGAGGCCATAAGTAAAATTCATAAAAAAAATGGAAAAGCAATTTTAGTTTGCGATCTCCTTGCGCTTTCTATGCTAAAAACACCTAGAGAGCTTGGTGCTGATATTGCTGTCGGTAGCTCCCAAAGGTTCGGTATACCAATGGGTTATGGAGGACCTCATGCAGCATTTTTTGCAACAAAAGATGAATACAAACGATCTATGCCTGGTAGGATTGTTGGGGTTTCAGTTGATAGGCATGGAAACCAGGCCTATAGATTGTCATTACAAACTAGAGAGCAACATATTAGAAGAGACAAAGCTACAAGTAACATTTGCACGGCTCAAGCCTTGCTAGCAATTGTTTCAGCAGCATATGCCATTTATCACGGTCCTGATGGAATTAAAAGTATATCCGAAAGAGTATCTCAACTAGCAAAAAATTTTGCTGATAAAATAAAACAATCTGGATATGAATTATACTCGGATTATTTTTTTGATACTGTAACTATTATTACCAAAGAAAAGACTGATCAAATATTTAAAAATGCTTTAGACCAAAAAGTTAATATAAGAAAAGTAAATTCAGAAATGCTGTCAGTTTCTTTTGATGAAAGAAAGAATGTTTATAGAGTAAATCAATTATTAAAAATTTTTAATGCTGCAGAGTCTATTAAAAAAGAGGATCCTACTGTCAGTTTACCAAATTTACCAAAAAATTTATTAAGAACCTCAAAATATTTAGAACATCCTGTTTTTAATTCATATCACTCAGAAACAGAGATGCTTAGATATCTTAAAAAATTAGAGGATAAGGATATAGCTCTTAATCGAACAATGATCGCTTTGGGCTCATGTACTATGAAATTAAATGCTACTGCGGAAATGATACCTATTTCTTGGAGAGAATTAGCAGAACCTCATCCATTTGTACCTGTAGAACAGATGGAGGGATATAGAGAAATGTTCACAGATCTTAAAAATTGGTTGAGATCTATCACTGGTTTTTCAGGTGTTTCACTTCAGCCAAATGCTGGGGCTCAGGGTGAGTATGCAGGGTTAATGGTAATAAGAAAATATCATTTAGATAGAGGGGATGAAAATAGAAATATATGTTTAATACCAAGTTCTGCACATGGAACTAATCCAGCAAGTGCGCAGATGGTTGGAATGAAAGTTGTAGTTGTTGATTGTGATAAAGAGGGAAATGTTGATTTTGAGGATTTAAAGAAAAAAGCAGAATTGCATTCAGACAATCTTGGTGCATTAATGGTAACATACCCTTCAACACACGGTGTATTTGAAGAAAAAATTAAAGATATATGTGAAGTAATTCATAAACATGGTGGTCAAGTTTATATGGATGGAGCAAACTTAAATGCACTTGTTGGTGTGGCAAAACCAGGAAATTTTGGTCCTGATGTTTGTCATATAAACCTGCATAAAACATTTTGTATTCCACATGGTGGAGGAGGACCTGGAATGGGACCTATTGCATGTAAAAGACATTTACAAGTTTATTTGCCTAATCATCCAGTTGTAAAAGATTGTGGACCTGCAAGTGGAATAGGTGCTGTTTCTGCAGCCCCTTGGGGAAGCTCAAGTATTTTATCTATTTCATGGATGTATATTAAGATGATGGGATCAGAGGGTGTAAAACTTGCTACACAAATTGCAATTCTAAATGCAAATTACATTGCAAATAGATTAAAAGACCATTACCCAATTCTTTATAAAGGATCAAACGGCAACGTAGCCCATGAATGTATTATTGATATTAGAACAATTAAAAGCGATACAGGTATTTCAGAGGAAGATATAGCTAAAAGATTAATCGATTATGGGTTTCATGCACCAACAATGTCATGGCCGGTTGCTGGAACTATGATGATTGAACCAACAGAGAGTGAAAGTTTATCTGAACTGGACAGATTTTGTGATACTTTGATTAGCATTAAAGCGGAAATAGATATGGTCAAGTCAGGAAAGTTTGACAAAGTTGATAACCCAATTAAAAATGCACCGCACACTGATATTGAATTAGCTTCAGATGAATGGAGTCATAAATATTCAAGAGAACAGGCTGCATACCCAGCAAAATTCTTAAAAGCAAATAAATTTTGGCCTCCAGTTGCGAGAGTTGATAATGTATACGGAGATAAAAATATTTTTTGCACTTGTCCAAGTATGGACGAGTTTAAAGAAGATGCAGCATAATAATTAATGAAAATTGCTGTTGTTGGTTCAGGTATTTCCGGACTAAGTGCTGCTTTTTATTTATCCAAAAAACATCATGTAGATCTTTTTGAAAGAGAAGATCATTTTGGCGGACATTCTCATACTATAGATTTGTTTTTTGAAGAAAAAAAAGTCTCAGTCGATATCGGTTTTATTGTTTTTAATTTTCAAACTTATCCAAATCTAATTAATTTTTTTAAAGAAAATGGTATTCAAATTGAAAAAAGCAATATGTCCTTTTCAGTTTCAGTAGATAATACAAATTTTGAATATTGTGGCAAAGGATTAAGTGGAATTTTCTCTAATAAATCAAATTTATTAAATATTAAGTTTTTGAAAATGTTTTTTGATATAATAAAATTTTATAAAAAAAGTGATAGAGTCAGAATAGCCAATGAAAAAATCACCTTAGGCGAATATTTAAAAATAAATAAATTATCCAAAACTTTTATCGATTATCATATAATACCAATGGTATCTGCAATTTGGTCTATGCCTCCTTATGAAGCGAGCAAGATGCCAATTAGTTTTTTTCTTAGATTCTTCCAAAATCATGGTTTGTTTAAATTAAAAAATAGACCACAGTGGTACACAGTAACTAATAGAAGCAGAACTTATGTAAGTAAAATACTTTCACAAATAAGTGGCGAACACTATAAGAACTATAAAGTTACAAAAATAAAAAGAAAATCTAAAGGATTAGACTTATATTATGGTAATGAAAGTGAATTTTTCGATTATGACAAAGTAGTTTTAGCTACTCATGCTGATGAAGCTTTAAATTTAATTGAAAATTCAACTGATGATGAGAAAAATATTCTTTCAAATTTTAGCTACAAAGAAAATATAGCTTATATACATACAGATCAGCGGGCTATGCCAAAAAATAAAAAAGCTTGGTCTTCTTGGAATTCATCAATAGATAATAAGAATTTAGAGAAAAATTCAATTACATACTGGTTAAATTTATTACAAAACCTTAAGTGTGAAGAAAATATTTTCTTAACGTTAAATCCTTACTTTAATATTGACGAGAAAAAAATATTGAAAAAAGTGAAATTTACGCACCCTTATTATGATCAAAAAGCATTAGATGCTCAATCAGAGCTTGTTAGATTACAAAATCAAAAAGATCTACTTTTTTGTGGAAGTTATTTTGGTTACGGATTTCATGAAGATGGAATAAAATCATCTATTGAAATGCTAAAAAACCTTAATGATTAGCTCATCTATATATAATGGAAATGTAATCCATAAAAGATTTAAGCCAAAAAAACATTTCTTCAAATATAAAGTTTTTTCATTATTTTTGGATCTATCGGAGCTCAAAGAACTACATAATAACCTTAATTTTTTCTCTTTAAATAAATTTAATTTAATAAGTTTCTATGAGAAAGACCACGGTGAACGTGATGGTTCATCTCTTCTTGATTGGGTAAAAAACAACTTAAGAAGTAATAGCATCAGTACAGATAATATAAAAGTAAAACTCTTATGTTATCCAAGAATATTAGGTTATGTTTTTAATCCTCTAAGCATTTTTTTTGTGTATGACAATGACGAAAATTTAATCTCTATATTATATGAGGTTAAAAATACATTTGGTGAACAACATACTTATGTTTTTAAAATTGAAGGAGAAAATAAATTAATTCAAAATAATTGTTCAAAAAAATTCCATGTTTCACCATTTATTGAAATGGATTGTAATTATTTTTTTAGGATATTAAATCCAGGAGATAAGTTGTCTGTTATAATAGATCAATACGACCAGGAAGGAAAAATTTTATTTGCATCTCAAGATGGTGTAAGATCCGATTTAACTAATAAAAATTTAATGAATTCCTATCTAAAACACCCTTTGATGACATTTAAAATAATTTCTGCGATACATTTTGAAGCGTTTAAATTATGGATTAAAGGAATTAAATTTGTGAAAAAAAAATTAAAAATTAAAAATAATATTACTGTAGAAAATTAATGATATTAAATAATATAGCAGATAAGCTAGTTTATAAATTTCTAAGCAAGATCAATTATGGTTATCTCGAACTCACAACATTTGATGGAGAAGCCTTAAAGTTCGGAAATCCAAATGATAAATTACAAGCAAATATATTAATTAAAAAACCAAATTTTAATTATAATTTAATTAGAGGGGGAAGTATTGGATTCGCTGAAAGTTATATGAGAGGTGAGTTTGAAACTAATAACTTGTCAAATTTAATTGAGTTAACAGCAAGGAATATAGAAATTATACATAAATTTTCAGGTCTTCTTGATTTTTCAATAATTAACTATGTTAAAAATAAGATAATTAAAAATACAAAAAGTAGAAGTAAAGAAAATATTGCTAAACATTATGATCTAGGTAATGATTTTTTTTCTCTTTGGTTAGATGAGACCCTTACTTACTCTAGTGCTATTTTTAATGATGATACAAAAAGCTTATCTGAAGCACAAAATAATAAATATCAAAAATTAATTGATTTAATAAAACCGAATAATGGAGATAAAGTTTTAGAAATAGGATGTGGTTGGGGTGGTTTTGCTGAATACTTAGGTAAAAAATATGACGTTAAACTTGATTGTATCACAATATCTAAAAAACAATTTGATTTTGCAAAAGAAAGAATTTTTAAATGTGGTTTAAATGAAAAAGTTAATATTGAAATCAAAGATTATAGAGATTTGAATGATAAGTATAACTCAATTGCTTCAATAGAAATGATAGAAGCTGTTGGCCAAAATTATTTAGAGGGTTATTTTAAAACCATTAAAACTAACTTATCTGATGGTGGAAAAGCAGCTATTCAAGCAATCACTATTGATGATAAGTTATTTGATAGATACAAAAACAAACAAGATTTTATCCAAAAATATATTTTCCCTGGGGGTTTCTTACCAAATAAAAATAGTATTAACAGATATGTCTCTGATAATGGATTAGCTATAAATTCATATATCTCTTATGCTGACCATTATGCAAATACATTATCTATATGGAGAAATGATTTTTTAAAAAAATGGAATTTAATTAAAAATCAGGGTTTTGATTTAACATTTAAAAGAATGTGGGAGTTCTATCTCTCTTATTGTGAGGCAGGATTCAAATCAAAAAATATAGATCTAATTCAGTTTTCAATGCAAAATAAATAAAATAACGGAGATATTTATGCGACATATAAAAATTATTAAGCCAATTTCGTTGATAATTTTATTATTCTTAATTACAAGTTGCTCGAATAATAGCGCTATGAAACCAGAAGATTTTAAAAATAAAGAGCCGAGATTAATTATTGAAGAGTATTTGTCTGGAAATGTTAAGGCTTGGGGTGTTTTACAAAATAGGTCAGGAAAAGTTACGAGACAATTTTCTGCAGATTTAAATGGAACTTGGGACGGAAAGCAGTTAGTTCTTAAAGAAAAATTTAATTGGGATGATGGTGAAGTTCAAGACCGAGAATGGACAATAAACAAAATTGACGAGCACAATTATGAAGGAACAGCAGGCGATGTTGTAGGTAAAGCAAAAGGTTATTCTTATGGATCAGCCTTTAAATTTGAGTATGTTTTATTAGTCCCAGTCAAAGGTAAAGAGATAAAAATTACTTTTGATGACTGGATTTTTAAGCAAGACGATAGGGTTGCAATAAATAGAGCAACCATGACTAAGTTTGGTTTTAAAGTGGCTGAGCTTACAGTTGTGTTTGTAAAGGATTAACGATTTACATACTTAGAAATTAAGTAATTATAGATTTTGTTTGGCAGTATTTGAATTATTTTATAGATTAATTTTATTTGATTAGGAAAAATTATTTCAAAATTATTTTTCTTAGTTAATCCATTAAAAATTTCATCTGCCGCATATTCCGTAGACTTTAAAAAAGGCATTTTAAACTCATTTTTATCTGTCAGAGCTGTTTTAATAAATCCAGGAGTTATTAGTGTAACTTTGATATTAAATTTTTTGAAATCAAAATAAATTCCTTGAGTGAAATTATTAAGTGCAGCTTTAGAGGGGGTATATCCCGATGACTTCGGAAGACCTCTATAACCAACCGGCGATGAAACAATTGCAACATGGCCGTTTTGTTTGGTTTTATAATATTTTTCAACCGCACTCACACAATTAATTACTCCAATAAAGTTTACCTCCATAACATGTCTGATATTTTCTACTATTAATTCTTTCTCAGATTTTCTTTCATAAGTTCCTGAGCTAAACAAACATAGATCAATATTTTCATGATCATTGATTATTTTACTAAATACTTCTTTAGTTTGAGCCATATCTGTAACATCTAAAGGATATGAAAAAATATTTTCATTTTTTGAAAGTTCATTTAATAATTCAGCTCTTCTAGCTGAAATAAGAACCTTCCATCCTTCATCAGCAAATTTAATTGCAGTTGCTTTCCCAATGCCACTACTAGCTCCTGTAATCCAAATAGTTTTTTTAGTCATTTTTTGTTATGTATATATTTATCATGCTTAAAAATAAATTTTTAACATTTCTATCGTTTCTTGCTATTACATTCTCTGCCTCATTGATTGGAGGGTTGGCTACTATTAAATTTAAAGAACCTTGGTACTCACTACTAAATAAACCAACATTTAATCCACCAGATTGGATATTTGGTCCTGTTTGGACATCTCTTTATTTAATGATGACCGTCGCTATATGGCTTTATTGGCATTCAAATTATAGTGATAGGAATACAGTTTATATTTATTTTATTCATTTAGTTTTCAATACAACTTGGAGTGTAGTTTTCTTTGTTTTTCATAATATGGCCTTGGCTTTATTGGTATTAATCATTCTAATAACACTGATAATTAACCTAATTTTAAGGTTTAAACGCGTCAAGATGTTGAGCGCCTTCTTAATGATTCCATATTTACTTTGGTGTAGCTTTGCACTAATTCTGAATACAAGCTTGATTATATTAAATTAGATATGGACGATGTTGTAGTAATTGGCGGTGGAATAATTGGGGCAGCAACAGCTTATTTTTTATCTAAAGAGGGAAGAAAAGTAAAAGTCATTGAAAGGGATCCTACTTATAAAACAGCTTCCTTTCCATTATCCCTAGGTGGATTTCGTAGACAATTTTTCCAAAAAGAAAATATTCTGTTAGGAAAATTTGCTAGAGAATTTATTTTTCAAATACCAGAATTATTAAAAACAGAAAAAAATCCTAACCCTACAGCTAGTATGGTAACAAATGGATATCTTTTAATGTTTGGACCCGAACATGCTGAAGAGCAATATAGAGCATTAGAAAATCATAAAGATTGTGACGCAGGAACAAAAAATATTAAAGGCACAGAATTATCTAAAGTTTTTCCTTATGTTAATAGTGAGGGAATTGAAACAGCAACTTATACAGATAACCAAAGTGAAGGTTGGATTGATCCATTTATGTTTCATAGTGCCCTAAAGAGCAAAGCTATAGAGCTTGGAGCTGAATTTATTAAAGGTGAAGTAAAAAGCATTTCTGAAATTAATGCTAAAACAATTGTTTCTGCTGCTGGGTGTTGGACAAAAGAATTATTAGAGGATATACCAGTTGTTCCGCAAAAGCATACAGTTTTCAGAGTTAAATGCCCAACATATATAAAAGAGATGCCTCTAAGCGGAGACTTAACCACAGGTGTTTACTGGAGACCAGAAGGAGGAGAATATTTAGCAGGATCACCTATATCTGTATTTGATGCTGAAGATTTAGAACCAGCTTGGAATGATTTTGAGGAATTAGTTTGGCCAGCTCTAGCTAAGAGAATACCCGCCTTTGAAGAATTAAAGTTAACTGGTGGATGGGCAGGTTATTATGATTGTAATAGATTAGATAATAATGCAGTCGTTGGTAAACATCCAAAATATGAGAATGTTTACATGGCTTCTGGATTTACCGGTCGAGGATTAATGCAGGCACCAGGTATTGGTAGAGCCTTAACTGAGCTTATTACAACAGGATCCTACCAAACAATTGATATAAGTGATTTTGCAGTTGAAAGAGTTTTAGGCAAATCAGCTAGGCCAGAGCCTTACGTCCTATAATTTAAGTTCCACAAAAAGTTTGATATTTTTCATTGCTCAATGGAGCAGGTGCTTGATATTCTTCAATATTATTCTGATTATCATAAGGTTTTTTTAAAACAGCTAACAACTTTTTCATTTTATCTAAACTTCCTTTGTCTGCTTCAGCTAAAGCTTCCTCTACTTTATGATTTCTAGGAATTACAATTGGATTGTTTGATTTCATAAGTTTGTTTTGTTTTTCCTTAGTTGAATTATTTAACTCAGATCTTTTTTTCCATTCATTTTTCCAATTGATAAAATCATTATTTTTGTAAATTTCATCAGCATTAATATCCATTAGATTACAAAAAGTATTTGTGTAATCTGCTTTATTTTTTTCCATCCAATTAAATAAATCATTAATTAATTTTTTATCATTTTTATCCTCACCAAATAGACCAAGTTTATCTCTCATCATGTTTACCCATTTATTTTCATAAATATTTTGGAAATTATCTATTAAATCTGTGGCTAATTTAATCGCTTTATCTTCATCTTTATCAATTAGAGGAATTAAACATTCAGCAAATCTTGCTAAATTCCACTTAGTAATTGGTGGCTGATTAGAAAAGGCGTATCTGCCAAATTTATCGATTGAGCTAAATACAGTTTTTGGATCATAATAATCCATAAATGCACAAGGACCATAATCAATAGTTTCACCAGAAATTGTCATATTATCGGTATTCATAACTCCATGTATAAATCCAACTCGCATCCAGTTGACTACAAGCTTACATTGTTTTTCCATGACATGATTTAATAAGTCTAACGCTTTTGAATTAGATGTTTTAATTTCTGGATAATGTCTGTTTATTGTGTAGTCGACCAAAGTATTTAAATTATCAATATTTTGGGTTGCAGCAATATATTGAAATGTTCCAACTCGAAGATGACTTGATGCAACTCTTGTTAATATAGCACCTTGTAAAAGATTTTCTCTAACAACTTTTTCTCCTGTTTTAACTACAGCAAGGCTTCTGGTAGTTGGAATATTTAATGAATGTATCGCTTCACTGATAATATATTCTCTAAGCATAGGTCCTAGAGCTGCTCTTCCATCACCACCTCTAGAAAAAGAAGTTCTTCCTGAACCTTTAAACTGAATGTCAAAACGGTTTTCATTGTTTACTAGATGTTCACCTAACAAAACTGCTCTGCCATCTCCTAACATAGTAAAGTGTCCAAATTGATGACCTGCATATGCTTGCGCTATAGTATTAGTTTCTTCCGGTATGGAGTTACCAGAAAATATCTCTGCTAACTTTTTTTTGTCTATTTTTGAAAAATCTAAATTTAAATTAGAAGCCAACTCTTCATTTAATATTACTAATTCAGGATCATGAACAGGGGTTGGTTTAATATTTTCTTTAAATGTATTAGATAATTTTGAGTAACTATTATCAAAATGCCAACCGATGGTCATTTTAATTAACTAACTTCAGCTTGATTTTCTTTTGGTTTAACTTCTGTTTTAAATTGATTAGAGATTTTTTGTACTTCAACAGAAGATACTTTGTATTCAGCACACATTGTTTCTTCATCTTTACCATGACCTGTAACCATATTAACCATATGTTCTGGGAAATGGAACGTAGTAAATACAATTCCCTCTTTAACTTTATCTGTAACCTCAACTTTTAGTGCAACCTCACCTCTACCTGAATAGAGTCTTCCAATATCTCCAGTATTTAGATCTCTATAAGCTGCATCTTTAGGATGAATTAATAAAACATCTTCATCGACAATATTTATATTTTTTGTTCTTCTAGTCATTGTTGCAGCGTTATAATGTTGTAAAACCCTACTTGTTGTTAAAATCAAAGGATAGTCTTTTTGATTAGACTCAATTTCTGATGATTCTTTCCAATCAAAGTTTTTAAGTCTACCTTTTCCTAATTTAAAAGTATCTGTATGTAAAATTTTTGTATCAGTTCCATCTTCTTGAACTGGCCATTGTAATCCAAATTTTCCTAATCTTTCTCTAGTTACTCCCTTAAAGAAAGGAACTATATCAGCAATTTCTTCTAGAACTTGATCTGCATCATAAGTTGGCTGATCAAATCCTAATTTCTGCATCATCTCAGTTACAATTAATCCATCAGGTTTAGTGCCTGGTAGAGGTGGTACAGCTCTGTTCACTCTTTGAATTCTTCTCTCAGTATTTGTAAAAGTTCCATCTTTTTCCAAGAAAGTAGTACCTGGAAGAACAACAGTTGCTAATTTTGCAGTTTCACTCATAAATATTTCTTGAACTACTAAAAGTTCTAAAGAATTCATAGCTTCAATAACATGTGCGCTGTTAGGATCTGTTTGAACAATATCTTCTCCTATAATCCATAAACCTTTTAATTCCTTGTTTATTGCAGCTTCAAACATTTGAGGAATTTTTAATCCTGGTTTAGTCGGATGTGTTACTCCATATTTTTCAGTATAAAATTCTTGATGCTTTTCATCAGCCACAGGAAAATATCCAGCACCTTGGTGTGGTTGACATCCCATATCTGCTGCACCTTGAACATTGTTTTGACCTCTTAAAGGATTAACCCCGACGCCTTTTCGTCCAATATTTCCAGTAATCATTGCTAGATCTGCAATTAACATTACAGTTTTAGATCCTTGTTCGTGCTCAGTAACTCCTAAGCCATGGAATTCCATTGAATTTCTTGCAGTAGCATATGCAATTGCAGCTTCTTTAACTAATTGTTTATCTACACCAGATACTTTTGCTAAATGATCAACATCTTGTCTTTCAATTTCTTTTAAGAAATTATCAAAACCTTCAGTTCTATCTCTAACAAAATCTGCATTATGAAGTTTTGATTTTATAATAAAGTGTAACATCATATTTAGAACTGCAACATTGGTTCCTGGTCTAAGTTTAATATGATAATCAGCAAGTTTTGCTAGTTCAGTTGTGACTGGATCTAGCACAATTAATTTTTTACCTTTCATGACTTGCTGTTTAATTTTTGCACCTGTTACAGGATGAGCGTTTGTTGGATTAGCTCCAATTACCAAAAATAAATCTGCATGATAAATATCTTCCGTAGAGTTAGTTGCTGCTCCAGTCCCAAAAGTTTGTTGCATTCCCCAAGCCGTTGGTGAATGACAAATTCTTGCACAGCAGTCTACACTGTTTGTTCCAACTGCAGCTCTAATCATTTTTTGAAAAACGTAATTTTCTTCATTTGTACATCTTGCAGAAGAAATTCCAGCAAAAGCATCTGGACCATTTTCTTTTGTAATTCTGTTCATTTCCTTTTTGATAAAATCATAAGCTTCATCCCAAGAAGCTTCTTCGAACTTTCCATTTCTTTTAATTAAAGGTGTTTTTAATCTGTCTGGATGATCATAAAAACTAAATGCATATCTTCCTTTAATACACGTATGTCCAGCATTAACTTCTGTTTGTTTAGGTGTGTCAATAGCTACAACTTTATCATCTTTAATTGAAGCCTCTAAATTACAACCAACACCGCAGTATGAACAAGTTGTTCTAACTTTTTTGTCTACAGCAACAGATTTTGATTGAAAAACATCTGAGATAGCATCTGTTGGACAAGTATGAGCACATGCACCACAAGAAACACATGAACTATCTCCAAACATCATATCGTTATCAGTTGTTATTCTAGATTCAAAACCTCTTCCACTCATTGTTAAAACAAATGAACCTTGAATTTCATCACAAGCTCTGACGCATCTTCCACAATTGATACAATTGTCTAAATTCATTCTCATGTAATCATGAGATGTATCTCTAGGAATTCCTTTATGTTGTTTTGGACTGTTATATCTGTGATCAGATATTCCTAAATCGTTTGCTACTGTTTGTAATTCACAGTTGTTATTTACCTCGCAAGTATCACATTCCATTGGATGATCTGTTAATACTAATTCAACAATGTTTTTTCTAAGATCTTTCAATGATTCATTTGACGTAAATATGTGTTGATTTTCAGCAACTGGAGTGTGGCAAGAAGCAACTACTCTTGTAGGACCATCTTTTTCTAAAGCGACTTCAACAGAACAAACTCTACAAGCACCATAAGGAGCTAGGTTTGGATCATCACATAATGTAGGAACTTTTTTTTCACCTACATAGCTTTTAACAAATTTTAAAATTGATGAGTGATTTGGACCGATTTCATACGGTTTTCCGTCAATATAAGCAATTTTTCTTTTCTCTGAACTCATTAATTATCTTTAACCATATCATTTTTCATTTCATCCCCAAAGTATTTTAGGATGTTTTGAATAGGAGTTGGAATAGCTCCGCATAAAGCGCATAAACAACCTTTTTTCATTGTAACAAGCAATTCTTCAAGCAATTTCAAAGGTATTTTGGCAGTTTTCTTTTTTGCTTGGTCAAACATTTCTTTACCTCTGTAAGATCCAAGTCTTCCAGGGAAACATTTTCCACATGATTCTTCAGCAGAAAATTCAAATAGATGATGAATGTATTCAGCCATTGGAAAATCTTTTGGAATACTCACTACACTTGCGTGACCAAGCATAAATCCTTTAGCTGTGAATTCTTGAAAATCTAAATTTAAATTTTCTATTTCACTTAAAGGAACAACCCCACCTAACGGACCTCCTATTTGAAAGGCTTTAACAGGTTCTTTATATCCACCACCAATTTCATTAAATATTTTTTTCATTGGCGTACCCATATCAATTTCATAAACACCTGGATTGTTAAAGAAACTATCTAAACAAACTAATTTTGTTCCAGCTGATTTTTTATTTCCAACAGAAGAAAATTTTTCTGATCCATTTAATAAAATTCCAGTTGCAGCAGCCAATGTTTCAACATTATTAACCACAGTTGGTTTTTTATATAACCCTTCAGTAACAGGAAAGGGAGGTCTTACATCTACTTCAGCTCTTCTTCCTTCAATAGATGCAATCAAAGCTGTTTCTTCTCCACAAATATAAGCACCTTGTCCAATACAAATTCCAAGATCAAAAGAAAAATCAGTTCCTAAAATATTTTCACCTAGTAAATTTAATTTTTTAAGTTCATTGATGCAGCCATTAATTGCTTCAATAGATTTAGGATATTCACCTCTTATGTATAAAACTCCTTCATTACTTCCTATCACATAACCACAAATCGCCATTCCAAAAATAACTTTTAAAGGTTGGTCCTCTAATAAGTATCTATCAGAGAAAGCACCAGAGTCGCCCTCATCTGCATTACAGATAACATATTTTTTATCTCCTTTTGCTTTACTACAGAAATCCCATTTCATTCCTGTTGGAAAACCTGCTCCACCTCTACCTGTTAAATTTGAATCTAATAATGATTTTACTATTTCTTTTTTATCCGTTTTTAAAAATTTACTTAATTGATCTTTGAATTGGTCTGTTGATGATAATTTGTCATCCATTAAAAAACTTGTTGTTGCATAACTTTTAGAGAAAAATTTATCTTGTTTAATTTCTTCACCTTTAATTATTTGGTCAATTTTTTCTATATCTTTACCAGCGTAATTTTCTCCATCATAGTGAAATGCGTGGTTTTCATAACAATGACCCAAGCAGAACATTTCTCCAACTTTGTCATGACCTAGTTTTTCTTTTAGTTTATCTTTTAATTTATCTTGAGTGCCTGCACACATGCATGCACTACCGTTACAAACAAAAGCTTTCTTTTCTCTATGAGAGGGTCTTAAAAATTCATAAAAGGACTCTGCGCCATGTAGAGTTGAGACACCCAGGTTATGTTTTTTGGCGATTTCATTAATATCTTGTGGATTATCGCTTAAGGTATTTTCTGATATTTGTTTAAAAAGATTATCTTTTAAGCCTATTCTGCCTGATAAATTACTTATATTTTTTGACACAAATACCCTTTTATTAATTTAGCCCACAATAACTTTTTTGTTATTTGTGTAAATATTAAAACTGTCTCTCTTTACGAAACCTATAAGGGTAATGTCAAACTTATTCGCCAAATCGATGGCAAGACTAGTTGGCGCACCAACGCCAATCATTATACCTATATCTGTCATCAAAACCTTTTGAACTAATTCAAAATTTAGTCTGCCTGAGCATGTTATAAATTGGTTTTTCGGATCAATTTGATTGTTCTTTAATGCACAACCAATAAGTTTATCTAAAGCATTATGTCTTCCCACATCCTCTCTGACAGCAACCAATTCTCCATTACTATTAAAAAGACCACTTGCATGAATTCCACCTGTTTTACTGAACTCTGATTGGTTTTCTCTCAATATGTCTGGTGATTTAATTATTACTTCTTTTTTGATTTTAGGTTCTGATGGATTTGTTTTATTTTTTTTAATTATTTCTAGAGCATCAAGAGAAGATTTTCCACATACGCCACATGAGGAATTAGTTAAAAAGTCTCTTTTTATTTTTGAAATATTTATATTTTTAGAATTGTTTAAAGTGGCTAAAATTTTGTTTTGAATATTGTATTGACCAACTTTATCTCCATAACTTTCTATTGAGTCAATATCATCAATATTAGTTATAATTTGTTCATTATATAAAAATCCTCTTAAAAGATTCTCATCATCACCAGGAGTTCTCATTGTTATTGATAAACTTTGATTTATCCATTTATCAGATTCTTTATACTTTAATGAAATTTCCAATGGTTCTTCAATTGAAATTAAGTCATTTGTATTTTCAAATTTATTAGATGAATATTTTAAAACTTTGTATTTAGAATTCATAAAATTATTTTAGTGGATAGTTCTTTTTTAAAAAATATTTGTTAATTATAATTGCTAATAACAATATAATTATACATCCAAAAATTATTGGATTAATTAAATAATCATAAGAGGCACTTCCAATAATAACTATAATCGGATTTCCACCAGCAGGTGGGTGAACAATATTAAATAAAATCATTAAAAAAACTCCTACTCCAACAGCCATTGCAATACTGATATAAATAGGAAGTGGAATATAGTTTACAAAAACTACTCCTACTAAAGCGGTTACTAAATGTCCAAAAAAAACATTCTTTGGTTGTGCAAATAGGCTTTCAGGAAAACCAAATAGTAAAACCATTGAGGAACCGAATGAGGCTGCAATAAAATATCCTAGTGTACTTTTATAAGTAAGGACTGTTAGTACACCAATTGTAAATGCTGAAAAAAAACCTGCAATTAATGCTTTTTGTAATAATGGTTTTGTAATTTTGATCATTTATATTTTTAATGCTTTGGCAATAGTTCTTAATGGCAAAAGCAAACATTCTTTTCTTGAAAGATTTTTTTTATCTAAAATTTCTTTAAAGTCTTTCCAATGTTTTTCAATACTTACTTTTGCATCCTCAAAAAGTTGCTCACCAACTTTTATAAATCTTTTTATATCGTCAACTTTTTTTTCCTTAATTTTTCTGGATAATAGACTGACTGATGCCTGACAATAAACGCAAGATTTACACTGATAACCCATATCCTTTACAACATCTTCTTTGACAATTAAGCTTATTTCCATCTCATCACCACATAATGGATTTTTGTGTTTTGACTTATGAGTATAGTTTTCAACAACTTTATTGTTTTCAGTATGGGCTGCTATTTCTAAAATTCTTAAATCCATTTAATTTCTTTATTTCAACTTTGAATGTTTTATATTTTATAGATGGATCATAACAATATTTTAGGCACTGTGCTAGCAGGCGGTAAGTCACAAAGGTTTGGAGAAGATAAATCCCAAGTAAAGTTAGCTGGTAAATTGTTAATTGATCGTGTGTTGACTGAAATTATTGGTGAATTCAAGGAACTCTTAATAGTATCAAATAATAAAATTAATTTTCATAACTCAGAAAAAATTTCAATAATTGAAGATTTTGAAAAAGGTCATGGTCCGTTAGGTGGAGTTTTATCAGCCATGAAATGGATAAAAGAAAATCAAAAAGACTACAAATGGATAGCAACTTTTCCTGTTGATACACCTTTTTTTAAGAGGCAAATACTTAAAGATTTTATTCAAAATATTAATTTTAATGAAAGTGATTTATTTTTCATTAAGTCAAACAACAAACGACATAATATATTTGGCTTATGGTCGATTAATTTACTAGATAAGTTAGAGAAGGATTTAAACAATGGAGAAAGAAAAGTAGAGTTGTGGGCTAGTAATACTGGAGTAAAAATAATTAATATGGAGTTCTCAAATAATGATCCTTTCTTTAATATAAATACAAAAGAAGATTTAAAAAAAGCTGAGGAAATACTCAAAAATGATTAGTTACGAAAAATCTAAGACAATTTTAAAAAAAGCTAAAATTAAAATTAAAGAGGAAACTATAAAGAGTATAAATTCTCTAAATAGAGTAGTTTCTGCCAATATTTATTCTAATATAAATTATCCTGCAGGGAATAATGCTGCATTTGATGGTTATGCAATTAATTCAAAAGATACTATTGGATTTAAAAAAAAATTCCCAAAAAAATTTAAAATTATTGGCTCAATTGCCGCAGGAATGAAACCATTTAAAAAAAAGATAAAAAAATTTGATACTGCCGAAATAATGACTGGAGGAATTATACCAAAGGGTTTTGATACAATTATTCCTATAGAACAAATAACTTTTGCGCCTAATAAAAAATATATTTTAATTGACCAAAAAATAAAAAAATTTGATCACGTTAGGTTTGCAGGTTCAGATTATAGAAAAGGGGAGGTTATAATAAAAAAAAATACAATTGTTCAACCAAACCATATTTTAGCTTTTAAAAGTTTATGTATTAAACAAATTAAAGTAAAAAAAAGAATTAATATATTATTTTTTTCAACAGGAAACGAAATATCAGACAAAGATAATATTCCAAATTGGATGGTAAGAAATTCAAACGTACACTATATAAAAAACTTAAATCAAAATTTTTTATTTAATTTTAAAAGTGGGAGTATATTGAGAGATAATCATCAAAATATTTTTAAACAAAAAATAAATAAATTAATTAAATCTAAAGATGATATTATTATTACTTCAGGTGCAGTGTCTGCAGGTAAGTTTGATTTTATACCTGATGTTGTTAAAAAATTTAAGTTATCAAGCTACTTTAAAAGTATTGCAATTAGGCCCGGAAAACCAATTATGTTTGCAAAAATTAAAGGGAAAGAAAAGGCAATATTCGGACTCCCTGGAAACCCAATCTCTTCAGCTGCATGTTTTAGATTTTTTGTAATTCCATATATTTTAAATGCTTTAGGATTATCAGGAGAAAAATCAATTAAAGCTATTTTGACGAACGGTTTTAATAAAAAAAAGAATTTCACAAGATTTGTAAAGAGCCAATTAAGCACAACTAAAAATGGAAAACTAAATGTTAAAATTTTAAAAGGTCAAGAATCTTTTAGAATTAAATCATTTGTAAAATCAAATATTTGGGTTTTGTTACCAGCTGGTAAATCAAAATTTAAAAAGGGAGATATCGTTGATTGCTTTTTCCCCAACCTCTCAAATCAAAATTTAGTTTAGAAACGTATTTTTGTTGTAGAAAATTCTATTTACAATTAGATTTCTGAATATGTTAAAGTTAAGAAATCCAAGAATAGCCATCCCAGTTGTACTTTTTGCCGGTCTATTGTGGTCGTTTGGCCCATTAGTAGTTCGACATATGGATAATCCGCAATCGGCACCTTGGCAGTATATTTTTGGCAGAGGTTTAACAATTTTTATCTTATTAAATCTTTATTTATTTTTCGAGGAAGGAAAAAATTTTTACAAAAACTATTATAAAATAGGTTTATCTGGAGTAATCGGTGGATCTGGATTGGGTATCGCTATGATTACATTTATTTATTCAATTACAAATACTAGCGCTGCAGTTACTTTGCTTTGTTTAGCAGCAATGCCTTTTTTTACAGCATTGTTGGCATTTTTATTTTTAAGAGAAAAAATTTCTCTCAATGTGTGGATATCAATAATAATTGCAACAGTTGGTATCATTATTATGGCACTTGGAAACACTGGTGAAAAATCATTAATTGGTTTTGTATTTGGTTTAACTTCCTCAATTGGTTTCTCAGTTTTTTCTGTAACTCTAAGATGGAGAAAAGAAACACCAAAATTCACAACTGTAGCTTTTGCAGGTTTCTTTTGTTTTGTGTTTGCAACAATTATAATTTTATCAAATAATTTAGTTTTCTTTTCATCTAGCTATAACGGAGCTTTATTTTCTTTACACGGGACATTAGTTTGTTTTGGTTTAATTTTATATTCAATAGGATCTAAAGCGATACCAGCAGCAGAATTAACTTTATTATCTTTAACTGAAGTTGTAGGTGGAATTTTTTGGGTTTGGTTGCCATTATTTGGCATTAACGAAGTGCCATCCACAAATACTATAATTGGTGGTTTTTTTCTTTTTGTATCTATATTTTATTACAGTTTAATAATGAGATGGAACAAAAGATATATAGCATTAAATTAATATGGAACGACCAGATTTCTTTGAACTTAAAAATGGTGAAAAAGTAAAATTACCTTTCACTGATAAAGAATATAATGATCGAGTAAGCAAACTTAGATCAGTGATGAATCAAACTGGTCTTGATATGGTCATCTTGACCTCAATGCATAACGTTGCATATTACACTGGATTTATTTATTGCTCTTTTGGTAGACCATACGGATGTGTGATCACTCAAAATAAAATCTCAACAATTTCAGCTAATATTGATGCAAGTCAACCATGGCGTAGATCTCATTGTGATAACGTTGTTTATACTGATTGGAAAAGAGATAATTTTTTAAGAGCTATTGTTTCAATTATTGGAAGAGACGAACCTCCAAAAAATATTGGAATTGAAAATGACCATGTCACCTTAGATATGCGAGAAAAAATAGGGTCTATTTTTACTTTCTCTGTATTTAGCGATGTTTCAAAAGACCTAATGAAACTTAGAATGATCAAATCTGACGAAGAAATTGAGATCATAAGAAATGGTGCAAGAATTGCAGACATTGGTGGTGAAGAAATAGTTAAAAATATTAGAGAAGATAATACAGAGATTGAAGTGGCAATAGCAGCAAGAGATAGAATGGAAAGAGAGATTGTCAAAAGCTATCCTGTTGCAGAGTACATGGACACTTGGGTATGGTTTCAATCTGGTATCAATACTGATGGAGCTCATAATCCAAAGACTAATAGAAAATTAGTTAAAGGAGATATTTTATCTTTAAATACTTTTCCGATGATCTCCGGATATTACACTGCACTTGAGCGAACTTTATTTTTAGATCATGCTGATGATGCTTCACTTAAAGCATGGGAGGCAAATGTTAAAGTTCATAAAAAGGGATTAGAATTAATTAAACCGGGCGTTAAGTGTTCTGATATTTGTCATGAGCTTAATGAACTTTTTGCTGAGCTTGGTTACCTTCAGTATCGAACTTTTGGTTATGGACATTCATTTGGTATGCTTTCACACTTTTATGGAAGAGAAGCTGGTTTAGAATTAAGAGAAGATATTGACACTGTTCTTGAAGAAAATATGGTTGTTTCAATGGAGCCAATGATAATGATACCAGAGGGTAATCCTGGCGCAGGTGGATATAGAGAACATGATATTTTGGTGATTGGTAAAGATGGAGTAGAAAATATTACAAAATTTCCTTTCGGCCCTGAGCATAATATTATAAAAAATTAATCCTTATGAGCGAGAATAAAACTATTGTTAATAGTTGGAATGAGTGGGATCCGTTAAAACATGTAATTGTCGGCAGAGCAGATGGCACATGTATTCCTGCACCAGAGCCAGCATTAGATGCAAAAGTTCCAGAAGATAGTGATATGCGAGGTAAGTTTGGACCCAGAACAAAAGATACTGTCGATAAAGCAAATGAATTATTAGACAACTTTTCAAACATGCTTGAAACTAGAGGTATTAAAGTTGATCGACCAACACCAATAGATTTTAATCAAAAAACATCCACGCCTGATTGGGAAGCTGAAACAATGTTTGGCTGTATGCCACCAAGAGATGTTTTGTTAACAGTGGGTAATGAGATCTTGGAAGCTACAATGAGTTACCGATGTCGTTGGTTTGAGTATTTATGTTACCGACCACTTCTAAAAGATTATTATAATCAAGATCCTAATATGAGACACGAGTCTGCTCCAAAGCCAAGATTAACTGATGCAGATTATAGAAAAGATTATTTATCTGATAAAATAGGCGTTCAAAAAAGATTAGAGTGGACTGAAAAAAAATATTTTGTAACTACTGAGGAAGAACCATTATTTGATGCAGCAGATGTATTAAGATTTGGTAAAGATTTAGTTGTTCAGCATGGATTTACAACTAATTTAAAAGGAATTGATTGGTTAAAGCGACATTATAAAGATCATAGAGTTCATGCAGTTAACTTCCCAGGTGATCCTTATCCAATTCACATTGATGCTACTTTTACACCAATAAAAGAGGGTTTAATTATCAATAATCCACAAAGAAGACTCCCTAAGGAACAGAGAAAATTATTTGAGGGCAATGGTTGGGAAATATTAGACAGTGCTCAACCAGCACATAACGAACCGCCACCATTATGTTATTCATCAACTTGGTTATCAATGAATGTTTTAGTTCTGGATCCTAAAACTGTTTGTGTGGAAAAAAGCGAAATTTATCAAGCTGAACAATTAGATAAGTTAGGAATGGAAGTTATACCAGTTGAACTTAGAGATGCATATGCTTTTGGAGGTGGTCTTCATTGTTGTACAGCTGATGTTTATCGAGAGGGAGATTTACAAGATTATTTTCCAAATCAATGATATAAAATCTTTAACGAATCAATAGGAGAAAATAATGGAAGTAGTTTTAGTACTTGCTGTAGCAGCTTTTGTTTACACAAATTATTTACAATAAGAAAATTCTCATCAAATAAATAAATTATTGTAGTTAGTATAAATATGTTTAATTGCATCCAATAATATTTCTGTACATATCATTTATTGTTGGATGCACCATCAAGTTTATAAAAAAAATTTAACTTGGATTTTGCTTTAAAAATTCAATGTATTTAATTACATCATTGTATTTTTTGTCAGGAATATCTTTATAGCTTGCATTGAATTTACTTTTTACACATATCGCAACATGTGCATATGGATTTCTTCCTTTAGGATGATTTGGATGGTCCGGTAATTGTCCAACCAAATAATCGCCAGCTTCCTGAATAATTTTCCAGAGTTTACTTGCGTTTTCTTTGTTCACACTAGTTCAATCTATGTTTTATCTAATATATATCTAGTGTCATATCTAGAATCATATTATTTTTACTTAATTTTTTGATTAATTTTTCTTCCATATTCTTTAATTTTTATTCTTTCAATAAATTCATCTTTTTTTCGCTTTTCACTAGAATATTTTTTAAAAAAAAACACTGAAAATAAAAGAATAATAATACCAAAACAAATTGCAATCATAGATTGATAATATTTTTATAATAATTAAATTTTATTATTGTCATATTACACAAATATGATAAATTATATTACATGAAAGAAGAAAGCAACATAAAGTTTAAAAAATTAGCTAATGCTAGAGTTAATAAGGCAATCAAACTAATCAAACTAATTGGTAACTTATCCAATAAGAGTCATTATAGTTACTCAAAGAAACAATCAAAACAGATCATAGACGCTCTTCAACAAGAGATTAATTATGTAAAAAATAAATTTAATAATCCATCTGGAGGTCGTGAAGTAAAGGACTTTGAAATTGACTAAACCAAGAGAAACTATTGCTCACAAACAAAGACATATAATTCTGCTAATGGCCTGTTATGCTTTAGGAGGATCGAAAAATTCAATTCATACAGAAGATATTATGAATCAAGCTTTTTTATGGAACAGAGATAAATTTGGGTGGAGAAAACAAAAATATAAAAACTATCCAAATACACTTCCATTATCCCAAGGTTTATTTAGAGCAAGAACATATGGATTTTTAAAAGGAACCTATGATCAACAATATTTATCTAAAGATGGATGGACTTTAACAGATAAAGGACTTGAAAAAGCAGAATCATTGTCAAGTTTAATAAATGTAAAAACTTCTAAAAAAACTTTATCTCAATTTCAAAGAAAAGTTCTTTCAGAATTTAGGAAACATGAGAATTTTGAGTTAGATGATAAAGAATTTACAATATACCACTTAGCTGATGTCCTAAATATTTCTGTTAACAATCTACCTTTATTAAATAGTACAATAATTAAAATTTTTAGGTGGGCAAAAATTTCTGACGATAAAGAAGTATTAAATTTAATCTCAAAAAAAATAAAAAAACAAAAAGGCTTTAAAAAATATTTAAAAGAGGTTTTTACAGAAATATGAAGAAAATACGTTTGCCAGAGTGGAAAGATGTAGAGGGTTCTAAAAGAATTTCACAGCAAACAATGCTTAAATCAATAACTAGTTTGACTCAGGCATTGGTAGAATTAATTACTAACGTTGACGATGCTTATGAAAGATTAAATCAACCAAATAAAAAATATCGAGGAAATTGCGCTATATTTTATGATAGAGGCGGGGAAACAAGGCCTACAACAGTAAAAGTTTCAGACAGAGCTGCAGGAATGGATAGTGAAAAACTTTACTCAGTTTTAAAAAAACATGGAGACAAAATTAAAAGTGAAGGAGCAAGCAGAGGTTTTTTTGCAAGAGGTCTAATTGATACTTCCTCAATAGCTGATGTATTTATTCAAACGATAAAAAATAAAAAAATTACAACTGCACAAATTAAAAATCAAACTATGCAGTATAAAATTTTGGATAAAGATATTCCAATTAATAAAATGAACAAAATGTTAGCCAAAAATGTTGAAGGATTTGATTTCTATAAAGAAAAAAAACTTAGAGATGGAACAGAAATAATTTTAAAAATACCACCTAAAATTATTAATATACCTCAAGTAAAAAGTTTAGTTAATAACTTGAAAACTCAATATCAACTTAGAAATATTCTTAGTGAAGAAAAAAATAGTGAATTTAAAAATACACTAGATTTAAACTTATTTGATAAAAAAAAAGAAAAATATTCTATAATTTTTTCAGCTCCCAAGGCTGAATTAATTATTGATAAAATAATTACATTAGAACCAAGAGAGGGAAAAAAAATAAAAGCCGTATTTAAATTGTATAAAACAAAAAATCCAATGGATGAACTTTCACAAGAGTACAGACACTATGGTATTTTGGTACAAGGAATCAAAGCAATTTATGAAAATTCCTTTTTAGAAGAAAGTTTAGATAACGAGTCAATCTTAAAATCTTATTACGGGATTTTGAAATGTGATTATATTGATGAACTTGCTCTAGAATGGGAAAAGAAAAGGGAGAAAGATGAAAAATATTTATCTGACAACAGAATACCAATACACGATCAAGAAAGAAGAAAAGGCTTATCAAAAGATCATCCATTTGTAAAAAATCATTTATTTAAGGAGCCGATAAAAATATTAAATGAAATAGTTTCTAAACATAGAAAAGAAGTTGGCAGTGATATAACTGATAAAGAGGATCTAGAGCAACAAAAGAAAAAATTTGATATTTTGCATCAAGAACTCAAGAATTATGAAAATTTAAATGGAAAAAAATTACCCTTTGGAAAATGGCTTGTATTTCCTAGAGCTCTTAAAATAAAAGAAGGAGACGTTTCTTCATTTAGAGTATACACAAATTTGAGTGAAGTTGATTTAAAGGACGAAGTAGAGATAAAATTCCCTGATAAATATAAATCATTTATCCAACCAAAAAACTTAAAATCAAAATTTAAAGTAAATCCTTTAAGAGAAGAACAATGTTTCGCTACTTTTGAAATTGAAGGAATTAAAGAGTGTGATTATTTTGACTTAAACATAATGTATAAGAATAACTTAAAAACTCAATTGCAAGTAAGTGTGTATATTGAAAAGAATCGGGAATTTAAAAAACCAATTGAATTCGAGAGAGAAAATTATTTTGTAAAAGAAAATTCGAATAAAAGAATAATCTTATATGCAAAATATCCAGATTTTATTGACGAAAAAAATATAAAATTAAATGTCTCTAATTCAAACCAAAAAGCAATTAGCGCACCAAGTACAGTAAATTTAAAACATGTTGATGGAACTAATTACCTTAGGGGAGAAATAAAAATTAGAGGAATTAAATTACAAGATTCCTCTACAATTTCTGTCAGTCATGATCCGTATACAGCCTCAACAAACGTAACTGTAAGAAAAGATAAAGAGGAGCAGGGAACTGAATATAAGCCAGTATATGTGACTCATTTTTTAGGAAAAAATATAAGAGCTGCGTGGAGCCCTAAAAAAGAAAATATCCTAGAGATTACAACGGATCATTCACTTGTACGACACTATTTGGGATCTAAAGAGCCAATAAATGGTAAATTTCCGAATTTTAAAACACCACAGTGGAAAATGTTTTTTAATGACATTCTTGCACATGCATTTGCTGAAAAGATGGTTTCTATGAATTGTGCACAAAAACCTGAAACTTATGAAACATTAGCAGCTATAAACAAATCAGATATTAAGGAAACCATGGCAGTGGCTAATAAATTTTACTCAAATGAATTTAATAAATTTATGACACTTTTACATAGTGAAAAAGTAAATTAAAAAAAAGTCCTGATTTAGAAAAAGCTTTACTTGCTAGGACTATAAAAAAAACGCTAAAGGAGAAAAATGAAAATAAAAATACAATCAATTAAAAACTTTTTTAAATCAAAAGAAAAAAAAGGACAAAAACCTATATTTTTTGAAAAAATTGGAGATCAAAATACATCAAGAGAAGACCGTCTAAAAAATTTAGTCAAAATACTTGAAGATAATGGCTTCAAGATAAAAAATAAAAAATAATTGTTTGATTTATCTCAAATATATCTAGTCGTATATCTAGTATGTAGCTTAAATTGATGAGTCTTTATGCGAATTAATTTCAATCAAATTTTAATTATCCACATAACTAGTGTGATGTAGTGTGAGCTAGTGTGAAGTAGTGTGTACCTCTAGCACCCCAAATAATCGCCAGCTTCCTGAATAATTTTCCAGAGTTTGCTTGCGTTTTCTTTGTTCATACTAATAAATCTTATCTAAAAAATAAACTTTTTCTAATATCTATAATTTCTCTGATCTTTTTTTCTTTAGTAGCATTCCAAGAAACAAATAAAGTACATAATTGATACAAAGCAAATACCTCATTTTTTTCAATCTGGGATAAATTACCGTCTGCCTCTGAATAGTTTTCAAAATAAGAAATATTATTTCTTGCACAGTTTAAATAATATTTACAGGCATCTGTTACTGTAGCAGTTGACCACCAGTTAGAGTCCCTGAAAAGATTAGATATTTCTTGATAGAAAGAACTTGTTTCAGAAATAATTAAATCTTTTTGAACATTTTCTGAAAATTGATCTAATTCAAATTGAATTAAAGCTAGTATTTTTTTTTCACTACTTCTTTTTACAAGAAGCTCAATGACGTTTCTATATGACATAGAATTAATTTTATTCCAATTATTAAAAAAATCGTTTGGTGCTTTGTTGAGATCACTCATATTTGATAAATTTTTTAAATTTACTATTGAAATTACACTAAATTAACTATGCCAATATTAACAGTTTTAATTTTAAATTTTTAGTCTAGTGGAAATTAAATGAAAAAATTATTTACATTTTTATTAATATTTTTGAATATTTTTAATTATTCAAAGTCAGACGATTTTTTTGAAGATATAACTTATCAAATATTAGAAAATCAACCTAGATTAAGTTATGGCGTGTCTGTTTCAGATGTAAACAATGATGGAAATTTTGAATTTATTGTAACTGGATTTGGATTTAAAAATTTAGCCTTATCCTATAAAAAAGGTATTTTGTATAATTCAATTGACCAAAGTATATTTATAGACACAAATCGTAAAACTATAGGAGTAGCATCGTGTGATATTGATCAGGATGGTTATGAAGAAATATATTTTTTAAATACAGATACTTATAGTGGAAACAAAAGATATTCAGACAGATTATTAGATTTTGATGGAAATAAATTTTTTGATTTATTTGAATTAGAAATAAACCAGAAAAATTTAAATCTTACAGCAGGTAGGTCAGTTGTATGTGTAGATAGAAATGGAAACGGAGCTTATGGAATATACGTTGCAAATTATGGAGGTCCGACAAGATTTTATGAAAAAGATGGAAATGAAATATTAGACAAAGCTTCGAAACTAGGTATTGACAAAATTACTGGAGGCAGAGCAGTTATTTCAGGTAATATTTTATCTGGGAGATCAGATATTTTTGCTGCAAATGAAAGAGGGGAGAATTTTTTATATTATAATAATAATGGAAATTTTGTTGAACTTGCAAAAGACTATGCTGTTGATGATATCTTTCAAAACGGCCGCGGGACTGCTTTAAGCGATATTTATTATAGAGGAAGATTAGATATATTAACTTCTAATTGGGAAGGGCCTCATCGAGCATTTGTTTTGAAAGATGATAAATTTGTAGACATAGCTGACAAAACTTTTAGCAGTCCGTCAAGAATTAGAACAGTAATCTCAGCAGATTTTGACAACGATGGTTATGATGAAGTGTTCATGAATAACATTGGTGAGCCAAATAAATTATTTAAAATTTTAGATAATGGTGAGTTCAAAGACATAAATATTGGAAATGCTTTAGAAACTAATGGTTTAGGTACAGGGGCAGCAGTAGCTGATATAGATGGTGATGGAATACTTGAGCTTTTAATATCTCATGGAGAATCTGGTTATCAACCCTTAACTTTATACAAGGCAAATTCAAAAAATAATGATTATTTAAGAATTAAACCAATTAATATTTATGGAGCTCCAGCAAGGGGTGCCACAGTTACACTTATTTCAAATTTAAGAACTCATTCTAAAACAATAGATGCAGGTTCGGGTTACTTGTGTCAAATGGAGCCAGTGGCACATTATGGAATTCGTAAAAATGAGAGAAATATTAAAATTTTAGTAACTTGGACAAATGGAAAAGAAGATATTTTTGAAATTAATAATTTAAATAAAACATTGGAAATTAAACAAAATAATTAATCTTTTTATGAAAAAATTTTTATTAATAATATTTACTACATTTTTAGTTTTGTCTTATAACTCAAGTTTAGAAGCACAAGAAAGAAATTATTATCAAGAATTAGTAAATGAGTGGAGTAAAATATTTCCAGATAGAAATAGAAACGCTGCTGGTCCAAAATTTTTTAAACATATATTAAATAAAGATATTACTTATCAGGAATTTGTAGAGTTTAATAAACTTTATTGTGCTGTATCTGGTTCTTTAATTGATCCTAACGCCGAACCTGAAAAAGTATATTTACAAGAAGTCAACACAAATAAAAAAATTTGTGGGGATTACTACAGATGCTGTATTCCATGTTCTTGTGATGTAATGAAATATTCAAAAGTGGAAAAAATGAAATATAAATTTAAAGATATTGAAAAAGAGTTTTATGTTTTAACCATTAAAAATCCATGTGGTAAAAAAAATTTTCCAAAACAAGTTAATAGAAATTACTTTTGTGATGGTGAAAGTTTATCAAATGATCAAGTTATAGAACTAAATAATAGGCTAGTTATTGGCTTATTCCATAAAGCTAAATTTTGCGAAAAATCTGAAATTGTCAAAATAGATAATCATCAGGTTACAGGTTTGTTTTGTGAATTTAGAAATAATAAGCCTGATGAAGAGTTGCAAAGTGGCATGGGAGATATTTTTATAAAATTAGCAAGATAAATTTAGAAAAAAATGAGTAAAGAAAAAAATATTAAAATGAATGAACTTTTTAAACAAGATAGATTTCTAAGTATTCTTGTTCATTTGTTGACTGGATTTGGAATTGTTACTGGTTTCTTTGCTTTAGTTGCTGTTATGAATAACAACCAAAAAGAGGCTTTTCTTTGGCTCGGTTTTGCATTTTTGATAGACAGTGTTGATGGAACTTTAGCTAGAAAATTTAATGTGAAAAAAAATCTACCACATATCGATGGTAAAATGCTCGATAGTATAATTGATTTTTTTAACTATGTTATAATACCATCAGTAATGATTTATTGGTTTAGGTATGTACCAGACCAGTTTATTTTATTAATTCCTGTAATTTTAATTTTTATTTCTATTTATTCTTATGTGAACTTGAATATCTTAACAAATGATAATTATTATAATGGTTTTCCTGCTATTTGGAATGTAATCGTACTTTACTTTTATATCTTTGGCACTAGCCAAAATTTTAATTTAATATTTTTAATTTTGTTAATATTACTTAAATTTTCTCCTTTAAAATGTATTCATCCATTAAGAGTTAAAAAATTTAAAAGTTTATCAATTATTTTTGCAGTATTTTGGTTCATTACTTCAATTTTGCTAATCTTAATAAAAGATTTGAACATAAATACAGTATACGAGGTTTTCTTAATGTTTTTATGGGTTGTTTCAAATATTTATTTTATATCTGTAAGTATATTTAAAACATTTAGAAATTAATTCATTTAACAAGGAAGCCATGAATTATAAAGTTTATTTTTTTTATTTATTGGAATTTCAATAACTTTATTTTGTCTAGACGAAGCATAGACAGCAGTAACAAATTCTAAAGAATTTCTAGCATCTGCTAAGGTTACCTCTTCACTAGGCAAACTGTTAAGTTTATTTGATATTTCTTCAAACATTCCAGCGTACCAAGATTTACTTTGTTTTACTTTAGATAACACATATTCAATTTGACTTTGTGTTATTGGTGTTCTTGGTAAAAAAGTCCACTCATCATCTGCTGGATTATAAGGTTTTTCAGGAGAAGCAGCAGACTCAGCAGTTAATCCCTCAAAACAAAATCGAAGTCTACTAGTATCGTTTGCAGCACCCAATGTAATTGAACTTGTAACAAGAGCTCCAGTTTCCATTTCAATTGATAGAGCAGCACAATCCTCAACCTCAATATCATTTACTCTAGTTTTTAATTTTGCAAAAACATTTGAAACAGGACCTAGGATCATACTAACTAAATCATGAATATGTATAGAGTGACTTAAAATTGCCCCACCTTGTTCACCTTTCCAGGTTCCTCTCCAAGGTTTTGAATAATAATCTTTTCCTCTATTCCAGTGAGTTTCTAAAGATGCAACCAAAGGTTTTCCTGCCAAACCAGATTTGATTAATGCTTTTAACTTTGAAAATCCTAAACCATATCGATATTGAAATACTGGAAAAATAATCTTGCCAGTTTCTTTGCTGATTCTTTCAAGTTCATCCACTTCTTTAAGACTTGATACTAAAGGTTTTTCGCAAATTACATGTTTTCCAGCCTCCAAAGCTTTTTTACAAGAAGAAAAATGTAAGTGAGGTGGAAGACAAATATCAATTATATCAATTTCTTTAACTTTTAAAACATCCTCAAAATTAAGAGAAATTTTTGTTTCTGTATTTGACTTTAATATTTTATCAATAGCTCTCCTAGTTAAACCACACAAAGTGTGAACATTAAATCTATCAGATACTTTTTGAAAGTCTTCAAAATGTTTTGCTCCTATATTTGTCCCAATTATTGCTACTTGATATTTTTTCATTTTTTTTCAGCTTGCTCTTGAGCTTTAATAGCAAGTTCCATTGAAAGAAATGTTAGTTCCTGAGGACATGCAGTTTCTGTTCTATTTAAAACATCATAAATTAAATTATCAAAGTAGGGCAGCTTAACATTGGAACAATCAATATGTTTCACCTCATCATTGTTTGCTATAAATAAATGATCGCCTTTTTCTGATTTTGCTAAATCTGTATATTTTCTTATTTCAATAAAACCCTTGTCTCCAAGTATTAATAATCTTCCATCCCCCCAAGTTGGAAGGGCATCTGGAGTAAACCAATCCAAACGAACATAACCATGCCCACCATTACCAGTTAGGTTCACTTCACCAAAATCTTGAAAACCAGGCATTTCTTTCTTTGTAGTATTTTCTACTAAAGCATGGTTGATTATTGCCTGATTTGAATTAGTAAAAACTAAAAATTGATGAATTTGGTGAGAACCAATATCGGTGATAATTCCTCCATAACTTTGACGATTATAAAACCAATCAGGTCTCTCATAGTTTCCTTGTCTATGTGGGCCTGTGCCAATAGTTTGTTTTATTTTTCCTATTTTGCCTTCATTTACTAATTCTTCAGCTTTAGCAACTGCAGCAACGTGAAATCTTTCAGAAAAATTTACTGACCAGATCTTTCCGGTGTCTTTAACAGTGTTTTTCAAATTATTTAATTGATCTAAGGTAGTACAGCCGGGTTTATCAACCATAACATCTTTACCAGCTTTTAAAGCATCTATTGAATGACCAGCTCTATCTACAGGGATCGAAGAGATTAAAATCATATCAATAGATAAGTCATTTAATATTTCCTCTTTATTTTCTTTTCTCTTAATATTTGGGTATTTTTTATTGAATTCTTGAAGAGTTAAAGGATCTCCTTCTGTCCAAAAACAATTACAACTACAACCTTCTTTAATCATTTCATCTAACATATCAAAAATATGTCCATGATCTATTCCAATTACCCCAAGGTTGAGCGTTTTTTTCATCAATTAATAAGAACCTTTTTGTTTTGAACCTTTATAAAAAATTTCTTGCAAGAGATTATTTTCTTTTTTTCTAAGTAAAATACATTCTTCACTCATTAAAGTATTAGTTCTATGTATAACCTCATGATAATGATATTTATCCTCTCCTCTTGCAACTTGAACACTATTTTTACCAAGGGTTTGTTTTACATTTGTGCCTATATAACTTTGGATAACAAATCCTATTCTTCTATCATCACTTTTATTTATTCCTGATCCATGTACTATTCTTGGATGATGCAAAGACATCTGACCAGCTTTTAGTTCTATAAATTTAACTTTATCTTCAGGCACATTTTCTACTGTTTGACCTCTAGTAAGTAAATTCCCTTCATTAAATTTCTCATTGTGATCTTTAATATTTAAATGTGATTTAGGCCACATTTTCATACACCCATTATTTTCATTTGAGTCTGTTAAAGCTACCCATGCAGTAACCCAATTGTGTGGTTCTAATCCTATATACTTTGCATCTTGATGATAGCTTACAAAACCTTGCTCTTTAGGGTTTTTAATAAATAAAGTAGTGCTGCAAACTAAGATATTTTTTCCAATAATACTTTCTACTGCATCTAAAATTTTTGAATTATGTACAATCGAATCAAGTTTTGGTGAAATTAAATGAACATTGTATCTTCCTGCATTATCTATCTCATTCGGCATTTTTTTTTCAATGAATTCTATTTCTTTTCTTGCCTCTAATGCTTCACCATTCGACAAAACTTCAATAGGGGATATATACCCTTGATCTTCATACAGTTTAAGTTGATTTGATGTTAGATAAGTCATATTATTTTGAAAGATTATATGAGCACAACCTTTTCTTCAATAATTTATGGCCGAAGTATTTAAATTAGGAATTGCTGCCAACAATAATCAATCTATCTTAGAAGTAAATTCAATTGAAGTTTTAGCAAATAAAGGAATAGTAGGAGATCGTCATTTTCATGAGTCTAATGATCCCTACAATCAATTGTCATTAATAGAGTCTGAGAATATAGATGACTATAATATTAAATTTGGCCTTAATATTCCTTATATAGATTTCAGAAGAAATGTAGTTACAAAAGGCATTAAATTAAATGATTTAATTGGAAAAAAACTTAAAGTTGGAAATGTAGAATTAGAGGCGATTGAATTATGCCGTCCATGTAGACATTTAACTGAAATGCTTGATCAAAAAAATATACTTAAAGAGTTTATGAGGAAGGGTGGACTGAGATGTCAAATTCTCTCTTCTTCTAAGATTAATATTGGTGATAAAATAGAGGTAATTAATATCTAAGTTTTTGCAGTTTCATTAACTGAAGTTTCATCAAGTGTTGCAGGCGCATCAGGATCTAGCTCCAATCCAGCTGGTGTAATCGTTGCTGGAACTGGTGTGAATGTTGAGTCTGGATTTTCAACAGTGCTTCTAATCTTCATTCTATACAAACCAAATACACCAATTATTGAATGTGCCATAATCAAAAATACAAAAAAACCATTTAATCCAAACCATTCCATGAAAATTGCACACAAAATAGGACCACTAATAGCCCCTACACCAAAAATTAATTGTAATCCACCACCTGCAGCAACAAATTTAGATTTTGGAACAAAGTCATTTGTATGGGCAAGATTAAGTGAGAACAAAGGTAGACATAAACTTGTATAAAGTCCGACGGATATAAAAAAAATTATTTTTCTAAAAGCAAATTCATCCATATAATAAATATTTTGTATTGGATCATTTGAAGTTAAAATTGCAATAAGTGCTAAAAGTGAACTACCAAATGTTGTTATAACTATTACTCTTCTTCTATCAAAAATATCTGAAAAATAACCAATTGGACCTTGACCCAAAACTCCAGCAATTGTTGCAACAAACAAAAGTATAGATGTTTCAAATAAAGTAAATTTTGCGATCGTTGCATAAACAGAAATTAAAGAAAAGAAAGCTGCATGAATTATTCCTGTAAAGAAGGAGCTTAAAGAACCAAGAGGTGAGATTTTATAAAGTTCCAGAATACTTATTGTTTCAATTTTTTTAAATTTAGGAGCGGATCTTTTTGTTAATAAAATAGGAACTAGAGCAACGGAAAGTAAAATAGAAACTAAAATAAAGGGTTCATAAGCTTCAGGTTTACTTATATTAAGTAGAAGCATACCTAGAGCTAAACCAAAATAAATTACCATCATATAAGCAGACAATAGTTGCCCTCTATTTTTATTAGTTGCTCTGTCGTTTAACCAGCTCTCAGTAACCACATAACAACTAACTAAGCTTATACCTGTTATAAATCTACTAATCGTCCACATTAGTGGATTTACATAAACAACTGCAACTAAAGCACTTAAAGATGCAAGTGAAGCGAATGCAGCAAATACTCTTATGTGACCAACTTTTGAAACAAAATTAGGAGTAGTTTTCGAGCCTATAAAGTAGCCAACATAATATCCAGACATAAAAACACCAGTTGTAAAAACACTAAAATCCTCAAGTACTGATCGAATACCCATAATTTGCATTTGCAATCCATGAGCAATCATCATTACTCCTATCCCAATAAATAGAGCCCAAGATTTTTTTACTTCTTTCTGCATTTTAATTTTTAAAATTTTAATAATTGCTGGCTAAGTAGTTTTGGTTTGTGTTTTTTTTATGGCCAGCAAAGAGTGAATGGCTATAGTGATAATAATAACTATGCCCCCATAGATTGTTTCAGGAGAGGGTTGTTCTTTGATTACCATCCAAACCCATAGTGGTCCAAGAATTGTCTCCAGAAGGAAAAATAGATTAACTTCTGCTGCTGTAATAAATCTGGGTGCTATAGTCACTAAAACAAATGGTATAGCTACGCACATCACGCACATTAAAGGGATATAAAATAGGTCATTTCCTATTAAAGAGAAATCTTTAACAAAGAAAAATGCAAATACTGCAACACACAATTTACCAATAACAGCTGAAGGTACTAAATCAGTAGATTTTGCGTATCTTGCAATGTTTGCGTTACAAGCTAATCCAAAGGAAGTGATTAAACCAAACATGTCTCCATAAAAATTACCAAGACTTAAAGAATCGTAAAAAATATAAACACAAGCAATAAAGGTAATTATTATTGCAATCCAAGTTTTATTATCTGGTTTTTCTTTTAGGAAAATAGCTCCCAATATAGCTGAGAGCATTGGAGCAAGTGCCACCATTAACAAAGTATTTGCTACATTAGTATTTTGTATTGAAATAATAAAAGTAATATTACAAATAGAAAAACTAATTACATAAAAAATACCAGGATAACCAATTTTAAACAAAGCTGTAAAAAATTTATTTTTATAAAATAAAATAAGACCAAAAAGAACAACAACAAACGGAATTGCACCCCTATAAAAAAGCATTCCCCAAGTTTCAATATTTGATAATCTAATTAGCAAAGAGTCTGGCGTTATAAACATAATAGCAACAAACGCCATTAAAGAGCCTTTTTGTTGATTAGTTAGATTATTCACGCTTTAAGTTCTTTCCAAAAAGTTTTAGCTAAATTTTTTCCTGATAGTTCTAAGAGTGTTTTAAGTCCTGTTGGAGATGTAACATTAATATCTCCATTAAGTTTTTGATCAATAAAATCAATTCCTGCAAAAAAAATATTTTCTTTTTTTAAATCTTTTGCGATTATTTTTGAAATTTTAATTTCTTTACTTGTTAATTTGATATTAATTGGTTTTGCTCCTTTACTCATATTGCTCAAAATTGAACCTTTTTTTGGCACTCTTGAAATTGCACCACATACTCTCCCATTAATAATAAATACTCTTTTATCCCCTTTACTTACTTTAGGTAGAAACTTTTGGCACATTATATGATCATGTTTTTTTATAAATTTATAAATAAATTTTGAATTAAACTTAGTTAGTAAATGAATATTATTTCCACTGAAACTATGGATGGGCTTTAAAATGACTTTTTTATTTTTTTTGAAAAATTTTTTTATTTCATCCATATTTTGGGTAAAAATAGTAGGTGGCATGTATTTTTGATATTTGGATGAATACAATTTTTCAGAAATATTTCTAATAGAGGTAGGGTGATTAATTATTTTAACTTTAGTACGAATTGTATCTAAAATATATGTTGTAGAAATATACTCGAGATTAAAAGGTGGATCTTGACGTATAAGAATAAATTTACATTTTGTTAAATATAGATTTTGTTTTTTTAAGATTTTATAGAATTTTTTTTGTTTATAATTAAATTTAATGAAAAAACCCTTAGCTATAACTTTTGAATTAACAACTGATAAATCTTTTGGATCGTAATAGAAAATTTTATATTTTTTTTTCTGAATTTCGTTTGCTAAAAATACACTTGTATCCGTTAAAGGATTTAGTTTAGAAGGATGATTTCCTTGAATAGCAACAATTTTATTTATCATATAATTCGTTTAAATTTTCATTTTTTGAAAATTTACTAATCATATGATCTGCGTTTGTTGTCTTATTATCAATTACTTTTTGGAGATGATTTAGAAATATAGTTTCGTTATTACCTTTTTTGCTCAAAACATCTCTGTTCTCTAAACCTTTTTTTGAAAGATTTAAAAGTAAAGATGACCAATAAAGAAGATCTTTCCCCATTAATTGAGTATTGAAACCCTTTTGTGGTGCCTCTAAATAAGCGTTAATTATTTTATCATTATCCCACTTTGAAACTAGTTCATGAACTTCATCTAAATTTCCATAAAGCATACCAATATTGAAAGCTGGTCCCGCACACAAACAATCCCAGCCACAGGTATCCATAGATCTCAATTCAATATATTTTTTAACTCTGTTTTCAGTAAATATTGTACTTAAGTGAGTTGTTAAGTCTGTTTCAGTTGGAAGTTTGTTTCCAATTTCTTTGATTTTTTTATCCATAAAATCTTTAAAAATATATTTCCTACCTGAAATATATTGATCTTTATGTTGTATAAATAATATTGGAAAATTAATTACAAAATCAGCATATTTTTCAAAATTCATATTTTCAAAAAATAATTTAGGCAATCCACCTCTTGAAGTGCTTTGCCATACCTTAGATCTATAAGATAAGTAGTTGCTTTTTTTTTTCTCTACAATTGATGAATTAGCAAACAAAGCAATAGAAATA